>NZ_PDYG01000024.1 GCF_002735305.1 Agathobacter ruminis
TATGGTGGTTTTCTGCGGCCTCCCCCTTGTCCAGAGTAAAAATTTGAATTTGGTGAAGTCGCAATTTGCGACTTCACGGCTTCAACTTCTTCTCGTGTTAGTTGGAACATAAAATCATCGGGAAATCGTCCAGCATTTCGCTATTCTTTGACTTGTTCTGGATAGATACCTTTTTCTCTGCAATACTCAGAGAATTCTATTTCTGATAAATTTGCTGTCTCTAAAACAACTGTAAACTTATCCTGTCTACTCCATTTATCAGCGTTCTTGTACTTTGTTGTAGCTGATAATCCTCGCTTGTTCTTGGCTTCATCTCGCCATCTGTACAAGGTGTTAATTCCTACACCTGTCCCTTTGGTAATTACCATACCAAAATGGGAGGCGAGTGACAACTACCCTACGTCAGAGGGATCATTATATGACTCGGCACTTCCAAAAGCAACTTATTTAGATTGCTTTTTATTAACGCAACTATTTTAGGTTGCTTTTGTTATCATGATAATATTCTTAAATTTTATAAAACACTATTTCTCTCCGCATCCAATCTCTCCGCCATGTTTTCCTGCACTCCCGGAAACATATGTGCATAATAGTATGTAACCCGTTCACTTTTATGTCCCACTCTTTTTGCTATTTCAAAGGCGGTGTATCCCATATGAATAAGAAGAGATACATGGCTATGTCTCAAATCATGCAAACGTATATCTTTTACACCCGATACTTGAATTCCCTTTTTCAGTTCTTTATATAATCTTTGTCTTGCATACGGAAACA
Source organism: Agathobacter ruminis (assembly GCF_002735305.1). Classification (GTDB taxonomy): domain Bacteria; phylum Bacillota; class Clostridia; order Lachnospirales; family Lachnospiraceae; genus Roseburia; species Roseburia ruminis. Next base: position 775 of record NZ_PDYG01000024.1, read on the forward strand.
ACCTTTCACCATCATTTAATTGACCAACATATTCTTTCAATTGTTTGCATAAGGACACCGGAACAGTTACAGTTCTTATTCCATTTATCGTTTTAGGCTTTGTAATAACCTCTGCTCCATTGATTATCTGAAAAGATTTTGTAATTGATACTGTATGGTGTACAAAATCAAAATCCGATTCTGTCAACGCCAATACTTCTCCTGTTCGAAGCCCGCACCAATAAAGTATTTCCAATGCATAATAGTACTTATTATTATCCTTCATGCTTTCAATAAATCTTAAATACTCTTCCTTTGTCCAATAGTTCACTTCGTTCGCTCGAACAATTCCTATTGGCCCTGCCTTTTTAACCGGATTACCGTTTAAATCATAATATCGTACCGCATGGTTAAATATAGCGCTCAGTTGCGATTGTATCGTTTTTAGATAAGTACCGGAAAGTTCATTTCCTTTTTTATTATGCATTTCAAGCAACTCGTTTTGCCATTTTAGAATGTCCAAGGGTTTAATGCTATTCATTGGCTTATCTTGATAATACGGAAGGATTTTGTGTTTGATCACATACTCCTTTGACCTCCATGTACTTTCCTTTACTCTTGGCCGAATGTCACTTTCATAATTTTTATAAAACTCCCCAAAAGTCTTAGACATATCTTTTTTACAGAGCTCTTTATACTCTGTCTCCCAAGCCTCTGCTTCTTCCTTAGTTTGAAATCCTCGCTTCATTTTCTTTTTGGAATTATTCTCATAGTCCTTGTAAGAAAAATTTGCATCCCATTTCTTTGTTTTCTGATTAAAATACGCTGCCATAATTTATTTCTCCTTTGTAAAAATATATATCAGAAAATAAATATAACAGAAATGAAATTACATGTTTCGTAACCTGCAAACCACTTGAAACAATTCATCATTTTCGTATCACTCAAATACAAAAAAGCCCGCAAGCCCTTTAAATACAAGGGTTTGCGGGCAATAATATCTTTTAGCGGGTCTACTCCATCTCAATCGTTCCAGGCGGCTTACTGGTCAAATCATACATTACGCGATTCACTCCGCGTACTTCATTAATGATTCGGCTCATTACTGTCTGAAGTACCGCAAATGGAATCTCTGCTGCCTCCGCGGTCATAAAGTCGATGGTGCGGACTGCGCGGACTGCGACTGCGTAATCGTAGGTGCGCTCATCACCCATGACGCCGACTGAGCGCATGTTTGTGAGTGCTGCGAAGTACTGGTTCGGCATCCACGGTGCCTCGACACCATTTGCTTCCTTGTATTCGCGTGCAGCTTTGTCCACTTCCTCGCGATAAATGTAATCGGCATCCTGCACCATGCGGACCTTCTCAGCGGTCACTTCGCCGATGATACGGATTCCAAGTCCTGGGCCAGGGAACGGCTGACGGAATACGAGGTATTCCGGAAGACCAAGCTCTAAGCCCACTGCTCGAACCTCATCCTTGAAGAGGTTGCGAAGCGGCTCAATGATTTCCTTGAAATCTACGAAGTCCGGAAGACCACCTACATTGTGGTGGGATTTGATTACAGCGGATTCACCGCCGAGTCCGGATTCTACTACGTCCGGGTAGATGGTTCCCTGTGCAAGGAAATCCACTTTTCCAATTTTCTTTGCTTCTTCTTCGAATACACGAATAAATTCTTCACCGATGATTTTACGCTTGCGCTCCGGCTCTGTGACGCCGGCAAGCTTCGCATAATAGCGCTCCTGTGCATTGACACGGACAAAATTGATATCAAAGTCGCCATTCGGTCCGAATACGCCTTCGACTTCATCTCCTTCATTCTTGCGCAGAAGTCCGTGATCAACGAATACGCAAGTGAGCTGCTTGCCGATTGCTTTTGCAAGGAGAGCGGCAAGTACAGAGGAGTCTACACCTCCAGAAAGTGCAAGAAGCACCTTTCCGTCTCCAACCTTTTCGCGGATTTCTCTAACCGCATTTTCTGCGAAAGAATCCATCTTCCAGCTTCCTGCGGTCTGGCAAATGTTTCGCACAAAGTTGTGGAGAATTTCTTTTCCTTTTACGGTATGTAATACTTCAGGATGGAACTGAATCGCATATAATTTTTTCGCTTCATTTGCATCAGCTGCAACCGGACAATCTGCGGTATGCGCAATGATTTCAAATCCCGGTGCCGGCTTGGAAATATAGTCAAAGTGGCTCATCCAAACAACGGTCTCATCCTCAACCCCTGCAAACAAACTATCCTTCGCACCGTCGATAAAGGTCTCTGTCTTTCCGTATTCACGGACAGGTGCCTTTTCCACTTTTCCGCCAAGAATATGGTTCATCAGCTGTGCGCCGTAGCACAGACCCAAAACCGGAATTCCCAGCTCAAAAAGCTCCTTGGTATATGTAGGAGAATCCTCTTCGTAACAGCTGTTTGGTCCACCGGTTAAGATGATACCCTTCGGATTCATTTCTTTAATCTGTTCGATTGGTGTGCGATAAGAATAAATCTCGCAATATACATTGCATTCTCGCACGCGTCGCGCCACCAGCTGGTTGTACTGGCCGCCGAAGTCAATGACTATGACTTTCTCCTGCTCCATTTTCGTCCTCCTGAAATCTTGTTTCGTTTAATTAACACCTAGTCATTATAGCCTCAGGCATCAATTATATCAAGGAAAATCATTCTATTCGCTCATGATTGGTAACCATGCTTTATTTCTTAGACTGCAGCATATTGTAAAGCCAAACGCCTTCCTCACTCAAATCATCTGTTGTAAATCCACTTGTCTTGCTGCAACTGCTCTTCAAAATAGCTGATGACTCGTCCTTGTTTGAAAGATTCCAACACACATAACTGATTCCATATTCGTCCAAGGTACTAAGCCACTGATTGGCTGAATCTACATCAATTGCCCCATTTCCGCTGGCATCACAGATTCCATACTCTGATACAAAAATTGGCAATCCGGCTTTTGTGGCAGCAACCATGGTATTTCTCAAATCGTCTTTATGCGTTGCTGCATAGAAATGAAGCGCATACATAATGTTATCATATTTTGTGATTGGATCCGCCGCAGCTTCGTTTACAAACTGACTCCAATTCGGTGTTCCGACGATGATAACGGATTCCGGCGCATTTTTTCTGATAACCGGAATCACTGTTTCTGCATAGCTCTTGATAGAACTCCATGAGGTTCCGTTGCAAGGTTCATTACATATCTCATAGATGACATTGTCGTAACTTGCATACTTTGCAGACATCTCATCAAAGAAGGCAATCGCCTGATCTTTATAGGTATTCGGATCATTGTCGTTCAGTACATGCCAGTCGATGATGACATACATCTCGTTCTTTGTGGCAGCTTCCACACCTGCATCCACGATGGACTTTAACCTGGTCTGGTCACCACCGGTGCAGTATCCGTCATATTCTGCGGTATACATTGCAATGCGAAATACATTTGCGCCCCAGCTCTTTAAATCCGCAACTGCTGCCTCATTTACATAATCCGGGAACCATGCAATTCCATGGGTGCTGACGCCCCTCAACTGGATTTGTTTCCCATTTGCGTCGCATAACTTTCTTCCTTCTACATGAAGTTCCATACTCTCTTCCCCCTTATTTTCTGTTGTAGTCTGAGTCTCAGTTTCTTGTTCTGTTGGCTGCTCCCGCGCTTCAGTTTCATCCTCTGACTGCTGTGTTTCTTTTGCTTCCTCAAGCTGCGTTTCGCCGTAGGACGTTTTCCCGCATCCTCCTGCAATTCCACCCAGCAGAGCCAATACCATTACATATGATAATATTTTTCTTTTCATAACGGCCCCCTTTATATCTAATGCTTGATACAATACGAACTTATTATAACGCAATCCGGTGACTCTCACCAGCCTTATGCATCCAGCTTGCTATTCAATTCTGTAAATATATGGTTGTAAAGTACACAAAGGATTGTCCCAAATATATACTGATAGAATTTGTGAATATGTTATTTAGATTTTGAATTTTTGATGCATGCTTTTCACTTGTTAAAATTCTTATGTGAGATATTTTACACTCACAACCAAAGAAAATGAGAGAGAAGCAGGAGGTTTTTATGAACACACCAATTGAAATCGAAACCATTCAAAAGACCACCTTTAAGGTGCGTCCAATTTTCATCGACATCGTACATGAACTCCCATATGAAGGCCCATGTCGTTTTGGAAAAGGCAAGGAATTGGAGCCGGAATTTGATATGATGATCAACGATGAAGCATACAAAGGTTTCTTAATGGGAATCCAGCACAACATGCCGGAAGGCGTGGAAATTCTTGAGCCACATCGCTATCGCAATCACACTGAAAACTGGAGAATCTCTGAGGTTGAAATGCGAAAGCTTTGTGAGGGTCAGGAAGATACAGACTTTTACTTTCTTTCTACAACCGGCCGTACAGGTGAGATGTTTGTAGAATTTGCGCAAATGGTGAATAAGCCGGTTGCATTTATCGGAAACGATTTTGGTATTACTATCAATACATCCGCTATGAAAGCTCGCGGAATTGAATGCTATGCATTCGTAGATTGGGAGTCTGCCAGAAAGCAGCTTCGCGTACTGCGCGCACGCAAAGCACTTGCAAATTTACGCGTGATGTGTGTCACCCGTTTCAACGGCAATCTGTCATATCATTGTGCAAACGATTCCTTCATTGATCTCGAAGACGTACACAAAAAGCTCGGAACCAAATTCCGCTATGTGAATTTACACGAATTAATTGACCAGCTGGCAGAGATTGATCCAACCACAAACTATACCACACCGGGTCGTCATCAGGAAAATATCAACGCCGATGATATGAAAGAAGTGGAAAAGATTGTAGATGAATTGATGAACAATGCGGAAACCCTGGCGATGACAAAGGAAAACATGATTCCGTCCGTTAAGATGTATTACCTGATTCAGAAGTTGATGAAGGCCAATGAGTGCAATGCATTTACAGCTCCATGCCCGGATGCTTGTTCAACCTGCCGTATCAATAAAGAACGCTTCACATTCTGTATTTCACATTCTTTGAATAATGAAAACGGAATCCCAAGTGCGTGCGAGTATGATGTGGCAGCTGTTGTTTCTAAGGCTGCTCTTCAGGCAATTGCAGGAAAGCCTTCCTACATGGGCAATACTGCTGTGCTTACCATGCCGGATGGTTCACTTCCAAATGACGGTGTGATGATGCATTTCAGCAAAGATCACATTGGACAGGAAAAATGGGATCAGTTAAATGGTACTCCAAACATGATTATGACCGGACATTCTGTTGCAAACCGCAAGATGAAGGGATTTGATGCAGATCCGGCTCAGTTTGCAATTCGCCCATTCGCATACAGCGGATTCGGTGTAACCATGCGTCAGGACTTTGATCAGGATGCCGGTCAGCCGGTTACAATGTGCCGTTTCGATGCGACCTGCAACAAGCTTTTCGTATCAAAAGGTGTCTTAAAAGGTGGCTTTGGATATGATATGGACAACTGTACTTTAGGATCCCTGATTCAGGTTGAAGATTCAAAGAGATTCTTTAAGAATCAAATTCAGGTTGGTAATCACATCCCATTTGTCTACGGCGAATATTTTGATGAGCTGGTTGCACTTGGAGAAGCGCTCGGACTTGAAGTATTAATCGGATAACAAGAGGAAATATGATGCTGGATAAAAGTGGAATTATTAAGCGACTTATGCTTTCCAACCAAAAGGCATCAGCAGAAATCAAAGCGTTAAAAGGCCCTGAAAAACCGGGCCTTTTCGCATTTCAAAAACACATACACCAATATGTGCTTGATAAATTTTTGCTCGATGATGAGGAAGGAATTCAAACGGATAATATCAATGAACTGGCAAAAAAGAGTGTGGAAAAAGCAGGAAAACTGAATCCCAATGAAGCCGCACTGCTAGATGTTTCCAAGCATTGTGGCGCCACCAGTTCCTATATGACAAAAAAAGTGTTGTTATATCTTGCTCTGGCGGAGGATCTGGGTGTGAATCTGCAAAAATATGATATGTCTGAAATCGAGACAACAGGGGAACTTGCTGCCCTTTTATATCGTGAAACACAGGCATCAGAGCATGCTTTTGTCTACCTGGACAATGCGGCCACTGCACCGGTGGAAGATGTCGTCATCGATCAAATCAATCAGCGTATCGTCAAATGCAATGCGAATGTGCATCGTGGAATTTATCGGCTTAGCGAGGAAAGTACCGCCACCTACGAAAAAGACCGTGCTGATGTGGCTGTCTATCTCAATGCGACCCCGAATGAAATTGTATTTACTTCCGGTGCTACGGAAAGCTTAAACCAGGCAGCGCGAATCCTGTCAGACTTTGTCAGCGAAGGCGACGAAATTCTAACCACCGTATATGAACATCATTCCAATTTTCTGCCATGGCAGCAATTGGCATTGCGCAAAGGCGCGACACTGATTGTCGCTACCTCCGCAGAAGATCTGGAATCCAAACTCTCGGATAAGACCAGAATCGTCGCCATCACCCATTGTTCGAACGTACTTGGCACCTATTTTGATGTGAAACACATTTGCAAAAAAGCGCGCGAAACCGGCGCAATTTCTGTTGTAGACGGAGCGCAAGCCATCGCACACTCTCATCCGGATCTAAAAGAAATTGATTGCGATTTTTATGCCTTCTCCGGACACAAAATCGGAGCGACCACAGGTATTGGCGTCTTATATATAAAGGATTGTCTAATCAAGAAGCTAAATCCGTCATCCTTCGGAGGCGGAATGGTAAAAAGATGCAGCATCGATGATTGCACTTTCGAAGATGCGCCTTATTGTTTCGAAGCCGGAACGCCTAATTTTGTTGGTGCGACCGGACTTGCAACCGCATTGCGCCATCGCAGCATGCGCGAAGAAGACCTGTTTTTAAAAGAGCAAGGTTTGATGAAGCATTTGGTAAAAGGCCTTTCTGAAATCAAGGGACTTCACCTGCTCTCCGATGCAGCCCTGCACAACCAAAAGCAGGTTTGCGCCTCCTTTACCGTTGAAGGCGCCCATCCCTATGATATAGCGATGCTGCTCGACAAAAAAGGATTTGCCGTGCGCTCCGGTATGCACTGTGCAATGCCGCTGATGACACATCTTGGGATTGAACATGCAGTTCGCGTGTCTCCCTCTTACCGGAATACAACAGAAGAAATAGACCGCTTTTTACAGGCGTTACAGGAGGTATTACTGATATGTTGCAGGAGCGATGGAACTCCATAAAAGAGGAGCTGTTTCAATTTGATGACGAATACACCCGCTATTCGTTTCTCGTGGAATTGTCAGCCTATGTTTCCCCTCATCAGGAGCAGCTGATGCAGCCACAGTATTTGTATGAGGGTTGTCAATCCAAGGTTTGGCTGAAATTAGGACAAAAAAATGGTTGCCTCACGATTGAGGCAACCTCAGATACGATGTTGATTCGCGGAATCCTGTATGTCATCATGGAACTCTACCGTGATGTCCCCCTCTGCGAAATTGCAGAACATCCGATTCCGTTTCTGGAAGAATGCGGTTTCGCCACTCAACTGACTGCCGCACGAAACTCCGGCATCAAAGGGATTCTTGATGAGATAAATATGTTTTGTGCCAGGAATCAAACCACTGTGTAAAAATTCTAATCGCCTTGTGCGGCGGTTCTTCTTTCCATGCCAGAAGGAAGTCCTGTGCGGTAAACTCTTTCACCGTTACGGTTCGCACATTTGGACTGTGGCAAATTGCATGAAGCGAGTTAAATCCTGCTGCCCCATTTCCCATTTCAAGGGACATGGTTTGCTCCTTTAGGCTATCTACAAACTCAATTTTCGGCATAAATCCGGCGCTTTGGCATGCTTTATGCAACAAATCAATTACATAAGGAGCATCATCCTGCTTTGCGTATACAAAAGGAAGTTCAGCGAATTCCGCAAGGGAATGCTCCTTTGTTCCTTCATCCAATTCAAAATCCTTTGGGATCACCAGATAGGTCGGCAATGTGTAAAATACGCAGGAGCTTACTTTCGTGCGTGGCGACAATTCGCATCCCAATGTCAAAATCAAATCCAGCTCATCTGAGTCCAGCTGAAGATTTAATTCCTGAAAGCCTCCGCTTAACACCTTAATGCGTATATTGGGATATGCTTTTTTAAATTCCGAAATCATGTCATGGAATTTCTGATCTAACATCTGTCCATCCAAAACTCCAAGCATGATGGTATATACTTTTTGATCATTCAAAGAACGCGCCTCAGCGATTGCCTTATCAATGATTCCCTGGGTCTGCTGAAATGCAGCAAGCATACACTCTCCCGCCTCTGTCAGGCTTGTTCCCTGAAAGCTATTGCGTGAAAAAAGCTTTACATGCAATTCCTTTTCCAGTTGCACAATATTGCGACTTAACGAAGGTTGCGAAATATAAAGATTTGCCGCTGCTTTTGAAAAGTTTAAACATTTTGCAACTTCCAAAAAGCAATTTACCTGTAATGTAGTCATGACCCCTCCAGCAAATTTACGATAACTAAATTCTATCACAAATCCACCAAAACGCAATTGCCCGGGTGCGCGTTTCGCTTCTATACACGAATTTTTCGCCGGAGAACGAGGACGCTATTTCTTACTGCATCGAATAGCATATTACACCGTGCTCTGCTTCATGGACGAAAATGCCGTCGGTCTAAATTCGCTCTGCTTTACACAACGGCTTGCCAAGTGCAGGTCGCCCCGAATCGCCATCCATGGCTGATGCGGGGCTCAAACTGCCTCCATGCAGTTTGACCTGCACATATATCTTCAGCAGAGCAAAAGACCGACTGACATTTTCTTTAATTCCGCAATCGCACGGGTATATGCCTATTCGATTCAGTCTAGAAATATCGGTCCGGATTCGACGGGAAAAGAAAAATTCGGTAATAGGGGGTGCGAAACTTAGCACCCTTTGTGGTCAATACTACAGGCTGGGGCTGCGTTCACGGCAATTGGTTCGAGTCCCTGGTTCTTGAGGTAAGATTCCCAGTCGGTGAAGACTTGCCCGTCTTCCGTCACGCAAGCCGGAATTCCGATATCGTGAATCTTGATAAGGCGGTCAAACACTTCCGGCATCGTGTCTCTGTAAATCAGGAATTTCTTTAAGTTACGCAAATCAGCCATAATATCCCTGAATTGATATTCCACATTGTAATGTTCAAAATTTGCTTCACATGCCACGCAATCCGGGCACATTTTGCTTCCATATACAGTAATCATATGTTTTCCTCTCTTTCTATAACTATCTTCTATATGAATGTTTTTAAGGGGAAGGCGAATCATGTGGCTCCGAAGTGGATGTATTCGAAGTATTTTAACAGTCAGCAGTAAAAGTGTGGTTAAAGGTAAGAAAGCCGGAAGAGCCTATGTCAATGTTAAAATCGGTAGCAGGACATACAAAGTATACTGATACTCCGGCATCTTCTTAATCTCACGATTTCCCTTTTCAGGAGATAAGATGTGATTTCCTATTTTCAGTTATAGTATTTATTTACTACTGCACCATCTTGCAATTCTATTATTTCATCTGAAAGCAAATCTAATTCTTCTCTATCATGGCAGGCTACGATAATAATCCTTTGATCGTTTTTAAGTTCTAGCAACGCATTCCTAATCTGCTCTACACCGCTCTCATCTAACGCATTAATGGGTTCATCAAGCAGAATTATCTGTGGTTTTTCCATAATTGCAGCTGCAATTCCTAATCGTTGTTTCATTCCTAGTGAATACTTTTTATACTTCTTTTTATCGGCAGGATTTAATCCCACTTGCTCTAAAACTTCGCATATTTCTTGGCTTGCAATCCTATGATTAATATCCGCCAACGCTTTTAAATTCTGATAACCTGTATAAGAATCTATAAAAGACGGATTTTCTATTAAAATGCCAATACTCTCCGGGAAAGACATATCTTTTCCTAATATCCGCCCATCTATTACTACTTCTCCAGTTGTTAACGTAATCAAGCCGCTGATTGCACGCATCAGCATTGTCTTTCCAGAGCCGTTTTTTCCTCGTAAGCCATAAATTTTTCCACCTTCAAAGTGAATATTTATATCTTTTAAAACCTCCGCTTTTTGTATTACTTTACTTGCATTTCTTATCTCTATCTTCATTTTACAACCCGCCAATCTTTTACAAAATATCTTTCTTTCTTATCAATATACACCCACATAAAGAAATCAAAATACATACCATTCCCATGCCAATCAATTCAGTCACATAAGTTCCATCTAATAAGCGATTGACCGAACGAATACTCATTCCATTACCAAAAATCCAAATCGGATTCTCATAAAAAACGCTTGCAATCAAGAAAAAGAATACCACTGCATATGCGACAACATTGTTGAAAGCAAATAGCAACAATAATTCAATCAATGAAATCGTAACAGATGCAATTATAGGCAAAACCATTCCTATCAAACAAAGACCAAATCGATTAAAAACAGAATAATCATTATGTAAAAAGAATCCAGCACTTTCTCTAACGGTAAAAAAATCACCTTCTGCAAATATAGTTACCAGTTCAATCATGCAATAACCTACTATATATAACGCACAGACGATTTCAATTGTCCAAATCACCTTTCCTATCCACCATTTAGTCTTACTTTTGGTTTGTACCAGCAAATTAATTCCATATGTTTTTAAATCATAAACCGGATAATCTGCAACAATATAAGCAACAATGATTTGTAAAATCATCCACTTTGTCGGGATAACAAAATGCGAGCCAAACTCCATTTCCTGACTACAGGGTATGCATCCTTGCATCACATAAACTAAATTTTCAAAAAAAGAGACATTTTCAATATTTCCGCCTCTTGCATTTGCAACTGTAAAAACTGAACATATATAAAAAACAACTGCAAAGACAATAATTTGTTTCCAATTCCCCACTATTCCGGATTGCCAATCATGTTTTATAATGCCTTTCATCTTTCCACCTCGCTTGAATCCATTGGCAATAGCATTTCAATTCGATTCGGCCATCCTGACAATTCAATTCTCCAGTCCTTACCACCTTTGTATATGCTTTCTAACTTCGAATTCACAATTGTGGATGCTGTTATATTTGTCACACTTTTAGGTGAAAAGCTGGCTCCAAAATCTTCACTCAAAACATATTCCACGCCATTGGACCAATTTCCGCATTTTAGCACTGCCTCATAAAAATCCAACGCACTTGCATCTTCACTCGTATCGTTCTTTACTTGAATGGTCGTAATCGCAATTATATCATCTTCACTTAATCCCAAAAATTCCAAATCACTGTCAAGCATTTTGGCGTATGTTTCCGCTGTTACTAATTTAGCTTCTAAAACTGTACATTCCAAACTATCTATCATGACAGTATCTCCAATTTCAATTCTTTGATACTCTCCATCTGGATATAATTTATTTAAAGTTATGAAACGCCAAATATAAATTGAAACTATCGCCAGCATACATATTGCCACTGCCAGTCTCACAAATATCTTACGCCTGTTGCTATTCATACCAATCTTTCCTCATATCTTGTCTTCTCATCGCAATTACATCAATAATCACCATAACCAAACAATATATCATCACCGTTTTAAAAGATACATTTATATACGGCTGCATAGGCATTGTTATTCCTAGTATTGAATAATTGCTTGCTTCTATACATTCTGTAGCAAAATCGATAAATTGCAAAATCAAAAACGGAATCATTAATACTGCAAACTCACTTCTCATATATGAAGAAAGTGAAAGTGCCATAGTGTTTAGAAGCCCAAAAACAATAAAATCTATCACCAAAAATATAAATAGATAGATGTATGGATTCTTATAATATACAACAGAAAACATACAATCACTAAATATCCCTACATAACCAATTCCTGCATACGGTTTGGTTGACGGTAATATTATTGCCACAATTAGTACATTCAATATTTGAGGTACTACTGCTACGACTCCTGCGCTTACAAAAGCAGAAAAATATTGAGCTATATAATAATTGTTTTTCGCAGTTCTTGTAAAAACATTTTTGGTATAACCGTTTTTTTGATCTCTATATAATGTTGTTGCGAATGGAATCGCAGAAAAAATAGGGATAATCATATAGTAGTATAACGAAATTGCACTACTTGCATTGAAGGGGAGTGCATGCTGAAATACCGTATGCGGAAACATAATATCCTTCTTTGAAGTAATTTCCGAAATCGGTTGTAAGAATTCTAACATCGGTAGAACATCGATTATTATTTGAATAATAGAAATACTACACGCCGCCAATAATCCATACAACATCCCTTTGCTTTGAAAGGCACGCCGCATTTCAATTTTAATGTAATTCCACATTATCTACTCCTTTTGAATGCTTGATACTCCCGGGATACTGTAAAACGTCTTATATGAGTCATATAATGTTCCACTTGAAGGATCAACATATATATCCGTTGATTCTATATCCTCGCTACAAACATAATAACCCACTTGTATATTTTTTTCTTCTCCTGGTTGAAGAGTTACTTTAAAAGCATCCTTACCCTCTCCCATGAGGTTACAATAGTTTGGGCTTTCTGAAAGCGGCCTTACTTCCCCATCATAAACCCCCATAAGCCCTATTGTTGATGTATAAAAATCATAATTATTGTCCAGGTTATTGGTTACAACAAAATCAATATATATGATTTTTCCGTTTATCAACTGTCCTTCCTTTTCTTCAGCATCTTCCATTCCTATTTCTTTTTGCCAGCATGTTTCATCACCCTTAATCTCCGAAGACATTTCAATATTTTTTATAAGTATTGTATAGTTCATCCCAATGGCATCGTCCAAAAACTTTGTTTCTTCATTTATGAATTTTATCGTATTCCCATCAAATGAAAGTCCGTCTATTTTTATGGTTTTCCCTTCGGTTTCATCTTCAGTATTCACAGCTGATGTAGAATCCCCTGAATTATTTTTCGTAACGGAGCATGCACTAATACACAAAGCTACAATTCCGCAAATTAACAATATTTTTTTTCTTTTCATATTTCACCTCAAAAAAAGCACTAAACTTGTAGTGCTTTTAATCTATCTCATGCAGTCCGGACTCCATACACCTGATGAATTAAATGACACCCCATTTTTTTAATCATTTCACAATACCCTCCTGTCAATTAATATATGAAGTTTTTTAACACAAATCCATTATAGTATTTCAAATTCTTAATTACAATAACAAATCGGATGCTTAAAACGATTACCATCATGAACTGTGGCGCCATCCCCGCGGAGCGTTTATTTCAGGGGGGGGGAGATTTTCCCCCTGAGACGAGATTATTATAATCCCCCACTTAAAGAAGTGGAGGTCTTCTCACACTGATATGATACACAAATTACATCTTCACACCAAAGAATTATTATATGAAGCAAACGCTACCTACATATGACAAGATTTCCTCAATTTCACGGGCTGTCAGTTGCTCAAGTGTTTCATCCTTTCCGGATCCTTTCACCTTTCGCACAATGAGTTCTCCGAAATTATCATCCCAGGTAGAACCGATTTCAATTTCATAATAGTATTGGTCCTTTGTTTCCTCCAGCGTATACTGATACTCCGGCATCTTCTTGATTTCACGATTTTCCCATTCAGGAATGAAAATATGATTTTCTTCACTTCGATAGCTTAATTCGTATTCCATACAATGATTTCTCCTTGACATTCAAATGCCTGTTTATCTGATTAATCGATTGCTGTCACTTTGTAATCCTTCTCTTCTACTGCTGCCTTTAAAGCTTCATCCGATACATCGCCGGATAAAGTAACCACTGCCGTGTTTGCCTCATGGCTTACTTCTGCCTGGGATACCCCATCCAGTGCTTCTAATGCTTTCTTTACTGTGGCCTCGCAATGTCCACACATCATTCCTTCAATTGTCATTGTCTTTGTCATTTTTGTTTCCTCACTTTCTGTTGTTTGATTCGCCATTTGTTGATTCATAGCAATTTGTTTGATTTTATGATCTTTGGAGGCATTGTATACCTTTACCAGATTTAAGCGTAATGCGTTTGTGACTACGCAAAAGCTTGATAAGCTCATTGCCGCAGCTCCAAACATCGGATTGAGTTTCCATCCCCAGATTGGGAAATAAAGTCCGGCTGCCAATGGAATTCCGATTACATTGTAAAAGAATGCCCAAAACAAATTCTCATGAATATTGGTTAAGGTTTTGCGACTCAATCGGATTGCAGCCGGTACGTCGATGAGTTCGCTCTTCATCAATACCACATCTGCTGCATCAATGGCCACATCCGTTCCCGCGCCGATGGCAATTCCAATATCGGCTCTGGTAAGAGCCGGCGCATCATTGATGCCATCTCCTACCATAGCCACTTTGCCGTACTCTTTTAGCTGGCGGATCACGGCTTCTTTTCCATCCGGCAAGACACCTGCAATCACATCATCCACACCGGCCTGCGCACCAATGGCCTCAGCCGTGCGTCGATTGTCTCCCGTAAGCATTACAACGCGAATCCCCATATTCTGCAATTGCGATATGGCTTCTGCGGAATCAGCCTTGATGGTATCTGCCACCGCAATGATTCCGATTAGTTTATTGTCGTAGGCAAAGAGCAGTGGTGTTTTGCCCTCCGATGCAAATGCATCTGCCTTTTGATAAAGCGCTGTCTGTACAGCAGTTGTAGCTCCGATTATTCCCCTGACATAGGAGAGTGATCCACCCAGCAATGTTTTGCCGGCCAAATTCGCTTGCAATCCGTTGCCCGGTAATGCTTTAAATTCAGATACTTCCTCGACAACCAACCCTTCTTCTTTTGCTTTTTCATTAACTGCTTTTGCCAGCGGATGTTCACTCTTTGCCTCGAGAGATGCAGCCAAACGAATCAACTCCGTCTCTGTGAATTTTTCATCTGCGACCAAAACATCTGTCACAACAGGCGTTCCGTTGGTGATGGTTCCGGTTTTATCTAAGGCAACGATTTGCGTTCTTCCCGCATTTTCCAGCGATACCGCATTTTTAAATAAAATTCCATTTCTGGCGCCTTTTCCATTTCCAACCATAATTGCAACCGGCGTTGCAAGGCCTAGGGCACAAGGACAACTGATGACCAATACAGAAATTCCTCTGGCCAAAGCAAATCCAACTTCTTGCCCTGCGATCAACCAAATGATGATGGTGATGATGGCGATGATGATGACTGTTGGCACAAAGATTCCGGAAACCTTATCTGCAATTTTTGCAATCGGCGCCTTGGTTGCCGCCGCATCACTAACCATCTGAATAATCCGGGAAAGCGTTGTATCTTCGCCGACACGCGTTGCCCGACACTTTAAGAATCCCGACTGGTTCACCGTGGCAGCTGAAACATGATCGCCAGCCTCTTTATCCACCGGAATACTCTCACCTGTCAAAGCAGCTTCATTCACAGCACTTTCGCCCTCGAGCACCACGCCATCCACCGGAATGTTTTCTCCCGGACGCACCACAAAGATATCTCCCTGTACGACTTCTTCAATCGGCACTTCCACTTCAACCGCACCGCTTCCATCTGTTGTCTCTCTCAAGACCACCGCAGTCTTTGGCGCAAGCTTCATCAAACTTTTAAGCGCATCTGTCGTCTTGCCCTTCGAATGCGCTTCAAGCATCTTCCCTACCGTAATCAGTGTCAAAATCATCGCTGCAGACTCAAAATAAAAGTCATGCATATACGCTTCTACCGCAGCTGTATCTCCTGTCATCTGTGCTTTTGTCATCGCAAAAAGCACAAATACACTCCATCCGAAAGAAGCTGCCGATCCCAGCGCAACCAGGGTGTCCATATTTGGAGCACGATGAATCAGGCCCTTAAAACCGCTGATAAAAAACTTTTGGTTGATGATCATTACAATTGCAGATAGCAGCAATTGCAACAATCCCATCGCAACATGATTGCCCTCAAACCATGACGGAAGCGGCCAGCCCCACATCATATGTCCCATGGAAAAATACATTAGCACAATTAAAAAAGCCAATGATGCCAACAACCGCTTGCGCAGCTTCGGTGTCTCGTGATCCTTAAGCGCCTCCTCTGCCTCCGCATAGCGGTTTGCTGCACTGCTTTTCGCCTTTGCATCGCTGCCCTTTACGCTCGCGCCGTATCCGGCATCCTCCACAGCTTTGATAATCTCTGCCTCGCTGACATCACCTTCCACACCCATGGAATTCGTCAGCAGACTAACCGAACAACTCTGTACACCCGGCAAACCATTCACTGCCTTCTCCACACGCGCAGAGCAGGCAGCACAACTCATACCTGTCACATGAAACTGCCGCTGGGGAATATTTGTCTTTATTTCCTCGTTTTGATTCATTGTCTTTACCTCATCAATTTTTGAAGAACTTCTATTAACTCATCCATCGTATCCACGCGATCCGCCTTCAGGTCCTCCGTCACACAGTTTTTTAAATGATTTTCCATCAGGCAACGGTTGAAACTGTTAAGTGCTGCAGTCACTGCCGATACCTGAAGCATAATATCCGGACAATATGCATCCTCTTCCACCATGCCTTTGAGGCCACGAATCTGCCCCTCGATTCTGCTCAGGCGGTTAATCATCTTTTTCTTATCTTCTGCACCGCGCAATGTGTGACGCGCCTCTGCGCATTTCGGACAACTCTTCTTTGAATCGCTCATGGTAATCCCTTTCTTCTCTCGTATGTTATCTCAGTCGGATAAGACCCCTTCCTCTAAGCGAAGCGAAGGTAGGGGTTATAACAAA
>NZ_PDYG01000025.1 GCF_002735305.1 Agathobacter ruminis
AGCGTTTATCTCAGTCGGAGATTGTAACCCCGACTGAGACCAGTTTGTTATAACCCCTACATTCGCTTCGCTTAGAGGAAGGGGTCTTATCCGACTGAGATGAAATAACGCTTGACGATTATCGTAAGCGAGTGTTAGCATATGCAACAAGAGCGTAGCAAAAACGAGTAAGTTCATCTTACCGGAGCGGGCTATGCTCTTTTGTTTTTTTAGGAAGTAAGAAACCAAAAAGAAATGGAGCGACTTCATCAAAGAGACTGGAAACAAAAAAATGATTGCAAAGTTGAAGGAAACCAATCCATATGTAGAGGGCAATATTTTAAGAGCGTTGAAAATGTGAATCTCAGCACAGTGATTGCTTATAAAAAAACATACCCATAAATAAAAAATGGACACCCATTTTAAGCTTTTATTGAGCTATAGTATGTTTAAGGCATTTTGACCGAAAAGAATAATGAAAGAGTATAAAGGAGAAAGAGATGAATAAATGGTCTAGACTATTATTTCAGCCTTCACTGCCCCTTGATGGGGATAAGAGGGTGACCGGTAGCAGTGAGCATATTGCTCTGTCGCGTAAGGTTGCGGAGGAAGGAATGGTCCTTCTCAAGAATGATGGCATACTGCCTCTTAGTAAAGAGAAAAACCTTGCAGTATTTGGTAAGGCAGCAGTGGATTATGTAAAGGGCGGCGGCGGTTCAGGTGATGTATATTGCAAATATGTGCATTCGCTTGTTGATGGTCTGACCGCGCGAGGAGCACTTTTGTACAAGCCTCTGATCAGATTCTATGAGGATGAGCTTAAGACTCAGTATGAGAATGGGCGTTGTCCGGGTATGACTGCAGAGCCTGCTTTGCCAAAGGAGCTCATCGATGGCGCTGCAGCATTTGCAGATACAGCGCTTATTGTAATCAATAGATTCTCAGGCGAGGGCTGGGACAGAAGCAGTATCGAGTGCAACAATGAGTTTAACCCATGGGAGAGCGAGACAAGCATGCCAAAGATCGCAGGGCAGATATTCCCTGACGGTGATTTCTATCTGACCAAAGAAGAGATTACCATGATCGAGAGTGTCAAGGAACGCTTCGGGAGAGTCGTTGCCGTACTGAATATCGGCGGTGTCATCGACCTTAGATGGCTCAATGATGATGGCATAAATGCGGCCCTCTACATGGGACAGGGTGGTATGGAAGGCGGCGATGCAGCTGCTGAGATCCTTCTTGGAATGATCAATCCTTCAGGACGCCTGGTTGATACTTATGCGGGAAGCCATGAGGATTATCCTTCCACAGCAGGCTTCCATGAATCCTTTGATTATGTAAATTATACAGAAGATATCTATGTAGGATATAGATATTTCATGACTGTACCGGGGGCAAAGGACAAGGTTATTTATCCCTTTGGCTACGGACTTTCCTATACAAGCTTTGAGACAAGTCTCCTGTCAGCTTCCGATGCAGATGGCAGCTTTATCTTCAATGTAAAGGTGACCAATACCGGTGACAGAGCAGGTAAGGAAGTAGTACAGCTCTATTACAGTGCACCTGCCGGTGTACTTGGCAAGCCTGTTGCAGAGCTGGGCGATTTTGCCAAGACAAGAGAGCTGCAGCCAGGCGAGAGTCAGATGCTCACACTGTCAGTATCCAGATATCTGATGTCATCTTATGATGATCTGGGCAAGATCGCAGATGCATCCTATGTCCTTGAGAAGGGCAGATATGACTTCTATCTGGCGAAGGACAGCCTTCGTCTGGGAGATAGTGTATACAGCTTTGAGAATAGCGAAGATATCATTACTTCCAAACTCAGTCACCAGCTCGCTCCTGTAGAGCTGAAGGAAAGGATGCTTTCTGACGGTTCCTATGAAGCACTTCCTTTGGGTGAGCACAGAGATATCAATGAGAGTGTCATTAAGAAGATGGAGCCGGGTACCGAGGAGGCGCTTACACCTGTTGTAAAGATGAGAGACAGATTCTGTCTGACCACTCCTTTTAAGAAGGGTGTTCACATTCTTAGCGAGGTAGCAGAGGGTGAGATCAGTCTGGATGAGTTTGTAGACCAGCTCACAGTGGAAGAGATGATCCATCTCTCCGGTGGACAGCCTAATACAGGCGTAGCCAATACCTTTGGTTTTGGCAATCTTCCTGAATATGGCGTACCGTCTGCTATGACAGCAGATGGACCTGCAGGCGTGCGTATCGCTCCGGAGACAGGTATCCTGACTACCGCCTTCCCTTGCGCTACATTGATGGCAAGCAGCTGGAATACAGAGATCCTCCATGCAGTAGGGAAAGCAGGCGGTGAAGAACTTAAGGAGAATAACCTGGCAGTATGGCTGACACCTGCCATTAATATTCACAGAAGTCCTCTTTGCGGAAGAAATTTTGAGTATTATTCAGAAGATCCGATTGTAGCAGGTAAGATGGGTGCCGCTCTGGTCAATGGAATCCAGGAGAATCACGTAGGCGCTTCTGTTAAGCATTTCTGCTGCAATAACAAGGAGACCAACAGAAAGCACTCCGATTCCAGAGTATCTGAGAGAGCATTGAGAGAAATCTATCTCAAGGCATTTGAAATCGTAGTCAAGGAGTCAGACCCTTATACCATCATGAGTGCGTATAATGCAGTAAACGGACAGCGTGCATCTGAGAGCCGCGACCTCCTCACAGGTATCCTCAAAGGAGAGTGGGGTTACAAGGGTATGGTAACTACAGACTGGTGGACCAGAGGCGAGCACTACAAGGAAGTCAATGCCGGAAATGACCTGAAGATGGGTAATGGCTTTGACGAGCGACTTATCGAAGCTGACAAGCTGGGAGCTCTGGATCATGACCAGCTAAAGGCCAATGTAAAGAGAATACTTGCTACTATCCTGAAGTTTGACTAATCATTAATATCTAAAGTGATTCCCAATGCTTTGCCTGATGAGCCCCAAATTCATAAGGGGTTAGTTTCTAACACGAAACTGGACAAAAATTGCATGGAATTAAAATCAGATATTTGTTAATGTGATTTTATCTCAGTCGGGATTACAATCTCCGACTGAGATAAACGCTCCGCGAGGATGCGCAGAGATTTGCATATGAAATATGTCAGCTACGCTGACGCAAATCTCGCGCCAAGTCTCGCGAGCGAGACTTGAACTAAAAGACTATGACTCTGCATCATGCAAGAAGAAGGAGAAAAATCATGGCAAAAAAAGTATTGGGGCTTAATTTTGGAAGGGTAAACGGGAACTGCAAGATGTTTTTAACTGCAGCGTTGGAGGCGGCAAAGGCAGAAGGCGCTGAGGTTGAACTGATCGATACAATAAAATTAAAAATTACACATTGTATCGGATGCGGCGCATGTTCGAGAATGCTTCAGGGCGGAAAGGAACAGATCAGCTGTATCCAAAAAGATGATTACGAGCCACTCGCAGATGCGGTACTTGCGGCAGATGCCATCATCGTGGCAGCACCTGTATATGTACTTCAGCCAACCGGACAGTTAATGAATTTCGTACATCGATTCGGTCCGGCGCATGATAAGGCATACATGTTATTCGAGAATGAACTGCGCAAGGAGACCGGCGGAGTGGAACTGAATCCGGATTGTCTGAAGAGACATCTGGTTTCTTATATTTCGGTAGGCGGCGCAACCACGCCAAACTGGGTATCATACGGCATTCCGGGAATGAATCTCTTTGGAATGAGCATCAACATGAAAGTTGTTGATCAGTTAAATGCATATGGCTCCTACCAGCCGGATCGAAAAGAGATGCTTCTCGCAGAATCTGAGAGAATCGGACGTCACATGGTGGAGGCAATGGATCAGAAAACTTCTGAGATCAAGTGGGAATCCGAGCCGGGCGTATGTCCGAGCTGCCACTGCAACGAGATGACCATTGATCCAAACGGATCCACGAAGGTCAGCTGCCCGATCTGTGGTATTTACGGAGAGATTAAAATCGTAGACGGCAAGCTGAAAGTGGAATTTACGGATGCAGAACTCCGCAGAAGCCGCCTGAGATTTACCGGAGTTTTAGAGCACCAGGTAGAGCAGGGACGAAAGGATCGTTATCCAAACTTTGATCGATATGTCGAAAAGTTTACGGCGCTTCAGGATGAAATGTAAGGAGTAATGGGCGTGACCGAAAAGTTAAATGTATTAATTATCACGGGCATTGTCACGGATGAGCACAGCCCGCTAATGGTTCCGATGATCCGTTATATGCTGGAATCCACCGATCGGTTCAAGGTAAAAGTCACTGAAGAATTCACGGGATGCACCCTGGAAACCTTAGAAAAGTACGACACCGTATTTATCAATTACGACGGCAAAGAATCTATAGAGAATCCGTTTGTCA
The DNA here is from genome assembly GCF_002735305.1 of Agathobacter ruminis. Taxonomy (GTDB): domain Bacteria; phylum Bacillota; class Clostridia; order Lachnospirales; family Lachnospiraceae; genus Roseburia; species Roseburia ruminis. Next base: position 4,347 of record NZ_PDYG01000025.1, read on the forward strand.
ATTGGGGGAAGACCGCTGAAGAGGCATTGTATGAATATGTGAAAAACGGTGGTGGCTGTGTGCTTTTCCATACCGCAATCATGAACCCGACAGGGCGGGTGCATGATGACGAATATGTGAAACTCGTGGGTTATGATTTTTGTCTGGTGGGGGCAGCAGGCGATGCCATGAATGGCGTGCGCAAGAATCCAAAGCTTGAATATGTCATCAATGTGAACCGCGACGCGCACGAAATCGTATCGGTAAACCAGGAGCATTGGATGACGGTTCAGGAGGATGTCTTCGCGAATGCGAAGCAGGTGGACCCGAATATTACGGTCTTGGCATCGGTGACGGACAAGCTGGAAGATTATGATTTGAAAAATATGCAGGATCATGTTGCCCGCATTTATGAGGGCGTGGATATGACCAAACTGCCGGGAATCAATGAAGAGGTCCCGGTTGTCTGGGTGCATAATTACGGGAAAGGGCGTGTATTTGTCTGTGCGATTTGTCATGGACCGGACACGCTTTGCCGGCCGAATATGACAGCGATGCTCTGTAGAGGAACAGAGTGGGCCGCATCCGGAAAGGTGACCATCCCTTATCCGGATATCCAGAACGAGCGACGCAAAAATGCATGGCCGTTTTATAACGATATCACCTGGGCGCAGATGGGCGAAATCAAGGGATGGTAAAGTGAATGAATAATGTTAGAACGCGTTCTTTGTACAATTGTGGAGCGAAGGAATCTTTGCATTTTAAGGAAAAGATAGTATACTTGGATTAGGAACAATCGCATAATTTCACAGTCGATGAGGAGATGCAGATTGAAGAAAAGCTATATTATCATCATTAATATTTTGATAGTAGGGTTGATTCTTTTCTTTATCGTGAAATACGCCAACGATAGGGCAACGGAGTCAAACCGTGCTTCAATTGCGTCTTTTGAGAAAATGACAACTACGACAGAGCAGATCATCGCCAATTATCTGAAGGATGAGCAGCATTTGTGCGACATCTGGTCCAATTATATCAACCGGTCTGCGGAGGCAGGAACTCCCATGACCATCGACGAAGCAATCTCTTTTATTCGAAAAGCTAAAATTTCTCCTGAGATATCAGGTCATTTGATTTATATTGATGATGGATCCATGTCAGGCATTTCCACGAATGCCAGCACGACGGACCCATCGGATTATTCTGTTAACTATTCCCAAATTCATATTTTTGAAAATCTTGAAATCAGCAATGTAGAAGGTGTAATTAAGCTGACCAGAGCATATACCAACCCGTTAAACGGGGTGCAGTCCATCGCATTTTTGAACAATGTAAAAATCGTGGATCGGAAAACAGACAAACTGCGGGATGGGCTGATCATTCGTGTTGTGCCGGTGAGCCGCCTGGAGCAGAAGCTGGTTTTTTTGAAAGGCGAATACGAAAAGGTGGAAATCTCCCTGATCGACTGGGACGGAGATTATCTGATCCACGGGAAGTCGCTCAAAAACAGCAATTTCTATGAATATTTCAGATCTTACAATCCCATGTCCACGCAGGAATACAACCGGATTGTGGATACCATCCGGGAAGGGATCGGTTCCATGCATATACAAAATTCCAAGGGAGAGGATTGTGTCATTGCCTATACGCCGCTGCGCGGCCTGGATGCGTGGCATTTGATTGCATATATTTCGAGCAAGGAACTGACGGTCAACAGGTCCATAGACTGGCTGCTTCTGGCAATCGTGAGTGTGGGACTTTTGATTTTGCTGTACTTTAATCTGTTTATTCTGCACGGATTCAATCGAAAGCTCACTGTGGCGGCCGAGGCGGCAAATCAGGCAAACGAAGCAAAATCCTATTTTCTTTCCACGATGTCTCATGATATCAGAACTCCGATGAACGCAATCATCGGTATGAATGAAATGATACGAAGAAACAGTCATGAGAAAAAAATTCAAGAATACTCCGAGCAGATCCAAAATGCAGGCAATACCCTTCTTGGAATTATTAATGATATTCTTGATTTTTCAAAGATTGAAGCCGGCAAGATGGAACTGATCGAAGTGGATTATACACCGGTCACTCTTTTGAACGATCTCGTGAATATGGTTCAGAACAAAGCGGAGGAAAAAGGACTTGCATTTCAGCTTGATGTAGACAAAAAGATTCCGGGCATGTTGCGCGGAGACGAAATCCGGATCAAGCAGGTGATTACCAATATTCTTTCCAACGCGGTCAAATATACCAAAGAGGGTGGAATTGTATTCTCTGTAACAGCCGACAAAGCGGAGGGCAAAGCAGACGAGGTAATCCTCCATGTCAGTGTCAGCGACACCGGAATCGGAATCAAAAAAGAGGATCTGGACAAATTATTTGTAGCCTTCGAGCGCATCGAAGAAACGAAAAACCGCAATATCGAGGGCACCGGATTGGGAATGGCGATTGCACAGAGCTTCTTGCATATGATGGACAGTAAGCTTCAGGTGGAGAGCGAATACGGGAAAGGTTCCACATTTTCATTTGATTTAAGACAGCAGGTGGTCGACTGGGAACCGAAACAATTCCAAAGCGAAAGAACGCAATACCATGTACCGTTTACCGCACCTGAGGCAAGAATTCTGGTGGTGGATGACTCCGAAATCAATCTGAAAGTTTTTGTAAGTCTGTTAAATGAGACCGGGATGCAGATTGAAACGGCGGACAGCGGAGAGACCTGTCTCTCACTCTTCCGGAGAAATCATTATGACATGATTTTCCTCGACCACATGATGCCTGGCAAAGACGGCATTGAAACATTAAAGGAAATGAAGGAATGTCAGGATACGCCAAATCGCGGAACACCTGTCATCTGCCTGACCGCCAATGCGGTTTCCGGAATGCGCGAAATGTATCTCGATGCGGGCTTCGACGAATATCTGACCAAACCAATCGATACCGGCAGACTCGAGCAGCTGCTCCTGAAATATCTGCCATCGAATCTGATCACTGAAGTGACCGAAAAGCACCGGATCTTGTTGGTGGGCAGCAACATTGCGCGCGTAAAGCAAGTGGCAGAATGGCTGTCGGAGCACTATCAGGTTGCGGTGGCAAAATCGGCGGAACAGGCCGTGGCCTATTTGAAAAAACATGAGACACAGCTGATTGTTGCAGAGCAGGCATGTGAGTTCCCAATCGGATTGGACGAAGCCGGAATGTTACGAATCTGTTTGGAAGACATCGACAAAAAAGAAATCCTGTCACAGGTGAACGAATTCTTTGACGGCAGGGATTGAGAGAAGGAGGCGCGAATATGAGAAAATGTATCAGACTGATTCTTGTGGTGAATCTTGTTGCAGCATTGGGATTGGGCGCTGTTGGTTGCGGCAAGGACAAAAAAGAGAGCAAAGCATTTTCACCAAAATATGACACAGAGACGGAATACAGGCTGTCTGTTGTGGGAACCTATTCCAATTTTGAGTCTCTCGAAAGTACATTTGAACGATTTTATACCTATTATCCAAACGGGGAAATCACATATACCTATCTGGATGATTACAGAAATACCATCGAACCGGCATTGGCAGGCACGGAACCGCCGGATATCTATGTCGTACAGCCGTGGATGTACAAGGATCCAAAATTTGCGGCCCTTTTTGACAGTGCGGAGGAGCTCTCCGATGCAGATCTCGAGATCAATCTGGATTGCATCCGGCCGGGACTCAGATGGGAGATGGAAGGCGGAAAAATACTGACACTGCCTGTGTTCTCAACTTCCTATGGAATGCTTGTCAATCAGGATATTTTTGAAAAAGAGCATCTTGAGGTGCCAAAGAATTACGGGGAACTGAAATCTGTCTGCGACAAACTGAAGGCGGCAGGCTATGATTCTCCTGTCATGGGGGCCAATACCACCACAACACCGGGAATCGGATATGCCTTTGCCTATCCGATGTTTGCAAAAACAGTAGCGGATGATCGGGAGATCGAGGATCGCTTAAATAATCTGGATGCTTCGGCGGGGGAAGCGATGAGAGCTTCGCTGGAGAGATTAAAAGAGTTTGTGGACAGCGGATATATCGATATCGCAAAATGCACAGCGGAAATTGAGGATGATTACAACGCAGTGATCATGCGATTCTTTGAGGGGGATGTCCCGATGATGCTTTGCTCCGGAGATGTTGTCTCAGGAACGAAAAAGCGGGAAAGCAAGTCGGATGCATTCGTGGCAAAACCGTTTGCTTATGGATTTTATGTGGCGCCTTCCGGAGATGAGGGAGGATATTATATGGATTCCACCTCGCTGCTGTTTTGTGTGAACAAAAACAGTGCAAACCTTGATCTGACGAATGAATTTGTCAGATTCCTCACCAGCGAAGAACAGCTTGGAATCATGGCACAGGACAAGAGACTGATTACCTCTGCGACAGATTATTCGCTGGATGAAGTCTATGCTTCTCTGGCAGATTTTCCGAAGGAGCGCACGATCAGTTTTCGTGATACGGAGATTCTCGATACGGCAGTCAAGCAGTTTCGGGCAGCAGCCTATGCCATCGCAAACGGAGACATGACGGTAAATCAGGCCGTGGCAAACTACGGAACGATCCCTACCGACTGAGCCCCTTAGAGACAATCAAGGATTTGCTCGCAGAGTGCTTTGGCTTCCTCATAGTCAAGATTTGCGACCAGGCGATCCAGCGATTCCATCCGGTCGGCCAGCGCAGGTTCATAGGTAAAGGAGCGGAGCTTTCCGACAGTTTCTTCCGCTTCGCCAAGATCAAAGTCATCGATGGCTTCCAGTAATTGATGCAGAAGCTCCGAAACGGACTGGCGGTCAAAGGCGGCAGAGCCGGTATCTGACTTGGCGGCAAACGGCTCAAGATATGGTTTTAATGAACGCAATGAGGCGAAAACCGACGGAGAGAGTTGTTCAATTTGCGCAATCTGCTGTTCTTTGCCGAGCTTTTCGAGCGTAAAGAAACTTTCGCCGAGGTCTGTGGCTCCAATCATACGGCAGGTGGTTTTCAGAGCATGGACCAGAATCGTATAGTTTGCGATATCCTGCTCTCTCAGATAGGTTTCTGCAAGTGCACTCTTTTCATCAATCAGATTGCAGACGTCACCAAGCAGAGATTGAAGCAATTGTTCGGAACCGGAATTTTTGATGGCTTTTTCAGCATCGATGCCGGGAATATTAATATTCATAAAGGCTACCTCCGTGATTATTATATCACGAAGAGGCCTTTGAGGAGGGAAAAATGATTTCAGAGATTATGATTGTGGATGACGATCCGATCATTTTGAAAACAGCATGGGGCACACTGACGAAGGCCGGATTCAAGGCAGTGGTCATGAAATCAGGGAAGGCTCTTTTGGAATATCTGAAGGACCATTCTGCGCCGGATCTGATTTTGATGGATATCAATATGCCGGAGATGGATGGTTTTGAGGTCGTTCGAAAGCTACAGAAGAGCAATGCCGAATGGAGAGATACGCCTGTGATCTTTTTGACGGCGAATGAAGACGAAGATGCGGAGACCATCGGCCTTTCATTGGGAGCCATGGATTTCATCCGAAAGCCGTTTGTGCCGAGTGTTCTCGTATTGCGGGTGCGCCATGCTGTCGAACTGCTTATGTTGCATCGCAATCTCGAAAGCATGGTAAATGAGAAGACGAAGGAAAACGAGATGCTGTTTTTGCATGTCGTGGAGAGCCTTGCGGATGCAATCGATGCAAAGGACAAATATACAAAGGGCCATTCCGGAAGGGTGGCAGCCTATTCAAAAGAAATTGCGGCGCGATACGGCTACAGTGAGAAACGACAGGAAAAAATCTTTATGATGGGACTCCTTCACGATGTCGGTAAAATCGGTGTGCCGAATGATGTCATCAACAAGCCGGGCCGGCTTACCGATGAAGAGTTTGCCCGCATCAAAATGCATCCGGGAATCGGGGACAAAATTTTGAGCAATATCAGAGAGATGCCGGAGCTTGCAGCAGGTGCGCGCGGACATCATGAACGATATGACGGGAAAGGATATCCGGAGGGCATTGCGGGGGAGGATATTCCGGAAGAGGTCAGAATCATTGCAGTGGCGGATGCCTATGATGCCATGACCAGCAACAGAAGCTACCGCGGTGTGCTCCCGCAGGAAAAGGTGCGGGAGGAAATCGAAAAAGGAAAAGGAACCCAGTTTGATCCGAAATTTGCGGATATTATGCTGTCTATGATTGACGACGACAAGGAATACAAAATGAAAGATTCGTAATCCACCCCCTCCTCACACGATAGGCGAAAGGCTTAGATTCTCCAAAGGCATACGCGTCGCTTCAAGAGACTGTCCTTTCACCGATTTTGCATTTCGACAAACTGTCTTTTCATCGCAAACACCCGATTATCCTGATTCCTTTCCTGTCGCATATGGGTTGACAGGGGGAACATCATTGGGAATGCGCTTAGTAAAACAGAAGCCGCTTTTGCGAAGCGCTCGATACGAGCCGCCATGGACGGCGGCGAGAGCCGATGGCGTCCCGGACGGACGCTCTGAGGCGGTAGCGAGCGCTCAAAAGCGGCTTCGTTGTTTTACTTAGCAAATGTACAGTGTTCCCACGTCGACCCAGATGTACAGGAAAGAAAAATGATAGCCTTCATCGTGTTTGCGAAGAAAAGACTGTGCAGAAGAAATGCAAATAGTTGAAAGAACAGTCTCAATCAAAGAAGCAACGCGCGGCTTTGCTGAGAATCTTGCCTTTGAAAGCCGTGTGTGAGGAGGGGGTGGATAAGGGGCTGGCGCAGAGGGCGAGGCTTGCAGAGGGCGAGGGTGGTGCAAAGGGCGAGGAGTTATCCGAGCAGCTCGCGGTATTTGCGGGGAGAGATTCCTTTTTGTTTGGCGAACAGGCGGCTGAAGTACAGCTGGTTGTCGTAGCCCACGATATGGCTGATTTCCTTGATGGTATAGTTGGAAGACTCCAGCAGAATCTGTGCATTGGAGATGCGAAGATTCAGAATATATTGCAGAGGCGTATTGTTGGTATGTGCTTTGAAATTGCGGATAAACCAGCTGATGCTCATACCCCGTGAGGAAGCATAGGCTTCGATGTTGATATCCTCTGCGTAATGCGTGCTGAAATATTGCTGCGCCAATTCGATTTCTTTATGGACATAATTGTCTTCGCTTGTTTCGGCCTGCGTCATATCGCGTGACATGTTGATCAGCAGCTGATAGAAATATGCATCAATCATCTGCTCATATCCCACCGACTGGTGCTGGATTTCGGATATGATATTTTTGAAAAGCTCAGAATATAATAATTTCGTTCCTGTGGTAATGATCTGCGTGTCCGCAGCAAAACCGAGGTGGCTTAATATATTTTCTGCATCATATCCGGAAAAATGGATCCAGAACACTTCTGTATGGTCTGAATTGTAATAAATATATCTTTGAAAATCCCCCGGACGAAATAATACAAATGTCCCGGCATTGATGATAGTTTCAGAATCCTTTTCGGAAAAATAGAAATGCGCAATCCCGGAAGCAATATAAATCAACTGATAATCCAGGCGCCCCTTTGGCCTGTAGGTAGGCATGATTTTTTTGGTGAGCAGTTTATAATTCCCACAGCTGCGAATGGAAAGCGGATTGTTCCTGTCGCGGTCGCTCAGTTTCGTCAGGTCATGGATGGTTGGATCTTTGATGTAGGCGCTGTTGATATACATAAAACACTCCTTGTCTCATTTTGTGCATATTCTGTATCAATTATTTCATAGAACTATGAGAATGTAAAGGTATAATGGAACTATAGAGAACAAGATTGTTCATAAAACAGATCGGCAAACAGAGAGGAAGCAGATTTATGAAGACAAACGAATTCATAGCAAAAATCGAAAGCGGTGCGTGTGACGAGCGTATTTTAGACATCTATGTTGATGAAAACAAAGTCGCATATCAAAAGCAAAGATATATCGAGGCACTGAAACAGTATGAGACGATCTTTGGCGAGGATGAGGTCGAAATTTACAGTGCGCCGGGAAGAAGCGAGGTTGGAGGCAATCATACGGACCACCAGCACGGAGAGGTGCTTGCTGCTTCTATCAATCTTGACGCAATTGCAGTGGTAAAACCGCTTGGTGAAGCAGTGGTAAAACTTGTCTCTGAAGGGTACGAGATGATCACCGTTGATCTGAATCATCTCGAATATGACGAGCGTGAAAAAGAAAGCACATGCAGTCTGATTAAGGGTGTGTTGTACAAGATGCAATCCTGTGGATACCAGATTGGTGGATTCCAGGCATATGTTACCAGCGATGTTTTGATCGGTGCGGGATTATCCTCTTCCGCGGCATTTGAAACTTTGATTGGAACCGTCATCTCAGGCCTTTTCAACGAGATGAAGGTGGATCCTGTTACCATCGCCATGATTGGTCAGTATGCAGAGAATGAATATTTTGGAAAGCCTTGCGGACTGATGGATCAGACTGCCTGCTCCGTAGGCAATCTGGTGCATATCAATTTTGCGGATACCCAAAATCCGATCATTGAGCAGGTCGCCTTTGATATGAACAAACATGGATACAGTCTGTGCATTACGGATACGAAGGGATCACACGCGGATCTGACGGCAGATTATGCTGCGGTACCGAGCGAGATGAAACAGGTTGCCGCATTCTTTGGACAGGAATATCTTTTGGGACTTACGGTAGAAGATATCCTTGCGAAAGTAGCGGAATTGCGGGAACAGCTTGGCGACAGAGCCGTTCTGCGTGCGCTTCATTTCATCAGAGAGAATGAACGTGTACAAAAAGAAGTTCGCGCACTTTCCGCGGAGGACATCGATACATTCTTAAAGAATGTTGCGGCTTCCGGTAATTCTTCATACAAATATCTGCAGAATGTTTATTCCAATTCGGATGTGACAAACCAGAATATCTCAGTTGCCCTTGCATTCAGCGAGGATTTTCTGGGAGACAACGGTGTTTGCAGAGTGCACGGAGGCGGATTCGCAGGAACCATTCAGGCGTTTGTAAAAAATGAGGTGGTCGCAGACTATCAGAAGCGCATGGATGCGATTTTCGGAAACGGTTCCTGCAGCGTGCTGAAGATCCGCAAATATGGTGGAATCAAGGTAATGTAGGAGGCAGGCAATGAACAAATTAATCAACGAACTAATGGCATATGGAATCCGCACGCATCTCGTGGAGGAAGATGATCGCATCTATGTGACCAACCGATTGCTGGAATTATTTGGCCTGATGGAATTTACCGAGGAACAAGTCGAGGAAAGGGACCTGGCGGAAATCCTTCGGGATATGTGCAAATATGCATATGAAAACGGAATCATCGAGGATAATACGGTGACAGCGACAGACCTGTTTGATACAAAGATTATGGGACTGTTGACGCCGCCGCCGTCTGTGGTCAGAAAGAATTTCCGTGAACACTATGCGCAGAGCAGCAAAGCGGCGACAGACTACTATTATCAGTTCAGTAAGGCGACCAATTACATCCGCACCGAACGCATCGCAAAAGATGAAAAATGGGTGACGGAGACAGAATATGGACCAATCGATATCACCATCAACCTTTCTAAGCCGGAGAAAGATCCAAGGGATATCGCAAAGGCCGGACAGGCGAAGAAATCAGGATATCCAAGCTGTCTGCTCTGCGTGGAAAATGAAGGCTATGCCGGCCATTTTTCACATCCTGCCAGACAGAATCACAGAGTGATTCCGATTACGCTTGACGGACAGGAGTACTTCCTGCAGTATTCGCCATATGTATATTACAATGAGCACTGCATTATTTTTAACAGGCAGCACACGCCGATGAAAATTGACAGGGCAGTATTCAAAAAGATTCTTGAATTCGTGAAGCTGTTTCCGCATTATACCGCAGGGTCCAATGCGGATCTGCCAATCGTCGGCGGATCGATTTTGAGCCATGACCATTTCCAGGGCGGCGGATATGTCTTTGCAATGGCAAAAGCCCCTTATGACAGAGTCTTTACACTCCCGGGATACGAGGATTTAACTGCCGGGATTGTGAAGTGGCCGATGTCTGTCATCCGGCTGCGCGGCAAAGATATTGACAGAATGACGGCAGCCGCTGACCATATTCTTTCGAGCTGGAGAGGATATACAGACGAGGAATCATTCGTCTTTAGCGAGACAGATGGTGTGCCGCACAACACCATCACGCCGATCGCACGCATGCACGAGGACATGTATGAACTGGACCTGGTATTGAGAAATAATATTACAACTCCGGAATGCCCTTGGGGCGTATACCATCCGTCAGCCGATTTGCATCATATCAAAAAAGAGAATATCGGACTGATTGAGGTGATGGGACTGGCGGTTTTACCTGCAAGATTGAAAAAAGAGATGGCCGAACTCGAGGAATATATTTTGAATCATAAGGATCTTCGCAGCAATGAGACACTTGAAAAACACGCGGACTGGGTGGATGAGTGGATTCAAAACTATGAGATCAATGAAACAAATATCCATGCAATCGTTCAGCAGGAAATCAGCAAGGTGTTTGTAAAAGTGCTTGAATGCGCAGGCGTATATAAGAGAACTGAAGATGGACAAAAAGGATTTGACCGATTTATAGCATCACTATAAATCATAAATTGGCAGCAGGAGCAATCTTGCTGCTTTTTTATTTGCAGTTACCATTCATCAAAAGACACATAATGCCGATATATATTGATAGGAGAAAATGCGCTTTGCTTGAGAGAAACAGGCATGAAATGTATAATATAAATGCTAGGCAAAAAGGAAAGAAAATATGACACAAAAATTTTTTGACAGACGCATATTGGCGCATGATATTGTAGGCGATACCGATGTTTATTTCAGTGCGATGAAAGCGAATGGATTATATGTTTATAATCGAAATAAAGGGACGACAACATGTTTGGGCGTTTTTCCCGGTGAAGAGAATACGCGTCATTTGCATGGTGCTTCGGTTCTTTATGAAAATGAAATCTATTTTGCACCGGTCAACGGAAATAATATTTCGGTGTACAATTTAAAAACAAATAGTTTTCTTACGATTCCTGTTTCTTCCTGTGATTCAGATGCCAAAAGTAAATATTTTGATGCGCATGAATGGAATGGAATGATCTATTTTATCCCTGCGCGCGCACGGAATTTACTTGTAATGAATCCCCAAAACCATGAAGTGAAAGCATTTGATGGTTGGATGGATTTGATCAATAAGGATGCAAAAGGAAACGCGCCTTTGGTGAAGAAGGGCAGTTTCTTTGCGAATGGCCATATCTTTATGCCGCTGGGACGGGAAAGCGCTTTGATCAGCATCGATGTGGAGACCTTTGAATGCGAAAAAATAATGATCGAAGGGATTTCAACTGGAATTGTGGATGCAAAATATTGTGAAGAAGAGGATTGTCTCTGGCTGCTTTTGGCAGGCTGCGGAACTGTGGCTAAGACCAATTTGAAAGGCAGGAATACGCAGGTTTTTGAACCTGACATGATACAAGCCGACAAGAAGTATGAATATCCGTATCTTTTTATGGTGGATATGGGGCAGACATTAGTGATACCAAGTTATCAGGCAATGTGGAGCTATTCGTTTGACAAGCAGACAGGCAAGTTTACGAAAATAGATTTGGGCGAAGTGGATGAGCTAAAGCAAATCAACTGGTTTGCGGCACATTTTTTTGCAAAGAAAATTGCAAAAGACCGTTTTGTGACAGCTTCTACCAAAGATAACATGTTTGAAGTGTATGACGCGAATGCGCAGAAAATCGAGACATGGACATGTTTGGGGGATGCGCGTGTATTCAATGAGTCGACTGAGGTTGGCTTAAAAGATTTTCTCGATTATTTGAAAGGGTGATAACGATGCCAGATGAACAAAAGAGAATGAAAGAAGTGCTGCAGATTGAGTATCGGGCGATACAGGCGCTGGAGGAATCTTTAGGAGATCGGCATCTGCAGTTTCTAGATATGTGCAAAGACTGTCAGGGAAAACTTATCCTGACAGGAATGGGAAAATCCGGACATGTGGCGCGCAAAATCAGTGCAACGCTTGCAAGCCTCGGAACTCCTTCTGTTTTTATGCATCCGGCGGAAGCTGCCCACGGTGATTTGGGAATGGTTGAGGCCAAAGACATTGTCATTATGATCAGCAAGAGCGGGGAGACCGATGAACTCATTCAACTGGTTAATTCCTGCAAGACGATTGGCTGCCAAATGCTGGGTATTTTTTGTGATGAGAATTCTACATTGGAGAAATATTGTGATTTGACCGTGGTTTTGCCAATCGAACGGGAAGCATGCGTCAATAATCTGGCGCCGACAACCAGCACGACCTTAACGATGGCATTTGGCGATGCAATCGCAGTTGCTTTGGCGGAAATGCGCGGATTCAAGAAACAGGATTTTGCACTGTTTCATCCAAAGGGAACGCTGGGGAAGCAATTGCTGTTAACGGTAGAGCATCTGGCAAACCGGGAATATGCAGAAATCGCCGTTGGCGAAAACGATTCGGTGAAAGAAATCCTTTGGACGATTACAAAGAACCGATTAGGTGCGGTAGCTGTTACGGATGAGAATCGAAAGCTAAAGGGTCTGATCACAGACGGTGATATCCGTAGAGCACTTGAAAAGAATGAGCATATATACGCGCTGAGCGCAAGAGAAATCATGACAAAGGAGCCGACATATGTCAATTCGGATATGTTGGCGGTGGAAGCTTTCCGGCTGATGCAGGAACGAAAAATATCGGTGCTGCCACTTGTAGATGAAAGTCAAATATTAACCGGAATTGTGAGTTTTCATGATATTGTACAATCCGGAATTACAGGAGAAAAGAAATGAAAGTAGTTGCTTTTTTACCGGCAAAAGGAACCAGTGAACGTATTGAAAGCAAGAATTTAAAATTGTTGAACGGGAAACCGTTGTTCCTGCATACCTTAGAAAAATTATGTGATTGCGATTTCATTGATGAAGTTTATCTGGATTCTGAATCAGATGAAATACTAAATTATGCTTCACATTTGCCATATATCCCGTTAAAGAGAGATCCGGCGCTTGCAAACAACAAGACGGATGGACATCAGATGTTTTACAACGAGGTGCGCCAGGTGGATGCGGATATCTATATCCAGATTCTCGGAACCTCTCCGTTTATCAAACCGGAGACAATCAAAAAGGGAATCGAGATTTTGCAGACGCATCCGGAATATGATTCTGCAGTCCTGATGAAAACAGATAAGCAATATATGTGGAAAGACGGACAGCCGCTCTATGACAAGTATCACATTCCGAACAGCAATACACTGCCGGACTCTGTCATAGAATCCATGGGACTGTATATTGTCCCGAAAGAAGTCGCACATCGTACCAAGATGCGATTCGGTGACAATGTCTATATGCTGACCGGAGATGCGGTAGAGACAATCGACGTGAATTATCCGGATGAATTTGCACTTGCAGAGCTGATCATGAAAGGAATCAAAGAAAAGGAAAATGCCAAGCTTCGCATGATGGCGACATTCTTTGAATCCGCAATTTTTTCGGATATTCTCTGTGATATGGGAATTGAAGCAACCATCGGAGGGTTGCAGCCGAATCTGCCGGGCAAGAAAATTTTCGGACGAGCCAACACCTTAAAAATCCGTGCACTGCGCGACGGAGAAGACTATCACGGAATTTATGATGGTCTCAAAACCTATGAGCGCATGACGCCGGGAGAAATCATCGTGGTGGAGAATGAGGTTGAGGACAGAGCTTATTTCGGCGAACTCAATGCAAATCTTGCAGTTCGAGCCGGTGCGATTGGAACCATTGTATCTAGTGTGACAAGAGATATCGCGGCAGTCAATCAATTGGATTATCCTGTTTTTGCAAAGGGATATTGCTGTGCGGATGTGAAACGGCATGCGACCGTGGAATCACATCAAAAACCGATCTGTATTTCCGGGGTTTCGATCAATCCGGGAGATTTGATCTTTGCGGATCAATGTGGGGTGGTTTGTATCCCGCATGCAATCGAAAAAGAAGTGATTGCAAAGGCAATCGAGACAAAGGAAAAGGAAGGAAGCATCATCAAAAAGATTTTTGGTGAAGAGAATGCGCTTTCTATTTATGAAACCGAAGGTGAGTTTTAACGAAATCTTGACGAAATCGAAGGGAAAGATAGAGAATGAGTTTATTTTTAATTAGCGGACCATGTGTAATCGAAAGCGAAGAACTGGTTTTCCGGTGTGCCAAACAGTTGAAAGAAATCACAGAGCGCCTCGGAATGGATTATTATTTTAAGGCATCATTTGACAAGGCCAATCGTACCTCCATTGATTCCTTCCGCGGACCGGGATTGGAGGAAGGCCTTCGCATCCTAAAGGCGGTAAAAAATGAATTCGGGGTGAAAATCTGCACAGATATTCACGAACCATGGCAGGCGGAGCAAACGGCTGAAGTGGCTGACATTATTCAGATTCCGGCATATCTGTGTCGCCAGACAGATTTGCTGGTGGCAGCAGGCAAGACCGGCAAAATCATCAATGTGAAAAAGGGCCAGTTTCTTGCACCGTGGGATATGGGAAATGTCGTTCGCAAGATTGAATCTACAGGCAATAAAAATATTATGCTCTGTGAACGCGGCAGTTGCTTTGGATACAATAATCTGGTGGTTGATATGACTTCGATTCCGGAGATGCAAAAATTTGGATATCCGGTTGTCTTTGATGCAACCCACAGTGTGCAGAAACCGGGTGGAAATGGCAAGTCCACCGGCGGAAATCGCGAATATGTTCCAACTTTAGCAATGGCTGCAGTTGCAGCAGGCGCAGATGGAATATTCATGGAAGCGCATCCGAATCCGCCTCAGGCATTATCGGACGGCTCAAACTCAATTGCACTGGATGATGTAGAAGCATTATTGCGTCAGCTGGTTGAAATCAAGAAAATAAAAGGATGACAGTTATGAAACCGGATATCAGTATTATAATTCCTGCTTATAACGCAGAGGAAACCCTGACAAAAACACTTGACAGTATCAAAAATCAAACATTTCAAAATTTTGAGTTGATTTTGGTGGATGACGGATCTACAGATCAAACGGCGCAGGTGTTCCTTGATCAATGTTATGGGGATCCGAGATATCAATATTATTATCAGGAAAATGCAGGGCAGGGGGTAGCACGTAATCTGGCTGTAAAAAAAGCAAAGGGAGATTATCTATGCTTTATCGATGCGGATGATCTGGTTTCGGAAAACTATCTTGAAGGTTTATTAAAAAAAGCAAAAGAGAGTGGTGCACAGATTGTCTTATCGGATATGTTTGAACTGCATGAAGATAATCTAAAGATTCCGATTTCGCAAAGGCCGAGAGAAGGAAGTCGCTTGGGATATATCATGCCAACATACCCTGCAAAGTTATTTCGTGCAGATTTTTTTCGGGATAATTTTGTGGAACAGCCGAGGATGAAATTTGAGGATTTGGCGACGGTTCCTTATTATTTATATATTGCAGACAAAATAGAATATGTCCGAGGAATAGGATATTATTATTATCAAAATCCAAACAGCACGGTTAATAATATTGCATACTTTGAAGATCGTCAGAAATCATTGTATTATCTGTGCGACCTGTTTCAAAGAAAAGGTATTTTGGAACAGGCAAGGGAAGAAATTCACACATTTTTAAAATTGCGCTACCTGGCTGACAAAACGAAGTTTGAAACGATGATTCCACTCATTTACAAGCGATGTGAAGTCTGTATCAACCAATTCCTCGGGAAAAAGGGCAGCGACATGTTTGTGAACTTTTTTATGGTGGGAAGCTATAATCTTTATCGCGCCATCAAATATGTCAGGGGTTGTCAAATTGATTATCGATTTATGGCAACAACGGTGGAAAGTATAGTGGGATCAGTGAATACGCAGTTACGCGACTGTCGAATTGAGAGAGTTACAAAATTGCGCAAAGAAAATGTGATTTCTGATTGCACAAAACAGTTTATGAATGTAAATCCTGCTGATTGTGATGATATCTCACTATTTATTTTTGATTTGATGGATGAGCGTTTTGATGTTGCTTATGATGGAGAAACCTGTTTCACACTTAGCGATGCTTATCTGGAATCTCCTGAGATGATGCCTGCATGCCGAAAGCGTTTGTCAGAAAGACTGCAGGATTTCAGCAGAGACTTTGACATCTTTTATCAGAAATTAAAGTCCCTTGCAGGGGATAAAAAGATAATCATGGTGCGCATGCTGTTGGCGGAACAATATGGCGATGAAGAGCACAGGGAATATTTTGATGAAATCGATGAGATTCGGGAAATCAATCATCTGCTGAATCAATTATATGATTCCGTAGAGGCGGCAATTCCGGAAATCATAACTATTTCGGTCGAGGAAATGGAAGAATATTATACCGACCGTGAGTTCCGATATGGATGTTATCCGTGGCATTTAAACGAATTGGTTTATTCAGAAATAGGGAAAATGATAGCGGAGAAATGCGATGAATAGAAAATTGATTCTCTGTGGAGCAGGGGCAAACGGAAAAGAATATTTGTATTTATTGGGACGCGAAAAAATTGATTATTTCGTGGATCGCAATGTTGACTTGCAGAAAAGCGGAGTCGAAAATGTACCTGTCAAATCATATGAGGAACTGTTCTGCACTCCGGATTGCGGCGACATTATCATCACGGTCAATGAGCCTGTCAAATCTGAAATTGCCAAAATTCTGGATGAGCATCATCTGACATATTGGAGAAGCATTGAGGAATACTTTTTGAGCCAAAACGGTGCGCGGGCGATGGAGAAATACCACAATATCCATGAAGGGGAAAGCTGCTTTCTGGTCGGAAGTGGCCCTAGTCTGACAGTCGATGATCTGGAAAAACTGCAGGCGAAGCATATTACGGTATTTGCACCAAACAAAATATTTAAGCTGTTTGATCAGACCCGGTGGCGTCCTGATTACTATGTTGTCACAGATCGAAGAATTATGAATTTCTATCAGGAGGATATTAGCAATCTGCAGTTAGAGCATAGATTTTTCGCCTATTATCGGGACAAGTCTTTACAGAATTTTTATCGCACCATTTGTAAGAATGATGCACATCTATTTTGTATGAAAGATGTGAGTGGGACCGACGATTATTATGATTTTTCCACTGACCCGGGTGAATATATTGTAGAGGGCAGAACCGTCATTTATGCCATGGCGCAATTGGCATATTATATGGGATTCAAGAAAATGTATTTGCTGGGAGTGGATTTTTCGTATGCAGACCAGACTGGATATGACAAAAACGGGAAAGATCATTTCTGCAAAGATTATATCGAAGAAGGAGAGACGGTCCTGATTACCCCACGAGAGTATGCATTGCGTGCATTTGAGTCTGCTGACCATTTTGCAAAGCAGCATGGGATTGAAATCTTTAATGCAACAAGAGGCGGTTGCCTGGAAGTCTTTGAGCGCGTGGATATGGATGAGTTTTTACAGGGAGAAACAAAATGAGTGATGTAAATAATGTAAATGAAATCAATCGAACACATGTCGCCGAGGCGATGTCATCATTCCATGATGTGTATATATACGGCGCAGGAAAAGAAGCAAAAAAACTATTGAACCTGTTGCGTTATTTTGAGATTTCCGTAAAGAACATGGTCGTTTCCGAGCGCAACAATAATCCTGCTGCGGTAGAGGATATCCCGGTTTGCGCAATCAGTGAATTGGATGCAGACGCATTTTCTACAGGCGCTTTTTGGGTTGGAACCGGTATGGAATACCGAAATGAGATTGTGTCAACTCTAAAAGCTGCGAAGGCAAAACACATTTTTGTCCTGGGGAAAGAATACTGGGAATTGTGCAGAACCAGACAAAAGCTTGAAATCACCGCAAAAGTGGGCTGCAAAATCAATTGCAAATATTGTCCGCAAAGCAATTTTTTGAATGCATATTACAAAGATGACAAAGAGCGCAGAGGATTAATGACGCTTGAGGATTACAAGACTTGTCTTTCTCATGTCTCTAAGGATACGATTATTTGTTTTGCCGGATTCGTGGAGCCGTTTTTCCATCCGCAGGGCGTGGATATGATTTTGTATGCGCATGAACAGGGATTTGAGATCGAATTATATACGACTTTTATGGACTTAAGTTATGAGGATTATTTGAAAATCAAAGATATCCCATTCAAACAGGTCGTGCTGCATACACCGGATAAAAACCATTATGCGAACATTACGATTACGGATGAATATGCAAAGATTTTAAATGACGCACTAGATCATAAGCGGCCAAACGGGGATCCGTTTATCGACTCGGCGAACTGCCAGAGCGAGCCATCGGAAGAATTCCTTTCGCTTGCGAACGAGCGCATTGTCGTAGAGTCTGCACTGATTGACCGCGCCGGTAATCTGGATGATAGTTCTCTACGGTCAAGCGGAATGAAGAAGGGACCGATTTATTGTACTCGAACCGAATATCTGAATCATTGGGTATTGCTACCGGATGGCAGCGTTACCCTGTGTTGTATGGACTTCGGCTTGAAACATGTAATGGGCAATTTAATCGATCATACTTATGACGAGATCATTCATATGCAACCGTATCAGGATTTGATCAGCGGTATGAATGCGCAGATGAGTGACATTTTGTGCAGAAAATGCACATCTTCAAGAGTAAGATAAAAGATGGTGTAAACATGAAGATACTGATGATATCTGAAAAAGATGCGGCAAATGCCTCGTTGGCCAGAATTGCAAATGCTTTTTTACAACAAAATGATTTTGTGAGAGTGTATGCAACCTACTATGACCCGCAGGTTCTGCAGGCTTTTTCGGATTTGATACCGCGCTATCCGATTCATGAAATTGATGAAGCAGCCATAGAGTGGTGTGACATTATTTTTTGTTCCACATTGGCGAGCATTCATCTTCCCGAAATTGTATTTCGGGCACATAAACCGATTTTTACGCACAATTATTTGATGAATCGGCAAATCAATTGGGGCGGCGATTTGTGTTTTGCTCCGTCGCAGGCAACGGTTGCCTCGGACTATGACGAATATCTAAACTACCCGTATCTCGGAATCGGGGAACCGAAGTATGATGAGCAGGAGCGCGTTTCGCAAACAGTCAATAACCGGACAGAAGAAAAGAGATTCCTCTTTGTAGACAGCGGTCATTTTCCTTTTTCGCTCGAGGGGAAAAAAGCGCTGGCAAAGACGTTGCTGGATATCTGTGAAACCTATCCGGATTACGAGCTGGAGATCAAACCACGATTTTTGCCGGAGGATCATATTATCACACACCGTAATGATATTCATCTCTATGATGTGATTCGAAAAGTTGCGGATGGCAAAATCCCGAAGAATTTGAAAATGTTAAATAAGCATGAGGATTTGCGGACCTTAATCGATCGGTGCTCCGTGATGATTTGTCTGTATACCACAGCATTTGTCGGAGCTGTGGTGGCAGGAAAAGGGCTGATCATACTAGAGAATCTGCCATCGGAAGATGTATATGACATTCGGATGAAAACATATCTCAGAAATCGCGAGAATATGGTTGCATCGGGTGCTCTGACAGACTACAGACAGGTACATAAACGACTGCCGAACGGCGCGAAAGCGGAGGGCAGCTACCTGGATTTTTTGTTGGAAGAAAAAGATCATGTATCCGACAAAATCGTAGAAGTCTGTAAATACCTCTGGAGCAATTATTATGCAAAAGGCACTTTCCCGCATATGACAGACAGTGTATATCGGGAATACAAAAATGTTTATGTACAGGATCCGGAAATGACCTGGGAAACTGTTATCCAAAAGAGATGCCATGATTATATATTGCTGAAATCATTGATTCTGATAGATTTTCATGTGAAATCAAAACTCGATATCTCATGCATTTTGGAATCGGTAGAGAAATATGAAAAAAATTTTGGACTCTTTTTACAAAACCAGACGGCATTAAGGGATTTGTGCATCATAAAGAATGCCGATATCATGTTAAAAGATCGAATAGACGCAGGCATTCTGTTAAATGCATATTATTTGACGGGACAATTTGATGCGATTAGACAATTCCCATTGAAAGACCTCGGGGCATATCACCTCTATCGTGCATTCATTGCTTTAGAAGACCCGGAGGAATCCGACCACAGGCTTGCAAAGGAACATTTGGAGGCCTATTGCAAAATCTCGGGAGAGAGAACCTATAACCTCGAGATTTCGGATATGCCAAACAATCATGCAAAGGCACTGGCTTTATTAAGTCAGCTATAAGTAAGAAACGGAAGAAAGAATAAAAAAGAATGAAAAAAATCAAGACGATCTTTTTGGATGTCGACGGCACCTTGACAGACGGAAAAGTGTATTATGATGCATCCGGAAATGAGATGAAAGCATTTCATGTTCATGATGGGCTGATATTAGCAAAAATGGCTCAGATGGGCTATCGCTTTGTCGTAATCACCGGAAGAAAAAGTGAAATCGTAACCAGACGGATGAGTGAACTTGGCATTACGGACGTCTATCAGGGCATCGCCGACAAAAAAGAATTTATCAAAGAATTCCTCTTGCAGAATGCAATCACGGAAGACTGCTGCGGTTACATCGGAGATGATTTGAATGATCTGGAAGCCATGCGAATGGTGGCGTGGGCTGCCTGCCCGGCAAATGCGTGCCGGGAAGTGCGTGATATTGCAATCACCGCGTCGAAAGAAGGCGGAAATGGCGCAGTGCGGGAATTGCTGGAACAGCTTCTGGAACAAAACGCAGTTGAATAGTTGTATTTAAAAAAGAATAGAAATCAGGAGGGGTAAAAATGGCCTTTTTACAAGTGAATTTGATGTCGGAGGCGTTGATGCGCACCGTGCAGGTCAATGTGATATTGCCGGTGGACAAGCTTCGTTTTCCGGGAATGCCGGAGAGAGAGGAGAAGCCTTATAAGACATTATATCTGCTGCACGGACTTTTGGGCAGCAGTGTGGACTGGGTCAACGGCACACGCATCCAGCGATATGCGGATGAGAATGATTTGGTTGTGGTAATGCCAAGCGGCGACAATGCCTTTTATGTGGACCAGCCATCCGGATACAATCAGTATGGCGTATTTATCGGAGAGGAACTGGTTGCACTCACGCGCAAAATGTTCCCACTCTCTCACAAGCGGGAAGATACCTTCATCGGCGGACTGTCCATGGGCGGATACGGTGCCATGAGAAACGGATTGAAATATGCGGACACATTCGGTTATATCGTCAGCCTTTCGGGCGCATTGTTTGTGGACGAACTGCCGGAGCGCACCAATGACAGTCCTGCATTTATGGAGCGCAGAAATTTTGCCGAATCGATTTTCGGAAATCTGGATGAAGTCATAGAAAGTGACAAGAATCCGAAGTGGCTCGTGAAGCAGCTCCAAAAAGAAGGCAAAGCCATTCCAAAAATCTATATGGCATGCGGCACGAATGATACGTTGTTGCCGAACAACCGCGACATGCATGCCTTTTTGCAGGAGAGCGGTGTGGATGTCACCTACGAAGAAGGACCGGGCTCACATGAGTGGGACTTCTGGGACGACTACATCAAAAAAGCAATCTACGGATGGCTGCCGACCGAGCATGCAGGCCTCGGCATGAACAGCGGAAACATCAAATCCAAATAACATACCAAGACACCACAGGACCTGTCCGGGCGTACGCCCGCCCAGGTCCTTTTTCGTTCCCCCCATTCGTTCCCCCCACCCACTCACGTTCTGTCCCCCCCTATTGCTCTGCA
>NZ_PDYG01000026.1 GCF_002735305.1 Agathobacter ruminis
TGAGTTTTGTGTTTATAGGCACCATGCATTACGCAACGTCGTGTTGCAATCGCATTTGCGTCGCCTTCCGTGGCGGCGCATGCCTATAAACATCAAAACTCATTTTTATTTCACTAGGGCTCACTCCAATTCACCCGGGTATCCTTTAGATGAGAAGTACATATACAATCGTTTTTGTGTGTCCGCCAACGATAAACCTTTTTTTCAAAATTGTACAGGCATTCAAAAGACACATGTCAATCAGTATGCGTGCTTTTGCATATATGAAAACCAAAATATTCTTGCAAAGTGAAGGGCGTACCGGGACCATGGGGCGAGGATGTCAGGCAATACATGCTGTGAATGGTAATCGCGCGGAAAGAGGATTGTAGATGCGAACGGAGTCTGATACAATTTAAGCAAATTGTGTTGGAAAGGATTGAATGAAATATAGATGCAGACAATAAAATTGTATGACCAGGATGCATATCTGAAAGAATTTGAGGCACAAATAACCGCATGTGAACAGACAGAAAACGGTTATCGCCTTCAGCTGGACCGGACTGCTTTTTTCCCGGAAGAGGGCGGTCAGACAGCGGATCGGGGATTCATTGTCATAGAGGGCAGCAAGGTGAAAATCCCGATTGCGGATGTGCAGATTCAAAAAGATGAAGCAACCGGCGAGGAGCAGATCATTCATTTGATTGCGGGAGTACCGGAAACTGTAAAACTTGCAAATGGGATGAACATCAAGGGCGAGATTGACTGGGCACATCGATTCTCGAATATGCAGCAGCATACGGGAGAACATATTTTTTCCGGGATTATGAATCGGGATTATGGATTTGAAAATGTCGGATTTCACCTGAGTGATCAGATTGTTACGATGGATTTTGATGGGATACTGACACAGGAACAGTTAGACCGGGCAGAAGATGAAGTGAATGCAGCCATCGCAGCAAATGTGCCGGTGACGGCATATTACCCGACACCGGAGGAACTGCGGAATCTGTCCTACCGGAGCAAGAAGGAAATCGATGGAGACATCCGCATTGTCACGGTTGAGGGATTTGATATTTGTGCCTGCTGTGCGCCACATGTGAGCAGAACCGGTGAAATCGGCGGATTTAAAATCATGAATATGCAAAGCCACAGGGGTGGCATGCGCATCAGCTTTTTGTGCGGAAAGCGCGCATTATACGCATTTCGAGAGCAGATGAATATTCTCAACGAACTCGTGGAGCTGATGTCGACCAATGCGCATCAGATTGCCGATAATATTACGAAATTAAAGAATGAACTCTCTGCAACAAAGGGACAATTGGGTGATGCAAACCGCAAATTGCTCCTGCAGCAGATCGAAGAGGTTCCAGATGGACAGACCAATGTGATTTTGTTTACAGAGGGAATCGAGGGAAAGGCATTGCGTGATACGGTCAATCTGATGATGGAAAGACATGACGGAGTAGCTGCATTATTCTCGCAAAGCAAAGATGGATATCGATTCATCATTGGATCGAAAACCGTGGATTGCCGGGAAGTCGCGAAACAGATGAAAGAAAAGATTGGTGCACAGGGCGGAGGCAGTCCGCAGATGGTACAGGGATCGGTGCAAGCCAAAGAAGCACAGATTCGGGATCTATTGGAGCATTTTGGGGAAAATCAGGAAAGTGAGTAAACCATGGAGAGAAGGATTTTAAAGAACAAATGGTATTTGTATTTGACGGAGTTTTTTGCGGGCATGTCCGTCATGGCAGTGGAACTGGGCGCAAGCAGACTGTTGGCGCCGTATTTCAGTTCTTCGCAGATTGTCTGGACAATCATCATCGGAACCATTATGATTGCGATGGCACTGGGCAATTTGTATGGAGGCAAAAAAGCGGATAAGGATCCCAATCCGGACAAATTATATGGTCGTATCCTGATTGCGGCAATCTGGATTGCAGCAATCCCGGTGGTGGGAAAATATCTGATCATCGGTATTTCGGGGCTACTGATTTTTGCGGTAAACAGTAATTTTCTTGTGATAGCGGGGTTTGTCGCCTGCATGATTATTTTTGTTTTCCCGCTCTTTTTGCTGGGAACGGTCACACCGTCTCTTGTGAAATTTACGGTGGACAGTCTTGATGACAGTGGCAGCATTGTGGGCAAGCTCAATGCATCCAACACCATTGGAAGCATCATTGGTACCTTTGTGCCGACATTTATCAGTATTCCGGCGGTGGGAACAAGTGTATCATTTTTGATTTTTGCGGGCATCCTGCTATTATTGTGTGCAGTCTATTTTGTGAGCAATGCAGGAAATTTTTTCAAGGCCGGGAAGGTATCGGTTAGTCTGGTTCTCTTTCTTATCTGTTGCATTCTCGGCCATGATAACAGCTTTGCTTTCTGGCAGTCGAATCTGACTTATGAGGGAGAATCCATTTACAATTATCTACAGGTATATGAAGATGACAAGGATGTTGTATTGTCGACGAATGTTCTGTTTGGAGTACAGTCTGTTTATCGCAAGGAAAAGGGATTGACAGGCATGTATTATGATTATGCGATGGCGGCGCCTTTCATGGCTGGCGTGCATGAAAAACCACAGCTGGATATTCTGATCCTCGGAAATGGAACCGGTACATTTGCGACGCAGTGCATGCGGTATTTTGACAATCCGAATATCGAAGGGGTTGAGATTGATGAAAAGATTACAGAACTTGCGGAACAATATTTTGAATTGCCGAAGTCTGTGCATGTGACCTGTTATGACGGGCGTGCATATTTGAATGCAATCGATCGCAAATATGATGTGATTATGGTGGATGCCTATCAGGATATCACGATTCCTTTTCAGATGTCTTCGGTGGAATTCTTTGAACTGGTGCGCGCACATCTGACGGACGATGGCGTGATGGTGGTCAATATGAATATGCGCGGCAAAGAGGAGGGAAATATCAACCAGTATCTGGCAGATACCATCTCGCATGCCTTTTCGGAAATCTATACGGTGGATGTACAGTCTTCGACGAACCGTGAACTGTTTGCGTCCAACAATCCAAAGATGATGGAGCGATTCTCATCCAATGTTGTGCAGGAGACAAATGATGAGCTTTCGCAGATGATGCAGCTTCTGTCGGAGAATCTGTCAGCATATCATCCGGGCAATTATTGTATGACCGATGACCGGGCACCGGTGGAACTGCTTGGCATGAAGGTCATCGATGATTTGATTATGGATGAAGTGACATATTATCGCGGAATTTATGAAGAGGGCGGATTATCGGCAATTTTTGATTTGTTTTTGTGATTCGTGCCTTGCACCAATGTGAAAAAACTGATATGATTGCTATGTTCCGGAACAGACAATAGAATAGAGACAATCGAAGGTGCCGCTGACTATCACAGGCCGATGCAGGATTTGTGGTAGGGCCAACGGGTAAAAGGGAAGCAGGTGAGAGGCCTGCATGATCTCGTCACTGTGATTGCATCGCGGATACCACATGCCACTGGGCAACCGGGAAGGCGGTATTGGCAAAATGGCATAAGTCAGGAAACCTGCCTTTGATTGGGTACATATGATCACGAGGAATTGATCGTGCCGTTACGGAAAAGGTGAAGACCTTTTATTTTGTGTGCCTATAATCTATTTGGAATATGGGCTTTTTTTGTGCCCATATTGTAAAAAAGTATTATTAGGAGAAATGATCATGAAAAAGAAAACAGTATTATTACTTGTTGCTGCGCTTTGTATCACCATGACTGCCGGTTGTGGCGCAGGAGATGCAAATACGCAGAAAACAGCGACAGAAAACAAGACGGAATCAACAGAGTCTGCTAAATCCGAAGATCAGAAAGCTGCGGATGCTGTAGCTGCTTTGATTGATGCGATCTATGTGCAGGAGCGCACGGATGAGACAGATGCACAGTGTGAGGCTGCAAAGAAGGCATGGGATGCTTTGACGGATGCGCAGAAAGAACTGGTGGAAGGCCAGTATGCAGATCCGGATTATTTTGGCAGAGACACCGGGGATGCGTCTCTTGACGATCCGCTTAACCAGGATGAAATCGGAGACAACGAAATTCTGGTTGTAAGCTTTGGAACTTCTTTTAATGACAGCCGCGCAAAAGATATCGGCGGAATTGAGAAGGCAATCGCAAAAGCTTATCCGGACTGGTCTGTCCGCAGAGCATTTACCGCACAGATTATCATCAATCATGTGCAGGCGCGCGATGGAGAAAAGATTGACAATATGCAGCAGGCATTGGAACGCGCAGTGGCAAATCATGTGAAGAATCTTGTCGTTCAGCCGACCCATCTGATGCATGGTGCAGAATATGATGAAATGTCGGAACTGGTTGAGCAGTATCGCGACAAATTTGAATCTGTGAAGATTTCTGAGCCGTTGCTTGGCGAAGTTGGAGCAACAGGAGAAGACACAAACAAAGATAAAGAGGCAGTTGCAAAGGCAATTATCGGCGCTGCATCCGAAGAGAACACAAAGCTGTCTGATGATGAAGTGGCATTTGTATTTATGGGACATGGAACCAGCCATCAGGCAAAGGTTACCTATACACAGATGCAGACACAGGTGACTGCACTTGGATACAAGAATGTATTTATCGGAACCGTAGAAGGGGAACCGGAGGAGACTTCCTGCGAAAATATCATCGCAAAGCTGAAGGAGGCCGGATACAAAAATGTGGTTCTTCGTCCGCTTATGGTAGTTGCGGGAGATCATGCAAACAATGACATGGCAGGAGATGATGAGGATTCATGGAAGTCTATGTTTACAGCATCCAATGCCTTTGACGATATTCAGACACAGATTTCCGGTTTGGGCTCCATCGAAGCAGTTCAGCAGATTTATGTATCACATATTGCTGATGCAATAAAGTAAATAGTAATTTTAGAGGTAGAAACATATTATGAAAAAATTTATGAACCGTAGCTTGTTGATTGCATTTTTGCTTTTGGCAATCGCATCGACATCAATTCTGACCGGATGCAAAAAAGAAGAGCAGAAAGAAATTTTATCACAATCAACGCAGCAGGATTCGGAACTTGCCGAGACGGAAACACTTGATCTCGAAGATGGTGTATATACCGTAGAATTTACGACCGACAACAAGATGTTTCACATCAATGATGTATATGAGAACAAGGCACAGTTGACCGTGAAAGATGGAAAGGGAACAGTTCATATTGTTCTGCCTTCCAAGAATATTGTAAACCTGTTCTATGGTCTGGCAGAGGATGCGCAAAAAGATGGCGCAAAGCTTTTGAATCCGACAGAAGAAACGGTGACATATGAGGATGGTTCTACTGAAAATGTAAATGCATTTGATATTCCGGTTCCGGTTCTGGATGAGGAATTCGATGTTGCCTTATTAGGCAAAAAGGGCGTTTGGTATGATCATAAGGTGACAGTTTCTGCTCCGATTGAGGAGAAGGGTTTAGATGCGCTTGAAGATGGCGAATATAAGATTGCGGTGACACTTGAGGGTGGCTCAGGGAAAGCAACCATCGATTCACCGGCAAAACTGGTTGTAAGCAAGGGGTCCTATGTGCTTACTGTAGCATGGAGCAGTCCGCATTATGATTATATGATTGTTGCAGATACCAAATATGAGCCGGTCAATACAGACGGCAATTCGGTATTTGAAATCCCGGTGGCATCTCTGGACGAACCGTTGCAGGTGATTGCAGA
Source organism: Agathobacter ruminis (assembly GCF_002735305.1). GTDB lineage: Bacteria > Bacillota > Clostridia > Lachnospirales > Lachnospiraceae > Roseburia > Roseburia ruminis. The sequence continues at coordinate 5,673 of NZ_PDYG01000026.1, forward strand.
TACGGTCGCTATGAGTAAGCCACACGAAATTGAATATGTGATTCGATTTGATTTGGCTTCACTGGAGAAGTAAGAATTATCACCCGCAACTTTTGTTGCGGGTATATTCGTTTTGAGGAAAGATGAAAAGAAAAATAATATTTCATGTGTTATTGCTTTGCCTCCTGCTGTTGACGGCATGCGGACAGCAGATGACACAGACAAACGAACAGAAAATACAAAAGACCGGCAGCATGGAACTTGAATATGCAAACCAGTTTCAGGTCGATTATTATGAGGGCGGATATGCGCATATCATGATTGAAGATGGCAATGATTATGTCCTGATTCCGGAGAATGCAAAAGATACGGATTTGGGATTTGCGGATGCAACTTTGCTTCATGCACCGCTTGATTCGGTCTATCTTGCGGCCACTGCAGCGATGGATTTGTTTCGACAATTGGATGCACTCGATGCAATCAAAGCCTGCAGTACCAAGGCGCAGGATTATGAAATTCCGGAGGCGCGGGAACGGATTGAGAAGAATCAGATTCTTTATGTCGGCAAATACAGCGCACCGGAATATGAGATGCTTCTGGGCATGGATTGCAGGCTGGCAGTCGAATCGACGATGATTTATCACGCGCCGAAGGTCAAAGAACAGCTGGAGGAACTGGGCATTCCGGTTCTGGTCGAACGCTCTAGTTACGAATCACATCCGCTCGGTCGACTGGAATGGATCAAGCTATATGGACTGCTGATGGGCAAGCAGGATGAGGCAGAGCACTTCTTTGATGCGCAGGCAAATGCGGTCCGGGATTTGACGAAACAACTGGAAGAACAAAAAGACACGGATTCACATCCGAAGGTGGTCGTGTTTTATGTGTCTTCCAACGGATATCTGAATGTCAGAAAGCCGGGAGACTATCTGACAAAGATGATTGCAATTGCCGGCGGAGAGTATGCGCTGGCCGGCTTGGAGATTGATGAGGAAAATGCGCTTTCCACAATCAATATTACGTGGGAAGATTTTTATAAAGAGGCCGTGGATGCGGACATTCTGGTATATAATGGAACCATTGACGGCGGTGTGAAGGACCTGGATGATTTGATTTCAAAAAATGCATTGTTTGCGGATTTTCGTGCAGTCAGACAAGGACAGGTTTATTGCACGAATATGAATATGTTTCAGGAAACAGGTAAAATCGCGGAAGTGATACAGGACTTTCATCATATCATTGAGGGGAATGACAGTGGATGTTCCTATTTGAAAAAGCTCCGCTGAAAAAGGCAGGAAAATATTGAAAAGAAGATTTTTGATTACAAATATCATATTGATTGCTGCGATGTTTTTGCTGATCGGAATAAATTTATATGTCGGCTCGGCAAAAATATCGCCGGCGCGTCTCCTTGCGGTTTTGTCCGGTAGCGAAAGAGATTCCGTGATTGGAAAAATCATCTGGGAAATTCGCATGCCGCGCATCTTTGCGGCTGTTTTCCTCGGCGGGGCGCTTGCATTGTCGGGATATCTTTTGCAACGGTTTTTCGGCAATCCGATTGCAGGTCCGTTTGTGCTTGGAATTTCTTCCGGTGCGAAGCTGATGGTTGCGGCGCTGATGGTGCTGGCCAGCAGCTATGGATTTGGATTACACTCTTCGATGATGGTTCTGGCATCGCTGATCGGCGCCGGAATCGCAACGGTATTTGTCATTCTTGCGGCACGACGCGTGCGTAATATGTCGATTCTGATTGTATGCGGTGTCATGATCGGATATATCGCGTCGGCAATTACGGAACTGATGGTCAGTTTTGCGGCAGACTCAAACATTGTGAATCTGCACAACTGGGCGCTTGGCAGCTTCTCGGGAATCAGCTGGCAAAATGTCCGAAGCTTTGTCCCGATTGTGGTGGTGGCAGCAATCGCTACCCGGCTGATGGCAAAAAATATCGAGGCCTATTCATATGGGGAAGCCTACGCGATGAGTCTCGGAATGAATGTAAAAGCATTTCGTATTTGTCTGATTCTGGTTTCATCCATATTATCTGCTACGGTAACGGCATTTGCCGGACCGATTTCCTTTGTGGGAATCGCGACCGCACATGTGATTCGAATTTTGTATCGCACGGACAAGCCAAAGATCCTGATCCCCGGAATCTTTATGGGAGGCGCGGTTTTTTGCCTGCTTTCCGATTTGCTGGCGCGCGCATTGTTTGCACCGATGGAACTGAGTATCAGCACCATTACGGCAATCTTTGGGGCACCGGTTGTGATTTCGATGTTGATGAGAAAGAAGAAGGAGGCGTAGGCAATGTCAAAGGTAATAGAAACCAAAGAACTGACGGTTGGATATGACAGACAGCCTTTGATCTCCGATGTGAAGGTCGCAGTGCGCCCGGGAAATATCGTAACTTTGATCGGGCCAAACGGCGCGGGAAAATCCACCATCTTAAAAACAATTGCGGGAATGCTGCCACCCGTTGCAGGACAGGTATTTCTTGATGGCAGGGATTTTGAGATGACAAAACCAAATGAGCGCGCAAAATGCATTTCTGTGATGCTGACTGGGCGCACCAACCATGAATATACAACCTGCTATGATGTGGTTGCGGTCGGCCGCTATCCGTATACAGATCTGGGCGGACATTTGACTGATACAGACCGTGCGATGATTGATGATGCCTTTGCCCTGGTGCATGCCGACGAATTAAAAGAAGCAGATTATGCAAAAATCAGTGACGGGCAAAGACAGCGCGTCCTTTTGGCACGCGCATTGGTACAGAATCCGGATGTCCTGATTCTCGACGAGCCGACCACTTTTTTGGATATCGGATACAAACTGGAATTTGCGATGCTTTTAAAAAAGCTTGCAAAGGAAAAACAGATTGGAATTCTGGTCTCATTGCATGAACTCGAGCTGGCAAAAGCAGTATCGGATACGGTGGTTTGCATTACAAAAGACAGAACCATCGATCGGATTGGCAATCCGGAGGAAATATTTGAGCCGACCTATCTGGAACAGCTCTTTTCGATTGAACCGGGATTACTTCATCAGATTTATCACATTTGATGTTTGCTTTGACTAACTTTTGCGCTATAATAGACAGGAATGATTCTTATAAAGAAAGGATATAGTAGAGATGTCAGAAACTGTAAAAGAAAGAAAAGATGTCGAAGACAAATACAAATGGGATTTGTCGACACTTTATGCAAATGATGAAGCCTGGGAGGCTGATTATGCTTCTGTCAAAGCATTGCTTGATCAGGCAAAAGAATACGAAGGAACTTTGAAGGATGCCAAGAGCATTCGCAAATTCTTTGATTATCAGGTGAAACTGGAGCGCAAGGTTTCCAATTTCTATAATTATGCCAGCCTGCGTCTGACCGAGGATACCAGAGATTCCAAGGCACAGACCATGGATGCAAAAGTAAATCTGGTGATTGCTGAATATATGCAGGCACTTTCATTCGCAGATCCGGAAATTTTATCACTGGATGATGCGACACTTGCAGAAGTGGTAAAAGCACCGGAATTGGAGCCGTTTGCTTTCCGCATGCAAAAATTGATGGACGAAAAGCCACATGTGCTTTCCGCAGAAAATGAAGCATTGCTTGCTGCATTTACGGAAGTCCTTCAGGCACCGGACAAGATTTCCGAAAATCTTCAGGATGCAGATTTGAAATTTGATGATGTGACCGATTCGGAGGGAAATGTTCATCAGCTGACACAGGCTAATTTCATTCTGCTTCAGCACAGCAAGGACCGTGTCCTTCGCGAAAATGCATTCCGCAGTTATTACAAGGGATATCGTGATCATATCAATACCTTCTCCGCAGCTTATAATGGATGTGTAAAAGGCTCGGTAGCGGAAGCCCAGGTACGTCACTATGAGAATTCCCGTGCAATGCATCTGGCACATGAGCATGTACCGGCATCGGTATATGATGGACTGGTGGACAGCGTGCACAAATTTATGCCATTGATGTATCGCTATGTGGCATTGCGCAAAAAGATTCTGGGTGTGGATGAATTACATTATTATGATCTCTATACCCCGTTGACCAGTGGCAGCAACAAGTCTTATACCTATGAAGAAGCACAGCAGATGGTATTGGATGCCGTACAGCCGCTTGGAAAAGAATATGTAGCCCGCGTACAGCAGGCATATGATGATCGCTGGATCGATGCAATGCCAAACCAGGGTAAGCGCGGCGGTGCTTTCTCATCCGGAACTTATGATTCCAATCCGTTTATCCTGACCAGCTTTACCGGAACACTCGACAGCGTGTCGACATTGGCACATGAGATGGGACATTCTCAGCACACCTGGCTTTCCAATCATACACAGGAACCACAGAATGCAGATTATACACTGTTCGTGGCTGAGGTTGCATCCACTGTCAACGAAAATCTCCTGGTAGAGCAGCTGCTCGCAAAGACCACCGACCCGATGGAGAGACTGGCTTTATTGAACCAGTATCTCGAAGGATTCAAGGGAACCGTTTATCGCCAGACCATGTTCGCGGAATTCGAACGCGAAGCACATGCAATGGCAGAGCGTGGAGAGGCTTTGACACAGGCTTCTTTGAATGCATTATATAAGAAACTGATCGAAGATTACTTTGGACCGGAACTGGTGATTGATGACGAAGTACAATATGAGTGGGCGCGTATTCCGCATTTCTACAGACCATTCTATGTATTCAAGTATGCAACCAGTTATTCCGCAGCAGTGGCACTCTCTGAGGCTGTATTAAATGACGGAGAGGAAGCTGTAAAGCGTTATCTGGAATTCCTTTCCATGGGCGGAAGCGCATATCCAATCGACGAATTAAAGCATGCAGGTGTTGACTTTACCAGCCCTGAACCGGTTGATCGCGCTTTGGAAAAATTCGGACGTATTCTTGATGATGCAGAAGCAACTTATGAGAAACTGCAAAACAAATAAAATACCGGAAACAAAAAAGCAATCAAAAAAGGAACCATGCACGGTGAGGTGACCCCAAAAAGTTAGACTTTTTAAGCGTAGCAGTTTTTGGCTGCTACGCTTTT
>NZ_PDYG01000027.1 GCF_002735305.1 Agathobacter ruminis
TTTCATATGCAAATCTCTGCGCATCCTCGCGGAGCGTTTATCTCAGTCGGAGATTGTAACTCCGACTGAGATAAAAAAGTCCCTGATACAGCCTAAGCTATATCAGGGACGATTGATCGTGGTGCCACCCTTGTTCGTTGTAATAAAAAAGCGAATTTCTATTTCTAGAAATTCGCCACTAAAAACAACCTCATTTTGATACAGAATTTAAAATTCGATATCTCATCCCGATAACGGAGGAACACCGGCGCCGCTACTGTGCATATCGCATTCACTTTGCTCTCACGAATCCATTCCATACAAATTATCTCATTCACTCGCACCAACCGTGAACTCTCTGTAGAGAATCATCTGCTGTACTACTTTCGCTCATTGATTTATCTGTTCAATTGCTATTAGTTTAATCCATCATAGTAACACTGTCAAGTTTATTTTTTAAACTTTTTCTTTTGCTGATGTCCTGTAAGTTTTTCGATCCAAAAACGTGGGAGCAGTCTGACTGCGAAAATTGCAAGTTTCATACGTAAAGTCGGAATAATCACAAGATCTCCCCGCATCAAGCCCTTCAAAGCAACCTCTACGCAATATTCTGCACTGATTCCTGGCAGCGAGAATTCTACATTTGCTACTGCATTGAATTCTGTATCGACAGGCCCCGGGCAAAGTGCGCTGATATGAATCCTGTCATATCCCTGCTCAATGGTTTCCACTGCAATCGCTTCCGTCAGGCTCGAAACATAACTTTTGGTTGCATAATAGGTTGCCATATATGGTCCGGCAGGAAATAATCCTGCCGAACTTGCAACATTCAATAAATAGCCGCCTTTTTGTTTGCGGAATTTGTGCAAAGCAAGTTTGCTAATGATATGAAGTGCTTTGACGTTCAAATCAATCATGGACAATTCTTTGCCCAAATCAGTATCCATAAACGACCCACAATCACCATATCCCGCATTATTGATAATGATGCCTACCGGCTTATCTTCCAAAAATCGAAAAATTCTTTTGCACTCTGTCGGATTCGTCAAATCTGCCGGAAATACGGTGCATTCTACATGATATTGATTCTCAATTTGCTCAGCCAATTCAATCAAACGCTCTTTTCTGCGCGCAACAAGAATCGGCACATAGCCCATTTCGGTCAATTGTTTTGCAAATTCCATTCCCAATCCGGAACTTGCGCCCGTAATCAATGCATACTTATATTTTCGTCTTTTCATCTTATTTACCACCTTTGGTATAAAGATATCACATCCATTAAGTGCCGTCTACTGAATATCCTTCTCCTTCATAAAGAAAATGCGGGAAGAAAAATCACTGAAATATCTGGTATCTTCATCATATCCCGTTCCGGCATATGCCGCATGCAATTTTACGCCCTGCATCAAAGTGTCTCCATATGCCTCATAGGATTCCGTTTCCCCGGGCATGGTAACAAATTTTGCGACCACATGATGTAAAAGAGAATCCGGTTTCACATGAATCGGAGCCGCTGTATTAATCAAATCACCAAATCCTTTGATATTATAACGCAGCGGTCTGTTATTAAATGTGTATTTCACATCAGGTTTTAAGCCTTTTGGTGCATATTGCTCGAATTGCATATTCGGTTCAATTAATTCTTTCATAAGCAAACCGACCGCTTTGCTTTGGTCTTCGCTCACACAGGTCCATTCATGAATCTGATTGCAGCGTCCGCGATAGAATTTGCCAAGTTGCAATACATCTCGCCATTCTTTGTAAATCTCGATTTGTTCTTTGATCTCTTTTAAATCATCGGCAGATGCATCGCAAAGATTACATTCATATCCCAGCATTCCAAACGCAGCCACACCGAATCGTGTTGTAAGCGGTGTCATTCGCAGAGTCTGATGATTTGGGCATGCAGATACATGCGAGCCAATCGTATTCATCGGATAGCCGTAGCTGTATCCGGTCTGACCGTTCACACGATACACCGCATCTGTGTCATCGCTCGCCCAAATTTGCGGGAAATACGAAAGAATGCCCAGATCAAAGCGATTGCCGCCTGCCGAGCAACCTTCAAATAAGATTTCAGGGAATTTGTCTGTCAGTGTCCGCATAATGCGATACAATCCCATCACATAGCGGTGTGCCACTTCCGTCTGTCTATCCGCATCCAGATATGCCGAATAATAATCAGAGAAAATTCGATTCATATCCCATTTCACATAAGAAATGTTTGCGGAAGAAAATACTTTTTCCATTGCCGAAATGATATATTCCACTACATCAGGATTGCATAAATCGAGAATTCTTTGTGTACGTCCTTCGCTGTGTGGCTTGCCCGGAATGGAAATCGTCCAGTCCGGATGTGCACGATATAAATCAGAGTCGACATTTACCATCTCCGGCTCTACCCAGATACCAAAATCCATGCCAAGATCATTGATTTTTTTTGCCAATCCGGCCACACCGTTCGGAAGTTTTTTGGTATTCACTTCCCAGTCTCCAAGTGAACAGGTGTCATTATCACGATTACCAAACCATCCGTCATCCATGACAAACAATTCGATTCCGACATCTTTTCCTGCTTTTGCCAGTTTCATCAATTTGGCTTCATTAAATTTAAAGTAAGATGCTTCCCAGCTATTGAGCAGAATTGGACGGATTCGGTTCTTCCATTTGCCTCGCACGACATGATTGCGCACAAAAGAATGCATATTCTGGCTCAAGCCATTGAATCCGGAATCGGAAAATGTCATCACCGCTTCGGGAGATTCAAAAGAATCCCCCGGCTTAATTACAAATCCGAACCCTCTTGGATTAATGCCGTTTAAGAAGCGCAATTTATGAAATGAATTCACATCACATACTTCGTAATGATTACCGCTGTAAATCAGATTAAATCCATAACAAGGACCATAGTCCTCATCGGTGTTCTCCTTTGAGAGCATCACAAACGGATTTGCACGATTGGATGAAGTACCTGTATAGGATGAGCAACTAATCGTTCCGGCATCCGTTCTGACACGATATTTCTTCATTTCCCGTGCCCATGCGCCATGAAAAGTTGTAAAAACATAGTCATTGCTTTCAAAATCGATCTGATTGCTCAACAATCGGTTTAAGCGGACTTCTTCCTGTGAACGATTCATCACGATTGTCGATTTGACAATCACATCCGTTTCTTCAAAAACAGAATAGCATAATATCAATTCCTGCTCATAGTCTGCATCTTTCAGATGTACTTTGAGTGTTTTGGTCCGGTTGGATTCATCGTATGATGACGGAAGTGTATTCAGTACGGCTTTTTCATCCAAAATCTCGTGATAATCATATAAGAAATCACATGTGCGGCTTCCGTCCTGATGTGTCATCTCGATGAGAGGTTCACGCAAATCACCCTTACCTTCCGATGACATCTCCAATCTAAAATCTTCCAGTGTAAATCCCGGATTCTGATTGTCATATACAATTGTATTTCCCGGAGAAAACTTTCGTTTTTCCATCAAAGAGAAAACATCTTCTCTGCAATCGACATGAATGCGTTTTCCATAATACAGATGTTCCAGGTGACCACTTGGCAAAACAGCAAAAATATAACTTGTATTCGCAGTTTCCAGAACAAATGTATGATCATATTCATAAATCATGATAATCCCATCCTGTATTGATTCATTTTATAAAGTGCCGCGGTTTTTCTTATCCTGTAATTCCTTTGTAATTTCAAGTAAACGCTCATCGGTCAGAATATATTTCTTTTTGAAGATAAAGAATGCGATAAATAATACCACAATCGGTACAATGGTCATAGTCATACGAAGACCGATAACCGAATTGCCGGATACCACAGAAGCACCGTTGGCAATGATATCATCCACCATCTTCTTCATGCCCTCAGCAAGGCTTCCGTTGACTGCATTAATTGCATTGTCCGACTCACTGATATGGAAAATAGAAAGGCAAATAGATGCTACAAGTGCTGCAACACCGCTTGCAAGTTTTACGACAAAGGTCTGCATAGAGAAAATAACAGATTCATCTCTTCTTCCGTTCTTTAATTCTCCGTAATCAACTGTATTTGCAAGGAATACGGTAACAATAACATTCAGCATTCCGACTGCAGCCATAATAAAGAATCCAGGCACAAGGAATGGGTATACGGTTGCAATTCCCGACAAAGCCATGATCAAAAGAATCACATATCCACCGATTGCCGAGAATACACAAATATAAAATACCTTCATAATATTGAAGAATTTGCGAAGCAACGGGAAGAATAACATCATTGCAAGAATCTGGATTCCACCGCCAAATGTATTAAACAAGGTATAATTTCCGGTCCAGTTTGAACCGGCAAGGTCATATTTAAAGAAATAAATCAGCAGGTTTGAAGTGATATAAGTTGCTGTATTTACAAGAACGATGGTAATAACCATGGTCATCGCCTGATCATTGTGAATCAGTGAGGAGAACATTTCTCCAACGCTTGCAGTCTTCATGTCTACTGATGACTTTTCCTTGATGCACAGGCAGGTAATCAGGATAAATGCAAAGAATACAATCGCAACAGCAAGTGAAAAATACTTATATCCAATACGCTCAACTTCTTTGGTTGAAACAATGGATGCGCTGTTTTCCTGTCCTTCCCCCGCATTGATTTTGTTGTAAGTTTCTTTATCCACATACAGTGCAATCGAAGCTGTATCAGACTCTGCAGAGTCCATCACAATATTCATCTCTGAATTGTTTTTATCCAGTGAAACGGAATTCAAAACGATATCATAATTGGAATTGTCCTGTGAAAATGAAATTTCATTTTCAAATTCACTCTTATCCGCTGTAATCTTCACATCTTTCAGAACATCTGAAAATACGGTTACTTCTCCATCCGCAACACCGGCATCATCCTTTTCCATCACATAACAAATCGAATTGGAAACTGTCAGGTCCTGATTGTTTGCACTCTTTGCGGAAATTGCGCTACCGATATTGGTTACAGCCAATACTGTTACAATGGTAACGATGGCAGATCCGACACCTGCGCAGGTACGCGCCAATGCAGAAAGTCCTTCACGCTCTTTTCCACTCTCGGTAAATGCAGGAACCATTGACCAGTAAGGGATATCCATCATGGTATAGGTCACACCCCAAAGAATATAAAAGCATGCTGCATATGCGACAAGACCCGATCCCTTTAATGTCGGTGGGCAGGCAAACATCAGATATAAAATAATTGCATTGGTTAAAGTTCCGATAAACAGCCAAGGGCGGAATTTACCCCAACGGCTCTTTGTCTTTGCTACAATCACACCCATAATCGGGTCATTGAATGCATCAAACACACGCGCAACCAGAAGGATAATACCCATGATCCATGCGCTCACACCCATAATGTCCTGATAATAATACAGAATATAGCTTGCGGAAAGCATATATACCATGTCTTTTCCGACCGCTCCTATTCCATACGCAAATTTTTCTACCCCAGAGAGTTTCTTTTTGGTCTCCATTTTAATGTTCCTCCTTTAACCCCATGGCGAGTTCCACAACTTTATACGCGCCATTGTATATTCCCATTTCATTATTTTTCTTAATATTTTCGCACATCGATACCAGCATATCATCCGAATTCATAAACAAATCGATCATCTGCAGTGTATGCGGAATGTCTCTGCATTCCAATGTGCCGTCTCCAATTTCGGCAGAGTGAATTGCACCCCACATTTCATGTTTTCCAACACGCTTGATAAACAATTTCGGAACCGGATAAAAAGCAAGTTCCGACGGCTTTGTTACCAGAACATCAGCAGAGCGCATCAGCAGATTTGTCGCATAGACCGCTTCGAAAATGTTCTTATGCCAGAAGCCATGAATTCCTGTAATCTCATTTTGCGGGTCAAGTGCAGACTCTGCAAATGCAGCAGTTTCTTCCCAACAGTCAAAATGTTCTTTGGACAGGGCTTTCATCTCCGGGATTTCTGCCATCAGTGCATCCCAAACATTTTTATAATCGCCGACATTGACATATAAGGCTGCTTTACCATCCTTGATAAACGGAATCAGATAACGGATAATTGCCGCAAAAATCTCTTTTTGCGCGCCCGCACCACCGATGGTCAGCAGGAATCGCATAGGCTTTTGATTCTCTTTTCTCGCAATTCTTGCATCACAGTCAGAGACAAGATTGCTTACCAATTCGTGATCAATATAATGTCCTGTATAAACAAGCGAATCTGAAGGCATCGGAGAAAGCACCTGCTTTTTTGCCATTCCGTTGCAGATGCGATATCCCATATATGCATTGTGGCATTGTATGGTATGAACCGATCCTTCGGAAAAATGAAGCGCCATCGGCCAGTTGTCCGGAATTGCATTCACCACATATTTCATACCTGCATGAACCGCAGCCTGTGCCGGCCATACATGTGTTCCAATCACAGGAATATCCTTTGGTACATTTGCAAAAACAGGCGCCATTAATTCCGCATTTTTCTGATCTGCAGCATTATAGGTCAGTGCGCGAAATCCTTCATAATTGACCGGCTCCCATACAAATTTGTTAAACAAGGGATTCTTGGAAAGTCTTGAGCCCAGAGAATATAATTCATTCTGTGCCGCAATCACTTTGGTACAGGTGGTTTGCGAATAACTGTTCAAATCCATCCAATATGGCTGATATCCCATTGCCTTGGCTGCGGAAGCCATTGCCATGGATATGCGGTAATGTCCAAATCCCATTCGAATATTGCCGACAATAATTCCCTTTTGATGATCAAATTCCAGATTCGTTTGTGCATCCCCTGCATTGTAGTGCACATTTTGATTCAAATCTCCAATCAGGACATTTGTTACATTTAAAGAATCTCCAATATATGGATTTTTTTGCAAAGTCACCGGATAATTGCAATTTGAATCATCACCAAATTTGCGTATAAATTTTTTCTTTGATTTTACTGCTTTTTTATAAGCTGATTTTTTGATTTCATTTCCAAATATATTTTTTGCACGATCCTTCATTCACTCTCTCCTACTTTTTAATAATTCCGTCAAATAGAAGACTGACCAGTTCATCTAAAGCATCAGAATATGAAATATCATGAGAAATCAATAAATCTCTTCCAAAGAACTGCTCAATTGCAGCTTCAAATGTTGCCTTAAAAATCACAACATTGACCGGGCGAAGCACACCTTCCTTTACGCCCCGTTCAAGCAAAGCAATGGTAGAATCCCATCCGCTTTCCAGGCGTTCCTCAATCTTTTCGTAGATTTTCGGATATTTACTGCGAAGCGAGAATAATTGACGGAAGTCAATCTCTTTATAGCTGTCCGGTAATACACCAAGCATCTTGCGCAATTTTTCAACAGTATCCAGCGAATCATCACAAAAAACCTGTTGCTCGCATTCTTTAATATTATCGAAAGCATAATCAACCATTGCATAAAGCAAAGCTTCTTTGTCACGGAAAATCGAATAAATCGTCTTCTTGCTCATCGTTAATTCTTTCGCAAGATCATCCATTGTAAATTTCATTCCCTTTTGATTAAAAACAGTTGCAGTTGCTTCCAGGATACGAATTCTCGTATGTCGTGTTGAATTTAAATTCATAATTTCCCTCTTTTCTCAGCATATTGTGCTGTAAATAATGGTTTCATTGGAAACTTAGGTATATTTCTCCCGTTTCCTATATCGTACCAAAAGTGGAAACTATAAGCAAGAAACTATCTAACCAAAAATAGTTTCTTCTTTTTGTGCAAATTTACAAGACAAATGAAAAATAATATTGTATAATGATTTTACACAATTAAAAGGAGGGCAATCAAATGAATTTATATATAGAATGCAAAATGGGAATTGCGGGTGACATGCTGATGGGCGCGTTATATGAGCTGCTTTCTCCTGCACAGCAGAATGCCTTTTTGGAAACAATGAATCAGTTATTTCCGGGTGATATACGAATTGAAGCACAAACGGATCAAAAATGCGGCATTTCCGGAACACATATGCATGTATTTGCGCTCGGTCATGAAGAACATGAGGCGGAGGCACCCGATCATCACAAACATCATGCGCATTACAGCTATTCAGATATCCTGCATCATATCTCTCATTTGTCACTCCCTGAATCAGTAAAAAAGGATGCAAAAGAAATTTATCATATTCTAGGCGCGGCAGAAGCCCGCGTGCATCAAACTGAATTGGACAATATTCATTTTCATGAGGTTGGTTCTTTGGATGCAATTGCGGATATTGTGGGATGCGTTCTCGCATTGGACTATTTAAAGCCGGATGAAATCTATGCCTCTCCGATTCATGTTGGAAACGGAACCGTACATTGTGCTCATGGAATTCTCCCGGTTCCTGCTCCTGCAACCGCAGAACTATTAAAAGGAATTCCATATTATACAGGAACAATCAATACTGAATTGTGTACACCGACCGGCGCTGCAATCTTAAAATTTTACGCGAAAGACTTTGTCAATTTCAATGGAATTGTAGAACAGATCGGTATTGGTACGGGGACCAAAGATTTTCCTTCGGCCAATATTGTCCGCGTTCTGCAAACCCAAAGTCAGTCTGCAGACCGTGATATGATTACAGATATCTCCTGCAACCTGGATGATATGACAGGAGAAGCGCTTGGACATGCAATGGAAATTCTTTTAAAAGCCGGCGCCAAAGATGTCTTCTATGTTCCGGTGCAGATGAAAAAGAACCGCCCCGGCGTTTTGTTGCATGTAATCTGTGACAGCATCGACAGGGATCATATGATTCAATTGATTCTTACACATACGACCACAAGAGGTGTCCGATATATCAATATGGAGCGTACCAAAATGCAAAGCACCTTTGAACAGATTGTCGTTGACGGACATACGATTCATATCAAAATCAGCAAACTCGCCGGTTCAGAACATGTCATGCGAAAGGTCGAATATGAAGATGCGCATCAGTATGCAATTGCACATCACATATCTTATACCGAAGCAGCAGAATTTCTATTAAAGCAATACGAACAATTACATGATTAACAGACAATGAGAAAGGCAACGAACCATGTCGTTGCCTTTTTGATTCCTTATATTCTTGTCTCAGCTTCGAGATGAATCTCCGGAGCCTGATTTTTCTTTCGTTCCAAGATTGTCGTCCATAATTGATGAATCTGATAAATCAAAATCTGATCGGCATCAATCGCATAACTTGCAAGTGCATCCAGATCCAGATAACGGATTCCCAAAGGCGGCTGAAAAACCAGATTTGTGGTCTTCGTCTCAGTTGGTCCTGTCAGGATTTCTTCGTAGGTAATCAGCAAAAAATCTGTCGGATAATAATGCGTAAAATAAGAGACAAAACATTCATCTACAGTATAAGTCTCTCCTTCAATGGTACGCGTTTTCTTTTCGGATAGCTGATTATATTCTGTCGTAGAATACAAAATTTCCCATTCAACATTTCCTTTTGCCGTTTCTCTGTTCAGTTCCTGCAATTGGACCAAAAGCTTATCGGATGGCTTTATTTTTCTCATTCCATGAAAATTATGTATCATTTATTTCTTTGCCTCATATGAATCAATTAAATAGCCATGGACCACAAAGCGCTCATCATCTCCGGATACCGAATCATTACAGGTTGAAAGGGTGACAATTCGATCATCCTTCGTCGGCGTCAGGCCGGTATCACGTTCAGAAATATCGAGAATATGCTGAATGAACTCCTGATAATCATCGGTCGGACCAAACGGAACGGTATAAAGCTTGTCATATGCATCCACTGTTTCATATGCAAAAATCTGATAACGATATTTCATTTCTTTGGTACAAATCTGGAAATACATATGATCCGGATAATATTTTTCATCATCATGATAATATTTCAGTTTTCCAAACATGGACAGATTTCGCATATTATGACCGTAAATAATGGAATGATAATCTGAAAAATCAGGTTTGTTCATCCCTTCTAAAAACAAACTGCCTGCGGTCGCATGAGAGCGGTCCAAAGCCCTGCGCAGATAATATTCATCATCTCCGCTGAACAAAATCGGATAGCTGATCTCTTCATTTTCAAAAAAGATCCAGGCTGACACATCGGAATTCTTTTCTCTTAAGCCATCAAAATCAACATCAATCATCTCATACCATTCCAATGGTTTTTCTGAGTCGACATTCTCCTTGACCTGATAATATTCCGTTGTATAATTCGATTCCAGATTGTCATACAACTCATTGGATTTATGATAATCCAGATAAATCATAATCAGTTGTACCGCTGCCACACCAATAATGATTATTCCCAAAAGAATCAACAGAATTGACCACGAAAACTTTTTTCGTTTTTTCTTTTCTTCCATTGTCTCTATCCTTTTTATTCTTTTTTATTTTCAATCAATTCGTTCTCAATGGAAACATCACGAATGTCCAGTTTAATGACAACATTGCGATGTTTTTCATTGATTGCATAAAGATTTGAAATCAGACGATTTCCGACAAGATGGGCATAATCTTCATTGCAGGATGGTAGCAAAAGAATAAACTGACTATCGCTGTATTTACTCGCAACATCTCCAACACGCAGCGAATCGCGAATACAGCTTTCCATTGTAGCCATCGCCTTCTTGATGCGGAATTCCGCAATCTGTTTGGTATCTGTCTTCTTGCCTTCCATGGTGATCAGCATCATCGTCTCATCTTCATCGCTTCTTGCATTTTTGCGCGCTTCAAGATGATAAATTTCACGAAAAATCGGATAGCTACAGAAAAAGACGCCTTCCGGATTCTCTTCTACGATGTCTTCATGCACTTCTTCAATGTCATTTGCCGAAGATTTGCTGACTGCAAGCAGTTCTTCATATACTTTATTGAGTACGGTTGTCTTGCGCACACCCAATTCCCGCTCGATAATTTCCTTTGCATTCTCATAAGACTCCAAAGCAAGCGAAATCTTATTTAAGCGCATTCTGGCTTCAATCTGATAGCAATACAGTTGCTCGTCAGCATTATCAAAGGACAATGCCGTCGTCACCAGACGATCAAGATATTCATACTGACAAGTCTTTTTGTATAAATCACCGAGCGCTTTTACAACCGATAAATACATGGATTGATAATATGTATTTAACGACTGTGCCCAATAGCAATCCTTGATTCCCGGCAAAAATTCACCCTGATATAAGCCGACTGCCTGCTCATATTTGATCAGAGCCTTATCTTCCACGCTTTCCTTTTTGGCTGCATTAATCAATTGTTCAAATTTTTCGCAATCCAGCACAATTGGGATTTCCGGATTCCACTGATAGGAACCTCGATTGGTCAGAATATAATCATTTGGTCCAAAAATGCGTTCCAGGCTTTTGCGCAAACGATACATTAAATTCTTTAATGCGCCGACCGGATTGTCGACTTCTTCATCCGTCGCCCAAATTGAATTAATAATGGTATCGGTAGATAGTGCTTTGTCCCTGTGAATAATCATATACATAAACAAACGGGACAACATCACCGAGCGCAGATTCTTATCATTTAAAATGATGTCATCAAAAACAGCCTGAAAACCACCAAATGTACTGATTGTAATTCCTGAATTACTTTTTTCCAACCTACATCTTCTCCTTTAACCCTTTATCGTCCATCATTTGATACATTGTCTCAATATAATAATCGACAGCTTCTTTTGAATTATCAAATTGTTTGGCGATACATTCATCCCCCGGGTATTGCACCCGTATATTATTATAGTTCCAATATTCTACAAATCCAACATTTCCCTGCCTGTCCACAAAATATTTGCTCATCACAGGAGTTGAATCTGCATTCTCCGTTTTCGTGGTAGACTCTTGCGGTTTTTCTGCCTCCGTCTTCACCTCGTCCGGCTCAGTGACTTCCGGCTCATCATTTAAATCAATGATTTCCAGTGACGGATCAAATTTTGGTTCCGGCATCAATGATACCATTTCGACATTGCCGTAATCTTCCGTGTTTTGTATGGAATTAATATAATCAAAGAGGCTCAGCTGACCTCCGACCTGTTTCTTTTCCAATACAAATCCTCCTAAAAACGTCGCATCTTGTCCGAACCGTCATCAACCGTGTTCTCAATCTTCTTGATCGTTACAAAATAAGAGTGTGTATCATCAATTTTCACTTCACAACGATCGCCCACTTTATGGCCAAAAATTGCAGCCCCAAGCGGTGATTCACGACTAATCTTGTTATTCAATGCATCGATTCGAACCGTTGTTACAATTTTAAAAGTTTCAACCATATCATCATCTTCAAAATACAGATCTACCGTATTGTTCATTCCTACTTCATCCTCTGATGAATCTTCGGATACAATACGAGCCGTTTTAATCATATTTTCAAGATAGCGAATGCGACTTTCATTCTCATTTTTAAACTTTTTTGCAGCTTTATATTCAAAGTTTTCGGACAAATCTCCCTGCGCTCTGGCTTCTTTTACATCTTCGAGCGCCTTTGGCCGTACGACGAGTTTACGATGCTCGATTTCTTCCGTCATACGGTCAATGTCCTTCTGTGTTAATTCATCATGCATATCAATTCCTCTAAATCACTCCGGCCAATGCAAAACTCAAAACGACAATTCCGATTATGATTCGATAATAACCAAATACTTTGAAATCATGCTTTTTGATATATGATAACAAAAAATTAATTACAAAAATCGAAACAATAAATGATACCACAAAACCAATGATCAATACACCGATTTCCGTTTGTGACATCGTTGCACCGGAGCCCAGATATTTATATCCCTTTAACAGACTTGCACCAAACATAACCGGAATTGCAAGATAAAAGGTATATTCCGCAGCAACCGAACGCGATACTCCAATCAGCAATGCACCGACTATCGTCGCTCCGGAACGGCTTGTGCCCGGCAAAACGGCAGCAATCACCTGAAAAATACCGATTAATAATGCGGTAGAATAAGTGATATCTTTCACTGCAGCAATCTTATCATATTTCCCGGAATGAACCGTCTCAACAATAATAAATACGATACCGACTGTAATCAGCATAACTGCAACAGTAATCGGATGGTAGAGATGTTCATCAATCCAGTCATCAAGCAAAATGCCAATTACCGCAGCAGGAACACAGGATACCAAAATATGAAACCAAAGAATCATGATATCCATCTTCACATAGGCACCCACACCGTTTTGTGTCAGCGGAGCCTTGTTATTCTTTTTTCCAAACGGCCATATCTTTTTCCAGAAAAGCAATACAACCGCAAGAATCGCACCAAACTGAATGACGACCTCAAAAAAGGTATAGAATTCATCCGAGACATGCAATGGCAAAAACGATTCTAAAATAATCAAATGTCCGGTACTGCTGACAGGAAGCCATTCTGTGATTCCTTCCACAATGCCGAATAATAATGCTTTTAATAATTCTATCATTTTATACGACCTCTATCTTAAGTTTCTGATGGATTTCTTTCTGATCCCCAGAAAAATACAGCGGTCGTTCCGATACCGGTATGGCAGCCGATGGTAGAACCGATATTATGGATTTCAATATCTTTGACATTTGGGAATTTCTCGCGAATCTGGCGGGCAACTTCCTTTGCATCATCCTCGCAGTATGAATTGGAAATGAAAACTTTATCCGAATAATTCAAACCATCCTTGCAATACTGCTCCATCTTTTCCACCACGCGCTTAAAACATTTTTTCTTGGTGCGCACCTTTTCCATTGGAATTAATTTGCCTTCATAATCCACATGAAGCAATGGGCAAATATTCATAACAGTGCCAATGAAACCGGCAGTTTTTGTCACACGACCACCTTTGATAAAGGCTGTCAAATCAGAGCAGAAAAACCAATGCTGCACTTCTTTTTTGTGATTCTCAACAAAGTCTGCAAGCTCTTCAATACTCTTTCCTTCATCGCGTAAATCTGCAAGTTTGTCCACCAGCAATCCCATACCCGAAGATGCAGCGAGTGAATCGAATGCATAAATCTTGCGATCCGGATATTTTTCACGCATCATATTTGCAGCCACTGCCGAAGAGTTGCTGACACCGGAAATACCGGAAGAAAGGCTCAAATGAATGATATCCTTTCCTTCTTTCAGGAATTGTTCAAAATAATTGCAGAATTCATCCACATTAATTTGGGATGTCTTGACATCTGCTCCTTTTGAAATGCGACCGTAGAATTCATCCAAACTCATGGTCTCCCAGATATCATCCGGATACTGAACACCGTCCATCTCATAATGAAAGCAGCAATATTTAATATCTCTTTGTGCAAATTTCTCTTTTGATAAATCTGCAGATGTACATGTACTGATTACATAATTACTCATGATCAATTGGTCTCCTTAAACATAATCATTTTATCATATTTCAAATTATATCAAAACTCGATTTGTAATACCACTATATTTTTGGTATAAAAAACAAGGAAACCACAATTGCTTGTGGTTTCCAAAATACATTTTCTTTATTCAATCTCGTTATCTTTATTTTTCTTTCCATGTTTGCGAATTGCAGAAATGCCAAGGCAAATCAAAATACCGACAATGACTACGATTCCGCATACCAGTAAAGTCTGCCATAAAGACATGTCAAAAAATCCGTTCTCTACCAATATTGCATTCTTCATAATACCTCAACTCCTCTCCTCATCGTAACTTATGATGAATACTCTTGATTCATTGCTTTTTGATTTTCTTTTTTTGCAATACCATTCGCAATAATCATCATAGCCAAAGCAATCAGGAATACCAAAACGAGTATGATAATGCCAATAACAGAAAAACAAAGCTGGCATAAATATCCAATGAACGGAGTCTTAGCTGCAATCTTTCCTACAATCACATCTTTTTCGACCTTCTCGCCACCTTCAAGCATGATTCCGTCGGTTTCTTCTCCGGCAACATAATTTACAAGAACACTCTTGTCATCTTTTCCAAGATCAATTGCAATTAAATTGCCATTTTGAATGGAATCAACCTCTTTTGCATAAACAACAGTACCCTTGGTTCCGACCTTACCCGACTGATCTGAACCTACCAATCTTGTCTGATAACCGAATACAGCCGGACAAAGAACCGGTGCTACAGCTAACAATACTACAATAATCAATGCATAAGCGACAATTGTAAGTGCGAGTGGTAACCCTCTTTTTTTCTTTTTGGTTTCGTTCATTCTCTTTCTCCCTTCATGAAAGCTTTTCCTTAATTATATTTTAGTTTTTCTACTGAAAATATGCAATGCTTAAGTAAAATATTTTTGATATGAAGAAAGATCAGTTGCATACGCAGCCTCTTTCTGATTGGTCAATGCCGCTTTCATCACATCCTCATTCGCAACACAGGTGGAAACAGCCTGAATCATGATTTCGGCTTCCGATGATGGGAATAAATTCATCGGTGCAACATAACGCTTATTATGTGCGGTTTCTTCGAACCCAAGTATCAGCATATTGTTCATAAACGCGCGATGCACTGCATCCACAATCTGCGCTTCATGATTGACATCCAGATAAAAATCACATAATTCAAACAGATCATCAATCACCTGTGATTTTACGCTCGGATATAAGGTAACATTCTCATACTGATCAAAATCCATTAATTTAGATGACATTTCCGTCAAAGCACAGATATGAAAATGCACTTGCGAAAGCTTTGACACCAGCATGGTCAATTGCTCGATATGATCGGAGTTCGTACAAATCAAAGCATCACTTCGATGCTGATTTTCACGCTTGAAACTGTAAATATATCCCAGCTGTTTGACAATCTCCGGCGAGTATCCCATTGAGATCATCTTTTGATATGCATCCGGGCGCTGAACAAAAATTGTATGGGTTCTTGCTGCATTGCCCTCAAGAATCACTTTCATATTTCCCGGAATTTCATTGCCAATCGGTTCATTCCAGAATAATGCGTCTTTGCAGTGATCGTCGTTTCCCGGCAAACCAAATGATACAAAAAACGGATAAGATAACGAATTGAAAAATAATCTTGTCTGATCCAAACCTGAGCATGTCAGATAATATTGTGTCAGTTCGGTCTTGCTATGCAAAATCTTATCACGCCCGTTCCAGTGTACCAAAATATCTCCCGTCACAAAATTCTCATAGATCACTTCTCTTCCGTGAATATCAAGATAACTGCGACAAGCTTTTTGTCCTTTTTTGTTAAATGCAGTACGACAGAAAAGTGCACCAAAACGATTATAATGTTCGCTCAGGCGTACAAATCCGGCATCATCCAGCCAGTCGACAATACGTACCTTGCGATTCGGTGACGGCTCAATATAATAAATACGAGCGCGTTCTTTGCCCATATCACTGATTTTTCCGGATGAGTTGGAACCGGATATTTCCCAGTAATCCGGAACATCAATTTGATTAAAATATCTCGGCTTCCCCGAAATTGTTTCTACGGTTGAAAAATCCCCAAGGAAAAACTGATGCGGAGACATTACTCCATCCGGCAAATAGCCTTCATCTTCCATACAAACGGCATTAAAATCAATGCCCAGATTGCAAAATGATTCATATAAATTTTTGCTCTCTTCTCCGAAGGTATCAAAGAGCAATGTTATTTTGTTTTTGTCAATAATTGTACCCATCTCTTTTCTACCTCTTCTGTTAAATATGTTGCAGCCTTTTCATAAGAATGGTTTCTGAAAGCATCCATATCATCCTGTTGAAACATTTTGATGATGCGATCCGCAAGCAAATCAATCTTTTCCTGTTTATCCATTCTGTCATGAATCGGAATCAAATATCCGTTTTGTCCATCATCGATAAAAGTCTGATTGCCGTAGCGGACATCAAATCCGACAATCGGCAAGCCTGATCCGATTGCTTCCATCAAAGTCAATCCGAATCCCTCACTTTGTGAAGCCGAGAAGTAGGCATCATACATCAAATAGATTTCATCCAGCTTATGCTGTCCCATCAAACGCACATAATCACTGCATTCCAACTTGGAAATCAGTTTCAAAAGTTTAGATTCATCCGCACCTTTTCCGTAAATATCAAGACTGATATCTTCGATGGTTTCATGTGCTTTCACCACCGCTTCGACAAGCCAGTCGCAATGCTTCTCTGAAGCCAGTCTAGATGCGGTAATCAAAGAATGCTTCTTTCGCTTGGAATTATCTTTTCGCAAAATATCAAGACTTCCGACAGGAATTGTCACTACATTGACTTCCTCCCCGATATATTTTCGGAACTGTTCCCGCAACAAACGATTCTGCGCATCCGTAGCCGTAATAAACGCATCCACATGACGGAATTGAGAAAATGGATATTCATAAAAATTATTCCATAACACGTGGTCTTCATTCGTACTGCCTTCGCTGAAATGGTCTGCATGAATCACCATATATACACGCGCATCATTACAATTCTTCAAAATTGCATGCCCGATTCCGGTATTCCGGTCGATGATTGCAACATCATCTGACTGCAAATGCATCAATTCAACCATATATCCCACAAGTTCTTCTTTGGAATAAAGCACTTTGTGCGGGAAGCGGTAAAGCAGTTGATCTCCATCAATCATTTCGGAATAAGCTGTGGTGCCATCCTCGTTGAAAAACCTGCGGCAATATAAATGAGCACGATTGTCAAGCGGTGCATAATATTCCGAATAGGTCTTACAATAAGTATAAAAATCTTTGCGGATCAACAAGTCTCTGGATACGATTTCAACCGCATGCACCAAATCGCTGTCTTCCCCAAGGGTAAAGACCGTATAATATAAATTGTTTGGGAAATAATAATATACTTTCTTTCCGTTTCTCTCTACACGGAACTGCTCATCCGGAAACGTTTCTTCGAGCTGTTTGAGTGTAAAAGAGTTCGGTGCAATCCTGACATCCGTGAAATAAGTATATAGCCAGATGATTTCACTGTCGTCATATCCAAGATTGGCGGTTAATCGTTCTATATTCTCGTTCGGGAACATATCCATAAATACATATTTGGCATCAATTCCCGCTCTGCGCAGCATATTGGCGCGATACATTTGTGCATATTCCACGCCGCTGCTGGCCCATCCTATCCCCAAATTAAAATTATAAACCATAGCATTCTCCTGATTATGGGTAAATCACATTAAGATTTCCCTTCTTGTTAATCGACACTTCGCTAAGCAAAATGTTTCGAATAATATTACGTTTTACAGTTTTCTCATTATCCAGATATGACTCATATGCCTCATTCTGGTATTCATAAATAATATTGCGCTGCGCAGATGCACGACCGGAAACAGCATATTTAAGCTGTTCAAGGTAGTCAATCAACTCTACCCAGCCATCATCCAACGCTTTCAGCGTCGCTTCTCGTATAAATTGTTCGTATTTGTCCCGATCCTGGAATTTCATGCGCTGAGAGCCAAGTCCACGGCGTACACGCGAAACCAGATATCGTTCGATTGCCTCTTTGTCATCAAGCCTTAAAGTCGTCAAACCTTCATCGATGGTATAAGAAACATTATCCAAAATATATCTGGTCAAAACGGAACGATCCGAACAATCATTTTCTTTGACGAATTCATGAATATTCCGGCGCGCAATCTCAATCAATTGTGTTTCCGCAAGCGTACCTCCGTCCAGCAAACCATCTCGTGCTTCGTAGATAAAGCTTCTTTGGCGTTTCAATACTTCATCGTATTGTACGGCCTGCTTACGGGATATTTCAGAATATTCTGTTTTGATTTTCTGTGCTCCGTTGATGATTTTTTTCAAACGATGCTTTGTAATTCTGCGCTTTCCATCAATGATTTTTTCCAGCTTTTCATTGTCTTCGGAATTGACCACGTCATCCTCAAGACTTACAAAATACTGGCTGAAGCCGGGGTCGCCCTGTCGCCCTGAGCGTCCCCTTGCTTGTCTCTCATTTCGCGTGTTATCCATTCTGCCGACTCCAATTACGGCAAGGCCACCCAGTTCCCGGACACCCTCTCCGAGTTTGATATCTGTGCCTCGTCCCGCCATGGAAGTCGCAACGGTAACCGCATTTAACTGGCCAGCGCCGGAGATAATCTCTGCTTCCCAGAATGCATTATTGGCGTTCAATACATTGTGTGGGACATTCTCCTGCAATAGAAGTTTGGAAAACAAGTCAGTGTCCTGCACGGAATTCAAAACAATCAATACAGGTTGTCCTGTTTTATGGACCTCCAATACTTTTGCAACAGCAGACCAAAACTGGGTTTGCGCATTTTTATAGTACAGGTCTTTTCGATCATCGCGAATGACCGGACGGTTGGTTGGAATTCTCACCACTTTTTTGTGATATGTGTCAAAGAGTTCATCCTTGGCATCGAGAATTGTTCCGCTCATTCCTGCCATCTTCTCAAACATCAAAAACAGGTTCTGATATGTGATTGATGCCACAGTTCGAAATTCCTGTGTTATTTCAACCTTCTCCTTTGATTCGATTGCCTGATGCTGACCACCGCGAAGTTTTACGCCATGCATCAGACGACCGGTTCCTGCATCAACGAGTTCGACCTCGTTTTCATCTGTAACAACATAGTCCTTATTGCGCTTTAATAGGACATGCGCGCGCAAAGCCAGTGTTACATGTCTGTTGATTTCAAAGTATTCTTTTCCATAAAAGTTTGGAATTCCAAAGAAGTTTTCCGCGAATTCAACCCCCTTTGGAGTCAGCCATACAGCTTGTTCCTCTTCTATATAATCAATATCTTGCACCAATGCGGTCACAAAAAAGTCACACAAAGCATAAAGATTCGATTGTACTCGAGGCACACCGGAAATAACAAGCGGCATGATTGCCATGTCCAAAAGTACGGCATCAGCTTCGTCAATGATTACATAATAAAGGTCGCAGAGGAAACGGTCATCTGCTTTCTTAACCAGATTATTGAACAGATAATCAAATCCAAGACCTGTATTGGTTGAATAAATAATATCTGCAGAGTATCTAATTTTACGCTTTTCATTGTCCTCTTCATCTGCATTTGCCGGCGGATAGGAACAGGAAAGTCCCATAAATTCATACACTTCCCCCATTTCTTTTCCGTCACGAATGGCCAGATATTCATTGGTTGTCACCAGAACGCAACTCTTCCCTGTCAATGCATTCAGATACAATGGCATAGTTGCAGACAATGTCTTTCCCTCTCCGGTGCTCATCTCTGCCAAAAATCCCAAATGAAGAGCGATACCGGCCATAATCTGCACATCATACGGATGTTTACCGAGAATGCGTTCATCCGCAACTGCCATGGCTGCAAACGCTTCCGGTAATAAATCATCCAGTGTCTCACCTTCCTGGTAGCGACGCTTGAATTGTGAAGTTAAAGCAGCAAGTTGCTTATCGCTAAGCTTGCTCACCTCTTCTTCTTTTTGCTTTACTTTTTTTAGAATGCTCTTTAATTTTCTTAATTCTTTCCTGGTCTTCATCGTATTCTTCCCTAGACGCTTCTCGTAAAATCAGAGAGCGAAATACAAATTTAGAAACTCCTCCGTTAATCAGCTGAATCGAATAGCTGTAGGTCGTAATCGGCGGCTTAAAAATCGCATGCGGTTCCCGAACAATCAGGCTTCCCGCAACTTCATCATATCTGCCGTAAAACATGATACGAAGCATTAATCCCGCCGCTTCCATCTCGTCATAATCAATATTCATTGTAATGGAATAAGCACTTTCGCCATCAATCAACGGCAACGACGGTTCCACTCGATTGGTCTGATGATTGGTTTTTGAAAACCACTCATGGATAACAGTTCCCGGAGGCATCAGTTTGTTCGTATATTCCACTGTTCCATCCGGCAAAAATTTCATCAGCGAACCATGTGCATATGAATTTTTCAAATATTCCTGCCAGCGAATTATCCATTTGTCATTAACCATGATTTTTTCCTTTATGTTTCAATCATTTATTAAATCTTTCTTCCAAAATCCTCGCGCAGGACTTTGCGATACTGGCCTTTGAACCAGTTCATAACTTCCTGCGTATTGTCATTGTGTCGGCCATGCGTACCTTTTCCGTAGATTTGTACGCCTTCCGATCTCATATTGGACAAAATATCCGGATATGCATCTTTGTCATAATCATCTTCATAAAGATATGAAATGATAAATTTACTGTGTGTCCAATTTGCCTTTCTGAATTTTTCCCAGAAACGTTCATTAAATTGTTCAATCTGTTCTTCGCCGAGTCCCTGATAATTCTTCAACAGCAAATCCAGTGAAGTCGGGAAAATACCGACACGACCGATTCTTTCGTTTTTTGCCACATTGCCAAGATTTGCCAAAGGTTTTCCGAGAATCAATGCATGTGGCTGCAGGTCGCAACCATAATATAATGAGCCAAAGGTTCCCATTGATGCACCGGAGAAAATCAACTGATTCGACTGGAACTGCAAACGCCTCATATACCCGCGAATCGTGCGGACAATCGAATCTTCAAACTCTTTATCTCCGAGATAAAATGCACCACCTTCCAGTCTAGGATCTGTCACCAGCAAAAACGGACATCCTAGACCGCGCATCATATAATATCCTTCAAACCCTTCCTGCTTACGATATCCGGAAAAATAAACCGCAAGCGGTGGTTTCAGGTCACCCGGATCAAAGTAATAGAACATTTCTTCTTTCATTGAAGTGATCGTGCGATCTCCTCCCGGAAGGAAAAATCCTATGTCATGACGGGAATGGCGTGTATGAAGGGAAATAAATCGAAGTTCTCCTTCCCCTTTTGCCAATACTGAAACAAAAATCGGGCCTTGTGCCATATGATTTTCGACATGAATCACTTCGTCCAATTCCTCATCCGAATATTCCCAAATCTGCTGTACATCGCCCACAGAGCCGTTATAAAATTGGATGACACGCAATTTTACTTTGACATTTTCTGTTTTTAAATGCTCGAGGAACAGATCCAGTGTCTGCCCTTCAAAAATCGGCAGATTGTTTTTCCAGTAAAGAATTTGCGTATAGTCGTCTCCAAAATCGCCTTTCAAACGCAAATCGAAATTGCCATTGAATTCAACTTCACCTTCAAACATCTGATTCACCGTCAGATAATCCGGATGCATACGTTCTCCGTATGGATTCGGGAAATAGTCATTGACAGTTTCTGCCATAAAGGCATTTACATCCCCTGTATAAAGACGCTTTCCGATTTTGCGTTCATAATATTTTTGCGTATTGTTCTTCATCCTGACATTTTCTGTCGCATAAAGGCAATAAGCTCTCGTGCAATTCACCAGATTCTTATATTCCGCCAGTGATATGTCACGATCTAAAATCACAAGATCATAAATGATCGGTATTGGCTCTATGACGTCGCTAAAATAGTCTACTTGAACATGCTCAGGGATTTCGTAAATGTCATTCCAATCCTCATCTCCCAGGAGCAAAATGTTAATATTATTCAAGAGTCGTCAATACCTCCTTCCATGCATCAATCAAAATGCCCGTAGTAAATTTCTTTCCAAGTTCATAGCAGGAAACCAATGCTGCATTCCAGTTTTCAAAACTGTCAAGGAAATACGATACGCTCGTTCCAATCTGTGAATAATCATCAATCAGATATCCATTTCCGCGATCTTTAAAATACTGATCGGTGCGGGTTGATATACGCGGAACACCTTTACTGATTGCTGTAACAAACAAAAAGACATCTGTGCGGCCACGCAAATCGAGAATAACGCGCTGTTCATTCAGACATTTACTGATGGTACGCTCGTCCACACACTGATCCAATATGAATCGTACTTCTACTTTTTCTTCCTGTTCTTCATCCAGATCATTTTCCGACTCGATTTTCTGGTCCGACTCATAAATCCAGCGCATATCAAAATGATTCTCATTCAGACATTCCGCAATCTTATCCATGATAATCGTGGCATCACGATTGGTTGCTTTTCTGGTAAAAACATGAACACGCGCCTTTTTATTTTTCAGCAGATAAAGCGCCAGTTCATAGATAATCAAATACAAATCATTGTCATCAATATCATCTACCGGGAGAAGAATGTTTTGCACATTCAATTGCTGGCTGATACCAAAATCCGTTCTGGTATCATATGGCGAAATATCCATACATGGAACATTCGAATCCACCACTTTTTTCACACGCTCCATCGCCCGTTTCGAATCTGTGACAATATAGTTCGAATGATTCAGGAACGACTTGATACTTTCAAGATTTCTATAACGATAACGATGTTCAAAAAATGTACAAATATATGGCTTATCACGCAAACAACGATGCAAAAGGCCGATATGAAGCGGATGAACAGCCGTAATAAATGCATCATGATCTGTCTGCTTTAAATAGGATTGAAATACTTCTTCAATCACTTGCTCCATATTTTCATAAACCGTCCGTCGGAAAGGAATTTCCTGCTCTTTTCCATTAAAATTGATATCGTAATTCGGGCAGTTCTGATTGATCGTAATCACACCGGAATCTGCGTCTTCACGCATTTTCCATTTGCCGTTTTCCATCAGATAGTCTGTATATTTTTCTTTACCATCTTCAAAAATAGTGGTTGTCGAGACAAACCCTCTGTCATCATAAATATTTCTGCGGCAAATAATTCCATCCGTATACATATCAATCGAAATCATATTGCCGTCTTCTCCGAATTCCACCTGCGCATATTTCTGACCATTCAAAAATGCTACAATTGCAAACGGAGAATACGAAAATTCAATTCCTTTCGGCCACTTTAACCGATGATAAGAAAGAACAGCGATTTTGGATCGTTTCACCTGCTGAATTGCATCAAAACATGACCAATACGGTGCTCTGTAAACTGATTGACGATGCAGAAAGTGCCTTAAATTCGGTGCATAATTCAATAATAAAATGCGATAATCGATTCTCATATTTCGATGAAACAACTGAATTTGCTTAATGGTTTCATCGAATTCCGAATGAAGTTTACGTCGATACCAGAATTGTTCACTTTCTTTCCAACTATTTTCCTTATACCAAGCCGGAATAAAATAAATCATATTTTCTCCCTCCGATTACACAATCGGCTTATAGCGATCTAAATTCAAATAAACTTTACTTTCTCGATAAAATGCAATCCAAATACCGGTCGACATCATAATCGAACTTGGCAGCATGGCAAGTGTGGTATCCATATATCCGTATAATTGCAATACCAACGGAAGGCCCAAACAAATGCTCAAAATCAAAGAGCTGTAGATTGAAAAACGGATTACATTGCCAATCAAATAGCGTGAAGTCTGCTTGCCCGCATAAATATCCAAAATAGAATCTCCAGCCTTCAACAGTCCTTCAGACATTTTCTTCGGGTCAATCATGATAATTGCAAATACAATCGACAGAACCCAAATCGTAGACAAATATACAATAATTCCAAGCGGTTTCGTCAAAACAATATTTTCTGAAATCTGATTGAGCATCATATTATCCGGATTAAATTGTGCAATCAGAGAAAATACCACTTGTGGAAGCATAAATGCCGCAGATGCAAACATAACCGGCATAATACCCGCAGGATTCAGCTTATATGCGATATAATTCTTCTCCGCATAAATATTATGAATAGACACGCGTTGCACCGCAATTCGCTTCTCTGTTGTTTCCAATATCAGCATAATTGCAATATCAAAGAAACCAAGCACCGCCGGAATGATCATTTCTTTTGGCGTATGCTGGGAGAACATGGCAAACATTGCATCCATAATATTGACCAAAATGATTACCATACGACCACCCAGGCCATATTTTTGATTCTGATTGCACAATCGAATTACAATCAGCATTCCGACAATCATTTCCAAAAATACAATTCCTTTTGTAAAAAGCAATTGGTCTCCTTCTACGCGATATTCGTATGCCGAAAGTCGTTCATATGCCTGTACCGCACCAATAATCAAAGCAGTCATCAGCATTAATTTTGTTACTTTCTTTGGTGAAACCTGTGAAGTCTTGTCAGCCTGCTTAATTGCCATATAAACAAGCATCAGCATAGATGCAAGCATATAAGGCCACATACCTAAAATAAAGATGGAATAGTTATTAAAATCTCCTGATAAAGATTGTAAAAAGATGGTTTGCGCATTTAATTCCACATCACGATAAGCAGATAAATCAATTCCGTAAAGAGGAATATGCCGCCCCAGCATATATACCAAAAGTGTACAAACGGTATAAAGAAATTTGTATAAGAAAATATGTTCTTTTGAATTATGATTACCCAATTTATTCTCCCCAATTATCGCAAAAAATTAGTGACCATCCATAAATGAATGGTCACTAATATTATATATCACTTAGTGAATAATTTCCACGAAAGATTGATTATTCTTCAGATCCGTCATCGGCATCATTATTGTCAGTTGCCTTACGTCTCTGTTTATCATAAACAGCCTTTCCTGTTACAGCTGCAGCAGCTGCTGCAAGCCACCACCACCAGTTCTTGAGACCATCTTTGTTTGCTGCCTTCGGAGTCTCTTCAGGAGCAATTACAACAGCCTCAGTATCCGGTTCTTCATCTGCCGGTGCCAACGGAACATCCGGATCTACAATCTGTGCCGGCTCATCCTGTGGAGCTGGAGCTACCGGAGCGTCAGGCTCTTGTGGAGCTACCGGTGCAACCGGATCATCAGCGATATCATCGTCATCGATTGCAGGAGTCGGAATCGGATCTACCGGATCAATTACTACTTCTGCTGCTTCAGACTCAGATGCTGAAGTACTTACTGATTCACTATCTGATGTGCTTGCTGATTCAGATGCACTGATGCTTGCTGACTCGCTTGCACTTACACTTGCTGATTCGCTTGCGCTGATGCTTGCTGATTC
>NZ_PDYG01000028.1 GCF_002735305.1 Agathobacter ruminis
AAAAGCGTAGCAGCCAAAAACTGCTACGCTTAAAAAGTCTAACTTTTTGGGGTCACCTCATGATTCTATTGAATCATGGCTCCTTTTTTGCATATTGGGAACCTTCTTTTGAAAAATTAAAATTTGATGGTTGCATATGGGAAAAGTTTATGATAAATTAATAAGGTGTTAGAAAAGACTAACACATGGTAAGCGTCTGAAACATCCGTTAAAGATGACTAAATGAGAGATAAGGAGTAGTTATGATGCCATTGGTAGTAGCACCTGTTGGACAGGAACATTTGATAAAAAGAGTAGGAGGCAGCGAGGAAACAAGG
Source organism: Agathobacter ruminis (assembly GCF_002735305.1). GTDB lineage: Bacteria > Bacillota > Clostridia > Lachnospirales > Lachnospiraceae > Roseburia > Roseburia ruminis. The sequence continues at coordinate 318 of NZ_PDYG01000028.1, forward strand.
CGCCATCTGGAAGAACTGGGATTTGTACCCGGCGGATATGTGACTGTTGTCAATGAGATTGGTGGCAATCTGATTGTTAATGTAAAAGAATCGCGTGTGGCTGTTGATAAGCAGCTTGCGCAAAAGATTATGATATAAAAAGGAGTAGAAAAGTCAATGAAAACACTGAAAGATGTAAATGTTGGTGAAACAGTTACAGTCGCAAAGCTGAATGGCGAAGGCGCCGTAAAGCGCAGAATCATGGATATGGGCATTACAAAGGGTGTCGAAATCTATGTTCGTAAAATTGCACCGCTGGGTGATCCGGTTGAGATTACCGTTCGCGGCTATGAACTTTCCGTCAGAAAGGCGGATGCAGAAATGATTCTGGTGAAGGAGGACTAAAATGGGGATTCGTATTGCACTCGCAGGTAACCCTAACTGCGGAAAGACAACATTATTTAATGCACTGACAGGCTCCAACCAGTTTGTAGGAAACTGGCCTGGTGTAACCGTTGAATACAAAGAGGGAAAATATAAGTCAGACAAGGAAGTGACCATCGTGGATCTTCCGGGAATCTATTCACTTTCTCCATACACATTGGAAGAAGTTGTTTCCCGTAATTATCTGATTGATGAGAGACCGGATGCCATTATCAATGTCATTGACGGTACCAATATCGAGCGAAATCTTTATCTGACCACACAGGTTGTGGAACTGGGAATTCCGGTTGTAATCGCAATCAATATGATGGATGTGGTGGAAAAGAACGGAGACAAGATCAATACCAAGAAGCTCGCTGAAGAAATCGGTGTGCCGGTTGTTGAAATCTCCGCATTAAAGAACAGAGGTTTAAAGGAAGTGGTTTCTGCCGCAGTTGCAGCAGGAAAAGCCGCATTGCCTCAGGAGCCGAAGCATCGCTTCAACGGTTCGGTAGAGCATGCACTTGCGCATATCGAAGAACTCTGCCTGCACAATATCAGCGATGCCAATATCCAGAGATGGTATTCCATCAAGCTGTTTGAACGCGATGAGAAAATTCAGGAGAAGCTTGGACTTTCCAAGGATGTCATCGATCACATCGAGCAGGACATCACATCCTGTGAAAAAGAAATGGATGATGATGCGGAATCCATTATTACCGGAGAACGCTACAATTATATCGGAACAATCATCAGCGGATGTGTGAAAAAAGCCAATCGCGGTATGACAATTTCGGATAAGATCGACCGCATTGTGACCAATCGTATTCTTGCACTTCCGATTTTTGCAGTCGTAATGTTCATTGTTTATTATATTTCCGTTACCACAGTCGGAACTTATGCAACTGACTGGGCAAATGACGGCGTATTTGGCGATGGCTGGCACCTGTTTGCAATCGGATCAAAAGATTACAATGATGCAAGTGAAGAATTCACAGGCAATCAGCTGATTGTAGATGGATATGATTTATATGTAGAAGAAAATGGAACGGAACCGACCGGAGATTTCGAATATCCGGTGGAGGACGAGGAAACCTTAAAGGTGGATTATGAGACCGCTTCTCTGGAAGATTATGCAGCAGCAAAAGCATATCTTGAAAAGAATGAGGAACCGGATCCTGCTGAATATGGTGTCTGGGTTCCGGGTGTTCCGGTGCTTGTCGAGAAAGGTCTTGATGCTTTGCATTGCAATGACATCTTAAAAGCATTGATTCTCGATGGTATTGTTGCCGGTGTCGGCGCTGTCCTTGGATTCGTACCTCAGATTCTGGTATTGTTTATTTTCCTTGCCTTTTTGGAGGCATGTGGATATATGGCGCGTGTTGCATTTATCATGGATCGTATTTTCCGTAAGTTCGGTCTTTCCGGAAAATCCTTTATCCCGATGCTGATCGGTTCCGGATGCGGTATTCCGGGAATCATGGCTTCGCGTACGATTGAAAATGACAGAGACCGCAAGATGACCATTATGACAACCACATTTATTCCTTGTGGCGCAAAGCTGCCGTTTATCGGAATGGTTGCGGGAGCAATTTTCGGAGGCGCACCATGGGTTGCTCCATGTGCATACTTCCTTGGTATTTTTGCAATTGTTGTTTCCGGAATCATGTTAAAGAAGACCAAACTCTTTGCGGGTGATCCGGCACCGTTCGTGATGGAACTGCCTGCTTATCACTGGCCGACGGTTAGCAATGTACTTCGCAGCATGTGGGAGCGCGGCTGGTCATTCATCAAAAAGGCCGGAACCATTATCCTTCTGTCTACCATCGTAATCTGGTTCCTGACATTCTTCGGATTTACATCAGACGGATTCCGTATGTTGGAAGAGGATGAAATCAGTTCATCTATTCTGGCAAAGATTGGTGGTGCAATTGCATGGATTTTTGCGCCGCTTGGATTTGGCAACTGGGAAGCAACCGTTGCATCTTTTACCGGTCTGGTTGCAAAGGAAAATATCGTTGGAACACTTGGTATTATCTACGGTGCTTCCGGTGATGTTTATCAGACGATGGCAAATGCATTTACCTCAGCTTCCGGTATGGCATTCCTCGCATTCAACCTTCTATGTGCTCCATGTTTCGCTGCCATGGGTGCAATCAAGCGCGAGATGAATTCAGCAAAGTGGTTCTGGACTGCAATCGGATATCAGTGCATCTTTGCATGGGTAATCGGTTTGATTTGTTATCAGATCGGATCATTAATTCTGGCAGGAAGCTTTGGCGTTGGAACCGTATTCGGATTCCTTGCGATTGCTGTATTGATTTATGGCCTCTTCCGCAGAGACAAATATAAGAACTAATCTTCGAATCGTAAGATAAAAAGGCAGGTGACAGTATGGGATCAGAAATCATAGGAACTTTGATCGTTGCAGGGATTCTTGTTGGAATCGTAGGCGCAATCGTTGCATCTATGATTAAGAGTCGTAAACGAGGTGAACATCCCGCATGCGGTGGCAATTGTGGCAACTGTCATGGAGGATGCTCACACAGCCTGTAACAAGACATGAAAAGCCCTTTCGGGACTGTAAATGCAGTCTCGGAAGGTTTTTTTTTGCGCATATAAAAAGGATAAAGATAGATTAAAAATATGGGAATATGGTATAATCAATAATGATTGGGAGGGTTTTTAAGGAGGTATTATTTTGGAAGAAAGAGCAAAACTCAATAAAATTTTATTTGTGTGTTATGAGACAATGGTGGTGATTCTGGCCCTGGCTTATATCCTTGAATTTTTCAAGGGGGCGAGGACAATCCCGTATATCATCATGTTCTTATTGATTGATCTGGTTCCGGGAGCTATTTCCGGAATGTTATATTTCAAAGACCGGGCCAATGCACTGCTTGCAGCAGTGATTGCATACGGATTCTTGATCTTGTACGTCTTTGTCATTTTTACAACAACTTCCCCTTTGGCATTTATTTATGCGCTGGTATTGCTGCCGGCAATTTTGATTACCAATAATCATATCGTATTGCGCAATTATTCTGCACTGATTGTGGTTGCCAATATTGCATTGGTGGTTTTTCGAATCATCCAGGATAAGGATACGGCACTTGCCAACAGTGCGAATTACGAAATTCAGGTATTGGCGGTATTGCTGACAGCTTTATTTGCTTTTTTCGGAAGCCGTGTTTCTTCCAAAATCAGTGAAGATAAATTAAATGAAATCAGAGAAAAAGAAATCAGTGAAAAACAATTGCTCGACAGCGCCATCAATGTGGTGACCGAAATTATTCAGGTGTCGGATGAAATCGGATCACAGATTGAAAATCTTGCGAATGCAGTTGCAAATACCAAAGATTCGATGACGGAGGTCAGCAATGGAACAACCAATACGGCTGATTCCCTGCAGCAGCAGATGGTGATGACCAACCGCATACAGGATATTATTGCAGATGCGACAGCGCTTTCGACAGAGATTCACAATCTCTCGCAATCAGCTTTTGAACAGGTAACGGCCGGAATCCATGGCGTCAGCGAATTGATGAAGAGTGCTGACAGCTCGCGTGAGAGCAGTGAACTGGTGATTGCCGAAATGTCTACTCTAAATCAAAGAACAGAAGAGGCAATGCGTATTATCTCCCTGATCAATGGAATTGCAAATCAGACCAATCTGCTTGCATTGAACGCGTCCATCGAAGCGGCGCGTGCAGGGGAAGCGGGGCGCGGCTTTGCTGTCGTTGCAACCGAAATCACGGAGCTGGCAAACCAGACAAAGACTGCAACGGAAGATATCGAGAATATCATCAATGAGTTGCGCACTTCATCGACAAAAGCTTCAGACGCGGTTGGTATGCTGGCACAACTTTCCGACAAGCAGGCAACCCTGATTATGCAGACAAGGGATGAATTTACAAATATCAGTGAGAGTGTGCAGGGTGTGAATGAGAATGCGACCAATCAGGCACAGCAGATGACCTTGCTGGAACAGAACAATCAGGCAATCGTTGACGGAATCGGAAATCTGTCTGCGGTATCGCAGGAAGTGACAGCAAGTGCCGATCATACCCGCGAATTCACGATGCAAAACAGCGAGACTACGCAGGATATTAGAGGCAATATGCAGACGATTCTGGATGTACTCAATACCTTTAAAGAGAAGTATATTGACAATTGATGTCAGACAATTATAAAGAAATTATAAAAGAATTATAAATTATTAGCACTCTCTATTGACGAGTGCTAATAATGGTGCTATAACATAGTCAGAAAGAAACAAACAGACCTTTTTCCATCAAAGATATCGAAAAAGATCCACCGATGATAAGGAGGTATGACTTATGTTATTAGCAAACAGAAACAACAATTTATTTGATACTTTTTTCAACGATGATTGGTTTACCAATCCGTGGTTTGACGGCCGCAAGGCATCAGAAGCCTACCATCAGATGATGCGCACAGATGTGCAGGAAGATGAAAAAGGATATCAGCTTGAAATGGAACTTCCGGGATATACAAAGGATGAGATATCCGCTACTCTCGAAGATGGATATATGACCATTACCGCAGAAAAGAAGGATGAAAGCGAGGATCATAAGGACAAGAATTATATCCGCAAAGAGCGTTATTATGGAAAATGCCAGAGAACCTTCTATGTAGGAACAGAAGTAGAAGAAAATGATATTCACGCAGGTTTCCAGCATGGCATCCTGACCATTCAGATTCCAAAGAAGGAGCCAAAACCACAGGTAGAACAGCAGCGTTACATCCAGATTGAAGGATAACATCAGTTATAAAGAGGATTGCGATTCGCAATCCTCTTTTTTTCATGCTATAGGAATTTCGGAGAAATTTCCTATAGCATGAAATATGTCAGCTACGCTGACGCAAATCTCGCGCCAAGTCTCGCGAGCGAGACTTGA
>NZ_PDYG01000029.1 GCF_002735305.1 Agathobacter ruminis
GATTCACAGTAAACATGCGGCTTTTAGCCGTCTTCACCGTATATCGGTGAATAATTCAGGTTTATAGAATCAATTAAATTGGCATAATCATCCTCAGGTATATCATCCGGGGTGATAGAAGGATCATTTTCTCGGGGTGGGGAAAAGCTTCAAGTCCCATCTTGCTTTGCAAACGATACATCAAATTTTCCAATATGGAAAATTATTTCTTTATCAAATGTACAATTCCTATGTTATAATTAATTTAGGCATCCTATATACTTTAGTTATATTCAAGAAAACGAAGGAGAAATAGATTATGACTAAAAGTTTAAAGTACAAGGATGTTCTGAAAAATCGGGAATACAGAAAGCTTCTGCTCAGTTCGGTTATCAACAGATTGGGCGATTCCATTGATGCCATCGCCTTCACCTGGCTTGTATATCAGATTACGAGAAGCGCGTCGTGGGCGGCACTGATTTATGGACTCAATGTGCTTCCGAATATTGTGGTTCAGCCATTCATCGGACCAATTGTTGAGAAGATGGATAAAAAGAAGGTTATCGTTGTGACGGATATCTTAAGGGCAGTGATCATTGCTATCTTTGCTTTTATGTATGTGGCCAAAATCGTAAATCCATATATTATGGCAGGGTTCACACTTTTGATTACGACAGTAGAATCCTTTTGCCTGCCGGCATCCGGCGCATTTACGCCGAGTGTGTTGAGAGAGGAAGAATTGGCACATGGCATGAGTCTTCGCTCTAGCCTTTCAGATGTGTTTTCTTTGATCGGGACAGGCTGTGCCGGTGTAATCATAGCAAAGCTTGGTGTTCAGGGGGCTATGATTATTGACGCTTCCACCTTTGTGGTTGCCGGAATTTTGGTTTTCTTTACGAAGACCATTGCTGAAAAATCCGCCGAGACGATAAAAGAACCTACTCCGGAAAAGGCTGAGGACAATGCCGGCGCAAAAGAATCTTATGGCGCCATGCTTAAAGATGGCTTATCCTATGTGCTCCGTAATCATGCCATTTTAAATATTTGTTTTGTGGCTGTTTTGATGAATTTCTTCCTTGTGCCGCTGAATTCTCTGCAGGCGCCTATCGCAGAGAGCATATATGGGCTGGAAAGCGGCTTTTTGAGTATGATAGGAATGACCGCTGCAATTGGAGGTATCGTTGGATCTTTTATCACTCCGATGGTTACAGAGAAGATGTCCACCAAACAAGTAATCGTGTGTTTTGGAATGGTCATTGGAGTCTTTATGTTTTTGATGTCCAGAGGAAACATATTCGGCGGAGCTGAATTGCCGGGATATGCTTTTGCAGGTCTGTGCTTTTTCATGATGGTAATGTCAGCATCTGTATGCAGTGGATGTATCAACATACAGTTTGTAAAAAGCTGTGATCAGAATTATCTGGCCAGAGCCGGAGCAGTATTAAATGCCGGTGGAATGGCAGCCACACCGATTGCAGCCTTGCTGGTTAGTATTGTATCGGTTCGGTTGAGCGCCGCGTTTTTGATTGCAGTTTGCGGAATTATCATGGTGGTATTATTGATATTTGTTTCCATGAGTAAGCTTGATTTTGAAATAGAAGGAAAGAAGGAATTGGTTGATGCAGCTTAAACTCGCCGAAAATATAAAGAAATATCGTAAGGACATGGGACTGACGCAGGAAGGACTTGCGGATGCGCTTGGCGTCACGGTTGGAGCTGTGTCGAAATGGGAAAACGGCAATAATGTACCCGATGTCATCATGATGATGGCACTTGCGGATTTCTTTAATATTTCCATGGATGAGCTTTTGGGCTTTCAACTATCATCAAAGAAGATAGAAGATATGTGCAAGGAAATCGATACCCTTGCCAGAAAACATCGATTCGATGAAGCAATCATGATTGCGAAGGATGCGATGGTGAGATATCCTCAAACTTTTAAAGTGCTTTATACCTGTGGGGATATGTACAATTATAAGTTTTTTGAAACAAGGGCGAAGAAAGATTCAGAGGAGGCTATCCGGATTTTTGAGAAAGCACTTGAATTTGTTTCTCAAAGTGAAGAGAAGGAACTGATGGAGTTTGCAATCCGTTCCAAGATGGCATACTTGTATCGGAAGATTGATCCCACAAAAGCAATCGAGTTGTTGAAGCGGACAAACTATGACGGAGCAAGATGCAACGAAATCGGTGTGGTTTTATTGGATATGGAGAAGAATGAAGAGGCTCTTGAACATTTTTCGTTGGCACTTCTGAAAAACTATACAGACCAGCTGGCGACTGTCAATAATATGGTAAATGCCCTTATGAAAACAGGGAAAGGTGTAGATTTGCAGAATGCTGCAGATCTTGTAAAAACCGAACTGAAAATAGTGAGCGATTATGGGATTCAGGGAGAAGTGAATATCACATATAAGCTGCGAGCATTTCTTTGCATTTTGATGGCATATCTTATGGCTTTTATGGGCAAACAGAAGAAGATGGAAGAATATGTGCAGGAAGCTTTTGAACTGGCATGTAGTTTTGATGAAGCAAAGGTTGGAGATGATGTGTTTTCGGGGCTAAGATACAATTATTTCGCTAAGGAAAAAGTCAAAGGTTATGACTCTTCCGGAACAAGTGCAATCAATAGCGTTACGGCGATGATTGAGAAAAAGCTGGATGAAACCGCTGAAAAAAACAAAGCAAACATTCGCCGGGTTTTGGACTGTTGGGAAAGGTTATTAAACCTTTGGGGACGGGGGTTAGCGGATAGTCGGGTGTCCCCAAAGGTGTAGTACCCCGTCCCCAAAGGAGAGTAATGTGTCCCAAAAGGATAAAATATAAAAAGTGTTCAAACGTTATTTTATAACGGTTGAACACTTTTTTGCTTGCAATAATTGTTATAATTTTTTAACATGATATTTTATTTGGAAAAAAGGCCATAAAAGACATTTTCGCGAATTTTACATCGTTTATCCAGATGACAGGCCGAAAGGGTCTATTTTGGGGCGATATTTAGAATGTTTTTATACCTTTAGGGACAGGTTACTCACCTTTGGGGACGGGGTACTATATACTTTGGGACACCCGACTATCCGCTAACCCCCGTCCCCAAAGGTGTAAAAAATCCCCGAATTTTGCCTCGGGGATTTTTCGTTTTCGTGAAAATGTTCCAAAGCATATTTTTTTTGAAAAAGAAAAAAGGATTTTCAAAAAGAACACTGAATTATAGTAATGTGGACCCATATGGTGAAAGGAGATTTTGAATGAGCATAATCAATATGCAAGGAAGAGATTTGAATGTAGATACACCTACAAAAGAAGAATTGGAAGAATTAGAAGAATTTGATCACGCAGAGGACAAAGAAGCCGATGATGATTTTGACAAATTTGATGTCAATGTGGAGGCAGAGGACTTCTTCGCATCCGACAGTGTTCGCGCATATTTGAAAGAAATCGGAAATTATCCGCTCTTGACCGCAGATGAGGAAATCGAATTGGCAAAGGCTATTTTGGCAGGAGGAGAAGAGGCAAAGAGCGCACGTGCAACGCTGGCAAATGCAAACCTTCGTCTGGTTGTCAGTGTGGCAAAGAGATATACCAACCGTGGTCTTGGTTTCCTGGATTTGATTCAGGAAGGCAACATCGGATTGCTCAAGGCAGTCGATAAATTTGACTATACCATGGGATATAAATTTTCAACCTATGCGACATGGTGGATCAAGCAGGCCATTTCGCGTGCCATCGCGGATCAGGCACGAACCATTCGTGTACCGGTTCATATGGTTGAAACCATGAACAAATTAAAGAGAGCACAGCGTGAGCTGACCATCACATTAAACCGCGTGCCAAACGAACAGGAATTGGCCGACGAGATGGAAGTATCGGTAGAACGTGTGCGTGAATTGTTAAAATTAAACCAGGATACCATCTCACTTGAGACTCCGATCGGAGAGGAAGATGACAGCAAACTGGGTGATTTTATCGAGGACAGCGATACAGCCAATCCGGTAACGGAAGTATCCAATATCATGCTTCATGAAAAAATTGAGGAGCTCCTTGAAACATTAACCGAGCGTGAGGCGGAAGTCATCCGACTACGTTTCGGACTCGAAGACAATCATGCCAGAACACTCGAAGAAGTCGGCGTGGAATTCGGCGTAACCAGAGAGCGTATCCGCCAGATTGAGGCAAAGGCGCTGCGCAAGCTTCGCCATCCAAGCAGAATCCGCCAAATCGAAGGATTCCAGTCATAATACAGCAAACAAAGATATCGTAATTTTGATGTGATTCATTCAAAATTGCGATATCTTTTTTGTTTTCTTATGGAAATCTTAATGGAATCTTAAAACATTCAGGAAACGATTCTTCTATAATAAGAGTATCAAGCAAAAAGGAGTTGACGGATATGATGAATGTACCGGAACTGGTAGTAATGCTGACTTATCAGGATCATACGGTCCCTGATGCGGCAGAGATCTTTGCACAGGCAAAAAATTCCAAAGCACATTTTTGGGGGTTCAAAGAAGAAGGCCTCGATCCCGATAAAATGAAAGAATTGTATGCTGCAATGAGGGAGGCCGGAAAGGAAACCTTTCTTGAAGTTGTGGCCTACAGTGAAGAAGAGGGATTGAGAGGCGCACAGATTGGTGCCCAATGCGGCGTGGATTATCTGATGGGAACCATTTATTCGGACCAGATCAATCAGTATTGCAGGGAACATCATTTGAAATATATGCCGTTTGTCGGAACGGTCACGCAGCGGCCGTCGGTATTGTCCGGCGAAATTGAGGACATGATTGCACAGGCGCAGGAGTATTTGAACAAAGGCGTGTACGGGATTGACCTACTGGGTTACCGATATACAGGGGATGCCTATGAATTATGCAAATGTTTTGTGGCAGCAGTGGATGCACCGGTTTGTCTTGCGGGCAGCATTGACAGCTTTGGACGACTCGATGAGGTGCGTTGCTGTCAACCGTGGACATTTACAATCGGAAGTGCATTTTTTGAACACAATTTCGGAGAACAATTGGAACAGCAAATCAATACGGTCTATGACTACATGGCAGGGGTATCGGCATGTTAAACAAGTTTTATCCTGATATGTATGTCAATAGTGTATTTGAGATTCCTTTTGATCGACTGTATGAAAAAGGATATCGCGGATTGATTCTGGATATCGATCTGACCCTGGTGCCGCACAATGCGGATGCGACACCGGAAATTGAAATTTTGTTTCAAATGATTCGTGCCATCGGATTTAAGACGGTATTGCTTTCGGATAATAGCAAAGAACGGATTGAGCGCTTCAACCGCAATATCGGGAGCGATTATATTGCGGAGGCTGACAAACCGAATCGCGTAGCCTATTTACAGGCCTTAAAGCAGATGAATCTGAAACCGTCGGAAACCATCTGTATCGGAGATCAGATTCTCAAAGATATTTATGGGGCAAAGAGATGTGGGATTGCCGGCATCCTGGTCCGGTATATCGGATTCGGGGACGGCAGTCCGATCGGCAGGAGACGCCGGATTGAGGCCTGGATTCTCAAATGTTACAGAAGAAAGAGAAAGGGGAAAAAAATGTTTTGTGATATCAACCCAACCTGCTACAAGATTTCGCAGCAAAAAGAAATCTGCAAGCGCCATTTTCGCAATCTGATTTATCGAGTGAAATATCCAAAAGAAAAAAGTACAGAAAAATATCCGGTTGTGGTTTATGAACATCATAACGGTCTGATCAAAACCGGAAAAGGAATCGACCCGGTCTTGCAGAACAATAAGGCAGTGAATATCAAACTGGCTGCCGAAGCGATGAACGGATTGCTGATCAAACCGGGAGAAACATTTTCTTTCTGGAAGACTGTGGGAAAGACAACCAAGCGTCGCGGATACCGTCCGGGTCGCGTACTGGTATGTGGCAAGCTGAAACCCGGCGTGGGAGGTGGCTTGTGCAATCTTGCAAATACATTGCATTTGCTGGTGCTGCACAGCCCACTGACAGTGACGGAATTCCATCAGCATTCCGACGCTCTGGCACCGGATCCGAACGGCATCCGCGTCCCGTTTAGTGCAGGGACCTCAGTCAATTATAATTATGTGGATTATCGATTCCGCAATGACACGAATCAGACATTTCAGATTTGCGCATGGTGCGAAGACAACCAGCTGTTCGCACAATTGCGTGCCGAAGAAGAATTACCGGAGCGCTATGAGCTGGTAGAACAGAACCATCATTTTCACAAAGAAGGGGACAAGTATTACCGTATCTCAAAGATTTACCGCCATATCATAGACAAACAATCCGGTGATGTTGTGGCAAAGAGACTGGTGCTGGACAACCATTCCGAGGTACTTTTTGATTATGATCTGATTCCGAAAGAATTGATTCGATAAAGTGACTGTGAAACAGAACCATCATATGATAAAATAACAAGCGTGACAAAAAACGAAAAAAGGAAAGAGTATTTTAACAATGGCAAAACTAGTATTTCGTTATGGGGCAATGGGTGCTTCAAAGACCGCAAACGCGTTGATGGTTCAATTCAATTATAAGGAGCGCGGAATGAATGCCGTGATTTTAAAACCGGCCTGTGAGACCAGAGACGGCCTCTCAATCATTCAGTCGAGAATGGGATTATCCGGGGAATGTACTGCGGTTGAAATATTCCTGGCCCAGCGACAGGACAACTTTTATGATGCGGATGAAATCGATGCAATTATCGTGGATGAAGCGCAATTCATGACCAGACAGCAGGTGGAGCAGTTCGCAAAGATTGTTGATGATTATGACATTCCGGTTCTTTGCTACGGCCTGAGAACTGATTTTCAGGGTAATTTTTTCGAGGGAAGCCGACGATTGATGGAAATCGCAGATAATATCCAGGAGATTCCCACCATATGCTGGTGTGGCAAAAAAGCCCGCTTTAATGCGCGTATCAGCAATGGCAGGAAAGTAGAATCCGGAGAACAGTTTGGACTTGGCGGCAATGATATGTATATCGCATTATGCCGCAAGCATTTTATGATGGGTCAGATTGGTCCGCAGGAATAGCAGACAATGCATTGCATAACCGTTTGTAATGCAGGAATCCAATCTCCTCATGCAGCTGTCTGATTTCATCGATTGTGGCAAGTCGGACATCAATGACTTCATGCGGATCGACGACAACCTTTGAGAGGTCAATGTCTGTTCGGATTTGATAAATATCCGCAAAATAATTATCGCCGCTTTCGGCATCTTCATTACAATAGGAGTCAATCAACCGGATATCGGCATTTGAGATGTCGAGTCCGGTTTCTTCATGCACTTCGCGGATGACAGCATCGTGGCTGCTTTCTCCGGCGGCAACACCGCCTCCCGGTATTTCCCATTCACCTGCAGCCCATTTCTTGTCGAGTGCGCGTTGTGTAATCAGATATTTTCCATCTTTTCCTTCTATCAAAGCCAGTACATAGAGCATGAACTGTCCCGGCTGTAATTTGGTCTTGCGTGGTAACTGCATACCGGTCGACCGGCGGTTTTTGTCATAGATATCAATCATTTCCATATGGATTTTGGTCCTTTCTCATATATGTTTACTTCTATCATATGCGATTATGATAATTTCGTCTAGTAATAAGCATTCGCATTTTTGTTGGCAAAAAAGAAAATGGATGGTATATTGGTACTATATGGAATGTTTCGGGAAGGAACTCTTATAGGGGGCTTACAATGGAAAAAATATATTTGGATGACAACATCAAAAGACTGCTTCAGGATACCCTGATCCCATTTGCACTGTATCGGCTGGAAAACCAGCGAATTAAGACAGTCATGGTCAGCGAAGGATTGTGCAATCTGTTTGGCGCTTCGCGGGAAGAAATCATCAATCTGCTGGATCGTGATATGTATCATTACACACATCCGGACGATCTGGTGCGTGCCCAGGAAGAAGGCATGCGTTTTGCGGCTGGCGGCGAGCAGTATGATATTGTATATCGTACACGCTCTGCAAAGGATTCGAATTATCATATTATCCATTCGGTGGGATCACATATGCTCGACCGAGACGGCAATTTGCTTTCACTGATCTGGTATGTGGAAGAGGGAACGGTTGAAGATGAGGAATTCGGCATTGGATACAGCCTGAAAAAAGCGCTGGCCGGAATGATTCACGAGGAGTCGATGGTGCGGGAAATTTACTTCGACCATCGCACAGGATTGCCGAATATGACATATTTCCTGCAATTGGCAGAAGCCGGTTGCAATGTGATTCGCCAGGAAAAACAGACACCGGTATTTTTGTTCTTTGATCTGACCGGATTGAAATTTTATAACCGCAAATACGGAATGCCGGAAGGCGATAAACTGTTATGTGCTTTTGCGGATATTCTGCGCATGTTCTTTGCAAACGAAAATTGCGGAAGGATGGGGCATGACCATTTTGTGGTATATACGGAGAATCATCATGTGGAAGAAACGCTCGAGCAGATTTTTGAAGCGCTGTCAAAGGCCAACGAGGGAAAGACACTTCCGGTCAGAGCCGGTATCTATGTGATGTCCGACCGGGAGGACGAAGCGGTTGATGTGACCATTGCCTGCGACTGTGCAAAGCTTGCATGTGATGAGAATAAGAATTTATTCCGCTCGCATTATACCTATTTTGATGAAAAATTACGCAAAAAGTTTGAAATGCGTGAATATGTAATTAATCATTTCAATGAAGCGATTGAAAAGAACTGGATTCATCCGTATTATCAGCAGATTGTTCGCACCGTGACGGGCGAAGTCTGTGATGCAGAGGCACTGGCCCGCTGGATTGATCCGGTCAGAGGCATGATTTCACCGGCGGAATTTATCGAAGTGCTTGAGGATGCAAGACTGATTCATCTGGCAGATTTGCACATCCTTGACTGTGTGCTGGCAGATCTGCAAAAATCATTGGATGATGACCTCGGAGCAATTCCGGTTTCCATCAATCTGTCCCGCTATGATTTTGAACTTTGCGATATTGTCGACGAAATCATCAGGCGTGTCGATCGGGCAGGTGTGCCACATGAATTGCTGAATATGGAAATCACGGAATCCGTAACCGGAATTGAAGAGGATTATGTGAAAGAACAGATCCGTCGCTTTCATGAAGCAGGATTTGAAGTATGGATGGATGATTTCGGAAGCGGATATTCGTCTTTGCATGTCCTGCAGCATTTTGATTTTGATGTCATCAAATTTGATATGGCATTCATGAAAAATTTTAATCTGGACGATGAAGACCAGGTTGTATTGTCATCGCTGATGCAGATGGTAACCCGCCTGGGTATCGATACGGTTGCGGAAGGCGTGGAAAGCCGTCAGCAGATCCGTTTCCTAAAAGAAATCGGATGCGACAAGATTCAAGGATATTATTTCAGCAAGCCGACCTCTTCGGAAGATTTGAATCATAAATACAAGAAAGGTGATGGAATCCCGTTTGAGAATCCGGAGTCAAAAGATTATATTGACGCAGTCAGCAAGGCAAATCTGCTGGATTATCTGACGCGTGGAGAATATGATTCCGATTTGACGCGTACCTTTGAACAGTTCAATCATCTGCCGCTCGGAATCATTGAGGTACAGAATGGTCACTTTCGAATCCTGCGCTATAATGATGCCTATGCACAATTTTTGGTACGCACAAATTTTGTCGACGAGGAAGATATCAAGGAAAGTATTTCAGTGCTGGATGTAAAGAGAAAACCGGAACCGGGATTCTGCAAAGCGGTAGACGATGCGGTTGATACGGCAGGATGGGTGCTGTTAAAAGACAGTGTGGAAGGCAATGTGCGCAGCAACGCTTATGTGCGCAAGCTGTCGACCAATCCGGTTAATCATGCAACGGCATTACTTGTGGTTGTTTTGACAATGGGAGAGTAATATAATAATAAACAGTGATACGAACGGGGGATATCCATGATTAAAATTGCAGTGGTAGGACTCGGAATGATTGGACAGCAGATGCTGCCGGTACTGAAAGAGATGCCGGAATATGAGATTGTTGCACTCTGTGGCACCGATCGTTCTAAAGATTCCATTCAACAATTACAGGAACAATATCAGGTGGAAAAGGTCTATTCGAATTATTCCAAGATGCTTAGGGATAAGCATTTTGATGCGGATCTTATCTATCTGGCCGTTCCGAATCATATGCATTATGTAATGGCAAAGGAAGCGGTGGAACACAATTTTCATGTGTTTGTCGAAAAGCCGTTTGTATTGAGCTATGAACATGCAAAAGAACTGGTTTCGATGGCGCGTGAGCGGCATCTGATTGTCTTGGAAGCAATTTCCAATCAGTATTTGCCGATTTTTGGACAAATCAAGGAAGCACTTCCGAGAGTCGGAACCATTCGTCAGGTGACAATGAATTTTTCGCAATATTCCAGCCGGTTTGAC
The DNA here is from genome assembly GCF_002735305.1 of Agathobacter ruminis. GTDB lineage: Bacteria > Bacillota > Clostridia > Lachnospirales > Lachnospiraceae > Roseburia > Roseburia ruminis. Next base: position 10,379 of record NZ_PDYG01000029.1, read on the forward strand.
AAATTCCTGGCAGGAGAATATGTGCGCGTCTTTGATCCGGAGATTGGCGGCGGTGCGCTTTTGGATATCAATATCTATAATCTTCATCTTGCGGTGGGCTTGTTTGGCGGGCCTTCGGACGGAATCTATTTTGCCAATCAGATGCGCGGCGTGGATACGAGCGGAACTGTCGTATTGCGGTATCCGGATTTTATCTGCACCTGTATCGGAGCAAAGGATGCGCAGGGCCCGTCGGTTCTGTTGATTGAGGGAACAAAAGGTTATTTGGTAATCAAAGCCCCAACCAATACGCTGCAGGCCGCACTCGAATTTTATGATAACAGTTCCAAAGAAGTGGAAATCCTTTATCAGCCGGATGTAAATGTGCATCGTATGGTTTATGAATTCCGCGAGCTGGCCCGTTTGATTCAGGAGCGTGACTGGGAAGGCTGCCGCATGCGCCAGCAAGAGAGTGTGCGCGTATGTAAGCTGGCGGAACGGTTGCGATTGAACCAGAATACGGAAACCAATTTTTTTCACTAGTAATATCAGGGAGTAATCGGCGCATATGAACGCTTTAGAATTTGAACATATCTATTTCCGGCGTGGGTATTTCACCTTGTCGGATGTCTCTTTTTGCATTAAAATCGGCGAGACGGTCGCTGTTTCCGGACGAAGCGGATGCGGCAAGACGACGCTGTTCGAGCTGATGGGCAATGTGGTTAAGCCGGATGGTGGATTTATCCGCTATTTTGGCAAAGAAATGTATGAAGATGAGGCAAATATCCGGCGCAATATGTCATTGATGTTTGAGGAACCGAATTTTAACGGCGAACGCCGTGCGGAACAATTTGCCCGTGAATTTAAAAAGATAGAGCCTTCCTTTGATCTGGAAGGCTTTCGTGCGCGTTTGGATTGCTTTGGTCTCGATGAGAAAAAGCGGATCCGAATGTATTCAAAAGGCATGCGCAAAAAAATGATGCTTGCCTTTTTCCTCAGTCGCAACCCGCGGCTTCTTCTGATGGACGAACCAACCGGTGGGCTCGATACCCGTTCGCGAACGGAGGTATTTGATATGATTGAAGCATATCGCAGGGAGCATGAGCTGACGGTATTGTTTTCAACCCATCAAAAGGATGATATATCCGATTATGCCAATCGCATTTTGCATATGGAGAACGGAGGGATTCAATGAAAAAATTTCTTCGTCTATCATGGGGCGCAGATTCGACACCGCTGAATCTGCTCGGCGCGGTTGTGCTGTCCTTTTTCATCATGCTTTATATCAATACCTTTATCGGCGGATTTGGAGGAATCCCTGCATTCATTGCATATGCGTTTTGCTTCTTTCTGATTCGTTCCGTGCAGAAAGCGGGAAACCGGATCAGTCATTTTGTAGCAATCGACAGTGCGCGTGAACTCCGTTATATCTATTTCAGCTATGCGGAAGGCTATATCCTTTTTTACCTGATTATGAAGATTGTCCAGGTTTTTGCAGGAATTGCCGGATGGGGCAATATCGAGGGCAAATCGTTCGGAGAATATTTAAACGGCCTTTACGGCACGACCATTATGGAACGGTGGGCGTACATTTTTGTATTGATTTTTACCATCTCATTTGTGCTTTCCCTCTTTCCGCTGGTCATTATTCGAAAGACGAGTACCTGGCTGACATATGCATTCTGTAATCTGGTATTTCATACGATCGCCGTCGCAATCCTTGTCATTGCGGCAGCACAGTACATCAGACGTGCGGATATGAAAAAAGTATCATGTCTCCTGGATGCGCTTTTGCTATGTCAGATTAAGAGTACGGGTAAGGTGGTGCTGTATCTGATCCTGATCGGGATCTATGTCATTGTGGCGGTATTTGGAAGTTATTCGATTGCGCGCTGTATATACCGGCCGAAACCGGGGCGCGTGATTGCACATCCGGAAAAATATGTCACCATGACGGAGACGGAGATTGAGCAGGCACGGGAGCGCTCCCGCAAAAAAATCATCGGAATCAGCGCGGGAACATTTCTGGTTGTCGCGGCAGCTGCATTTTTATTTGTCTATATCTTTTTTATCCAAAAGGATGAGGAGGACCGCTTTAAGCAGGTGGGCGAATGTCTGACCGGGGATCTCTGCCGCGGCCCGATTGCATACGGCAGCACGGTTTATGTTCCGGTGGACGCGGACTGTGATCTCGCAGAATCCGGAGTGGCACTCGGATATCTGGCAAAACAGGGAGAGAATACGGCGAGCCGTTATTATCGCCTGGTCTCTGCCAATGTGTTATATAAGTCCATCAACAAAAATCATCTGTATCTGCAGGTTGCCGGCACTGAAAACCATACCTATTTGCCGATGAATTATATCGAAAAGCAGGAATTCTGGCGCAAGGATGAGTTGTTCCTCCTTTGGGATGAGGACTGGAAAGGCGAAAGCCTGTATTCCAAGGAAGTGACGGGATATTCCGTCTGCCCGAAGAAGCTGATTACCAAACTCGAAGAACAGTTTGGATATGTGAATTATGCGACGGATGATTTTAAAGACTATGATGCCTACTTTACCATCAGCGGATACAGTGATATCCAGCAGGCCTTTATGGATGACGTCTCTGCAGGGGACTGGGTCGGATGTATTCTCGTCAAGGACGACCGCTTTTATTACGGTTCGTATGAGAACGAAATCACCGGAGAGTTGCTGGAACTGTTGCATTCCGTCCTGGGCGGTGCGTAAGCGCAGAATATTACAAATGAATGCTGTCAGAAAAAGGAATACGGGATTCATTCGGGAATAATTAATTGTAAGGACTTTTTTGGAACCTAAAAAGGAGAATGTTATGACAATTCGAGAACAAATAGAGGAAATGGAACGGGAAACATTAAGTCCATTTGCATGTTTGAGTGTGGATTCCAAAGGAAGAGACCGGGATGAACCGCAATGTGATATCAGACCGGTATTTCAGCGCGACAGGGACCGTATTTTGCACAGCAAGGCGTTCCGACGCTTAAAAAATAAAACACAGGTTTTTCTGACCCCGAAAGGAGATCATTATCGGACGCGCATGTCGCATACCCTCGAGGTGTCGCAGAATGCGCGCACAATCGGAAAAGCTTTAAAATTAAACGAAGATCTGGTCGAGGCAATCGCCCTGGGCCATGATTTGGGTCATACACCGTTTGGACATGCCGGAGAGCGCACGCTTGCGCGTCTGACGGATGGAGCGTTCAAACACAATGAGCAGAGTGTGCGCATTGTGGAAAAACTCGAAAAAGACGGGGAAGGACTGAATCTGACATGGGAAGTCCGAAACGGGATTTTAAACCATGAGATGGAACTGATGCCGGACACACTCGAAGGCAGATGCGTTCGTCTGGCAGACAAGATTGCATACATCAATGCGGATTTTGATGATGGAATCAGAGCCGGTATTTTGAGCGAAGATGACATTCCGATGTCGATTCGCAGGGAACTTGGCTTCGATGTCAAGGCACGACTGGATTATATGATCCATGATATCATCATCAACAGCATGGGCAAAAATGATATCGTAATGTCAGCCGCCTGCTATGAAGCATTTTTGGAACTGCGCCAATACATGTTTGCAAATCTGTATACGAATCCGGTTGCAAAATCCGAGGAGGTCAAAGCGGACATCATGATTGAGCAGCTGTTCTACTGGTATATGGATCATGAGCAGGACCTGCCGGACAAGATGATCAAATTCCTGCAGGACGGTGAACCAAAAGAGCGTGTGGTATGTGATTATATTTCGGGCATGACAGACCAGTACGCAATCGAGAAATTCACACATCACTATATTCCGATGGCATGGCAGGTAGATGGATATTAAAGACGAAAGTGAGAAAGAACAAAGAGAGATATGCCATATTATTCAGATGATATAATTGAGGAAGTACGTTCCAAAAATGATATCGTGGATGTGATCGGCTCCTATGTAAAACTCGAAAAGAAGGGCAGCAATTATTTTGGATGTTGTCCCTTTCATGCGGAGAAGACGCCATCCTTTTCCGTGACGCCGAGCAAGCAGATGTTTTATTGCTTTGGATGTCACAAAGGCGGGAATGTATTTACTTTTTTACAAGAATACGAAAATTATTCCTTCGGGGAAGCACTCGAAGCGTTGGCAGACCGGGCCGGCGTCAATCTCCCGAAGCAGGAACTGACACCGGAAAAGAAACGCGAAGCCGACAAGCGGGAACTGCTGTTGGCAATCAACAAGGAAGCGGCGAAATATTTTTATACCCTGCTTCGCAGTGAGCGCGGAAAACGCGCCTATGATTATTTCAAGGGGCGCGAATTGTCGGACGAAACGATGCAGCGCTTCGGACTGGGATATTCGGATCAATACAGTGACGATCTCTACAAATATCTGCGCAAACGGGGATATGATGATATGCTTCTCAAGGAGAGCGGGCTGGTTGTCATCGATGAAGTGCGCGGAGGACATGACAAATTCTGGAATCGGGCGATGTTTCCGATTATGGATGTGCGGGGGCGTGTAATCGCATTCGGAGGTCGTGTCATGGGAGACGGCAATCCGAAATATCTGAATTCCCCTGAGACAAAGATTTTTAATAAAAGACGGAATTTATTTGCTTTATATTTTGCAAAGAATACCAAAAAAAATTATATGCTGCTCTGTGAAGGTTATATGGATGTCATATCCTTGCATCAGGCCGGATTCGATAATGCGGTTGCATCTCTTGGAACCGCGTTGACGGAGGAACAGGTCCAGCTGCTTTCACGCTACACCAAAGAAGTCTGTCTGACCTATGACAGTGACGGCGCGGGAGTAGATGCGGCAATACGTGCGATTCCGATGTTAAATAAAGTCGGAATCAAGACAAAGATCGTCAATATGCAACCGATGAAAGATCCGGATGAATTCATCAAAGCCTATGGGGCGGAAGAATATGAAAAGCGCATCAGGGATGCGGAAAACAGCTTTTTGTTTTTGATTCGGATCCTGTCACGGCAATATGACATGAGTGATCCGACGGATAAGAGCAGTTTCTTTCACGAGACGGCCAAACGACTGGCTGTCAGTTTTGAAGATACACTGGAACGGCGTATTTATGCGCGTGAGCTGGCAAAGAATTATGATGTCAGCGAGGACGAGCTGATGCAGATGGTCAACCGTCTGGGAGAGAGCGCAGGACTGATGCGTGAGAATGACCGCGCAAAGGATGGCCGAAGCCGGCCAAAAAAGGAAGATGGAATGAAAAAATCACAGATGCTTTTGCTGTCATGGCTTGCGGAGCGTCATGAGCTTTATCTTTCCATCAAAGGCAAAATCGGCGCGGATGATTTTACGGATCCGATGTGTCATCGTGCAGCACAGATGTTGTTTGAACAATTCGAATCGGGCAATGACATTGTTCCTGCCCGGATTATTGATGCTTTCACCGATACAGAGGAACAGTCGCAGATTGCAGGCATTTTTAATGCGGCGATTCACAAGGTGGAGAGCAAAGAGGATATGGAAAAGGCCATCAAGGAAACCATTATCCGAATCAAGCAAAACAGCATCGAGCAAACCTCTAAGAACTTAAGTCCTTCGGACATCGAAGGCTTGATGAAAATGATAGAAGATAAAAAGGCACTTGAGCATCTCGAAAAAATGAAAATCGAGATCTGATATGCCCGGAATAAGAAAAAGGATGGAAAAAAATGCCAAAGAAAAAGACAGAAGTAGAAGAAACCAAAGCAAACATGAGCAAGGAAAACGCGGCTGATTTTGATCAGGAAAAATTCGATGCCAGGGTAGCGGAACTTTTAGAACTTGGCAAGAAAAAGAAGAACATTCTTGAATATCAGGAAATCGTGGATTTCTTCAAGGGGATGAATCTTGCGCCGGACAAACTCGAATCTGTGCTGGAGACACTCGAGGGACAGCATATTGATGTGCTTCGCATGAGTGATGACACGACAGATGACGATGATGATTTCATTCCGGAGGACGATGATCAGCTCGAGGGCATCAACCTCGAGGATATTGATCTTTCCATTCCGGAGGGAATTTCGGTAGAAGATCCTGTCCGCATGTATTTAAAAGAAATCGGCAAAGTGTCTCTTTTGACAGCGGATGAGGAAATTGAACTCGCTCAGCAGATGGAAGCCGGAAATCTGGCTACCGAAAAAATCCTGATTCTCAAAGGTCGTCTGGAAGAAGCTTCAGACGAGGAAAAGGCAGAGATTCAGAATGAAATTAAGGAACTGCAAAAGGATATCGCAATCGGAGACCGCGCCAAGAAGCGCCTGGCAGAGGCAAACCTTCGTTTGGTTGTCTCCATTGCAAAGCGTTATGTGGGACGCGGTATGCTCTTTTTGGATTTGATTCAGGAAGGAAACCTTGGATTGATTAAGGCGGTTGAGAAATTTGATTATCGCAAAGGATACAAATTCTCGACTTATGCAACATGGTGGATTCGTCAGGCAATCACGCGTGCGATTGCGGATCAGGCAAGAACCATTCGTATTCCGGTTCATATGGTTGAGACCATCAACAAGCTGATTCGTGTATCGCGTCAGTTGTTGCAGGAACTCGGCAGAGAGCCGTCTCCGGAAGAAATCGCCGAAGAGATGGATATGCCTGTGGAGCGTGTGCGTGAAATCCTGAAAATTTCGCAGGAACCGGTATCTTTGGAGACCCCGATCGGTGAAGAAGAAGATTCGCATCTCGGCGACTTTATCAAAGATGACAATGTTCCAGTTCCGGCGGATGCTGCAGCCTTTACATTGTTAAAAGAACAGCTCGGAGAGGTGCTTGGCACATTGACGGATCGTGAGCAAAAGGTTTTGATTCTCCGATTCGGTCTGGAAGATGGAAGAGCACGTACACTCGAAGAGGTCGGACGCGAATTTAATGTTACCCGTGAACGTATCAGACAGATTGAAGCAAAAGCACTTCGCAAACTGCGTCATCCGAGCCGTAGCAGAAAATTAAAAGATTATCTCGAATAATAAGGATCAAAATACAGTATGATAAAATTGTCGAAGCGTATGGAAGCCGTTGCTGCCATGGTGACACCGGGATATAAAATATGTGATGTGGGAACGGATCATGCCTATATCCCGATTTATCTGGTACAATCCGGCGCGAATCCATCAGCACTGGCGATGGATTTGAGAGAGGGGCCGCTTTCGAGAGCTGACGAACATATCAGGGACTATCATCTGGAAGACCGCATTGCGACAAGACTTTCAGATGGAATTGAGGCACTGCAGGATGGGGAAGCAGACTCACTGATTATTGCAGGAATGGGTGGTGAAGTGGTACTTCACATTTTAAAAGCATTTCCGGAAAAATGTCGTCATTTCAAAGAAATGATTTTGCAACCGCAATCCGATGTGGATAAGGTGCGGCGCTACCTGAGGGAGAATGATTTCAAAATTGTGGATGAGGATATGATCCTTGAGGATGGCAAATACTATCCGATGTTTAAGGTCGTACCGCTTTCATGCGGGGAATCGTGGCAAAAGATGAAAGAGAATGCACGTATCGTCTGCGATTTGTATGGACCGCTTTTGCTCAGAAACGGAAATCCGGTTTTGCGGAAATTTCTGGTGAAAGAAAACAAGACACTCCGATCGATTCAGGTTGGCCTTGAAACCCGGACACAGACGGAATCGATTGCAATCAGGCTAAAGGAAGTGGAATTGCAACTGGCATACAATGAGGCTGCTTATTCCATCATGGGGGAAATTATCAATGCAGGAATATCAGATTAAGCTCTATTTGCCGGACGATACCTGTGTGCAGGTATCCGCACCGGCGGGAATGACACTCGAAGATTTGTATCTCCAACACAAAGATGCATATGATGCACCGGTCATGCTCGCGCAGGTTGGACACAAATTGCGTGAATTAAACAAAGAGATTAAGGCCGACGGCGAAGTTCGCTTTGTGACGATGCTGCATCCGGACGGACGGCGCACATACCGCCGCAGTATGACTATGCTGTTGCAAAAAGCGCTGGACAATGTCTATCGTACGGTTGCGGATACCACAACCCATGTAAAAGTCATGTATTCCCTCGGTCAGGGCTATTATTGTGAGTTCATCGGAGAGAACAGACGGATTCTGTCGCAGGAAGAACTCAATCGCGTCAAGGAAGAGATGCGTTGCATCGTAGACGCGGACTGCCCAATCAAAAAAGTCAGCTACAAATCAGAGCAGGCAGAAGAAATTTTCAAGGGACTGGGATTAAATGAAAAGGAACGGTTATTACATTATCGTCGCAGCTCCCGCGTGAATCTCTATGAATTAAACGGAATGCTCGACTATTTCTACGGATATATGGTGCCGTCCACCCGGTATCTGAAATGGTTTGACCTCGAAGCATATGAGGACGGCTTTGTATTGCTGTTCCCTGACAAAATCTACAATGAAGTAAAACCGCTTGAGACATCCAACAAGCTGCACAATACACTTCATGCTTCAAGAGAATGGAGCAACAAGCTCAATATCAGCAGCATCGGCGCATTAAATGATGTGATTGCACAGGGACGGGCACAGAAACTGATCCTGACGCATGAAGCATTGATGGAGCAGCGCATCGGCAATCTGGCCCAGACGATTGTAGATCATCCGGAAGTCAAATTTGTCATGATTGCGGGACCGTCTTCTTCCGGCAAGACTTCATTTGCCAATCGTTTGGCAATTCAGTTGCTGGCAAAGGGAACACGACCACATCCGGTCAGCCTTGACGATTATTATGTGGATCGCGACAAATGCCCGCGCAATCCGGACGGGTCGTTTGACTTTGAATGTTTAGAGTCGATTGATGTACCGAAATTCAATGAAGATATGTCAACGTTGCTCAACGGCGGTGAGATTAAGATGCCGTCTTTCAATTTCAAGACCGGAAAGCGTGAATATCGCGGTGAAACACTGAAATTAACCGAGAATGATATTCTTGTCATAGAAGGCATTCATGGCCTGAATGACAAATTGTCATATTCATTGCCGGACGAATGCAAATTCAGAATTTATATTTCGGCATTGACACAGCTCAATGTGGATGAACACAATCCGCTTCCGACGACAGACGGCCGTCTGATTCGCCGTATTGTGCGTGATGCGCGTACGCGCGGAACCAATGCACAGGAGACCATCGCAATGTGGCCTTCGGTTCGTGCCGGCGAAGAAAAATATATCTTCCCGTTCCAGGACAGTGCGGATGTGATTTTTAATTCGGCTTTGCTCTATGAACTGCCTGTTTTAAAAGTGTTCGCAGAGCCATTGCTGTTTCAGATTCCGCGCGAGGCGCCGGAATATTCTGAGGCAAAGCGCCTACTGAAATTCCTGGATTACTTCCTGCCGATGCCGGACAATGATGTGCCGCAGAATTCCCTTGTGCGTGAATTCGTCGGCGGCAGTGTATTTCATGTATAATCTGTGCGTGATTTTGACAGAATGCTTTTTTTCTGCTATATTATCACAGGTGCAGGACAGGCGATCGCGGCCGCAAGTGGGGAAACCCCGCGGGTGAGGAAAGTCCGGGCTTCATAGGGCAAGGATGCCGGTTAACGGCCGGTGGAGGAAACTCTAAGGATAGTGCAACAGAAAAGAAACCGCCAGCGCTTGCGCTGGTAAGGGTGGAATGGCAGTGTAAGAGACTACCGCGCTTTTGGTAACAAAAGTGGCAGTGTAAACCCCATCCGAAGCAAGACCGAATCAAAGCAATGATGTGGCCCGCTAGCTTTAGGTAGGTTGCTTGAGGCGACTGGCAACAGTCGTCCTAGATAGATGATCGCTCAACGACATAACCCGGCTTATCGTTCTGCTTATATGAAACCACCATGTTTTGCATGGTGGTTTCTTTTTTTTATAAATCTTACAATCATAAAGGGATTCTAAAATGTTTCTTAAAAAAGGGTACTTCGCTTGACGATGCGCTTTCAGACAGTTAACATTGCTTAATAGAAAGCAGGAAGGAAGTGACTGTATGAGACTTAGAGATCGATTTATCAGATTCATGTATGGCAGAAATGGTGTGGATCAATTGGGACAGGCTGAATCATTTGTGCTCCTCGCACTCGTGATTCTCGGATTGTTTTTCGGCCGTGTACCGGTTGTGAGAAGCATTTTATATATTGTGGTACTGGCTGGATTCATTCATATGTATTTTCGGATGTTTTCCAAGAATATTGCAAAGAGACAAAAAGAGAACCAATGGTTTTGCAACTGGCGTTATCAATTTGCCATTCGGCGCAACAAGCGAAGAGTGCGCAGAGAACAACGCAAGATTTACAGTTATTTTAAATGCCCGATGTGCAAGCAAAAGGTTCGCGTGCCAAAGGGACGGGGCAAGGTGTGTATCACCTGCCCGAAGTGTCGTCAGGAATTTGTACGAAAGGCATAGAATATGTTTGGATATGTCATGGTGGATCGCGATTCGCTTTCCGATGAAAACAAGAAAATTTATCAGGCATATTATTGTGGACTCTGTCAGCGCCTGCGCACCCGATATGGTGCGAAGGGTCAGCTGCTTTTGAATTATGATATTGTATTTTTACAGCTGCTTTTGACCGGTTTATATGAGCCAAAAGAGCAGATCCGTGAAAATTTCAGCTGTCATCTGCATCCGTTCAAGAAAAGACAGTTGCGTGAAAATGAACTGCTTGAATACTGTTCATCCATGAATGTTCTGCTGGCATATCACAATCTGCAGGACGACTGGCATGACAATCATAATTTCATCAAACATTCTTATGCGAAATGGCTGCAAAAGGATTATGAGCAGGCAAAGCATGACTATCCGAGACAGGCAAACGCAGTCGAAAATTATATGAAAAAACTGTCCGGATATGAGCAGAGTAATGAGCCAAATGTCGATCTGGTGGCCGGACTGACCGGCGAGATGCTGGGAGAGCTTTTTGCATACAAAAAGGATGAGTGGTATGATGAACTGAAAATCCTGGGAATGTTTTTGGGAAAATTCATCTATCTGATGGATGCCTATGAAGATGTAGACCGGGATATCAAGCACGGACGATATAATCCACTGACTGCGCTGAGGCAGGATTCGTCACAGAATTTTGAACTGATTTGCAATCTGCAAATGACAACCATGATATCGGAGTGCGCGAAATCTTTTGAGCGACTGCCGATTTTACTGTATTCGGATATTTTGCGCAATATTTTGTATTCGGGAGTCTGGACTAAATATCATTATATCCGACGAAAACGAGAGAAAAAACAAGAGGGAACATTATGAACGATCCATATCAGGTGCTCGGCGTCAGCCATAATGCATCAGATGATGAAATCAAAAAAGCATATCGCAAACTGAGTCGAAAATACCATCCGGATGCCAATGTGAACAATCCGAATCGAGAGCAGGCAGAGGAACGATTCAAACAGGTGCAGCAGGCTTATGACCGCATTATGAAAGAAAAACAGCAGGGGACCGGAGGCTATTCCGATCCATTTGGATTTGGGAATCATTACGGGAATCGAGGCAGTTATTATAATACTTATGAGGAAAGTGAAGAAGACAGCTATCTGAAGGCTGCTGCCAATTATATCGCGAACCGTTATTATCAGGAAGCGGTCAATGTGCTGAACAATATTCCTTTTTCAAAACGACGGGGCCGCTGGTATTATTTCAGCGCAATCGCGCAATGGGGACTGGGCAATACGACGGTTGCAATGGAGCAAATCAATCATGCCGTGGAACTCGAACCAAGCAATATGGAATACCGCCAGGCCAAAGAGCAAATGAGCGGAGGCACATGGTATGCAAGCCGTGCCAACGGATATGGATATAGTGGATTCGGGAATGCCACACAGGGTAGCGGAAGCTGGTGCATGGACATGCTGCTGCTGAATCTGTTTTGTCACTGTTGCACTCCATGTTAAAATCCAGTTATCATTCATAGTCTGTTTTATGATAAACATCCTCAGTCCATAAACCCGGTAACCCCTTCACTTTGCAAGAATATTTTGGTTTTCATATATGCAAAAGCTCGCATCCTGAT
>NZ_PDYG01000030.1 GCF_002735305.1 Agathobacter ruminis
ATAGCGCACTCCAATTCACCCGGGTATCCTTTAGATGAGAAGTACATATACGAAAGTTTTTGGTGTCCGCCAACCATAAAACTTTTTTCAAAATTGTACAGGCATGCAAAAGACACATGTAAATCAGGATGCGAGCGTTTGCATATATGAAAACCAAAATATTCTTGCAAAGTGAAGGGGTACTGGGTTTATGGACTGAGGATGCTAGGCAATACATGTTGTGAATGGTAACGAGAAGGGAGATAGAACGGTTGCGTAGGAGGCGTGAAAATGGTATAATTTTCGAGTGGCAAAAGTCACGTAGATTATGAAGAAAGAAAGGCAGTTGTAGAATGGCTTTATTACAGGAATGGCAGAAAATTGCTTACAATGAGAAAACAAATAAAGGGGAGTTACAGAGATTCTGGCAGAACTATTTCTTGCTTGAAAAGAGCGTATATGAGAAATTGTTGACCAATCCGGATGAAAAGGTTGAAGGAACCGTGAAGGAATTGGCAGAGAAGTATGGTTTGTCTACTCTGGAGATGGCAGGATTTTTGGATGGAATCAATGATTCCCTTGTGACTCCGAATCCAATTGAAGAGATGGAGGAAGATACAAAGGTATCGCTTGCATTTGATAAAGAAAAGCTCTACAAGAACATGGTTGATGCAAAGGCAGACTGGCTGTATGAGCTCCCGATGTGGGATGAAATCTTCGATGCAGAGACAAAGAAAGCATTGTATCTGGAACAGAAGAAGTCCGGTACGGTTATAGTCGGCAAAAAGGTCGGAAGAAACGATCCATGTCCATGCGGAAGCGGAAAGAAATACAAATTCTGCTGTGGCAAATAGTAGAGGAATAATATTGTGGATATGAATATCAATTTCCCGCATTTGCATATTTTCTTGTCGCATGTGGGAAAAGCAATAAAAATCGGTGATTTTTCCATTGCATATTACGGAATCGTTATTGCACTGGGGATGCTTGCAGGACTGGGAATTGCCTGCTGGAAAGCAAAACAGACGGATCAGAATCCGGAGACCTATGTGGATTTGGCTTTGATTGCGATAGTGTGTTCTTTGATTGGAGCCCGCATTTACTATGTTCTCTTTGAATGGGAATATTACAGTAAGCATCCGGCTTCCATCATCAATGTCAGAGAAGGTGGCCTGGCGATTTACGGCGGTGTCATTGCGGCAATTATTACAACATTTGTCTTTTCAAAGGTAAAGAAGATTCCGTATGGCAGATTGTGCGATACGGCAGGACTGGGACTGGTTCTGGGACAAATCATCGGCCGCTGGGGCAATTTTTTTAACAGAGAAGCATTCGGTGGATACACGGACAACCTTTTTGCAATGCAATTACCGTTGTCGGCAGTCCGTTCCGGGGATTTGACGGATCAACTGTTAGAACATCAGGTGGTAGTTGACGGAGTCAGATATATTCAGGTTCATCCGACCTTTTTGTATGAATCTGTATGGAATCTGTTGGTTTTGATTTGCATGTTGATTTTCTTCAACAAACGCAAATTTGAAGGAGAAGTATTCCTCTGGTATCTGGGCGGATATGGATTCGGTCGTTTTTGGATCGAACAGCTTCGCACCGATTCATTGCTTTTATGGAATACACAAATCCGCGTTTCGGCGGCGCTAGGCATGGTATTGTTTGTGGTTTCCCTTGTGTGGATTATCACGATGCGTATCCGCCTGGCTCGGCAAAAATCAGTTTCATAGTGCTTGAAAGCAGCAATTCGAATGATTCGATTGCTGCTTTTTTTGTGTGCTTTCACAGGATAAACAACAAGATATAGTGCGAAAATAAAAAGAAAAAATCGTAATTGTCAGAATTGCAAGAACATATTATAATTACCAATGGGTATTTTTATATGGTATTGGTAGCATGAGGGTATAGTACATGGAGGGTGTTTTATGGAAAACACGAGAAAACAGGCATCTCTGAAGGTGCTGCTGAGTGGATTGGTAATGCTGGCAATGATTTTTGTGGGGTTTGCTGCTACGCTTGTAGGAGTGATTAACCTGAGGAGAGGAATGGAAGAGGAGGTTGCGACCGGTGTGCTGGCAGCCTGCAAATCCTATGCAATGGTGCTTCAATATACAAGGGACAGCGGGGATGCATCTGATCTTGAAATGGATATGAATCAGAAGACCGGATATGATTATACTTATTTTGTGGGAGATACAAGAGAACGATCCAGTATCTCCGGTGTTGTCGGAACGAAGGCTTCCGATGCTGTTATCGATGCTGTAATTAAAAACAAACAGAGCTATCAGGCGCAGAATGTGGTGATAAATGGCGAAAAATATTATGTGGCATATGAACCGTTACTGGATGATCAAAGCGGTGAAGTGTATGGTATGGCCTTTGTTGGAATGAAAAAAATTAATATTTCAACCTATATCAATGACCGTATTAAGCTTATGATTACAATTGCCGCCATAATCATCATTGTCCTGACAGTTCTGACTCTTTTATATGTATTGCAGATTATCAAAGCAATTCAGGAAAGCGTCAGTGCTGTTCAACAGATGGCAACCGGCGATTTGAATATCCACTTGAGCGATCGTGTAAGAAACAGACGGGATGAGCTCGGTGATATGGCACGGGCACTGGATCAGATGGCTGACAAGGTGCGCTCTGTCATTGGAAATGCAAGGTTGTCATCCGGAGAAATGGATGATTCGGCAGGATATCTGTATGATACGGTTCAAACCATTACAGAGACTGCCGACAATGTGACCATTGCGGTTTCGAATGTGGCGACCGGTGCTTCAAGCCAGGCAGAGTCATTGCAGGAAGCTGTCGAGAGTGTCGCTGAGATTAATCAGGCGGTTACCCTGATTATCGAAAATACAAAATCCATGCAGGAACTGGCGGATTCCATGAAACTGAATTCCGGTGCGAGCCAGGATAAATTGACAGAATTGCGCATGTCGACAAGAGAGAGTATCAAGGCAATTGATGGCATTGTGGAATTGATTGGCAATACCAATACTGCGGTCAGCACCATCAGCGAAGCGGTTACCATTATCGATGCGATTGCAGCGCAGACCAATCTGTTGTCGTTAAATGCCAGCATAGAGGCTGCGCGTGCGGGAGAAGCAGGCAAGGGATTTGCCGTTGTTGCGGATGAAATCAGACAGCTGGCTGATCAGTCTGCGGATGCGGCAAGAAATATTCAGGAAGCCATGAAGGGATTGGCATCCGATTCCAATAAGACGATGGAAGAGGCCGGTACCGTACAGGAGACTATCAGTAAACAGAGAAGTACCATTCATCGTACGATTGAGCAGGTTGATGCATTGATTTCGGATATCCAGCAATCACTTGCACTGACCGATCAGATCGTTGAAAATGTAGAACGGTCGGAAAAGGCAAGCGGTGTGATTGGAGAGATTATTACCAGCCTCTCCGCAATTTCACAGGAGAATGCAGCAAGTTCAGAAGAAACAAGAGCTTCCATGCAGGAATTGTCCGATACCATGCAGATGCTTTCGGATAAGGCAAACAGTCTGAATGATGTTGCAAAAGTACTCGATCATGAAATGGGATTCTTCCGTTAGAGAGAAAAAAGGGTCTTGAATTGAATGCAAATTGAATAAAAAATGACAAAAAGCACTTGCGATCAGCAAGTGCTTTTTTTGTTGCAATGGCTAGGATAAAAGTCACGAAAAACCTTGATTTTTCAAGATTTGTGGTGTATTATATAGAAAAGTGGTGGAAAGTGGTACAAAATTCCATCAAAGTGGAGCAAAGTGGTGGATAAGTTGAAAACTTAGTGGATAAAGGAAAGGAGGAAAGCCGACATGTTCATGGGCGAATACAATCACTCAATAGATGCAAAAGGTCGAATGATCGTACCATCCAAATTTCGTGAGCAGCTCGGCAACGAATTTGTGGTAACAAAGGGACTGGATGGATGCCTGTTTGTTTATTCCCAGGAAGAATGGAACCGCATTGAAGAATCCTTTCGAGAGAAACCACTGACCTCAAAAGATGCAAGAAAATTTATGAGATTTTTCTTCGCAGGTGCAGCAAACTGCGAAGTGGATAAGCAGGGAAGAATTTTACTTCCGGCAAATCTGAGAGAATATGCCGCAATCGAAAAAGATATCGTATCCGTTGGCGTTTTAAGCCGTGTGGAAATCTGGAGTAAGGAACGCTGGAACGAGAGTGGCGATTATGAAGATATGGATGAAATTGCAGAACATATGGCAGAACTTGGAATTGGCATCTAAGAATTGGAAGCAAAGATATGGATTTTAAACATTACTCAGTCCTGTTGGACGAATGCATAGAAAATTTGAATATCAAGCCGGATGGAATTTATGTTGACGGAACCTTAGGCGGTGGCGGACATTCTTATCAGATTGCCTCACGTCTGACTTCCGGGGGACGTCTGATTGGAATCGATCAGGATGCTGATGCGATTGCGGCTGCATCCAAGCGCCTTGAAGAATTTCAGGATAGGGTGACCATTGTAAGAAGCAATTATTCGGACATGGTTCATGTGCTTGATCAGCTTGGAATTCAAAAAGTGGATGGTATTTTGCTGGATCTCGGTGTTTCTTCTTTTCAGCTGGATACACCGGATCGCGGCTTCACATATCGTGTGGAATCTGCACCGTTGGATATGAGAATGGACAAGCGTCAGGAGATGACCGCAGAGACAATTGTGAATACATATTCCGAAAAAGAATTGTTCCGTATTATCCGTGATTACGGAGAAGACCGTTTCGCACAGAATATTGCAAAGCATATTTGTCTGGCAAGACAGGAACAACCGATTAAGACAACAGGCCAGCTGAATGCGATTATCGACCGGGCGATTCCGGCCAAGGTGAAGAAGACGGGCGGACATCCTTCCAAGCGAACCTATCAGGCAATTCGTATTGAATTAAATCAGGAATTGACTGTATTGCAGGAACATTTGGACGAGATGATAGAATTGCTGAATCTGGGAGGTAGATTATGTATTATCACCTTCCATTCCTTAGAAGACAGAATAGTAAAATCTTCTTTTAAAAAGAATGAAAATCCGTGCACCTGCCCACCAAACTTTCCGGTGTGTGTATGCGGAAACAAATCGAAAGGCACTGTAATCAGCCGCAAACCGATTTTGCCGAGTGAGGAAGAACTCGCTGCAAATTCACGGAGTAAAAGTGCAAAATTGAGAGTGTTTGAAAGAAAGTAGGAAGAGCCTATGGAAACAAGAAATTATTATGTAGAAGGAAATACAATAAGAGCAGCCGCACCGCAGCGTGTGCCGCGCAGAGATCCTCACGTAATTGAAAGAGAGCGTAAGCAGAAAAACAGAAGAAATGCAGTCAGAAGGAACAGAGAGCGCGAACTTGCAATGAACTTTGGCTTTGTTGCATTTTTGACTGTATGTGTTATACTGTGTGCTGCCTCTTGTGTATTTCTTGTTAAGGCGCAGTCAAATGCAACATTGAATTTAAAGAATATTGCCACACTTGAAAGTGAAGTGACAACCTTGCGCACAAAGAACGATGAAATGGAAAAGTATTTGAATACATCTGTTGATTTGAACAAGATTAAAGAAATCGCAATGGACGAACTGGGAATGAAATATGCAAGTGAAGATCAGATTGTTTATTATCATGTAGACAAAAACAATTATATGGATCAATATGGGGATATTCCTGTAAAGTAGGAGCATCACATGGCACAACAGCAAAAGAAGAGGAAGAAAAGAAAAAGTAAAAAATTTCCTTTGTATATGAAGAGCAAGCTGGTAGTATTTTTCGGAATATTGCTGGCTTGCCTTTGTGCACTTATTGGACGCATTATGTATATCGAATATCATAATGGTGAGGAATACAAAAAACTGGTTTTGTCAAAACAGGATTATGACAGCAAGATTATTCCTTATCAAAGAGGAGATATTCTTGATACCAACGGTACGGTACTTGCCACAAGCGTAGCTGTCTATAATATTATTCTCGACTGCAAAGTGCTGACTTCGGATGAAAAATATATTGAACCGACCGTAACGGCATTGTTAAGCTGTTTTCCCAAAAAATTAAAAGAAGAAGAAATTCGAAAATATATCGCGGAAGAACAGAAACGCGCCTATATTATTCTGGCAAAAGGATTAAGCTATGATGAAGTGCAAAAATTTGTCAAACTTCAGGAAGAGGTTGATGATAAAGGGAAAAAGAAAAATCCGGATATCAATGGCGTGTGGTTTGAAACGGAATACAAGCGTTCATATCCTTATAAGACGCTGGCTGCCGATGTCATTGGATTTACCTCCGCAGGAGATGTCGGAACCACAGGACTCGAGCATTATTATGATGATGTATTAAATGGAATCAACGGACGCGAATACGGCTACTTAAACAGCAACAGCGACTATGAAAAAACGGTCATCGCACCTGAGGACGGTGACAGCATCGTGATTTCCATTGATGAAAATATTCAGGCAATCGTAGAAAAGAAGATTGCGGAATTCAATGAGGCATATACCAACAATAAGACCAAGGGGCCGGGCGCGAAGAATATCGCGGTTGTGATGCAAAATCCGAATACCGGAGAGATTATTGCGATGGCGAGCTATCCGACATTTGATTTGTCAAAGCCGCGAGACCTGAGTGCATATTATACGAAGAAGCAGATCAAGAAAATGTCACAGGAAGAAACTTATGCGGCATTAAATGAAATCTGGAAGAATTATTGTGTGACTGAGACCTATGAGCCGGGATCGGTGCAAAAGCCTTTTACGGTTGCTTGTGGACTTGAAACAGGAACTGTAAAGCAAAGTGATACATTTTATTGTGACGGATATGAGGTATTCGGACCGGACAAAATTCACTGTTTCGACCGAAGTGGTCATGGAACGGAAACGGTGGAAGGAGCGCTGATGGATTCCTGCAACGACTCGCTGATGCAGATGTCTTATCAGATTGGTGCTGAGAAATTCCTCGAATATCAGTCTATTTTCGGATTTGGTCAGAAAACAGGAATTGATTTGCCGGGTGAAGCGTATACGGCCAGCCTGATCTATACACTGGATAAAATCAAACCGGTCGATCTGGCAACAAACTCATTCGGACAGAATTACAACTGTACAATGGTGCAGATGATTTCGGCATTTTCTTCACTGATTAACGGAGGGACCTATTACCAGCCACATATGCTGAAAAAAATAGTGGATGCAAAGGGAAATACAGTTTCGACATATTCCCCGATTGCTTTAAAACAGACCGTATCATCGTCGACAAGTGCACTGATTCGTGAATATCTTTATCATACGGTTACTTCGGGTACTGCGACTTCGGCAAAGGTGGATGGCTACTCTTTGGGCGGTAAAACCGGTACCGCACAGAAATATCCTCGTGCCGAGAAAAATTATCTGGTTTCTTTTATGGGCTTTGCACCTTATGAGAATCCGCAATTTGTGATTTATTGTGTCATTGATACACCAAATGTCGAGGATCAGGCACACAGTAGTTATGCGCTGAATCTGACACGTGAAATTTTAAAAGAAGTATATCCTTATATGAATATTTATCCGGATGAAGAAAAGACCGGAGTCAATGAAGGCAAGGATATCACCGGTGCTGTCGGCCATGACGATGCACAGCTGCAGGACGAAAACGGAGACGGATCCATTCAGGACAATCAGATTCCTGAGGAGACTCCGGGACAGGAAAACCAGCAAAATGGTCAGGCTAGTCAGGATGAACAGGACGAACAGGATGATCCTGATAATCCGGAATAAACAGAATTGTAATCAATAAAAATAAAAGGGAAGAGAGGAACAAAATGAGCGAAAAGTATTTGGTATTCGGAACCGGAAAAAGCGGAATCGCAGCAGCCGGTCTGTTGATGAATGAAGAGAAAGACATTTGCTTTTTTGAAGGCAACAGTGCATTTGACAAAGCACGTTTTATTGAAGCATATCCACGGTTTCAAAATATACCGATTTATGTAGGGGAAATCGAAGATGAGATTCTCGAACAGATTGACATTGCCGTTTTGTCGCCGGGTGTGCCGACAGATTTGCCGATTGTGGAAGAAATGAAACGCAATCATATAGAAATCTGGGGTGAAATTGAGTTGGCATATCGCTTTGGCAAAGGACGTGTCATTGCAATCACCGGAACGAACGGAAAAACGACGACAACCGCATTGACGGGTGAAATTATGTCATCATATTTTTCTGATGTCCGTGTGGTAGGAAATATTGGAATTCCGTATACCCAGCGTGTGGAAAAGTCGACGGATGAGACGGTTTTCGTGGCGGAGGTTTCTTCCTTCCAGCTTGAAACCATTCATGAATTTCACCCAAGTGTATCCGCAATTTTAAATATCACACCGGATCATTTGAACAGACATCATACAATGGAAAATTATATCAAGGCAAAGGAAGATGTTACTTTAAACCAGACGAAAGAGGAAGTCTGTGTGCTCAATTATGAAGATGAAGTGCTTCGTGAATTTGCCGGAAAATGCAATGCACGCGTCGTTTTCTTTAGCAGCATGCATGTTCTTGAAGAAGGCTTTTATTACAAAAATGAAAAAATATATTATGCAACCGCCGGTACAACAACGGAAGTGATTTCGGTCAATGACCTGAATATTCTCGGAATCCACAATTTTGAGAATGTGATGGCTGCCTGTGCAATGGCAGTTTCCATGGGCGTTCCGATGGAAAATATTGTGGATACCCTCAAGAATTTTACTGCCGTGGAGCATCGAATCGAATTTGTCAAAGAAGTCGACGGTGTTGTATATTATAATGATTCCAAGGGTACGAATCCGGATGCGGCAATCAAGGGAATTTCGGCGATGAATCGTCCGACCTGGCTGATTGGCGGTGGATATGACAAAGGATCGGAATTCGATGAATGGATAGAGAGCTTCGGCGGCAAGGTAAAAGGCCTTGTTCTGATCGGGCAGACCGCAGAAAAGATTAAGGAATGCGCAAACCGTCATGGCTTTTATGATGTTGTCATTCTCAAGGAGTTCAAGGAAGCGGTTGATTATTGTCACGACCATGCAAAGAGTGGAGAAGCTGTTTTACTATCCCCTGCATGTGCAAGCTGGGGCATGTTTGACAATTATGAACAAAGAGGAAGCATTTTTAAAGAAATTGTAAGAGACTATGGAAAGTAAAAGAAGATTTTACTTCGACTATTCGCTACTGTTTATATTGATTTTTTTGATATTTTTCGGACTGGTTATGCTATATAGTTCCAGTTCATATCTGTCAGCAAACAAATTTGGCGATAGTGGACATTATTTAAAACTTCAGATACGAAATCTTTTGTTTGGACTGGTTGCAATGGCCTTTCTTACATTTGTGGATTACCGCATTTGGAAAAGATGGGGTACTGCTTTGTATGTGCTGGCAATGCTTTTGTGCCTTGCGGTATATATTCCGGGACTCGGAAGAGCTTCACACGGTTCGGCCCGCTGGCTGTATCTGGGACCAATCAGCTTTCAGCCATCGGAGGTTGCCAAAGTTGCATCGATTTTTTTCCTGGCCATGTTCATTGAGCATGCGCCGCATGCAATGTATTCGGTGCGAAATATTTTTAAAGTAATTATTGTAATGTTTCCGCTGGTGGGAGTGGTTGCATATATGAACCTTTCGACCGCAATCATTTTATTTGGCATCTGCGCCTGTATGATTTTTGTCGCAAGCCCAAAATACAAGCCGTTTGGCGTTTTGGTCATTTCTGCAATCATGGTAGGAGCAATCTTTGTCTCCATTGCAGGATATCGAATGGCGCGTATTCAGACCTGGCTGCATCCGGAGAATGCAAGCGGGGATGATGTATATCAGACCCTGCAGGGACTGTATGCCATCGGCTCAGGCGGATTATTCGGCAAAGGCCTGGGACAGAGTATGCAAAAGCTCGGCAATGTGCCGGAATCGCAAAATGATTTTATTTTTACGATTATCTGCGAAGAATTGGGCCTGTTTGGTGCAATCTGTACCATATTGCTCTATGCTTTGATTTTATGGCGCATGATGGTGATTGCAAATAATGCGGCCGATCTGTATGGCTCTTTGCTGGTGGTTGGAATCATGGCGCATTTGGCAATTCAGGTAATATTGAATATTGCTGTTGTTACCAATTCCATTCCGAATACCGGTATTACACTTCCATTCATCAGTTACGGAGGTACTTCCGTATCGATATTGATGGCGGAGATGGGAGTCGTGCTGGGCGTGTCCCGACAGATTCGACTGGACAATATTCGCTGACAGAAATAGAAAAGGTATCTATATGATCAAAGAGGAACGAAAAAAAGAACGAATGAAAAAGCGACGGCGCAAAGCCGCCGGAATCATATTTTTGATATTGATCATTGTTCTTGGTGGCGGATTTGCAATAGGATGGACCTGTTTTCGCATCAAGACGGTAGAAGTGGAGGGCAATGCACTCTACGAGAATTCGGTGATTGAGAACGCTGTGCTCAATGACAAATATTCATGGAACAGTATCTATGTATATTTGAAATATAAATTTACATCGATGGATCCCATTCCTTTTGTGGATACGGTTGAAATCAAACTGGACAGCCCGAGCAAATTACATATCACAGTATATGAAAAAGGTGTAATGGGATATTTTTATGACGAGAATGAAGATGCAAATGTCTATTTTGATAAAGATGGCTTTGTAGCGGAAATCTCGCAGAGAGTCATCGAAGGAGTCCCGATGATCAAGGGACTGCAATGTGATTCCATTCAGCTGTACGAGAAACTTTCCATCGAACAATCACTGCTGGATGACCTGTTGACATTGACGCAGACTTTAAAAAGAGAGAAACTGGTTCCGGACTCCATTGTATACGGAAGAGAGAATTCTCCGATTCTGATCTATCAAAATATATGGGTTCCGCTTGGAACAGTGGAGCAAATTACACAAAAAGTAGAACATTTGGCACAGATTTTACCAAAGTTAAAAGGTGAAAGCGGAATGTTGCATTTGGAAAACTGGACAGAAGATTCCCCAAATATTGTTTTTGACAGAGATGAGTAAATTTTTTGTTGATTATTTGCGGGAAAAATTATATTATAATCTATATGATTGGAAATAGAGGAGGAAAGACCTTTGCTTGAGATAAGAACGACAGAAGCAGAATCCGGCGCAAAGATTATTGTGATCGGCGTAGGTGGTGCAGGAAATAATGCAGTCGATCGCATGATCGAAGAAAATATCGGGGGAGTTGAATTTGTAGGGGTAAATACGGACCAGCAGGCATTAAAGCTTTGCAAAGCTCCGACATTGATTCAGATTGGAGAGAAGCTTACCAAGGGTCTCGGAGCCGGTGCGCAGCCTGAGATCGGTGAGAAAGCAGCTGAGGAGAGTGCAGAAGAATTATCTGCAGCTATTAAAGGCGCTGATATGGTATTTGTCACCTGTGGTATGGGTGGAGGAACCGGAACCGGTGCTGCTCCGGTTGTTGCCAGAATCGCAAAAGAAATGGGTATTCTCACTGTCGGTGTAGTTACAAAACCTTTCAAATTTGAAGCTAAGCAAAGAATGATCAATGCAATCTCCGGAATTGAGAGACTTCAGTCCAATGTAGATACATTGATCGTGATTCCTAATGATAAATTGCTTGAAATTGTTGATCGCCGTACAACCATGCCGGAAGCATTGAAGAAGGCTGATGAGGTATTACAGCAGGCTGTTCAGGGTATTACCGACCTGATTAATCTCCCTGCATTGATTAACCTTGACTTCGCAGATGTACAGACCGTTATGAAAGATAAGGGTATGGCTCATATCGGAATCGGTAGTGCGAAGGGTGATGAGAAGGCAATCGAGGCTGTGAAGCTGGCTGTTGCATCTCCGTTGCTTGAGACTACCATTAATGGCGCGACACATGTCATCATCAATATTTCCGGAGACATTTCTCTTATGGATGCAAATGATGCTGCAAGCTATGTACAGGAACTTGCCGGCGATAATGCAAATATTATCTTTGGTGCAAAATATGATGAATCTATGCAGGATGAAGCTACCATCACTGTTATTGCAACCGGTCTTGAGACCACAGGCAATACCGGTGCGACAGCTACAAGCCGTACGATTCCGACACCGACCATGCATTACAATCAGCCACAGACCGGCTTGAACATGAATACATCAACTGTAAATCGTCCAAGTGCACGTCCGATGAGCACTGTGAATACCACAAACACAGTGAATACGACCGCAAATGTTTCTTCCATTGGTGCGGGCCTGTCCGGTATTCAAAAACCGGCAAAACCGGAACCGACAGTTAAGCCGATGGACATTAATATTCCTGATTTCTTAAAGAATTCAAGAAGATAGCATTTTGCAAAAGATTTTAATACGATGAATACAAAAAAGAACCGACCATCAGGTCGGTTCTTTTTGATTCCGTGTCTAAACATTGCATTTTAGAGATAAATCTGATAAACTCTAAAAGTTGTACAATGCATATGGTATGGCATTATGAAATTACAAAGGAGAGAACATGAAGAAATTAATCGATGAAATCACGGCAGTTGTGACTTCTGCCTTTGTGGAAAACGGATATGATGAGAAATATGGTAAAGTTACGGTATCCAATCGTCCGGATTTGTGTGAATATCAATGTAACGGGGCGATGGCTGCAGCAAAAGAATATAAATGTGCACCATTTATGATTTCAGACAAGATTGCGGAAGCACTTGCCTCTAATCCGATGTTTTCTTCTGTGGAATCGGTTAAGCCGGGCTTTTTAAATATGATTTTGGCTCCGGAATATACCGCACAATATATGAATCGCATGAAAGAGGAACCGAAATTCGGATTGGAAACCGCAAAGAATCCGAAGACCATCATTGTGGACTACGGCGGACCGAATGTGGCAAAACCGCTTCATGTCGGACATCTTCGCTCTGCGATTATCGGTGAGTCGGTAAAGCGTATTGCAAAATATATGGGAGATACCGCAATCGGCGATGTACATCTGGGCGATTGGGGACTTCAGATGGGATTGATCATTACAGAATTACAGGTGCGCAAACCGGATCTGTGCTATTTTGATTCGTCTTTTGAGGGTGAATATCCGAAGGAAGCACCATTTACTCTTTCTGAACTAGAGGAAATTTATCCAACTGCAAGCGGCAAATCCAAAGAGGATGATGCCTTTAAGGAAGCTGCACTTGCCGCAACCAATGAATTACAGCAGGGACGCCGTGGATATCGTGCGCTTTTGCAGCATATCCTGGATATTTCCATCCCGGATTTAATGAAGAATTATGCAAATCTGAATGTGTCTTTTGAACTTTGGAAAGGTGAAAAAGATGCCGCAGAATATATCCCGGATATGGTACAGATGTTAAAAGACAAGGGCTTTGCACATGTCAGTGAGGGTGCTTTGGTGGTTGATGTCAGAGAAGAAAGCGATGCAAAAGAGATTCCGCCTTGTATCATTTTAAAGAGTGACGGATCTTCCTTATATGCGACCACAGACCTTGCAACCATGGTCTGGAGAGAGAAGGATTACCATCCGGATGCGATGGTATATCTGGCTGACAAGCGTCAGGAACTTCATTTCGTACAGTGTTTCAGAACCGCAAAAAAGGCAGGAATTGTTTCCCCAAATACGGAATTGACCTTTATCGGATTCGGTACGATGAACGGCAAAGACGGAAAACCGTTCAAGACCAGAGAAGGTGGCGTTATGCGTCTGGAAAATCTGGTAAAAGATGTCAATGACAAGATGTATGAAAAAATTTCCGAAAACAGAAAAGCCAAGGAAGAACTGGATATTTCCGAGGAAGAAGCGCGTCAGACGGCAAAGAAGATTGCACTTGCTGCAATCAAATACGGAGATTTGTCGAACCAGGCTGTCAAGGATTATGTCTTTGATATTGACCGCTTCACTTCATTTGAAGGAAATACGGGACCTTATATTCTTTATACCATCGTCCGAATCAAATCCATCCTTGCAAAATATATTGCAACCGGAAAGAATCCGGATGCAGCTGGTGCAATCCTTCCTGCAGCAAATGCAAGCGAGAAGAAGCTGAATCTTGCACTGGCAGGATTTGCCGGAGCGATTACCGGTGCCTATGAAGAAAAAGCACCGCACAAAATCTGCGCATATATTTATGAACTGGCAGAAGCATTCAACGGATTTTATCATGAGACCAAAATCCTTTCGGAAGAGGATGGTGCACGCCAGCTGTCATTTATCAAAGAATTACAATTAACAAAGGACATACTTGAAACCTGCATTGATCTGTTGGGATTTGATGCACCGGAGCGTATGTAAGGATATCATATGAGCAATTTGAAACAAGAAATTGAAAAACGCCGTACATTTGCGATTATTTCACATCCGGATGCCGGCAAGACGACATTGACCGAAAAATTCCTTCTCTATGGAGGCGCAATTAATCAGGCCGGATCGGTAAAGGGAAAGGCGACTGCCAAACATGCCGTTTCCGACTGGATGGAAATTGAAAAGCAAAGAGGTATTTCCGTTACCTCTTCGGTATTACAGTTTAATTATGACGGATATTGTATCAATATTCTCGATACCCCGGGACATCAGGACTTCTCGGAGGATACTTATCGTACCCTGATGGCTGCGGACTCAGCCGTGATGGTTATTGATGCTTCCAAAGGTGTCGAGGCACAGACCCGTAAGCTGTTTAAAGTCTGTGTGATGCGTCATATACCGATTTTCACATTTATCAATAAAATGGATCGTGATGCCAATGATACATTTGAATTATTGGATGATATCGAAAATGAGCTTGGCATTGCAACCTGCCCGATCAACTGGCCAATCGGTTCCGGAAAAGAATTCAAGGGCGTTTATGATTTGAAATCAAAGCAGGTCATGACTTTCTCGGATACCAGAAAAGGTACACAGGAGGGACAGGAAACATTGATTTCCATTGACGATCCTGCCCTTTTGGATGAAATCGGGGAAGAGAAGCGTGCGCAGCTGCTGGACGAAATTGAATTGCTCGAAGGTGCCGGAGCGGAATTTGATCAGGAACTGGTTACAAAGGGAGAATTGTCCCCTGTATTTTTCGGAAGTGCACTGACCAACTTTGGCGTGGAAACTTTCCTGCGTCATTTCCTGCAAATGACCTATGCACCGCTTTCGAGAACTTCGGACAAAGGCGAAATCAATCCTTTCTCGGAAGACTTTTCGGCTTTCGTATTTAAGATTCAGGCCAATATGAACAAAAACCATCGTGACCGCATTGCCTTTATGCGTATTGTTTCCGGTGAATTTGAGGCCGGAATGGAAGCCTATCATGTGCAGGGAGGCAAGAATATCAAGCTTGCTCAGCCACAACAGATGATGGCGGATGAACGCAAAATGGTGGACCGTGCCTGTGCCGGAGATATTATCGGTTTGTTTGATCCGGGTATTTTTTCTATCGGTGATACACTTACAACGGCAAAAGAAAAATTCTGTTTCGAGGGAATTCCGACTTTCGCCCCGGAACATTTTGCAAGATGTTCCCTGGTTGATTCCATGAAGCGAAAGCAATTCGTCAAGGGAATTACACAGATTGCGCAAGAAGGTGCAATTCAGATTTTCCAGGAATACAAGGGCGGAATGGAAGAGATTATTGTTGGCGTGGTCGGCGTGCTTCAGTTTGACGTATTGAAATTCCGTTTACAGAGCGAATATAATGTTGAAATTCGACTCGAGAATCTGCCTTATGAATACATTCGATGGATCAAGAATCCGGAGACGGTTGATATGGACCGTCTGGTCGGAACCAGTGATATGAAGAAAGTAAAAGATATGAAAGATCGTCCACTCTTAATCTTTATCAATGAGTGGAGTATCGGCATGGTACTGGATCGAAATGAAGGGCTGGAACTGGAAGAATTCAGCAGAAATTAAGACAGCATCATGAATATGAAAAAGACAAGGTCACAGGACTTTGTCTTTTTTTTGGACTGGCGCCGGTTGACAATGCTTTTGAAAAATAATTATAATAAAAAAGTCGTTTGGAGAAAAATCGGTTGACATCCACTGGAAAGTATATTAGTATAATTACAGAACCGAACGGATGTTCAGAAAGTTTGTTCGAAAATCCGTCAGGATAAAATATGATTGAATCGATGAAAGGATAATAAAATGGCAAAAGAAGATAAATTAAAAGCATTGGATGCTGCGATTGCGCAGATTGAGAAACAATATGGAAAAGGCTCCGTAATGAAGCTTGGCGATAATGCCTCACATATGAACGTGGAGACCATTCCTACCGGCTCTTTGAGTCTGGATATTGCATTGGGCCTTGGAGGACTGCCAAAGGGGCGTATCATTGAGATTTACGGACCTGAATCATCCGGTAAGACCACAGTTGCATTACATTGTGTAGCCGAAGTACAAAAGAGGGGTGGTATCGCCGGATTTATTGACGCGGAACATGCACTTGATCCGGTTTATGCAAAGAATATTGGTGTTGACATTGACAATCTTTATATTTCACAGCCGGACTGCGGAGAACAGGCACTCGAAATTACAGAGACCATGGTGCGCTCTGGAGCAGTTGATATTGTCATTGTAGACTCTGTTGCAGCACTTGTTCCGAAGGCTGAAATCGATGGAGATATGGGTGATTCCCATGTGGGTCTTCAGGCACGACTGATGAGCCAGGCACTTCGTAAGTTGACCGGTGTCATCAGCAAATCAAACTGTATTGTTATCTTCATCAACCAGTTGCGTGAAAAAGTCGGAATCATGTTTGGTAATCCGGAGACGACAACAGGTGGTCGTGCATTGAAATTCTATTCTTCCGTTCGCCTGGATGTCAGAAGAGTAGAGGCATTAAAGCAGGCTGGAGAGGTGATTGGTAACCATACACGCGTAAAGATCGTGAAAAATAAGGTCGCTCCACCATTCCGTGAAGCAGAATTTGATATCATGTTCGGTCAGGGAATTTCCAAAGAAGGAGACATTCTGGATTTGGCTGCAAATGTCGGCATTATCAACAAATCCGGTGCATGGTATGCATATGAAGGCGACAAGATTGGTCAGGGCCGTGAAAATGCCAAAACTTATTTGCGCGAGAACCCGGAATTCTGCAATATGATTGAGCAGAAGGTGCGCGATCACTATTTTAACGCAGAAGGCGAAAACGAAGCATTAGATGAGACTCAGGATATTTCACCGGAAGAGTAAACATGTATGGAGCAGGATTTTTTTGTAACAGAAATTAAAAAACTTGCGAAAGGTAAATATGAGGTTTCCCTTGAAGGAGGGGAACCTCTTATTCTCTATGGCAAAGAATTGTCAGCATATTCCATCCGTGAACAATCTGTTTTGCCGGGGCCTGTCTATGAGCAGATTATCAGGGAAGTCTTATCCCGGCGCGCAACCCGACGAGCCATGCATCTGCTTGAAAAGATGGACCGCACAGAGGCAGACTTGCGTGAAAAATTGCGCAAAAACGGCTATCCGCAGCGTTGTATTGATGCTGCAATCGAATATGTGACCGGATATCATTATCTGGATGATCAAAGATATGCGCAGAATTATATCTTATTTTATCAGTCGAAATACAGCCGCCGGATTCTGACGCAAAAGTTGTTGCAAAAAGGCGTTGACAGGCAGACGATTGAAGAATGCATGGATGAAATATATACCTCGGATGAGCGAGCTATGATTGTCAAATTATTAAAAAAGCGGGGGTATGATCCGGAGCATGCAGATATCAAGGAAAAACAAAAAAACTATGCATTTCTGATGCGAAAAGGATTTTCTTCATCCGAAATTTCCGCTGCTATGAAGCAGGAATGGTAACTGTAATCTGACACGGATTTCTTGACAGAAGAAGTGAAAAAGGATAATATTAAATTGTTGTATTTATTGACAGCGATTTTAGAAAATTTCTTTTGTAATATGTACAATGAAAACTAAATAAGGAGGTGCTCCTGAGATGGACATAACACATGCAATTATATTGATTGCGATTGCTGTTGTTGTGACCGCGGTTGTTGTATGGCTGATCACCAGTTCTGTCTTGAAAAATTCCGCAAAATCCAAGATTGGTAATGCAGAAGAAAAAGCAAGAGAGATTATTGATGAGGCTGTAAAAACTGCAGAGACGAAGAAGCGTGAAGCCTTACTCGAAGCCAAAGAAGAGAACATTCGAGCAAAGAATGACCTTGACAAAGAGATTAAGGAACGCAGAAACGAGATGCAGCGCAACGAACGCCGAGTTGTTCAAAAGGAAGAGTCTGTGGACAAGAAACTTGAAGCAATTGAGAAAAAAGAAGCTTCGCTTGCCCAAAAGGAAGACAATCTCAACAAACAAAAGGCACAGGTCGCAAAGCTGAATGAACAGCGCATTCAGGAACTGGAAAGAATTTCCGGATTAACCTCTGAACAAGCAAAAGAATTTCTCTTAAAAACCATTGAAGAAGATGTAAAACTTGATACTGCAAAAATGATTAAAGAAGCGGAAGCGAGAGCAAAGGAAGAAGCCGATAAGCGCGCGAAGGATTATGTGGTTACCGCAATCCAGAAATGTGCTGCCGATCATGTTTCCGAGACAACCATTTCGGTTGTTCAGCTTCCAAATGATGAAATGAAAGGACGCATTATTGGTCGTGAAGGACGTAATATCCGTACCCTCGAGACCATGACCGGTGTTGATCTGATTATTGATGACACACCGGAGGCGGTTATTTTATCCAGCTTTGATCCAATTCGCCGCGAGGTGGCCCGCATTGCCCTTGAGAAGCTGATTGTGGATGGTCGTATCCATCCTGCTCGGATTGAGGAAATGGTTGAGAAGGCCCAGAAGGAAGTGGAGAATATGATTCGAGAAGCAGGTGAAGCTGCTACACTCGAAGTTGGAGTCCATGGAATTCATCCGGAATTGATCAAATTACTTGGTAAGATGAAGTTCCGTACCAGTTACGGACAGAACGCATTGAAGCATTCAATTGAAGTGGCTCAGATCTGTGGATTGTTGGCTGCTGAGATTGGTGAAGATGTTCGTCTTGCAAAGCGTGCCGGACTTTTACATGATATTGGTAAGGCCGTAGATCATGAAATGGAAGGATCACATATTCAGCTTGGTGTTGAATTATGTAAGAAATACAAGGAATCACGCCTTGTGATTAATGCAGTAGAATCACATCATGGCGATGTTGAACCGGAGACTACAATTGCCTTTTTGGTACAGGCGGCTGATACAATCAGTGCTGCCAGACCGGGTGCAAGACGCGAGACAATTGAGACTTATTCGAACCGGTTACAGCAACTTGAAGAAATTACAAATGGTTATAAGGGAGTCGAAAAATCTTTTGCTATTCAGGCAGGTAGAGAAATTCGTGTAATGGTAGTTCCCGAGCAAATTAGTGATGCGGAGATGGTACTTATGGCGCGTGATATTTCAAAACAGATTGAATCTGAATTAGAATATCCTGGTCAGATTAAGGTAAATGTAATCCGTGAATCACGAGTAATTGACTATGCAAAGTAAAAAACTTGGACCGACAGACTTGTTCTGTCGGTCCTTTGTCATTATGGAGGAATGGAATATGGTTTTTCATCAGAAACGACTAAGCAGAGAATTGGTATATCAGGGAACCATTCTTGATATTTACAAAGATAAAATGGAATTGGCGAACGGCAATACAGAAGAATGGGATTTTGTTTCCCATCGTATGGGCGCAGCCTGTGTGCTTCCTGTGCTTGAGGATGGAAGGGTGATACTGGTGCGTCAGTATCGCAATGCGCTGGAACGGGAAACGCTGGAAATACCTGCCGGATGTCGGGACTCTGTGGATGAGGATACCAGGCTTACGGCACAGCGGGAACTTGAGGAGGAGACCGGGTATCATTCCGATGATATTTCTTTTCTGGTATCCATTAATTCGGCCGGTGCTTTTTGTGATGAACATATTGATATTTATGTGGCAAAAAATTTAAAGGCCGGTGAACAACACCTCGACGAGGCGGAGTCCATCGACCTTGAAATTCTGGATTTAAAACAGGTACAAAAAATGATCTTTGACGGAATCATTCAGGACAGCAAAACCGTTGCTGCAATTATGTCTTATGCCTGTTCTGCAATATCATAAATCAGGCGCTTGGAATCTTCCCAGCCAAGACATGGATCGGTGATGGATTTTCCGTAAATTCCTTCACCGATTTTTTGTGCGCCTTCTTCGATGTAGCTTTCAATCATCAGTCCCTTTACCAGGTTGTGAATATCATTGGATACTTTACGATTGTGCATGACTTCTTTGGCAATACGGATCTGTTCTTTATACTGTTTGCCGGAATTGGAATGATTGGTATCAATTACGGCAGCCGGATTTACCAGATCCATTTGTGCATACATATCATGCAGACGGATCAGATCTTCATAATGATAATTTGTCGTGGTATTGCCATGCTTGGAAACCGCTCCTCGCAAAACCACATGGGTCAGCGGATTTCCGGTTGTTTCCACTTCATATCCGCGATAGACAAACTGATGTGGATGTTGCGCTGCATAGACCGAATTCAACATAACCGAAAAATCACCGCTGGTTGGATTTTTCATACCGCTTGCTACATCAAATCCACTGACAGTCAGACGATGTTGCTGATCTTCGACAGAACGGGCACCGATTGCAACATAGGACAGCAAATCTTCGACATATCCCCAGTTCTCAGGATAGAGCATTTCATCAGCTGCAGTCAGTCCGGTCTCAGAAATTGCACGAATGTGCAGGTTGCGCATCGCAATCAATCCTTCTACCATATCCGGCGCTTTTTCCGGATCCGGCTGAGAAGCAATTCCTTTATATCCTTCACCGGTTGTACGCGGCTTGTTTGTATAGATACGAGGAATGATAATGACTTTGTCCTTTACTTCATCCTGGATTGGAGCAAGTCGACGGATATAATCACAGACAGATTCTTCATTGTCAGCGGAACATGGTCCGATGATAACCAAAAATCGATCATCTTTTCCGGTAATGACATCGGCAATCGCGCGATCTCTGGCTGCTTTTTGTGCAGTCAGTTTCTCACCTAACGGATAATCACGCTTGATTTCTGCCGGGGTTGGTAACTGATTCTTAAACAAAAAACTCATTTTACTTCCTCTTTTCTGCTTTCCAAAATTAAAGTGTGAAACACTTACATCAAAGTATCATAACTGAATCCCACGCAAATGTCAATTATTTTCGATGCGCATAAGTTGCTTTTTGTCGGGAGATTGGGTACTATAAGAGGAGTAATTGGAGGATAGGATATGCATTATTTTGAGATAAAAGAGACGACATTTGGTGAGGGGAAACCTTTGATTTGTCTGCCGGTGACGGGACGGACG
Source organism: Agathobacter ruminis (assembly GCF_002735305.1). Taxonomy (GTDB): domain Bacteria; phylum Bacillota; class Clostridia; order Lachnospirales; family Lachnospiraceae; genus Roseburia; species Roseburia ruminis. The sequence continues at coordinate 21,320 of NZ_PDYG01000030.1, forward strand.
GAACCTGATGTACTTAGAGAAACACAAAGACTGGTACAGATGCAGGCGCAGGTGATTGAATGGCGTGTGGATGCATATGAAAAATCAGATGACTGGAATGCAATCCGGCAACTTCTGAAGGCTATGGCGCCATTGATTGAAAAGACACCGTTTATATTTACCTTTCGTTCGAAAGAACAGGGCGGGATGGGAAGTCTGACAGAGGAGCAGATTTCGGATTTGCACCAGATCGCGGCAGAATCACATGTGGTTGATTTTGTCGATGTGGAATTCTTTCAGATGAAAAATCCAAATAAGGAAATCAAAATGCTGCAGGACATGGGCGTGCGTGTACTTGCCTCGCATCATGATTTTAATGAAACACCGCAGCCGGAAATTATGCAAATGCTGTTGCAAAGAATGCAGGAGAGCGGGGCGGATATCGTAAAACTCGCGGTGATGCCACAGACGCAGGAGGATGTCCTTGCACTGATGTTGGAAACCAATCGTTTTGTGCAGAATTATCCAAAGATTCCGGTTGTGACCATGTCAATGGGAACACTTGGAAAAGTATCCCGTGTGTCAGGTGAACTGACGGGCTCCTGCATGACATTCGGAAATCCCGGAGTGTCAAGCGCACCGGGCCAGATTGAGGCGTGCAAACTTGCGAAAATACTAGATGTGTTACATTCGTCTGACTTGACCGAACATGCGTAATGTGGTATAAATTTATAATGCATGCGGCCGTAGTTTAATGGATAGAACGCAGGACTCCGACTCCTGTGATGCGGGTTCGATTCCCGCCGGGCGCATCTTTTATAAAAGAGATTAAGAGGGTAAGTGAAGCTTAGGAGGTTTCAATCATGGACCAGAATAATAATAACTTTAAAGATAAATTTCAGAAATGTTTTGATGCGGTAAAGACTTTTTGTATGACCAAGCAGCGTTATATTTATGCTGCGGTGCTGCTGATTGTCATGATTACCGTTTTGATTCAGTGTACGGGACCGAAGTGGACCAATCGTAATTCAGAAGATACAGAATCATCTTCACAGATGAAAGTCGGTGCATTAGAGGATTTCAAACTGGATGATCAATATGAGCAGGACAAGAATGCGGATTTAAATGCTTTGATTGAGCAGTATTTTGTTGCATATGCGAATAATGATATGGATACATTAAAGACAGCCGCAACACCTGTTTCTGACAATGAAGCCGGATACATTGCAGTGCTTTCACAATATATCGAAAGCTATAATAATATTTCATGTTATACAATGAAAGGTCTGACAGACGGATCTTATCTGGTATCTGTTTATTACGATATCAAATTTAAGGATATTAAGGCGACTGCACCGACATTGGATTTCTTCTATGTAGAGACCAATGAAGACGGAAAATTATATATCAATAACCTGTATAGCAATTACAATTATAACCATCGTGAGAATTCTTTGGATCCGACCGTGGATGAGTTGATTCAGATGTTCCAGCAGCATGAAGATGTCATCGCATTGCGTACCAAAGTTTCAACCGACTACAATAAGGCGGTTGCAGCAGACAAGGATTTGTCAAATATGATTACATCCACACTTCCGGCGGCAATCCGTGTATGGGCAGAGTCTATTAACACAGGCAATGATACTCAGTCTACCGAGGAGACACAGCAGGCTGAGGAAACACAAAAAGCCGAGGAAACACAAAAGGCAGAAGACACTCAGAAAGCGGAAGAGACGCAAAAAGAAGAAAAGAAAGTTACGGTTAAAGTAACCGGTGACAAAGTAAATGTGCGAAAGAAAGCAAAGTCTGATGCGGATGTGCTTGGAAAGGCATATGAAGGTAATACCTATACAAAATTGGGAGAGAAAGGCGACTGGACCAAGATCGATTATGATGGAAAGACCGGATATATCGCTACCAAATATGTTAAGGTTGTAAAAGAGTAAGACTTGTTTCAGGGAGTTCCGGGTGGAACTCCCTTTTGGTATTAAAATAGGAGATTGCAGGGATTGGAATCAGTTCGAATCAATAAATATCTCTCGGAGGCAGGAATCTGTTCGAGAAGAGAGGCGGACCGTCAGCTTGAGGCGGGAAATATTTATATCAACAACCAAATGGCAAAGCCGGGGGACCGTGTGAATCCGGGTGACGAGGTTCGCGTCAACGGACAGGTGGTGCATCGCAAGGAGGCACCGGTTCTTTTGGCTTTTTATAAGCCGGTGGGGATTGTCTGTACCGCACAAAAGCGTGAGAAGCAGAATGTCATTGATTATATCAATTATGAAACTCGGATTTATCCGGTTGGACGACTGGACAAAGAGTCGGAAGGATTATTGCTTTTGACGAACCAGGGGGAATTGAGCAATCGCATTCAAAAGGCGCGCAATTATCATGAAAAAGAATATATTGTAACAGTGAATCGGAATATTTCCGAATCATTTTTAAATGGAATGTCACATCCGGTTCCGCTGGCGGAACTGAATACCTCAACGAGACCTTGTAAGGTACGTCAGATTGACAAGAGGACTTTTTCCATTATTTTGACACAGGGGCTGAATCGACAGATTCGGCGCATGTGCGATTATTTTGGATATCGCGTGGTTAAATTAAAGCGGATTCGTGTGATGAATATTGTTCTGGACGGACTGCAGCCGGGCGAATATCGCAAAATTGAAGGGGAAGAATACGAGACGCTTTTGTCACTTCTTGGATTAAAAGAATCAGATTAAGGGAGAAAAACATTTGGATAATACGCAAAAAATGCAGGCACTCGTGGCACAATTGAATGAGGCCTCCGATAAATATTACAACGGACAGGATGAAATCATGTCCAACTATGAGTGGGATGCGCTCTTCGACGAACTGGTAAAGTTAGAGCAGGAAACCGGTATCGTTTTGCCGGATTCTCCGACGCAGAAAACCGGATATGAAGAGAATGCCGGCAACAAGGAAATGCATGAATTTCCGGCGCTTTCCCTCGCAAAAACAAAGAGCGTTGCCGAACTTGAAAACTGGGCCGGAGAATATGATATCTGGCTGTCATGGAAACTGGACGGACTGACACTGGTACTGACTTATGACGACGGTAAGCTGACACGTATTTTGACACGCGGAAATGGTACTGTCGGAACCAATATCACTTTTTTGAAGGATGCAATCGGCGGATTTCCGAAAAATATTCCGGAAAAAGGCCATCTTGTGGTGCGTGGAGAAGCGGCCATTTCTTATACCGATTTCCGGAAAATGAATGATTTGATTGAGGATGAGGATGAGAAATATGCCAATCCGAGAAATCTTGCTGCGGGAACACTGAATCTGGATGATCCGAAAGTGGTTCGGGAACGCCACGTCAATTTTCATGCATTTACACTGGTATCAACCGAACGGGAACTGAAATCCTGGGGCGCGAGAATGGACTGGCTGGATTCCATGGGCTTTCAAACGGTGGACCGCGAAGCCTGCAGGGCAGAGACGGTTGCCGAGACGGTAGAAAAATGGACGCACATTGTGGAAGACGGAAAGATGGATATTCCGGTGGATGGTCTGGTCATCTGCTATGATGATACGGAATATGCTTCAACCGGTTCAGTGACCGGCCATCATGCAACAAGAGCCGGATTTGCGTTCAAATGGCAGGACGAGGCAGTCGACACCAGACTGCAATATGTATTATGGTCCTGCGCCGCATCGACGATTTCCCCGGTTGCCGTTTTTGAGCCGGTCAGCATCGAGGGAACCACGGTTTCGCGTGCGTCGCTCTGCAATATCAGTGAAATGGAGCGGTTGGGCATTACCGATGATTGTATTGTCTCTGTCATAAAAGCAAACAAGATCATTCCGAAATGCATTGCAGTAAAGGAAGCAAAAGGCAGTTTCTCCATTCCGGAGGTTTGTCCGGTATGCGGAGCCACAACCGAAATTCATATTTCGGAAAAGAGCAATACAAAGACATTGCATTGTACCAATCCGGACTGTCTTGCAAAGCATACAAAGAACTTCAGCCGCTTTGTCAGCAAAGACGGATTCGATATGGAAGGTTTGTCGGAGCAGACGATGCTGCGCTTTATCAATGCCGGATTTATACGCAAATTTGCGGATCTGTATCATTTGAAGGATCATGCGAAAGAAATTGCCGAAATGGAAGGCTTTGGTGAGAAGTCCTGTGACAATATGCTGCGCGCCATTGAAAACCGCCGCAGTATTACACCGGAGCATTTCATATATGCTTTATGCATTCCGATGATCGGAACGGACGCGGCAAAGAAAATTATTGCCAACATCGGTTTTGCGGCCTTTTGCGATCGAATGCAGAAGGGCTTGCCTTTTTCCGATATTGACGGAATCGGGGAAGAGAAGTCCAAAGCAATTGAAAACTGGTATCAGTCAGCCAATCATGCGCTCGAGGTGGATGCGCTTTTGAAAGAAGTGCAGATCGATGAGACAAAGGCGGCCATGTCATTGACAGGAAGTCTTGCGGGACTGACATTTGTGATTACGGGAGATGTGCATACCTTTGCCAACCGCAATGAATTTAAGGCATATGTGGAAGGCAACGGCGGAAAAGTTGCAGGATCCGTATCCAAGAATACCGATTATCTGGTAAATAATGATGTGAATTCAACTTCCTCAAAGAATACCAAGGCGCGCAGCCTTGAGATTCCGATTATCAGCGAGGACGAATTCATTGATAAATTTGGAAAATAAACTGGTAAAAAGATTGGTGAACAGAAAAGAGGTTTTGTAATATGCCGATTCGAACAAATAATGATTTGCCTGCAAAAGGCTTGCTCGAACAGGAAAATATTTTTGTGATGGACGAAAACCGTGCAGAGCATCAGGATATTCGTCCGATTAAGATTGGAATTTTGAATTTGATGCCGCTCAAGGAAGATACGGAGCTGCAGATTCTGCGCTCGCTTTCGAATACGCCGATTCAGGTGGATATCACATTCCTTGCGGTGGAAAGCCACGAGTCAACCCATACTTCCATGAGCCATCTGAACAAGTTCTATGAAACTTTTTCGGATGTGAAAGACCAGTATTTTGACGGTCTGATTATTACAGGTGCTCCGGTGGAACAGATGGAATATGAGGAAGTGGATTATTGGGATGAAGTATGCAAAATTATGGAATGGACCAAGACACATGTCACTTCCACACTGCATCTGTGCTGGGGTGCACAGGCCGGATTATATTATCATTACGGCATCCAAAAACATTATCTGGATCAAAAAATGTTCGGTGTGTTCAAACATCGTGTCAAGAATCGCCGTGTCCCATTGGTAAGGGGCTTTGACGACTGCTTTTATGCACCGCACAGCCGCCATACCACTGTACTGAAAGAAGATATCGAAGCACAGCCGGATTTGACGATTTTGGCGGAGTCGGAGGAAGCCGGGGTCTTTCTCGTGACGGATCAAAGCGGAAAGAAAATCTTTGTGATGGGACATCCGGAATATGATAGGCTGACGCTTGATACGGAATATCGTCGGGACAAGTCAAAGGGGCTGGAAATTGACATTCCGGTGAATTATTATCCGGATGACGACGAAACACAAAAACCGTTGCTTCAGTGGAGAAGTCATGGCAATATTTTGTATTCGAATTGGTTGAATTATTACGTATATCAGACAACGCCATATGAATTTGTAAATTTGAAGGAAATTTATAATAAATAGATTCAAAATTTGTTTACATACAGTCGAAATGTGATACGATTATATATGTAATATTTTTTGTTGTGAAGGGGGTAACACATGGGTAAAGAAATTGTTGCAATGTTGTTGGCCGGCGGGCAGGGCTCTCGACTTTATGCATTGACTCAGAAACTGGCGAAGCCGGCAGTTCCATTCGGAGGGAAGTATCGAATTATTGATTTTCCGTTATCGAATTGTGTGAATTCGGGTATTGATACTGTGGGGGTCTTGACACAATATCAGCCATTTGTCCTGAATGAATATATCGGGAATGGTCAGCCTTGGGATTTGGACCGTCTGTACGGAGGTGTTCATGTTCTTCCGCCATATCAGCGGGCTTCCGGCAGTGACTGGTACAAAGGCACCGCAAATGCGATTTATCAAAACATTTCTTTTATTGAGCGTTATGATCCTGAATATGTGATTATTCTTTCGGGAGATCAGATTTGTAAGCAGGATTATAGTGAATTTTTGGAGTTTCATAAGCAGAAAAATGCAGAATTTTCTGTGGCAGTTATGGAAGTGCCGTGGGAGGAAGCATCCCGTTTCGGATTGATGGTAACGGATGAGACCGATCGCATTACGGAATTTCAGGAGAAACCGAAGGAGCCGAAGAGCAATCTGGCTTCTATGGGTATTTATATTTTTAACTGGGATATTCTCAAGAAATATCTCGAGGAAGATGAAGCAGATCCGAATTCCGAAAATGATTTCGGAAATAATATCATTCCGAATCTGCTGCGCGATCATCGCAAGATGTATGCTTTCAGGTTTGAAGGATACTGGAAAGATGTCGGAACCATTCCTTCTTTGTGGGAAGCAAATATGGAAGTGCTTGACCCGGAACACAGTGGAATCAACCTCTTTGATGAGAATTGGAAGATTTATTCCCGAAACAGCGGTATGACCGGTCATCATGTGGCAGGCAATGCCGTAATTCAGAATTCGATGATTACGGATGGATGCCGCATCAAAGGCACCGTAAAACATTCGATTTTATTTGCCGGTGTTGAGGTAGAGGAAGGTGCACTCGTAGAAGATGCGGTTATCATGGGCGGTACCGTCATCAAACGTGGAGCACAGGTAAAGCATTGCATTATTGCAGAGGATGTTACCATTGGAGAAAATGCGATTGTAGGAGAAGGCACAGAGGATAACTCTGTCGGTGATGTTGCTACAATTGCCTCCTATGTCACAATCGGCGACGGAGCCAAGATCGGCCCGAAAGCCATGGTTTATGAAGATGTGAAAGAGGGGGGAGAACAATGGTAAATTCACAGGCAGAAGCATTGGGAATTATTTTCCCAAACAGTTATGACAGTCTGATTCCGGAGCTGGCTTCCGAGCGAAGCATGGCTTCCATTCCGTTTGCGGGAAGATATCGTTTGTGTGATTTTATGATTTCCTGCATGGTGCATGCGGGAATCAGCAATATATCACTGGTTGTAAGAAATAATTATCATTCTCTGATGGACCATCTCGGAAGCGGAAGAGAATGGGATCTGGCGCGCAAGAAGGGCGGACTGAATATTTTCCCACCATATGCGCAGAAGAATCTGAAGGTATATAACGGACGTATCGAGGCATTGGAGAGTATCAAGGGATTCCTTGAGACACAGCATGAAAAATATGTTGTTATGGCGGATGCCAACATGGCGCTCAATATCGATTTTAAAGATTTGATTCGTGAACATATGGAATCCGGAGCGGATCTGTCGATGGTTTACCGGAAACAGGAAATTCCACACGCATTGCTGTACCCGAATTCCAATTTTCATGAGTTTTATTATACCTTTGATATTGAGAATCAGCGTGTGCGCAAAATTTTTGTCAATCCGCGCGAGACCGGAATCCAGAATTTCTCATTCAACATGTTTGTAATCGAGAGAGAAGTGCTCGTCCGTATGATTGATGAGGCATATGTCCATGGATATACATTCTTCACGCGTGATATCATTGCCCGCCATGTGGGTGATATGAATGTTCACGCATATGAATATACCGGATATGCAGCACAGATTAACAGTGTAAAGAGCTATTTCGAAGAAAATATGCGATTGCTGGATGAGGAAAACCTGAATCAGCTTTTCCGCGGCAATTCCATCTATACCAAGGTACGTGATGACAACCCGACCCGCTATATCAACGGTTCAAAGGTAAAGAATTGTCTGGTTTCCGACGGATGCATCATTGAAGGTGAAATTGAGAACTGTGTACTGTTCCGTGGCGTAAAAATCAAAAAGGGCGCAACCGTGAAGAACTGTGTTATTTTCCAGGATACGGTTGTCGGTGAGAATTCTCATCTGGAATATATTATTACAGATAAAAATGTGACCATCTCTCCGAATAAATATTTGTCGGGCAATGATTCGTTCCAGGTATATGTTGCAAAAGGACAGACTGTATAATTAAAAAGTTTTCATTTGAGGGAATTTTTGGTATAATAAGGCATATGAATTTTAAGGAGGCTTTTGATAATGTCTGAAAATAAGAAAGTTTTAAACATAAAATCCGATGAAACCGGCGAAGTAAAAGTTGCGGAGGATGTTGTCGCTATTATTGCGGGACTTGCTGCAACAGAGGTCGACGGTGTGAGTTCTATGGCCGGAAATATCACAAATGAAATCGTATCCAAACTTGGAATGAAAAATTTGTCTAAGGGGATTCAGATTGATTTGCTCGACGATCACATTTTGATTGATGTGGCAATCAATATTGCATATGGTTTTTCTATTCCGGAAGTGTCACAGAAGGTTCAGGAAAAAGTACGCAGTGCAGTTGAAACCATGACAGGTGTGACTGTATCGGAAGTGAATGTTCGCGTTGTCAGCGTGGCAATGGGAGAATAGCGGAAAACCTTAACTTACCCTTTATAATTTAAGCATTTTGTAGTATAATTAGGATGTCTATATTCATTTATAGACATCCTTTTTTCACGCATATTACAATATGCAAATATTTTGGATATACAGGAGTTAATATGACCAGAAGAGAATTAAGAGAGAACGCATTTTTATTGTTATTCCGCGCTGAATTTCATGATTCCGACGCGATGAAGGAACAGCTGGAATTGTTTGAGCAGAAAATGAAAGAATCTGACCGTGCATATATCGATGGCAAGGTATCTGACATCCTTGAAAAGAAGACCGATCTCGATCGCATGATTGATGAGGTGAGCGAGGGGTGGAAGACCGGACGAATGGGTAAAGTGGATTTGACAATTCTTCGACTTGCACTTTATGAAATTCGCTACGAGGAGGATATCCCTTACAAAGTTGCGGTCAATGAGGCTGTCGAACTTGCAAAACGTTACGGAACCGATAATTCCGGAAGCTTTGTAAATGGTGTACTCCACAAATTTGAGACGAATGAATAAGAGTATCTATTCTGTTGCACAAATCAATAAATATATCAAAAACATGTTTGCACAGGACTTTGTGCTCAATCATGTATCCATCAAAGGGGAAGTATCGAATTGCAAATATCATTCGAGCGGCCATATCTATTTTACTTTGAAGGATGAAGGCGGAGTCCTGAAATGTGTCATGTTTCGTCAGGACAGAGGCGGGCTTTCTTTTTCCATGAAGGAAGGCGACAAGGTCATTGTCAGCGGCCGCATGGATGTATATGAGCGTAGCGGTGAATATCAGCTGTATGCAAAAGAGATTGAGCTGGACGGCGCAGGCAATTTGTTTCTGAAATTCGAAGCATTGAAGCGGGAATTGGCAGAAATGGGAATGTTTGCACCGGAATACAAACAGCCGATTCCGAAATATGCTTCCACAATCGGAATTGTCACAGCTCAGACAGGGGCGGCGATTCAGGATATCCGCAATGTGGCTTCCCGTCGCAATCCATCGGTACAATTGATTTTATATCCTGCGCAGGTGCAGGGCGAGGGGGCTGCGGAAACCATTGTACAGGGAATCCGGGCTCTGGAAACCTACGGTGTGGATGTCATCATAGTCGGTCGCGGCGGAGGTTCCATCGAAGATTTGTGGGCATTTAACGAAGAGATCGTGGCCAGAGCTATTTTTGACTGCAGGACACCGATTGTATCGGCGGTCGGCCATGAAGTTGATTGGACGATTGCAGATTATGTCGCAGATATGCGTGCGCCGACACCTTCGGCCGCAGCTGAATTATGCGTATTCGACAGAAATAATTTCATGCAGGATCTGGCAAAGAGCAGGATGCATATGAATACGGTGATGAACAATAAAATCCGTCATGTCCGCCTGCGTCTTGAAAACGATGCAAAACATATTGAGTTGCTCAGTCCGCAGCACAAATTGCGTGAATTGCAGCAAAGACTTGACAATATCAGCGATAAGATCACATATGTCATGAAGCACCGACTGGATGCTTGCAGGAATCGACTGCAACTCATCATCAGATCGCTTGAAAGCAATTCACCGCTTCGCAAAATGGAAAGTGGATTTGCATATGTTCAAATCGGACAGAAGCGTCTGATCTCAGTGGATGAGATTCATCAAAAGGATGAGATTTCCATCACCCTGAGGGACGGAGAAGTATTGGCAGAAGTGAAAGAGGTTAAGAAATATCATGAATCATACTGAAGAAAAATCAGTTTCTCTCGAAGAGAGAATGGATCGGCTGGAACAATTGATTGAAAAGATGGAAAGTGATCATATTTCACTGGATGAATCATTTGCATTATACAAGCAGGGTATTTCAGAGATTAAAGAAGCCGGAGAAATGCTTGATGCTATTGAAAAAGAAATGCTTGTGATGGCTCCGGACGGCAATTTGGAGGAATTCTAATGGATTTTGCGGAGCAGCTTGCAGAAAAGACAAATGAAATCGAGGAGATGATTCGCCGTTATTTGCCGAATGCAGATACTTATCAGGCGCGCATTTTTGAGGCAATGAATTATTCCGTTGAGGCAGGAGGCAAACGGTTACGACCGATGCTCATGATGGAAAGTTACCGCATGTTCGGCGGGAAAAGCAAGGCAATTGTCCCATTTATGGTTGCACTGGAATTTATCCATACCTATTCCCTGATTCATGATGATTTGCCGGCTATGGACAATGATGATTATCGTAGAGGCCGGTTGACCACACATAAAGTCTATGGAGAGGCAATGGCAATTCTGGCCGGAGATGCACTTTTGAATTTCGCATTTGAGACGGCATGTGAGGCATTTGCACTCGAACCGGAGAATCCGAATATCGGAAAGGCACTCACGGTATTGGCAAAAAAAGCCGGTATTTACGGGATGATCGGTGGACAGGTAGTGGATGTTCTCTCTGAGAAAAACCGTGAATCTGTGACGCGGGAGAAGCTGGATTTTATTTATGATCTAAAGACCGGCGCATTGCTCGAGAGTGCGATGACAATCGGAGCAATTCTTGCGGATGCGGATGAGACACAGGTGGCTTTGATGGAAGAAATCGCACATGATGTCGGAATCGCATTCCAGATTCAGGATGATATTCTGGATGTGACCGGGACAATGGAAGAACTCGGCAAACCGATTGGAAGCGATGAAAAGAATGAGAAGGCGACATATCTGTCATTTTTGGGACTTGAGGAAGCACAAAAAATGGTGCAGAGCTTATCCGAACAGGCGGTAGCCAAATTAGACACGATCGAACAGACCAATCCTTTTTTGAAGGAATTGATTCTCTCATTGATTCATCGGAGAAAATAAAACCAAAAGGACGAAACCTATGATCTTGGACAAGATTCAAAAGGAAAATGATATCAAAAATTTGTCGAAAGAAGAAATTGAAGATTTGCGATATGAGATTCGTGAATTTCTGATACAGACAATTTCGAAGACCGGCGGTCATCTGGCATCCAATCTTGGTGTAGTGGAACTGACCATGGCATTGCATTTGTCATTTGATTTGCCAAAAGACAAAATCATCTGGGATGTGGGACATCAGTCTTATACGCATAAGATTCTGACCGGGCGAAAGGATTCTTTTGATACCCTTCGCACACATGGCGGATTGAGCGGTTTCCCAAAACGCAAAGAGAGCGCATGTGATGCCTTTGATACGGGACACAGCTCCACATCCATTTCAGCGGGACTCGGTCTGGCAGAAGCGCGCGATATTCTCGGAGAAGATTATCATGTGGTTTCCGTCATCGGTGATGGTTCCATGACCGGTGGCCTAGCATTTGAGGCATTGAATAATGCATCTCATTTGAAAAGCAATTTTATTATTGTATTAAATGACAATGAAATGTCTATCTCTGAAAATGTAGGTGGACTCAATCATTATTTATCGAACTTTCGTACCGCGGATGCATATCGTGGCTTAAAAGACGATGTGGTTCAGTCTTTGAACAAGATTCCGGGTGGACCGAAGATGGTTCGCCAGATTCGAAAAGCAAAGAATTCCGTCAAGCAGATGTTTGTGCCGGGGATGTTATTTGAACAGATGGGTGTGATCTATCTGGGACCGGTTGACGGATATAATATCGCGGATATGTGCCGCGTATTTCGTGATGCAAAGCGTGTCGACGGACCGGTACTGGTACATGTGCTGACGCGAAAAGGAATGGGATATGAACCGGCAGAACGACATCCTGCGCGTTTTCACGGGACAGATCCGTTTGATGTGATGACCGGACTGCCGGAACATAAGCGCGAAAAATCCCATTATACGGATGTATTTTCAACCGTGATGAAAAAGATGGGAGAGCGTGAACCGAAGCTGGTTGCAATCACAGCTGCAATGGAGACAGGGACTGGATTGAAGCGGTTTCGACTTGCTTATCCGAAGCGGTTTTTTGATGTCGGAATTGCGGAAGGTCATGCAGTGACCTTTGCGGCAGGTCTGGCACAGGCCGGACTCAAACCGTTATTTGCGGTTTATTCATCTTTCCTGCAACGCGCTTATGATGAGATTTTGCATGATGTATGCATTCAGAATCTGCCGGTGGTATTTGCAATCGATCGCGCCGGAATTGTGGGAAGTGACGGGGAAACCCATCAGGGAATCTATGATATTTCCTACTTGTCATCGATTCCGAACATGACTGTTATGGCACCGAAAAATAAATGGGAATTATCGGATATGTTAAAATATGCGATTGCATATGACGGCCCGATTGCAGTGCGCTATCCAAAAGGAGAAGCCTATGACGGCTTGCGCGAGTATCGTGCGGCAATTTGTTACGGGCAGTCGGAATTGCTGCATGCAGGAAGCAAAATCGCATTGTTTGCACTCGGAAGCATGGTCAAAACGGCGGAGCAGGTTGCGAAGCAGCTGGCTTCCCACGGCTACGATCCGACCATCATCAACGCCCGTTTCGCAATGCCGTTTGATCAGGATGCCCTGAGGCATCTGGCTGATACCCATGATCTTGTTGTGACCATGGAAGAAAATATCCGAAGCGGCGGTATGGGCGAACATATTTCGGATTTCGTGCAGCGCGAAAAGCTGCAGATACAGGTATTGCCGATTGCCATCGAAGACGGCTACGTCGAGCATGGCAAGATTGCACAGCTTCTCGATGAACTGGGGCTGAGTGCAGAGAAGATTACAAAGCGAATTTTGGAGGAATTATGAAAGAACGACTCGATGTCCTTCTGGTACAGAGAAATCTTGCCCCTTCGCGTGAAAAAGCGAAGACGATGATTCTGGAGGGCAATGTTTTTGTCAATAACAATCGTGAAGATAAGGCCGGAAGCATGTTTCCGGATGATTGCCAGATTGAAATTCACGGATCGACATTAAAATATGTCAGCCGTGGCGGCTTGAAATTGGAAAAGGCCATGGCAGAATTTGATATTTGCCTGGATGATAAAATCTGTATGGATATCGGTGCTTCGACCGGTGGATTTACGGACTGTATGTTACAAAACGGAGCAAAGAAAGTATATTCTGTGGATGTTGGATATGGTCAGTTCGCATGGAAGCTGCGTACGGATCCGAGAGTGGTATGCATGGAAAAAACCAATATCCGCTATGTGACCGAAAATGACATCGATGACATTCTCGATTTTGCCTCAGTGGATGTTTCATTCATTTCACTGACCAAAGTGCTTCCGGCCGCGATTGCACTTTTGCAGGAGCAGGGACAGATGGTCTGCCTGATCAAGCCTCAGTTTGAAGCCGGTCGGGAAAAGGTTGGCAAAAAGGGCGTGGTTCGTGACCCGGCCGTACACAAAGAAGTGATTGAGAAGGTGATTGATTTTGCACTGGAAATCGGCTTTAGCGTACTTCATTTGGCTTTCTCACCAATCAAAGGGCCTGAGGGTAATATTGAATATCTTTTGCATATCCGGAAGGATTCCGCAAAAACAATCGATCCGTCTGTTTCGGTAGATGCGGTTGTCGCTGCGGCACATGAGGAATTAGACAAAAAATGAAACATTATTTTCTCATAACAAACAGCAAAAAGGATCTCGGATTTCAAATTTCGCGCGAGATCATCAAATATATTTTTGACAAGGGTGGCACGGCAAAGGTTATGGATCATCAGGAGGTGACCGTACAGGATGTCCCCAAAGAAACCGAGGCCATAATCGTACTTGGAGGAGATGGCACCCTGATTCGCATCGCAACCAGAATGGAGAGCCTGAAACTGCCGATTATCGGTGTGAACCTCGGCAATCTCGGTTATTTGTGCGAACTTGAAAAAAATACGATTTATCCTGCAATCGATCATCTGTTTCTGGATGATTATTATATCGAAGAGAGGATGATGCTAAAGAATCTCGGAGGCAAGGATCCGAAAGAACATTTGGCATTGAATGATATTTTTTTCTATAGTGCCGGAGAACAGAAATTTTTGCACTTAAATGTGTATATCAACGGTACAAAATTAAATACATATCGGGCAGACGGAATCATTCTTTCAACACCGACGGGATCGACCGGCTATAATCTTTCGGCCGGCGGACCAATCGTGAATCCGAAAGCAAAGCTGATTCTGCTGACCCCAATCAATGATCATACACTCAGTTCCCGCAGTATTGTGCTGGATATGGATGACGTGATCGAGGTGGAATTGGACTCCAGAAGTGCAGAGCGTGACGAATGTGTGAGCGTCAGCGTGGATGGAGACAAGGTATATATGATGCAGGTAGGTGAACGGTACAAAATTGGACGGGCGGAACAGACCATTCAAATTTGCCGTTTGAGTAGGATTAGTTTTTTGGAAAACTTGCGCCGCAAAATGGAGCAATAGAACAGGAGAAGCTTATGAAACAGAAAAGACATCAGAAAATTTTGGAATTAATTGTACAACACAGTGTGGAGACACAGGAAGAACTTCAGGCAATGTTGAAGGCCGAAGGGTATTCCGTAACACAGGCAACGGTATCAAGGGATATCCGTGAACTGAATCTGACAAAGCTGACGACCGGATCCGGACGCCAGAAATATGTACCATTCTATGAGCGTGCAACATTATCAAAAGACAAATATGTGCGTGTCCTGAAGGAAGGTTTTGTATCTATGAACCTCGCTATGAATATCGTGGTTCTACAGACTGTATCCGGAATGGCAAGTGCTGTCTGCGCCGCAATCGATGCAATGGATATGGATGAAGTGGTAGGCTCAATTGCAGGCGATGATACCATTATGTGCGCAACCAAATCGGTTGAAGATGCACATGCATTACAGGAAAAACTTCAAGAACTCATTTACTAGGTCGAGAGAGTGGAAGGAGTTTTATGTTACTAAGTTTACACGTGAAGAATCTTGCTTTGATCGAAGAGGAAGAAGTAAACTTTTCGGAAGGACTGAATATCCTGACCGGAGAAACGGGTGCCGGCAAATCCATTTTGCTCGGATCCATGAATCTGGCGCTGGGAGAAAAAGTCCCAAAGGAAATGCTGAGAGAAGGAGCTGACATGGCCTTCGTTGAATTGGTATTTCATGTGGATGACGAACGAACCCTGCAACAGCTTGCAGAGATGGAAATCGAACCGGAGGACGGGGATGTGATACTGAGTCGTAAAATCACTCCACAGCGTACCGTTGCCAAGATCAACGGTGAGAGTGTTCCGGGAAGCAAGCTCAAGGAAGTCGCGGGTGTATTGATTGATATTCATGGACAGCATGAACATCAAAGTCTGTTATCCAAGAAAAAGCATCTTGAAATTCTCGATTCCTATGCAAAAGAAGAATTGCAGGATTTGAAAGCCAAAATGGCAGAATCCTATCAGCATTACAAATCCTTATGCGATGAATTTGAACATGCGGATTTGGGACAGGAGGAGCGCACCAAAGAGATTTCATTCCTAAGCTATGAAATATCCGAGATTGAAGCTGCCAATTTGGTACCGAATGAGGACGAGAATCTCGAGAGCGAATATCGCAAGATTGCAAACGGCAAAAAAATTCTTGAGGCGCTCGGTACGGTATATCAGCAAACCGGATCTGATGGGGCATCGGATCTGATCGGACATGCGTTGCGGGAATTGATGAGTGTTTCGGATTATGATGAAGCATTGTCCGGACTTGTGGATCAGGCGACAGAGCTGGATAATCTTTTGAGCGATTTTAATCGCGAATTGTCAGCTTATCTGTCGGATGCGGATTTCAATGAGGAACATTATTTTGAAGTGGAAAGCCGTCTGGATCTCGTAAATCATTTAAAGAGCAAATTCGGCGGTTCCATTGCAGAAATACTCGCTTCATGTGAAGAAAAGAAAAAGCGCATCGAAGTCTTAAATGATTATGATGCATATTTGTCACAATTAAAACAATCCGTTTCAAACGCACAAAAGCAGTTGCACGAATTGTCGGAGCAGGTTTCAAAAATCCGACAGGACAAAGCGCTTGAATTGACGGAAAAAGTAAAAAAAGAATTGTTGGAATTAAATTTTCTCGATGTTTCTTTCACAATGAAATTTGAACGGAACAAGTCTTATTCCGCGAATGGATTTGATGACTGTGAATTTTTAATTTCCACCAATCCGGGGGAACCGCTGAAACCACTTCGGAAAGTGGCATCGGGCGGCGAACTGTCGCGTATTATGTTAGGGGTTAAGACAGTTCTTGCAAAAGAAGATCATATCGATACATTGATTTTTGACGAGATTGATGCCGGAATCAGTGGCCGTACAGCGCAGAAAGTGTCCGAGATGCTCAAAGCACTCGGCAGAGAACATCAGGTGGTTTGCATTACGCATCTTCCACAGATTGCAGCGATGGCAGATCATCATTTTCTGATTGAAAAATCGGTTGCTGATGCTTCGACGCATACAAAGATTGCAGAATTGTCTGAGGAGGCTTCCGTTACAGAACTGGCCCGCATGCTTGGCGGAGTTGAGATTACGGATGCTGTAATGCAAAATGCACAGGAAATGAAGCGTCTTGCGAAGGAGAAGGTTGGCTTATGAAACAGATTTTATTTGCATCTTCCGAAGCAACACCTTATATCAAGACGGGTGGATTGGCTGATGTTGTAGGAGCATTGCCAAAATATATCGACCCGAATGAATTTGAAATCAGAGTGATTTTGCCAAAGTACGAATGTATGGATTCAAAATTTCTCTCTGAATTGAATTATGTATGTCATTTTTATGTGGATTTGAATTGGCGCAAACAATATGCTGGTATTTTTGAGGCCAAAAGAGGCAATGTAACTTATTATTTTGTCGATAATGAATTTTATTTTGCCGGCCCGAATCCATATCATAATTTGCATGAAGATGTCGAGAAATTTGCATTTTTCTCAAAAGCAGTGCTGACGGCATTGCCGCTTTTGAATTATGCACCGGCAGTCATTCATTGCAATGACTGGCAAACCGGTCTGATTCCGGTTTTCCTGCATACGACGTTTGGATCGGATGTATTTTACAGTGGAATCAGAACCGTATTTTCCATTCATAATTTGAAATTTCAGGGACGATGGAAAATCCGTGATGTCATGGATGTAACCGGCTTGCCGGAATATATTTTTGATCATCATGGCATGGAATCCTATGGTGAGGCAAATCTGCTCAAGGGTGGTTGCGTATATGCAGATAAAATATGTACAGTAAGTCCGACTTATGCGCATGATATCATGACTCCGGAAGGAGGAGAAGGCCTTGATGGCCTGTTTGAATCGCGCAAAGAAGACCTGGTCGGAATCTTAAACGGAATTGACTATGATATTTTTGATCCAAAGAAAGATGAGTATCTGATCGATCATTTTGACTGTGATACCATCGCAAATGGCAAGCCGTTGAATAAGGCCTGCCTGCAGCGATTATTCAGCCTGCCGGAACGAGAGAATGTATTGCTGGTAGGAATTGTATCGCGCATGACGGATCAAAAGGGATTTGACCTGATTGCATATATTCTCGAGGAAGTGCTGACGACACTGGATATCCAGTTTGTGGTTCTCGGAACCGGCGAAAATCGTTATGAGCACATGTTCCATTATTTCCAGAAACGTTTTCCGAATAAAATCGGTTCTTATATTGGTTATTCGGAAGAGAGAGCACATGCGATTTATGCAGGAGCGGATGCATTTATGATGCCGTCCCTGTTTGAACCGTGCGGCCTGTCCCAGATGATGAGTATGCGCTATGGCACCGTTCCGATTGTGCGTGAGACCGGTGGATTAAAAGACAGTGTCTGTCCGTATAATGAATATGAGAATACCGGAACCGGCTTCTCATTTTGCAATTATAATGCGCATGAACTTTTGCATATTCTTCAATATGCATGTGAAGTCTATTATGAACATCGCGATAAATGGAATGCGATGGTATTACGGGATATGCGAACGGATTTTTCATGGGAGAAATCAGCTGCAGAATATGCAAAATTATATGATTCTTTGATAATATCAGATGAAAGTACGATATAGAAGGGGGCTAATATGGGAAGTGCAAAATTAAATGTGTTAAGAGGGTTGGAAAAGCGAAAATCGCATATTCATTGGAAGGTTGCTGTTGTAAATGTGGTATCATTGTTGCTGACTCTTTTGATTATTCCTAATAGGGTGTGGGCATATCAGAGCGATATGAGCTATAAGTCAATAATGATAGACCGGAATATTCCTGAAAGTGCAAAGCAATATGCGGAAGAAAATTATGAGGATGTATTATCTGTTTCAAAAGAATTTGAAGATACCGGGGAAATAGAATCTGTTGATGATTGCTATCTTGATTCATCATTTATCATAGTGAATTTATTTGGAAACACTGAGCCTGCGTATTACTTCCCTGTTTTGGAAGATGAAAAAGTGGTTTTTGTTGTGGCTGTAATCGAAACGGGAGATGGGTATACAATTAGTGGCGATGATGTGTATGTTGATTGGCTAAATGAGATTGATTATGTATCTGATAAGTCTCTAATTTTTGCTATATGTGATGACTATATAATTACAAAAGGAACTAGTGATTTCTATACTTATGAAGATGCTGCCCCATTGCTTGAGAAAGAGCAAGAGGCTATAGCGCGTTTTGAAAAGGAAGAATATCGTGAAACCGTTGAATATGTCGCAAATGAATTGTTGTCGCTTGATGAAAATGGTAGTGAAGTGGGACAACAAACTATAAAAGAAGGATATACACCTAGTTTTGCTGTCAATGACATGGAAGGTAGTCATGGGACAAGGATATGCCAACTAAATGGTTATTCTGTTAGCCAAAATGGGCGGGATATGTGTTGGGCTGCGTCGGTGGCTACGATAGTTAATTATAGAAAAGGAACTCGTTACTCCGCGTATAGTGTTTGTGATCTGATGAATATATCGTATGATCAAGGCGCTACTATTACACAAAAGAAAGTAGCTCTAAAAAAATTTGGAATTTCATATGCAATGACAGATGGAGTTCTTGCCATAGGACGTGTGAAATGTAATATTGATAATAAGTATCCGATTGCCATGTCATGCTATTCAGAAGAAGGTGCACATGCTGTAACACTGTATGGATATTCCTGTCGAGTGGGTGGTGACTATATTGTTATCAGAAATCCACAGAAAGATACTCAAATAACTGTAAAGTATAATAGGGGGAATGTATATTTTACCTCATATGGAACGAAATGGAAATGGAGAAGGACTTTGTCCTATTATGCATAGGAGATTGATTATGAAAAAGAAAGTATGTTTATTGATATTAATTCTTGGAGTCTTAGTTTTGGCGGGATGTGGTTCTAGTGAAAAACGAGATAATCTGTCGTTGAAATTAGATGATCCACAAAAAATAGAAATATATGAAGCTAATGATTTTAGAAATCCATCGATAGTGGTAACAGATAAAAAAGTGTTAGATGATATTTGCCAATTGATACAGTCTGCGGAATTAGAGCCCGGAGGGGAAATCGGGGAAGGCGGATTTCATGTGAAAGTGGTTTGTGAATCCCAGGAATACGAGTTTAGTTACGCTGCAGATGGAATTTCATACAAAGATGAGCATTATCAAATTACAAATGGGGTAAGTTTATTGCCGATATTACAAATGGCAGGATCCGCGAATGGACTGTTTTTATTCAAAGAGCCGAAAAAGATTGAACTCTATGATTCTGAAAATACAGACAAGCCGAAAGTGATTGTTGAGGATTCAAAAGTGGCGCAGGATGTTTGTGATTACATTAGAACGGTGAGTTTAGAACGAGGTGGAGAGATTGACGAAGGTGGGTTCACACTGAAAATTAAATGTGAAGATAAGACCTATGAAATCAAGTGCGCAGAAAAAGGAATTGAATATGAAGGCGTGCATTATAAGATTATCAACGGGGTGGACTTGACAAAGGTTGTGAATATGCTCGATGCAGAATAAAACGAATGAACATATAGGAGTTTTGTCTTGAAAAAGGACAGCTGGGCAAAAGCAATCAAGATTACTGCAAAATAATGAATGAAACAAAAAGGAAGTTGCATGATGCAACTTCCTTTCAGACTGTAGAGGACTTTTTGTATTATGGATGCATTAGAATTTCGTCTGTCTGGCGGGAGTAGTAATACGGGTGATCCGACAGAATGTCGGTATCTTCGAGCTCCATTTCGTTGACATCGCAAATCAGCTGGCTTAATTCTTCTGGGTCATATGACTCATCAGGCAGCACAATCACTTCGTGAATGCTGCTTGGAATAATAAACAAATCTTTTTCGTACCGGTCGGACAGGTGCTTTAAGACATTGGGATAGAGGATGGTGGCTGCGCCGTAAACGGATCTGGAATTGGACATGACAAGCATCTGTGGCTGCGGATCGTCAGGAAAGACACCTTCCGGACAGAGTCGCTTCATCAGTGCATCCATGGTATCAATCTGTACAGGCAATATGTGAGGGGAGTTTTCCATCGCTTTTGCATACAGATCTTCTACCGTGACATTCCATAATGCAAGATGATTGCGATGCACGACGATGGCGCCGTAGCCTTTGTCCTCAATCGGAAGGATATAGGCGAAAATAATCGCAAGGTCGTGAAAACGAACATGCGGTAAATCGCGAAGGCGCTCCCTGTTTTTCTCGAAATTCACCAATCGCATACAGATGGACTGCTGAGCCTTTTGATAATCGGTATATTGTGTGACATCAAAATCAGATACAGGCGCAGCCTGCTCATAGGTGTCATAGATGTCACGGACGATTTCCTGAATGCTCATGCCGTCGAGGTGGCGTGCATAATATGGTGTCAGATAAATGGTTGGCGCAATATTAAATGCCGGATCGCGTATGGTAAGCGAATCGACAATGACATCATTATTTTTGCTCTGTCGGTCCAAATGGACTTCCTTTTGACTGATATGTTCCAGTTCTTCTTTGATAATTGTTATAAAATTCTGATATTCCATGTATCTCCTTCATGGAAATCATTCTTTCCTTGGGGGGAAATGCACGAGCTGTGCAAAAAGAAAACCACGGTATTGACCGGATACCGTGGTTAAACTTTATCAAAAAATATGACGATTGGCAATAGGCTATTGGGACTTTAATTCCTGCCAAAGCGTATTCAGATAGGCAGATGTGTCATTGTCAAGCGCGCGATAGACTTCGCAGTTGCGTGTGACCCGGTTTTCCGGGTTGATGGCACTGTTTAAGCGATCATCGATATCCATATGTGTCTGAACATAGAGAATCGGCGATGCATAATAGACATATTCAAAATTCTGTAAAGCCACTTCATTGTCACAGAGAAAATCCAGAAAAGTGAGTGCATCCTGATAGTTTCTGCATGATTTTGGAACGAACCAGGAATCAATCCACAAATTGGATCCTTCGTCCGGAACAATATATTTCAGATGCTCATTTTCATCCATGGCAAGTGCCGCTTCTCCGGAATAGCAAACGGCCAGAGACGCATTTTCCGCAATCATTTCGTTTGCGGTTTCATCTACATAATAGGCACTGACCATAGGCTTTTGTCTGGAAAGAACCATTTGTGCTTCCTTTAAATGCGCCGGGTCGGTATCATTGATGGAATAGCCGCATGCAATCAATGCCGGTGAAAATGCATCACGGACGGAATTGGTCATAATCAGGTGGCCCGATACCTGTTTGTCCCAAATCAGATCCCAGCTTTTTACCTGATCTTCGCTGTAATCTTTGGTATTATAGAGAATTCCAAGTGTGCCGTAAAAATACGGAATGGTATATTGATGGGACGGATCAAAGGTCGACATCTCAATCAATGCGGGATCAATATTCTCATAATTGGTCAGTTGTGAATCATCAATCGGCAGCAATTCGTCTTCTTCAATCAATTTTTCAATAATATAATCCGAGGTGCAGATCAAATCATAGGAGATGGCACCGGCTTTGTATTTCGTATACATTTCTTCCGGCTCTTCATATTCTTCATATTTGACGGTGATTCCTGTTTCACGCTCAAAGCGGTCGAGCAGTTCTCCATCAATATATTTTCCGTAATTCAATACCGTGATGGTGCGGTCGCCACCTCCGGAAATCCGGTGTTGCTGAACCAGGACAAAGACGGATCCGGTAAACAGTGCAAGCATAATCACTGCGCTGATGACACGGCGAATCAGGCGATTGTCGACCTTTTTGTCTCCATTGATATTGGTGGCAATCAAAAGCAATAATACCGTCAGAAAAAGGATAGTGGAAAGTGCATACAGTTCCGGTTTGATGCCTTTGCGCAGCTGCGCATACAACATCGTGGAAAGGGTATTGACTCCGGCTCCTTTGGTAAAATATGTGATGGAAAAATCATCCAGTGACATTGTGACTGCCATCAAAAATCCGGAGAATACACCGGAGCGGATTTCAGGCCAGGTGACCGTAAAAAATGCGCGCACAGGTGAGGCACCGAGATCCAGAGCCGCTTCGTAGGTCGAGCGGTTTGCCTGTTTGAGTTTCGGCAATACATTTAATATGACATATGGAATATTAAATGTGATATGTGCAATCAGGACGGTGACAAAGCCGAGATTGGTGAAACGGACAAACAGCAGCATCATGGAGATACCGGTGACAATATCTGCATTCAAAAGCGGGATATTGGTGGCACCCAGATAAATAGCCTGACCGCGTTTTTTCATGGAACTGATACCCATTGCGGCAAGCGTTCCGATGATGGTTGCAATGACAGCCGAGCAGAAAGTGATTTCAAGTGTCGTCGCAAAGGCTGACATGATGCTTTCGGATTCAAAGCATGCCACATAGCGTGAGAGTGTGAAACCTCCCCAGCTGACACGCGAGTCTGAACGGTTAAAGGAGAGCACCGCCAGAACCAAAATCGGCGCATATAAAAACAAAAAAATCAAAAATATGTAAATGCGGGAGAGTGTTTTCTTTACCATAACTGTGTACCCTCCTCATCATGTTGAAACAAATTCATAATGGCCATGGAAAGCAGGACAAAAATCATCAGTATCATTGACAATGAGCTTCCGGCATTCCATTGATTTCCCTGCATGAAATCCTGTTCAATCACATTACCGATCAGCAGAACCTTACCACCGCCGAGAATCTGTGAAATGGCGAATGAGGTCAGTGACGGTACGAAAACCATGACGATTCCGCTGATGACACCGGAGAGGGTGAGCGGAAAAATGATGCGCACCAAAATGAGAAGATTGCCTGCACCCAGATCCCTGGCTGCTTCAATCCAGTCCTGTCGGATTCGGCTCATCGCATTATAAATCGGCAAAAGCATAAAAGGCAGGAAATCATAAACCATACCAAAAACAACCGCTGCGGGTGTATTCAAAATATCAATGCCCGGCAGGCCAAGCAAAGACAAAAAGGCGTTCAGAACGCCGTTTTTGTTCAGCAACTGTTTCCATGCCAGAATGCGGAGCATAAAATTCATCCACATCGGAAGCATAAAGATAAATACAATAAAGCTCTGGCTTTTGATTTTTAATCCGTTTAAAATCATGGCAAGCGGATAGGCCAGAAGCAGACAGATGACGGTTGTCAGCAATCCCAGTTCCAGAGACAGTCCAATGGCTTTTGCATTGGTTGCGGTAAATATGGTACGGAATGCTTCCAAAGAAATGTTTCCGTCTGAATTGGTAAAGGCATAGACAAATACAAATAAAAGCGGCAAAATGACAAATCCAATCATCCAGAAAAGATATGGTCCGGCCAACAGGCGCCCCGTTCGTTTATTCATCGATTTCCACCGCCTTTTCGTCGGAGGATTCAGGTTTGTGCATGATTTGGATATTAAACGGAATGACATCCAGATCCACTTCCTGACCTACCTCATAATATTTTGTGGTATGTACCAGCCATTCATAGCCGGCTGCGCGTACTTCGAGCTCATAATGCACACCTTTAAAAAGGTTGGAGATGACTGTGCCGTGCAGTTTGCCGCTGCCCGGGGCAACCAGCTCCACGTCTTCAGGCCGAATCACCACATCAACCGGCTTGTTGATGCCGAAGCCCTTGTCCACGCAAGGCATCGGGACACCGAGAATCTCAACCAGTTCGTCATGCAGCATAATGCCGTCGATGATATTGCTGTGCCCGATGAAATCTGCAACAAATGCATTTTCCGGTTCGTTGTAAATTCCTTCCGGAGTGCCGATCTGCTGGATATAGCCCTGATTCATAACGACAATGGTATCCGACATGGTCAAGGCCTCTTCCTGATCATGTGTGACATAGACGAAGGTGATTCCAAGTTCATCCTTCAAGCGCATCAATTCGTATTGCATGCTCTGGCGCAATTTTAAATCCAATGCACCGAGCGGCTCATCGAGCAGCAGCACCTTCGGCTCATTGACAATCGCGCGTGCAATCGCAATTCGCTGCTGCTGGCCTCCGCTGAGCGAATCCACGGAACGATTCTCATATCCGTCAAGATTGACCAGCTTTAACGCATATGAAATCTTGTCTTTGATATAGGCATCGCTTTTTTTGGCAATTTTTAATCCAAAGGCAATATTTTCCGCAATGCTCATATGCGGGAAGAGAGAGTATTTCTGGAAGACCGTATTCAGCTTGCGCTCGTTCGCAGGCACATTTGTAATATCTGCACCATCAAATAGAATCTGTCCCTTGTCAGGTTTCTCAAATCCGCCGAGCAGTCGCAGTGTCGTGGTTTTGCCACATCCGGACGGTCCGAGTAATGTCACGAATTCATTCTCCCGAATATATAAATTAAATTCATCCAATACCAGATTATGGTGATAAGACTTTGAAATATCCACAAAATCAATTAAATGTTTCTTGCCCATAAATGAAAAAATCCTTTCCTCATTCTTATTGCGAAAAATAACTTCGAACTGTATTGTATAAAATCAGTAAAAAAAGTCAATAGGATTCGGTGAATTATTGCTTGATTTTGACGGATGAGTTTGGTATAGTTATTGTTGCTGTAAGGCAAGCCGATATGGCTCAGTTGGTAGAGCAACGCATTCGTAATGCGTGGGTCAGGGGTTCGAGTCCCCTTATCGGCTTTTGAACAATCTAAGGAACGGAGGCAGGCTTATGGATATGTTTAAGAAATTAAATTTTAAGGATAAACAGAATCTGATTATTTTGGCAGCATTTGCGGTTGCATTTCTTGCAGCGATACTTGTCGGTGCACTTGCATTTCATCAGCCGCTTGTCGCAGTGGTATGCATTATGCTTTTGGATATTGCAATTGCGGTATGCCTTCACAATGCGGAGCTGTGGCTGCACGGTACATTGATGATTGTGGTACTGATTGTTGGCATTCTGGTTCCGAGAATCAGCACGGCAGTGATTGCGGTGATCATGTATGCGGTCACAATTTGTGCATTGAAATATTTGTTTGCGAATGAAAATTAAGAGTCGTAAACGACTCTTTCTTTTTTTATTTGTTGGTTTTAATGAGATAAAGTAGCAAAGTTGAGGAAGATTTTTATGAATCAAATCAATTATCAAAAGCGCATGGAAGAAGAAATTGCAAAGATACGGCAGAACGAAGCTGTACCGAAGCTGCTCCTGCACAGTTGCTGCGGACCATGCAGCACCTATTGCATTCAGACATTGAGCGAATATTTTTCCGTGACGGTATATTATTTTAATCCCAATATCTATCCACCGGAAGAGTATGCATGCCGCGCTGCAGAGCAAAAGCGGTTTATAGAGCAATTCCCGGTGAAACATCCTGTATCCTTTGTGGAAGGTCCGTTTGATCCGAAAGAATTCTATGACTATATCAGGGGATATGAAAAGGAGCCGGAAGGAGGAGAACGCTGTTTCCTCTGTTACCGTTTGCGGCTTGAAAAGACGGCTGAATATGCAAAACAAAATCAGTTTGATTATTTTACGACGACACTTTCAATCAGCCCATTAAAAAATGCTGCCAAATTAAATGAAATCGGTGGCGAACTTGCCGAAAAATATGATATTTTATATTTGTTTTCGGACTTTAAGAAAAAAGAAGGATACAAGAAATCAACGGAAATATCCCGTGAATACGGGATGTACCGACAATATTATTGCGGTTGTGTGTTCTCCAAAGAGCAGAGGGACCGCGAGATAGCACAAAAAATGCACTAAGAGAAAGGAGTACTGCTATGGCACAATTATGGGGCGGCAGATTTACCAAAGAGACCGATCAACTTGTTTATAATTTTAATGCTTCCATTTCTTTTGATCAGAAGTTCTATCAAGAAGATATCACAGGAAGTATGGCACATGTAAAAATGCTGACAAAACAGGGCATTCTCACTGAGGAAGAAGGAAAGCAGATTGCGCAGGGACTGCATGGAATTCTCGACGATGTGAAAGCCGGCAGGCTCGAAATCTCCAATGCCTATGAAGATATTCACAGCTTTGTTGAGGCAACATTGATTGACCGGATCGGAGATGTCGGCAAAAAGCTGCATACCGGTAGAAGCCGCAACGATCAGGTTGCTTTGGATATGCGTATGTATACCCGTAAACAGGTGCAGGAGACGGATGAATTGTTAAAGTCTTTGCTGGAGACCATCCTTGGCATTATGAAAGAAAATCTGGATACCATTATGCCGGGATTTACCCATTTGCAAAAGGCACAGCCGATTACACTGGCGCACCATATGGGTGCATATTTTGAAATGTTCCGCCGTGACAGAAGCCGTATGCATGATATCTATGAGCGCATGAATTATTGTCCGCTCGGATCCGGTGCACTTGCAGGAACCACATATCCGCTTGACCGTGAATATACCGCAGAACTTCTCGATTTTTACGGTCCGACCTTAAACAGTATGGACGGCGTGTCCGATCGCGATTATCTGATTGAATTTTTGAATGCGCTTTCCATCGTGATGATGCATCTTTCCCGTTTCTCGGAAGAAATCATTATCTGGAATTCCAATGAATATCAGTTTGTGGAAATTGACGACGCATACAGCACCGGAAGCAGCATTATGCCTCAAAAGAAAAATCCGGATATTGCAGAACTCGTGCGCGGCAAGACCGGACGAGTTTATGGAGCGCTGATGTCTCTTTTGACCACGATGAAGGGCATTCCGCTTGCATATAACAAAGATATGCAGGAAGATAAGGAACTGTCTTTTGATGCGATGGATAGCGCAAAAGGATGCATTGCATTATTTGACGGAATGTTAAAGACACTGACTTTCTGTAAGGACAATATGCGCAAATCTGCCAATAACGGATTTACCAATGCAACGGATGCCGCAGATTATCTGGTGAAGCATGGCGTGGCATTCCGCGATGCACACGGAATTGTTGGACGTCTGGTGCTTTATTGCATCGAAAAGAATTGTGCCATTGACGATCTGTCCATGGAGGAATTAAAGCAGATCAGTCCGGTTTTTGAAAATGATATTTATGATGCAATTTCAATGGAGACCTGTGTCAATACCAGATTGACAATCGGCGCTCCATCCCGCACAGCAATGGAGCAGGTGATTGCAAAGTATGAAGACTATTTGAAATAATATGGAATCGGATTGTGCATATTGAACAGAAAAACTGAAAAAAACTACATTTTTTCTATTTTCACATTCCTTGTTTTTTTAATCGGATTCCGATAATATATTATCTAACACAAAAACAGTTGTTCGCGACAGACGGACACGGAAAGAGGAAATCAAATGAGTGAGAAATTAAAAGTTGGTATTTTAGGCGGAACCGGAATGGTTGGTCAAAGATTTATCTCTTTGCTGGAAAATCATCCATGGTTTGAGGTGACTGTGATTGCAGCAAGTCCGAGAAGTGCGGGCAAAACATATGAAGAAGCAATCGGTGATCGTTGGAAGATGGATACTCCGATGCCGCAGGCTGTTAAGAATATTGTGGTAAAGAATGTCAATGAGGTGGAGCAGGTTGCATCCGAAGTAGATTTCGTTTTCTCCGCAGTGGATATGTCCAAGGAAGAAATCAAAGCAATTGAGGAAGCGTATGCAAAGACTGAGACACCTGTTGTTTCCAATAACAGTGCACACCGCTGGACAAAGGACGTTCCGATGGTGGTTCCGGAAATCAATCCGGAACATATGGAAGTAATCAAATATCAGAGAGAGCGTCTTGGCACCAAGCGTGGATTCGTGGCAGTAAAGCCAAACTGCTCAATCCAGTCTTATGCACCGGTCCTGACCGCATGGAAAGAATTTGAACCATACGAAGTAGTTGTTTCTACTTATCAGGCAATCTCAGGTGCAGGCAAGACTTTCAAGGACTGGCCGGAAATGGTTGGAAACATTATTCCGTTCATCGGTGGTGAAGAAGAAAAATCCGAGAAAGAGCCGCTTCGTGTATGGGGATATGTGGATGATGAGAAGAAGGAGATTGTTCCTGCAACCTCTCCGCTGATTACCGCACAGTGTATCCGTGTTCCTGTATTGAACGGTCATACCGCTTCGGTATTTGTAAAATTCAAGAAGCAGCCGACCAAGGAACAGCTGATTGAAAGGCTTCGCAGCTATTCGGGTGTTCCGCAGGAACTGAATCTGCCAAGTGCACCGAAGCAGTTTATCCAGTATCTCGAAGAGGATAACCGTCCACAGGTTGCGGAAGATGTCAATTACGAAAACGGAATGGGCATTTCGGTAGGCCGTTTGAGAGAAGATACAGTCTATGACTGGAAGTTCGTGGGACTTTCTCACAATACTGTTCGCGGCGCTGCCGGCGGAGCTGTATTATGTGCAGAACTTCTGAAAGCACAGGGATATATCACAAAAAAATAAAAAGTCTTTTGATTTAAAAATTTTCAGGAAACTTCATAAGAAGTTTCCTGTTTTTTATTGTGAAAAAAATTAAAAAATGATATAATTTTCGATGCGTTAAGCAAGTTGTTTGGAGGATAAATAAAATGATAGTAAAAACGGCAGAATTGAAAAGATTAGAGGCTTTATATGAACAAAATGGCAATCAGCTGGTGTTCTTATATGGCAAAAAAGATTCAGAAAAGAGCAATCTGATGAAAGAATTTATCAAAGACAAGCGGTTTTTCTTTTATCATGCGCGCCGCGCGTCTGAAAAAGCTCAGCTTGCCATGATGGGGGATGAAATTGCACGCCAGTATGGTGTTCATTTACAGGAACAGACTTATCGCGAATATTTCAAACGCGTGAAGAGCAACGGACCGAGCAAACTCGTAATTGTCATTCAGGAAGCACATCATATCATGAAAAAGGATGAGACGTTCTGGGAGGCAATTGTTGAATTGAAAGAGCGCAAATTGTATCCGGGTCCGGTGATGATTATTTTGACAAGTTCATCGATTGTATGGGCGGAGCAGACGGTGCTTGCAGAGCATTCTAAGATGAAGCAGGCCTTTTCGGATGTACATAAGATGACGGACTGGTCTTTCCTTGATGTGGTACGCGCATTTCCTGAGATGTCTGTCAGCGATACGGTTTCGCTGTATGGCGTTTTGGGCGGTGTTCCGGGCTATTTGAGCCGTTGGAACCGCAAAAAGAATTTTAAGCAGAACATCTGCGATCTGGTTTTGACAGAAGGCGGATATCTGTATGAGGCCGCAGAGAATATTATCTCTGCCGAATTGCGTGAACTTGCAGTTTACAATACCATTCTGTCCACGATTGCGTCCGGCAAAGACAAATTGAACGACTTGTATGAGGAAACCGGATTTTCCCGCGCAAAAATCAGTGTTTATATGAAAAATCTTGCGCAATTCGATATCATCGAAAAGCAGCAATCCGTAGAAACAGGCGGAATGGATCAGGCGAAAAAAGGTGTTTACCGGATTTCGGATACCTTTGTCAATTTCTGGTATCGCTTTGTATATCCGCATCTTTCCGATCTGCAAATCCTTTCTGCGTCTGATTTTTATGACAAATATATTGCAAAGAATCTGGATGCTTATCTGAATCGCTACTTCATCGAGGTATGTAAGGAGTATTTGTCACTCCTGAATCAGATGAAGCGTTTGCCGATTGATATCAGCAAAATGGGAAGCTGGATTGGCAAGAACGGCAATATTGATATTATTGCAAAAAGTACCGACAGACGGATGATTGTCGGTCTGTGTAACTGGGAAAAGCTGGTTATGACTGTGGATATGCTTGAAGAATTAAAGAAAACTATGGCGCTTGCACGCGTCAGTGCAGATCATATCTATCTGTTTTCCGCAAAAGCATTCGATCCACAGCTGGTACAACTTGCCAAAGAAGATGCGACTCTTGAATTGATTGATATGAGAGAACTCTAATTTTGATTTCAAAATAAAAATCAAGAGAGGAAGCAATGGGCAAAAAGTTAATCATTACCGAGAAACCGTCGGTGGCGCGGGAGTTTGCGGCTGTATTGCATGTAAACGGTCGCCAGGACGGTTATATCGAAAATACGGAATATGTAATTTCCTGGTGCGTCGGTCATCTCGTGGGACTGGTTTATCCGGAAGATTACGATTTAAAATACAAAGAATGGAAGCTGGAAGACTTACCTTTTTTACCGAAAGATTACAAATATCATGTCATTGAGAGCGTGTCCAAGCAATATGATATTGTGCATGGACTGCTGCAAAGAGAAGACATTGATACGGTTTACTGGGCCGGTGATGCCGGAAAAGAAGGACAAACCATCGAGGAAAACATTCGCAATTACGGAGGGGTGCGTGAAGGCATGAAAGAGCTCCGTGTCTGGATTGATTCCCAGACGGAGGAGGAAATTCTGCGCGGAATCCGTGAGGCGCGTCCGATGGAGGATTATGCGAATCTCGGATTGTCCGGAATCATGCGAACAATCGAGGATTATGCGATGGGAATTAATTTTTCCCGCGTGATGTCGGTCAAATACGGAAGACTGTTGAACAATGCTGCGGCTACCCACAAATATGCCGCAATTGCGGTCGGCCGTGTCATGACCTGTGTACTTGGCATGGTAGTCATTCGCGAGCGGGAAATCCGCAATTTTAACGGCACTCCGTTTTATCGTGTTATAGGACGCTTTACCGATGCGGGAATCATCGGAGAATGGAAAGCAGTCGAGGGCTCCCGCTATTTTGAGTCGCCGCTGCTCTATAAGGAGAATGGCTTTAAAGAAGAGGCAACAGCGCAAAAGCTGATTGGCGAATTGGTGGGCAAAGAGGCGCATGTGGATTCCATCGAGCGCTTTACCTCGCGCAAAAAGGCACCGCTGTTATTCAATCTCGCGGAATTGCAGGCGGAATGTACAAAGAGATTTAAGATTTCGCCGGATGAGACACTCAATGTGGCGCAGTCCTTATATGAAAAGAAGCTGACCACCTATCCGCGTACGGACGCACGTGTGCTCTCGACGGCAATTGCAGGCGAAATCGGCAGGAATATCAGTCGGCTGAAGGGCTATGAACCGACTGCCCAATATTGTGAAACGATTATGCAAAAGCATTTGCATGCGCAGATTGCGAATTCGCAATATACAGACGACAGCAAAATTACGGATCACTATGCGATTATTCCAACCGGACAGTTGACGGAACTGTCCCACTTAAATGAGTTGGAAGCAAAAGTATTTGATATGATTGTCCGCAGATTTTTGAGCATTTTTTATCCGGCTGCGGAATATGACAATGTGAAATTATGTATTAAGGCAGATACGGAATCGTTCTTTGCTTCGGCAAAGACCCTTAAAAATCCGGGATATCTCGAAATCGCAGGACTTCCAAAGAAAAAAGAAGGCGATGCAAAGGAAGAGAATGCGGAGAACGAGGAGGATACGGAAGACAAAACCGATCCGGAAGCATTGTTAAAGCTGGCGGAATCTCTGCAAAAAGGAGATACGGTTTCTGTTGGTGGATATGAAATCGGATTCGGAAAGACGTCTCCACCGAAGCGATATACCTCAGGTTCCATGGTGCTTGCCATGGAAAATGCCGGACAGCTGATTGAAGACGAAGAATTGCGTGCACAGATCAAAGGTTCCGGAATCGGTACCTCCGCGACACGTGCGGAAATCATCAAGAAACTGGTTGATATCGGATATCTGAATCAGAATAAGGCACAGATTTTGACCCCTGCCAAATTCGGAGAAATGGTATTTGAAGTGGTATCCATGACGGTACCTGCATTGTTAAATCCCAAGATGACGGCATCCTGGGAAAAAGGACTTGACGGCATCACAAACGGTACCGTGGAATATCTGGAATATCGCACCAAACTGGAAAAATTCATCCATGATGAGACCGTCAAGATGATCGGGCAGAATATTGAGTCAGACCTCGCTGAACGCATCAGCAATTTTGCGGATCGTGATGGAAAAGGCGCAGGTGCAAGACGCAAAATCGGCGTGTCCTGCCCGCTTTGCGGAGGCGATATTGTGACGACACCGTTCGGAGTGGGCTGCTCCAATTACAAACCGGACAAAAGCGGATGTAATTTTAATATCGGAGAAATTGCCGGTGTGACCTTGTCGGATGGACAATACAAAGATCTGATTGAAAAAAACAAGACCGATGTCGTCAAGGGATTTGTTTCAAAAAAAGGAAGTCGGTTTGATGCTGCACTTGTCATGACATGGGAAGAAGGCGAACAGAAGCGCTATCATATTGATTTTGCTTTTGAAGATGTCCGCCCGGAACCGATGGAGGATCTGAACTGCCCATGGTGTGGCGCACCGATGTGCAAGACCCATTTCGGTTATCGATGCAGCAATTATGTCAAAGAAGGCGAAGGCTGTAAATTCTCAGTCGGAGAGATTGCAGGCAAGACGATTCCGGAAGCCGTATTCCGCCAGCTATTGACGGAAAAGCGCACGGATACCATTCGCGGATTCAAATCCAAGAACGGTAAAAAGTTTGATGCCTGTCTGGTTTTAAAGAAAAATGAACAGGGGCAGGAAGAAATTGTCTTTGACTTCGAAAATGTCGAAGAGCAGATCATCAAAGATGTGACCTGCCCATGGTGCGGAGGTGCCATCAAAAAGACACCGTTTGGATTCGGATGTGACAATTACAGACGCGATGATGAGAACAGCTGTCGGTTTTCAGTCGGGGAAATTGCCGGTAAAAAACTGACGGAAGCCAATCTGCGTCAGCTGTTGACGGAAAAGCACACGGATACCATTCGCGGATTCAAATCCAAAAACGGAAAGAAATTCGATGCCTGCCTGATGCTAAAGCCGGATGAGAATCAAAAAGAACAGATTGTTTTTGACTTTGAGCATGTCGAAGATAAAATACTTGATGTGCCATGCCCGTCCTGCGGCGGCAAAGTGATTGTGACACAATACGGCTACCGATGCAGCAATTATGTCAAAGAGGGCGAAGGCTGTAAATTTTCCGTAGGGGAACTGTGCGGCAAATCGCTGAACGAAAAGCAGATGAAACAGCTGATCGAGGAGGGCAGAACCGAGACAATCCGGGGCTTTAAATCAAAGTCAAAAAAGAAATTTGATGCGCGCATCGCACTTTCGAAGGATGAAGACGGTAAAGTGACGGGGCTGAAATTTGACTTTGACGACCTCGAGCCAAAACTGGTCAAAGATGCGAAATGCCCGAAATGCGGGGGCAATATTGCGATTATGCCGTGGGGATATTCCTGCGTCAACCGGAAAAGAAATCCGGAAGAATCGACATGCGATTTCCGCGTAGGTGAGATTGCATCCGTAAAATTAAAAGAAAATCAGTTGCTGGAACTTTTGACACTCAAAAAGACAGCACCAATCGAAGGTTTTGTCGCAAAGACCGGAATCAAATTTGCTGCCGGTTTGAAACTGACAGATGAAGGAGAAATTAAATTTGATTTTCCGGAGAAGCCAAAGCCGGTTGATTCCGAAATAGAATGTCCGTCCTGCCATCAAAAGATGAAGCGCGGTCAATGGCAATATGAATGCGAATGCGGTACAAAATTCTGGCATACCATAGGCAAACAGGAACTGTCAGAACAGGTTGTTGCAGAAATTCTTGCCAACGGGAAGTCTTCGAAAAAGATTGTCGGATTTTGCTCCAAAGCAGGAAATATCTTTGATGCCTGCCTCAAATGGGAAAATGGACAAATCGGATACGACTTTGAAAGTGAAGGAGACGGCTTTATGGATGCGCAGGGCAATCCTGTTGTGCGCGAAACAACGGCGGAGACTACGCCGTTTGGTCCGGTCAATGAACAGGATATGAATGAAATTTCGGAGATGATAGAGCAAATGCATCGCGAAGAAGAGGAAGGTAATGAATAATGGAAAACGCAAAGATTTCTCATTTGTATGATTTAACAAAAACAATTGCGGGAGAATATCTTGCACAATTTGAATATCCGTGGGAGGCGCTGGCCGGAATCAGTGATTTTATTCTCGAACTCGGTCCGAAGCTGGACCCTGAACGCTTCGAGCAAAAGGAGGAGAATATCTGGATCGCCAAAAGTGCAACCGTTGCTGAAACTGCATGCCTGAACGGGCCGCTCATTATCGATGAGGAGGCCGAAATCCGCCACTGTGCCTATGTGCGCGGAAGCGCCATCATCGGAAAAGGCTCGGTAGTCGGCAATTCCACAGAAATCAAAAATGATATCATTTTTGACACCGTACAGGTGCCGCATTATAATTATGTTGGCGACTCGATTCTGGGATACAAATCCCATATGGGAGCCGGATCGATTACCTCGAATGTCAAGAGCGACAAATCGCTTGTGGTAATCAAGGATGCCTATGATACGAAAGAGGAACTGCCGACAAATCGAAAGAAGGTTGGTGCCATGCTCGGCGACTATGTGGAAGTGGGCTGCAACAGTGTTTTGAATCCGGGTACGGTCATCGGAAGAGGATGTCAGATTTATCCACTCAGCCGTGTACGCTTTGTGATTCCTGAAAATCATATTTTTAAGGATGAAAAAAATGTAGTGGAAAAGCACTAACATACCAAAAAAACCTAGACAGACTTTGAAAATAAAAGTATAATAACCACAGTCTGTTAAAAAGATAACAACATAATATCGAAAGGAGTCTTAACATGATTTACACAAAAGAAGTTGAGAACATGTGCCCAATTGCTAAGGGTGCAAAGCATGAGCCTGCTCCTATTCCTGAAGAAGGAAAGTGGGTCCACGCAAAGAAGATTGAGGATATCTCCGGTTTTACACATGGTGTAGGCTGGTGTGCACCACAGCAGGGTGCCTGCAAGCTTTCCCTCAATGTAAAGAACGGAGTTATTGAAGAAGCTCTCGTTGAGACAATCGGATGTTCCGGAATGACACATTCTGCAGCTATGGCAGCAGAAATCCTTCAGGGAAAGACCATTCTCGAGGCTTTGAATACAGACCTTGTATGTGATGCAATCAATACTGCTATGAGAGAGTTATTCTTACAGATCGTTTACGGTCGTACACAGTCTGCTTTCTCCGATGACGGACTTGCAGTCGGTGCAGGACTTGAAGATTTAGGAAAGGGACTTCGTTCTCAGGTTGGTACCATGTATGCAACCAAGGAGAAGGGTGTTCGTTACCTTGAAATGGCAGAAGGTTATGTAACCGGTATCGCACTTGACAAAGATAATGAAGTAATTGGATATCAGTTCGTTTCTCTTGGAAAGATGACTGACTTTATCAAGAAGGGTGATGATGCGAACACAGCATGGGAAAAGGCTTCCGGATCATACGGTCGCGTAACTCCTGAGCAGGGTGCAGTAAAGATCATTGACCCTCGTGTAGAGTAATCAGGAAAGGAGAGACATAAAATGGCATTATTTGAATCATACGAAAGAAGAATCGACCAGATCAACGCTGTATTAAACAGCTATGGCATCGCTTCCATCGAAGAAGCAGAAAAGATCACAAAAGACGCTGGTCTTGATGTATATGAGCAGGTTAAGAAAATTCAGCCAATCTGCTTTGAAAATGCTTGCTGGGCATACACTGTAGGTGCAGCAATCGCAATCAAAAAGGGATGCAGAAGAGCAGCAGATGCTGCAGCTGCAATCGGTGAGGGACTTCAGTCCTTCTGTATTCCGGGTTCTGTAGCAGACCATCGTAAGGTAGGTCTTGGACATGGTAACCTTGGAAAGATGTTATTGGAAGAAGAGACAGAATGCTTCTGCTTCCTTGCAGGACATGAGTCTTTCGCAGCAGCTGAAGGTGCAATCGGTATTGCCGAGAAGGCAAACAAGGTTCGCCAGAAGCCTCTTCGCGTTATCTTAAACGGACTTGGAAAAGATGCTGCTCAGATTATTTCCCGTATCAACGGATTTACTTATGTTGAGACCAAATATGATTATAAGACAGCAGAATTAAATGTAATCTATGAGAAGCCATACTCTGACGGACTTCGTGCAACCGTTAAGTGCTACGGTGCTGATGATGTTCAGGAAGGTGTAGCAATCATGCACAAGGAGAATGTTGGCGTTTCCATTACCGGTAACTCAACAAACCCAACACGTTTCCAGCATCCTGTAGCAGGAACTTACAAGAAGGAATGCAACGAGCAGGGCAAGAAATACTTCTCTGTAGCTTCCGGTGGTGGTACAGGACGTACCCTTCATCCGGACAACATGGCAGCAGGTCCGGCTTCTTACGGTATGACCGATACCATGGGACGTATGCACTCTGATGCACAGTTCGCAGGATCTTCATCTGTTCCGGCTCACGTAGAAATGATGGGATTGATCGGAATGGGTAACAACCCAATGGTTGGAGCAACTGTAGCTGTAGCCGTTTCGGTTGAAGAAGCTGCTAAGGCAGGCAAGTTCTAAGACTTTTTGAAGTCAGAGGAGGATTTTTTCGTGGCAGGTACACGAAAAAATTCTCCTTTTTTTGTTGAATTGTCAGAAAAAACATGCTATTATTTTAAAAAATACTCGAATTTCAATCAATTCGAAAACCAAATAGAAGGAGACTAGCAATGAGCGTTCAGTTACTGGATAAAACGCGAAAGATCAACCAATTATTGCACAATAACAGTTCCTCTAAGGTGGTTTTTAACGACATATGCCAGGTCTTGGCAGGTGTGTTAGACTCCAATGTACTTGTTATCAGCAAGAAAGGAAAAGTACTTGGGTATCGAAACACAAAGGGAGTTGAAGCAATTACAGATCTTTTATCAGGGGAAGTCGGCGCATATATTGATGCGTCATTGAATGAGAGATTCCTTGGAATTCTCTCCACAAAGGAAAATGTGAATCTCGAAACATTGGGATTTGAAGCCGCATGCAAGAAATATCGTGCGATTATCTGCCCGATTTATATTGCAGGCGAAAGACTCGGTTCTTTGTTTGAATATCGTGAGGAAGATGAATACGGAATCGACGATATCATTCTGACAGAGTATGCAACTACCGTAGTCGGACTTGAGATGATGCGCTCCGAAAGCGAAGAAAGTGAAGAGGAAGCGCGTAAGATTCAAATCGTGCGCAGTGCAATCAGCACATTATCATTCTCAGAGCTCGAAGCAATCCGCCATGTCCTCGAAGAGATGGACGGAAACAACGAAGGCATTCTTGTTGCAAGCCGTATCGCAGATCAGGTTGGAATTACCCGCTCTGTCATTGTAAATGCCTTAAAGAAATGCGAGAGTGCAGGGGTGATTGAATCCCGCTCATCAGGAATGAAAGGTACCTATATCAAAGTACTGAATGATGTATTATTTGAAGAGGTTGAAGCAACAAAACACAACTAAATGAAAGCACTCAGGGATTGAGTAGGTGGTAAAAGGACTTATGATTCATAGGTCCTTTTTTGTTATTTCACAGATATGGAAAGAGAATCGCATAAGCCCTAGATTTTGCGGTCGCTTTTTACAAAAAGACAATATTTGGTATTTTTTTTGCTAATTTACTTGTGTTTTCCGAAATATAAATTATAATTAATTATGATTGAGTACACTATGTTGTACTGGGAAGGGGAGCCTATGCTTAATTCGAACGCATTCAATTATGTAGATGTTCTGACGAAGGCAGCTGACGCCAGTTGGACAAGAGAAAATATCATCACCAACAATATCGCAAATGTGGATACCGTCGGCTACAAGCGCAAGGATCTTGACTTTGAATCTGTGTTGCGCACACAGTTAAAGCAGGGGGATTATGATTCATTGGATGACAAAATCAACAATGTCAATCTCTCCAAATTGAATCCGGAGCCGTTTTCGGATACGGAAAGCTATTCGTATCGTTTGGACGGCAACAATGTCGATATCGATGTGGAGCAGGTTGAACTTGCATCGGAACAGTTAAAATATCAGGCATTGACGACATCCATCAACAATCAGTTTTCCAGAATGCGGGATGTAATTAAGTAAGAGGGAAAGGAGGCTTCTTATGGGACTTTTTCAGGCTTTTAATATTTCTGCGACCGGTATGACTGCAGAGCGCTTTCGTACGGATATCATTGCGGAGAATATTGCAAATGTAAATACAACTTCCACAGAGGGCGGCGGACCTTATCGCCGCAAGATTGTAACTTTTTCCGAAAAAAAGGTGACACCGTTCAGCCAGTTTTATTCGCACTCACTGAATGCGGCAATTGGAAACGGTGTAAAAGTATTTTCGGTGGAAGATGACACAGAAACCGATTTTACCATGACCTACGATCCGTCAAATCCGGATGCCAACGAGGATGGATATGTATTATATCCGAATGTAAATGTGGTTACGGAAATGACAAATCTGATTGATGCGACGCGTGCATATGAAGCAAATGCAACTGCTTTTAACGCAAGCAAACAACTCGCACAGACCGGACTTCAGGTCGGACAGAGCTAATCTGTACATAGCAGGATAGGAGACAGATTATGGATATTGCAAATCTGACCGGGATTACCTCGGATTATGTAAACAATTATGCAAAGAATGAACGACTTGTAGATGTTGGAGACAACAGCTTTTCTGCAGTTTTTGATTCGATGCTCAAATCAGTTGATGAGACCAATGACCTGCAGAACAAGGCGGAGGAAGAAGAAATCCGTTTTGCCCTCGGTTATTCGGAGAATACGCATGACTTGCAGGTGGCTGCAGCAAAAGCACAGGTTGCTTTGCAATATACAGTTGCCGTGCGTGACAAGATTATTGATTCTTACAAAGAAATAATGCAAATGCAGGTATAAAAGGATAAAGGATAAAGATTAGGAAAGGAGAGGAAACCATGCCGGAAAGAATTCGAAAAATTTTGGACCGCATTGTTGAATGGTGGAAAAAATTTAACACGAAGCAACGGGCTTTGCTGATCAGCATTGCATCCGTGGTATTGGTTTCGCTGATAATCCTGGCGTATGTTGCAACAAGACCAACCTATGTGCCGCTTGTGACTTGTGAAAGTGCAAAAGAAGCTTCACAGGTGCGTGATCTGCTCGATTCGGACGGATCGATTACTTATCAGGTGAGCAAGGACGGCTTGGTATTTACCGTATTGGACAAGGATGAGGCCAATGCGATTTTGTTGCTCGGTGCCAATGATATCTCGGCAGCCGCTTATGATATCAATCAGGTTACCAGTGGAAGTTTCTCGCAGACAGAAAGCGACAAAGCAAAACTGTACAAGGATTTTTTGGAGAAGAAATTCTCCGATCACTTAAAGCAGCTCGATGGCATCGAGGATGCAACGGTTGACATCGATCTGCCAAAGGATGACGGAACCATTCTCTCCAAAGACGAACAGGGATCTGCTGCTGTTGTGCTGACCTTAAAGGATACAATGGACAGCGAGCAGGCATATGGAATTGCACAGTTTATTGCAACAGAGATGGGCAATGATGACACCAGTAAGATTACCATTATCGACAGCAAGCGAAATGTTCTGTTTTCCGGAGCGGATGCGGACAGTGCTGTCGGTATGATCAACAGCCAGCTTTCTTATCAGCAGAAGCAGGAGAATCTGCTCAAGTCAGAAATCCGCAATGCGCTTTTGGAATCACAAATGTATTCCAATGTGCAGGTAGTTCCTCATTTGAATGTTGATTATGACACGGCTGAAACCGTAGAGCATTTGTTCTTCCCGCCGGATGGACAGACCAACGGTATGATCGGATCGGTTTCAGAATACAATTCGGAAGCATACGGCGGCTCGGCGCAAACACCGGGTACGGATGCCAATGACGATACGACTGTTCTGACCAGAGAAAATGCGAACAGCTATAGCGTGATTTCGCAGAAGGATACCAAATATCAGAACAACGAAAAGATTACGACCAAAAAGAGTGCAGGTGGCAAGGTGGATTATGAAAATTCATCTATTTCGATCGTCTGCACCAAATATGTTGTCTACGACGAGGAAATTCTCGAAAAGTCCGGGGAACTGGACAATATGACATTTGAGGAATATAAAGCTGCAAATTCCGAGCCGACTCAGATTGATCCGCCGGAAGATCTTTATCAGATGGTATCGAAAGCAACCGGCTTTTCGCAGGATGCGATTTCGATTATCTGCTATCAGCAGCCGGAATTTGTCCCGAAGTCATCCGGTGGCAGAAGTTTGAGCGATATTCTTCAAATTGTGCTTGCAGTACTCATTTTTGCAATGCTTGGATATGTGGTATTCCGCAGTACAAGAAAGCAGAAAGAAGAAGAACTCGAACCGGAACTTTCTGTGGATGGTTTGCTTGAAAGCACCGCAACCGCGGAAGAAGAACTGGAAAATATTGGTTATACAGAAAAATCTGAGACCAGACTTTTGATTGAGAAATTCGTCGACGAGAATCCGGAAGCTGCAGCATTGCTGTTACGCAACTGGTTAAATGACGAATGGGACTAAAGCAATAAGAACGAATCTGAAACGATTGGAGTAAACGAGTATGTCCATGGACGATTACACGGGAACCCAAAAGGCAGCAATTTTGCTGATTACACTTGGACCGGAAAAGGCATCTGCAATTTTTCAGCATCTGAAAGAAGATGAGATTGAAGAATTGACGCTGGAAATCGCAAATACGCGCAGCGTGTCACCTCAGGATAAAGAAGATGTCCTGAATGAATTCTATCAGGTGTGCCTTGCACAACAGTATATTGCAGAGGGCGGTATTGGCTATGCAAAGGAATTGCTCGAAAAAGCTCTTGGCCAGGATCGTGCGCAGGGTGTAATTGCGAAACTGACCGCATCACTTCAGGTACGCCCGTTCGAATTTGTTCGAAAGACAGAACCGTCACAGTTGCTGAACTTTATTCAGGACGAGCATCCGCAGACAATTGCCATGATTTTATCTTATTTGTCTGCAAGTCAGGCATCACTGGTGCTCGGTGCACTGCCGCCGGATAAGCAGGCGGATGTCGCAAAACGTATTGCGATGATGGACAGGACTTCTCCTGATGTCATCAAAGAAGTTGAGCGCGTTCTCGAAAAGAAACTTGCATCGCTTGTCAATCAGGATTACACCATTGTCGGTGGTGTCGATGCAATTGTAGAAATTTTGAATTCCGTAGACCGCGGTACAGAAAAACATATCATGGAATCACTCGAAATCGAAGAACCGGAACTTGCAGACGAAATCCGCAAGAAGATGTTCGTCTTCGAAGATATTTTGCTTCTCGACGACCGTGCGATTCAGCGTGTGCTGCGTGATGTAGATAATGCGGATCTTGAACTTGCAATGAAGAGTACCGGAGAAGATGTTCAAAATGCAATTTTCCGAAATCTGTCAAAGCGTCTTGCTGCAATGATCAAGGAAGATATGGATTTCATGGGTCCGGTTCGTATGAAGGATGTAGAAGAGGCTCAGCAGAAGATTGTTGGTGTTATCCGTAAGTTAGAGGATCAGGCTGAGATCGTAATTTCCCGTGGCGGAGGTGACGATATCGTTGTCTAATTTTATTAAATACAATTATGTGCAACAAAAACCGCAGACGAAGGCCCGTGTCATCAATTCAAATCCCCGCATGGAAGAGGTTATGCGCGGATTAAACGGTGCACAAAAATTTGAAGCACAATCATTTGACGCAGCGGAAGCGGATGAAGATGGATTTGAGGCAGGGCTCGAAGCGGATGTTGTCGAGCAGGTACCGCAGATTGATCCACAGGAACTGATTGCGCAGGCACAGCAGGAAGCTGACCGCATTCTTCAGGAGGCGCAG
This sequence comes from Agathobacter ruminis, assembly GCF_002735305.1. GTDB lineage: Bacteria > Bacillota > Clostridia > Lachnospirales > Lachnospiraceae > Roseburia > Roseburia ruminis. The sequence goes on from NZ_PDYG01000030.1 coordinate 63,753, forward strand.
GCGAGAGCCGATCAGATTCTGGAAGATGCAAATGCACAGGCACAGAATCTGTTTGAACAACAACGCGATGCCGGATATTCGGCAGGTCAGGAAGAGGCACAAAATTTCCTGCAGGAGCAGCAATCCGGCCTGGAGGCACAATTACAGCAACAGAGCGAAGCGCTTGCCGCACAATATCAGGAGCGGGAAGCAACCATGGAAGCAGAGATTGTCGATGCACTTGCGCAGGTGATTGAGCAGACCTTTGGAATCTTCGTGGAAGACAAAAAAGAAGTATTGATTTTCCTGATTCAAAAGACCTTATTGGGAATTGAAAACGGTAAGAATTTTAAAATACGTGTCTCTCCGGAAAATGCAAAATATGTCAATGACAAATTGCCTGAGATACGCGAAGAATTCGGCACAGATATGGTCATTGAAGTGCAGCATGATGCATCTTTGGATGAGGAGTCATGCATCATCGAAACCGAATATGGCATTTACCATTGTGGAATGGATGTACAATTAAAAAATCTGTTAATGCAAATGCGCGCATTGAGTCAATAAAAATATGCTACAAGAGACGAAAAAATATTACCGCCTGCTGGAACGGACTTTTTATAAAAGCTATGGGAAAGTATCGACGGTAGTCGGACTTACAATTGAATCAATCGGACCGGAAGCAAAGATGGGAGATTTGTGCAAAATCTACCAGGACAAAGAGATGACAGAATATGTGATGGCGGAGGTTGTCGGATTCCGTGAATCGCAGCTGATTCTGATGCCGGTAGACCGTGTAGACGGGGTAGGAGTTGGATGTGTCGTTGAAAACACGGGACATCCATTATCTGTTTTAGTAGGCGAAGAATTGCTTGGTCATACACTCGATGGAATCGGTCGTCCAACGGATGATTTCGTATTTCGTGGTGGCAAATCTTATCCGATTAATCAGAATCCTCCGGATCCGATGCGACGCAAGATCATCAGCGAGGTGCTTCCGCTCGGCGTAAAGGCGGTGGACGGACTGATCACCGTCGGAAAAGGGCAGCGAATCGGTGTCTTTGCCGGATCCGGCGTAGGAAAGAGTACCCTGCTTGGAATGTTTGCGCGCAATACCAAGGCAGATATCAATGTGATTGCCCTGATTGGAGAGCGAGGCCGTGAGGTTCGTGAATTTATCGAGCGAGACCTTGGACCGGAAGGTATGGCGCGTTCCGTGGTTGTGGTGGCAACTTCCGACAAACCTGCTTTGATTCGAAATAAATGTGCAAAAACCGCGACTGCGGTTGCGGAATATTTCCGCGATCAGGGAAAAGATGTATTATTGATGATGGATTCGCTGACGCGTTTTTCGCAGGCGCAGCGCGAAATCGGACTTGCTTCCGGAGAACCTCCGGTAACACGAGGCTATCCGCCAAGTGTATATTCGGAGATGCCAAAGCTGCTCGAACGGGCAGGCACCAGCGATAAGGGATCGATTACGGGACTGTATACCGTCCTCGTCGACGGAGATGATTTTAACGAGCCGATTACAGATACCGCGCGTGGTATTCTCGACGGTCATATTATGCTGGACCGTCGCCTGGGACAAAAAAATCATTATCCTGCGATTGATATTTTGCAATCCATTTCGAGAGTTATGTCTGCAATTGCCACAAAGGAACATAAGGCACTTGCGGGCAAATTAAAAAATGTAATGGCAACTTACAATGAGGCCGAAGATTTGATTAATATCGGCGCCTACAAGAGCGGTTCCAATCCGGAAATCGATTATGCCATTAAAAAAATCCGTGCAGTCAATGAATTTCTTTGTCAGGGCACGGATGAGAAATTTAATTTTGATGAGGAAATTCAACTGCTCGAAGATGTTTTCTCAGATTAATTGTTGAGGTGAGACGATGGCAAAATTTGTATATCGTATGCAAAATATATTGGATATCAAATTGAAACTGGAATCGCAAGCCAAGATTACCTATAGTCTTGCAGCACAGCAGCATGCACAGGAGCAGCAAAAACTGCAGGATTTGATGGTGCGCCGTATGCATTATGAAAAACGTCTGCGCGATATGATGGAAGGACCGCTTGATGTCAAAGCAATCCACAATGCGAAAGCGGATGTGACCATGATTAAGACATTGGTGCGTGCGCAGACTATTAAGACACGGCGTGCCGAAGCACAGATGAATGATGCCAGACGCGCATTGAATGAAGTGATGCAGGAGCGTAAGATTCAGGAAAAATTAAGAGAAAAAGCATTTGAAGAATTCAAACGCGAAATTGCAGCATCCGAAGCAAAAGAAATCGACGAATTGGTAAGCTATACTTACAACGGAAAATAGGAGAACCATATGCCAGCTGAAGATGAAGAATTAAAAGAAGAACAGGAAAAAGAAAAATCCAAGAAAGCCAAAAAAAACAAGGATGACAAAGCAAGTGCACAGTCGGAAGATGACGAAGACGAAAAAGAAAGCGTCGGAAGCAAAATCCTGCTGATTTTTGTCACGCTTGTGATTATTGCCATTTGGATTGGAATTTTCGGAATATTAATCAAATTTGATGTGGGTGGTTTTGGATCGACCGTTTTGCATCCTCTGCTGAAGGATGTGCCTGTGGTGAACAAAATTCTCCCGGATGTGCAGCTGACGGAAAGTACGGAAGCTGACAAATATGCATTTGACAGCCTTGATGAGGCGACCGCTTATATCAAGGATCTCGAAAAGCAGCTTGCATCCGCACAAAAAAAGAATTCCGAGGATGCTTCCGAGATTGAAGATCTGAAATCGGAGTTGGCGGAATTGGACAAATTACGCCAGGAACAGGCTGATTTTGAAAATTTAAAACAAAAATTTTATGAAGAGGTTGTTTTTTCGGACCAAGCACCCGATATAAAAGAATATAAGACCTACTATGAAAGCATTGACCCTGATAATGCAGAGGCCTTATACAAACAGGTGGTTGAGCAAATTCAAGAGGATGAGGAGATTGCAGAGTATGCATCCCGCTATTCTTCAATGGATCCGAAGAAAGCGGCAGCAATCTTTGATTCAAAGACCATGACCGGTGATTTGAAATTGGTTGCTAAGATACTTAAAGCCATGTCGACACAGGCGAGTTCCGATATCTTAGCTGCTATGAATGCCGATAATGCGGGCAAAGTCACAAAGATTATGGAACCTTAATGATACAAGGCTTATTCCACCTGGAAAAATCTAAGAAAGGAGGAATAGGCCTTGGATTTTTTTCGTATGAATGATTTTATCCAAACCCCGAGTTTGGACATGCGTGTGACAGAGACCGGGAAAAAGACGGAAAGTCTTGACTTTGTGAATCTCTTTTCCGGATTTGCATCACAAGGATCAAATCTCAACCACCGGATTCAAAGTGATGATATGCAGACTGTTACACCAACCGAGAAATATCAGGCAAATCAAAGCGCAGCAGATCGTTTGAATATCAAAGATGCTAAGGACAGCAACGATTTGAACGAGAAGATTACGGAAGATGTCGCAAAAGATATTGTTGAATTCAAAGAAAAAATCATCTCTGTCATCAAGGAAGAAACAGGCATGGATGAGACGGAAATTACAGATTTGCTCGATGAGCTTTCGATTTCCATTGCACAGCTTTTGAATCCACAACAGCTTGCACAGGTTGTTGCACAACTGACCGGTGAAGAATCGGTTACGGCATTGCTGATGGATGGCAATTTTGCCAATCTGATGAGCAAGCTGACAGTTGCAACAGAAGAATTTGGCAATATGACCGGATTGAATTCGGATGAGATGACACAGGTATTGTCTCAAATGAATTTTGATATTAGCGCTGAAGAGATTACTGAAATTGATTTCTCAAACCTGCCACAGACAGATGTGGTACAACCGATTGATTCCAAAGCAGAATCAAAAGAAGGCCCGGTTGAAATGGCGGTTGTCATGGAAGAAACCACCGTCAACACAAAGGATTATGTACAGGAGGAAAAGGGACGACCGATTCGCTCTGAGCAGACCACAGAAAGTGAGGAACCGGTTCCGGAACGGGAAACGGTAGAAGTCAAAGTGGATGACCGCAGAGAAGATTCAAAGGGATTTGAGTCAAGAGAGTCGGATCAGTCGGAACATGAGATGAAGCACGAACCTGGAACACCGGTGATTCAGCCATCCCAGACTCCGCAATCTGTACCGGTTAATGAATTTGTATCGAATACAGTCAATTATCTGAATTCATACATTTCAAATCCGGAATCCATTCTTGAACAGATTACATCAAACCTGAAGCTGACATTGGAGGCCGACACAACGACCATGGAAATGCAATTGAATCCGGAGAATCTCGGAAAAGTATTCCTGCAGGTTTCGAGCAAGGAAGGTGTGGTATCCGCTCATATTGCAGCGCAGAATGATGCGGTAAAGGAAGTACTTGAAGCACAGATGGCTACTTTACGCGAGAATCTGAATCAGCAGGGTGTTAAGGTTGACGCGATTGAGGTAACCGTATCCTCACACGGATTTGAAAAGAACCTTGAGGACGGACAGCAGAGACAGCAACAGGAAGGACAGATGCAGGAAGCACAGAAACAGACCAGACGAAGCCTGAGACTGGATTCGCTGGATGAACTTTCCGGATTGATGTCCGAAGAAGAAATGCTTGTGGCACAGATTATGCGTGACAACGGCAATACAATGGATTTGACTGCATAGTAAAAAACGACGCAGAAAGGAAAAAAATATGGCAATTGTAGCAAATGTTAATAACGGAAAATTGGATTATTCCTACACAAAATCAGGAGAAAAAGAACCGGTAGGTTCCAATCTCGGATATGATCAGTTCCTTCAGCTGCTTTGTGCGGAAATGCAATACCAGGATCCGCTTGAACCGACTACAAATACCGATTATGTTGCACAGATGGCGACATTCTCACAGCTTGAAGCAACGCTTTCCCTGGAGCAAACGGAACAAAATGCACTGGCCTCTGCACTGGTTGGCAAGCAGGTCATTCTTGCAACAGAAGATACTACGGGTAACACCAAATATGTTGAGGGCCGTGTTGATTATGTATTATATGAAAACGGCGAGGTAATGCTTTCCGTAAACAACGGACTGTATCCATTATCAACCCTTGATACTGTCGCAGATGATACATATTTTGATGCAGCTGCAACCGCAAAGACCTTTAGCAATATGGTATCCCAGTTCCCGGATCCGCTCAATCTGACATTGACATATAAAGGCGCCGTAGAAGAGGCGAGAGAATTTTATGACAATATGTCTGATTACCAAAAAGAATTTGTTGAAGCAAAGGATGTAGAAGTCTTAAAAGCACTTGAGGAACGAATCAAAGAGCTTCAGGCAGCGGCAGACGCAGCTGAAAAGAACAAAGAGGAAAACGGACAGACACCGACAGAAGACGGTGAATAGAGGTTTCGCAGAGCAGGAGGAAAGACAATATGAATAAAATAGCCGGTCAATTTACCTCCATCGAACAGATATCGGATCAATATTTATCGAAAAAGGGTGTAAACAATTCGAGCGTAGCGTCCGATATATCATTTGAGAGCGTATTGAAACAACAATTATTCGGAATTGATTCGGAACCGGTTTCGAGTATTAAATTTTCAAAACATGCATTGAGTCGTCTGGATGAGAGAAATATCACTTTGACAGAAGAGCAGAGTGTACGTCTCGAAGATGGAGTAAATCAGGCAGACGAGAAAGGGATAAAAGACTCCCTTGTATTGGTTGATTCGCTTGCATTCATTGTCAACGTACCGAATCGTACCGTTGTAACAGCAATGGATCAGACGGATACCGAAAATAACATTTTTACAAATATTGATGGCGCTGTGATTAATTAGCTGGACCTTATGGAAGCTAAGATTCCCGACTGACAGAAGGAATCAAAGCCACAGGCGCCCCGAAACAGGAGGGCTATGCCTTATGATGAGATCACTTTATTCTGCTGTGTCCGGACTTAAGACACATCAGACAAGAATGGATGTTATCGGTAACAACATCGCCAATGTAAATACCGAAGCGTTCAAAGCAAGCTCTGTTACATTCTCTGAAATTATGTATCAGACAACTTCCGGAGCAACTTCCGGAAACGGTGCAACCGGTGTCGGTGGTACCAATGCACATCAGATTGGTCTTGGTGTTGCTACCGGATCGACCACAATCAGTATTGAGACTGCGGGTGCTGCGGAATCGACAGGTAATCCTTTCGACTTAAAGCTTTCTGATGCACAGTCTACCAATTTCTTCATCGTATCGGACGGAACCAATACGATGTTCACACGTGCCGGCTCATTCTATGTAGACGGTAACGGATACCTTTGCATGAGCTCAACAGGATATACGCTGCAGGGATGGCAGGTTGACGAAACTACCGGAGATATCAGAAAGGATATCGTTTCTCCGCTTCAGGTTATGTCACCGGAAAATTCAACCTCAGCTCCGGAAGCTACCACAAAGGCATATATGTCAGGTGTCCTTGACAAAAACGATACCAATGTAACCGGTAGTGGTTATGTGGTAACACTGGGTATCTATGATGACCTCGGTTATTCATATACCGCAAAATTCAATGTGGTTCCTCATTATGACAACGGAAATGCCATTGACGGACAATATGTGATTACGTTGGAGGATATCATTGATTCCGACAGTAAATCCATCCTTGAAGGATTAAGCCAGGATGACATCAATACCCTTTTCGGTACCGCAATCGATGGAAACGGTGATGGTGCGCAGGATGAAAAATTCGGTTATATCATGACCTACGACCAGAATAAAGGTACTTTCATCAACATCAGTGGTGTTGGCGTAGACAACGATACCACAGCAAATCTGATTTCAGAGCAGCTTTTGACATTGTCAAACCTGACAACTTTATTTACCACAAACTTTGATGACAACGATCCAAACCGTCGTGTATACAGTAATTTCCGCGATATCTCAGTGGATTTCTCAAGAACCATGAACTATGACAACAGCGGAACTTCTACACTGAAGGCGGTTAAGGGTGATACAAAGGGTGATGGCGCAGGAAAGAAGCTTGGTGCATTGACCGGTCTTTCCGTAGATGCAAACGGTAAGATTTACGGATCATATGACAATGGTAATACCGTTCTTTTGTGCCAGATTGCTGCTGCACAGTTTGCAAATGCATCCGGTCTTGAGAAGGTTGGAGACAACTGCTACCAGACCACATTGAACTCAGGTGAATTTGATGGTATCGGTATTGATATTTCTGCTGACGGTTCATCGATTTCAACCGGACAGCTCGAAATGTCCAACGTAGACCTTTCAGGTGAATTTACCAGCATGATTGTAACTCAGCGTGGTTTCCAGGCAAACTCACGAGTAATTACAACTTCAGACACTTTGCTTGAAGAATTAATCAATCTGAAGAGATAATAAATAGTTTCTTATTTATATAGGCTCCGGTCCGATGGACCGGAGTCTTTTGTGTTATTTTGTACAGGTTAGTTTCCTCTATACACAATATATGGTATAATTTAATCAGAATTTTTTGTGTTTTCATAGAAAAATCGGCCAAAAGTAATAGACAATAGAATTAAAGTTTAGTAAAATTAGAAATAGTAGGGAAACTATGTCTTTTTGGCATACAAAAAAGTGGAAATGGAGAGTGAAGTTCATTGGATATCGCGAGTCTTGGTGGCCTTGTCATCGGTGTAGTAATGGTAGTCTTTGGTATTGTATCATCCGGTGGTGTATCGGCTTTAGGAAATTTCGTGGACATACCGTCCGTAATTATTACAATTGGTGGATCCCTGTCCAGTACGCTGGCTTCAAACAAAATCCCTGATTTCATCGGTGGATTGAAGAGTATTGTCCTGACAATCAAAGGCGGTGTTGCAGATCCGGGAGAGACCATTAAACAGATCATTGACCTGTCGAATGTCGGTCGTAAGGAAGGTCTTCTTGCTTTGGAAGAAGCTGCAAACGGAATCGAAGACCAGTTCCTGAAGAAAGGCATTATGCTTGTCGTTGACGGAACGGATGCCGAACTTGTTCGCGGTATTCTCGAGACGGATCTGGTTTGTCTGGAATCCAGACATAAAACCGTTATCGGTTTCTGGGAGAAATGGGCAGAAATGGGACCTGCGTGGGGTATGATCGGTACGCTGGTCGGTCTTGTAAACATGTTAAAGAACCTGGAAGATGCATCTACCATCGGACCGAACATGGCGGTAGCACTTCTTACCACTTTGTACGGTTCATTGATTGCAAACTGGTTATGCTCTCCAACCGCTGCCAAGTTAAAAGTAAACAATGACCTCGAGGTAACACAGAAGACCATTGCAATCGAAGGTCTGCTGTCCATTCAGGCAGGTGAAAACCCTCGTGTAATCGAAGAAAAACTGAAATCATTCCTTGCACCTTCACAGAGAGAAGGCGTTGGTGCAGATGCGGGAGGTGAAGAATAATGGCTAAGCAAAAGCAGGAGGATCCACCGAAAGGGTCGCCGGCATGGATGGCGACGTTCTCGGATCTGATGAATCTGTTATTGTGCTTCTTCGTATTATTGTTCTCAATGTCAACCGTCGATGCGCAAAAATTCCAGGAAGTGGTCGCTTCTCTGCAGAGTGCGATGAGTATTCTTCCGGCAGGCGGTGCATCCATCGGAGACGGACAGCTGGTATCAGCCGGTGTCAGACAGTTGGAATTCCTGGATTCGTATTATAACCAAAAAGCGAATTCCGCAAGCAAAGATGAGAATAATACCGGCAATGACGGTAAAAAAGTCGAAGAGCAATACAAAGAGGAATCATTAAAGGAATCCGAAGCAATGGCGGAAGCAATCGAAAATCAGATTGAAGCCTACGGAATACAGGATATGGTCGATGTGGATTTCAATGCGGAATATGTCACATTGAACTTAAGCGGTGCGGTATTATTTGAATCCGCACAGGCGGAGCTGGTCAAAGAGGCATATCCGATTGTCGACAAGATTTGTCTGATTCTTAAGAATTACAACAAGAATATCATCGAAGTGGAAGGTCATGCGGATAATGTGCCGCTGATCGGAAGCAAATATGAAGACAATGATGTTCTGTCGATGTATCGTGCATTAAATGTGGCCAATTATATCCGTAAAAAGACAAAGGGCACCATTGATGCGAAATATATCAAATCTTCCGGCCGCGGTTCTTACTGGCCAATCGCCGATAATTCGACTGCAGAAGGAAGAGCACGCAACCGTCGTGTAGAAATTAAAATTTATAATTCCTATAATTCAAATCTGGAATAGGAGAGGAAACAAACATGAAAAAGAATTTGATGAGTGTTTTGATTTTGGTATTATGCCTGGTTAATCTGGTTTTCAATGCGTTGATTGTATTTACCATCTTACCGCAGTCAAAGCAGTTGAATAACATGATTACGGATGTCTGTCAGGCAATCAATCTGAATTTGAAGAGCGGTTCTGCGGTTGGTGCAGACAGTGTTCCGGCCGATCAGATTACGGTTTATAAGGTTTTGGCAGATGGAGAAAAGGAACAGATGACCGTCAGCGTAAAAGACGGTGTCTGCGTATTTGCAGCATCTTTGTCATTGAATAACAATAGTGAGAATGCTTCAAAATTCACTGTAGATGTGTTGACATCACAGAACTCCATCATTGCATCCACCATTCAGAAGGTCGTTGCCAAATATACCTGTGCAGAGCTGAAGAATGTGGACAGCCGTGAAGATATTATCGACGAGATTCTGGTAGACATGCAGGATATGTATGGCAAGGATTATGTCATCAGTGTAAATCTTTCATCAGTGGTAACTTCGCCGTGATCAAAGTTGTAACAATCCCGAAAAAGGTGGTGAGAACAGAATGGGAGATGTGTTATCTCAAAACGAGATAGACAGTTTGCTTGCAGCATTAAGCAGCGGTGAACTTGACGTAGAAGAAATAAAAGAGAGTGATGAGAAACAGGTCAAGGAATATGATTTTGCACGCCCATCGAAGTTCTCCAAGGAACATTTAAGGACCCTGGAAATCATTTTTGAACATTACGGACGGCTTCTTTCCACAAACCTGCCGGTTTATTTGCGCAAAACGGTCAGCGTGGATGTCATGAACTCGGAAGCTGTTACTTATCAGGAATTTTCCAATGCACTTTCCAATCCGGTTTTGCTTGGAATTATCAATTTCGCTCCGTTAAACGGAAATATTATTATCGAGATGGCGTCCAATCTTGGATATGCGATTGTTGACCGTATGCTGGGCGGACAGGGCGGAACCCTCGAACGAATTCGAGATTTTTCAGAAATCGAATTGTTGATTATTGAGCGTATTTTCGTGGTCTGTGTGAATCTGTTATCTGAGCCGTGGGCCAACGTTATGGATGTGCACCCGCATCTCGAGAGAATTGAGACCAATTCGCAGTATGCTCAGATTGTTTCTCCGAGTGAAATGATTGCGATTGTAACCATGAATATCAAGATCGGAGATGTAGAAGGATTGATGAACATCTGTCTGCCATATATTACGGTGGAAGATGTAATCGATAAATTAAATACCAAATATTGGTACTCGAATATGCAGGATATGGATGAAACGGATTATTCTGAGAACATCGAAGCGCTTATTCGAAAAGCCCAGATTCCGGTTAAGGCAGTACTGGGAACCAGTATTATTTCAGTCAGCGATTTTTCTATGTTGCAACCGGGCGACATTATCAGACTAGATCGCAATGTAGAAGATGAATTGGATGTGTATGTCGGAAATATCCGCAAATTTACTGCATTACCCGGTTCATCGGGAGATGATTATGCAGTAAGGGTCACTTCGGTGATCAGAGAGGAGCAATAAAGGTATGGATGGAGTATTGTCACAAGAGGAAATCAATGCCCTGTTAAATGATCCGGCCGGTGGTGCCGGCGATGGAGGGGGACAACCATTGCTTTCCGATGAAGAAAAAGACGCCATCGGGGAAATCGCCAATATCAGTATGGGTACTGCGGCAACCACCCTTTTTTCACTGGTAAACCGAAAGGTAGAAATTTCTACACCGGTTGTATCATTGACCAATTGGGATGAACTTGTGGAATCCTATGAGAAGCCATGTGTATTCATTCGAATTGCTTATACGGTTGGTTTGGACGGCAGCAATGTCCTGGTATTGAAAGAACAGGATGTAAAAATTATTACCGACCTTATGATGGGCGGTGATGGAACCAATACAGCGGATGAGCTCGGAGAATTACATCTGAGTGCAATCAGCGAGGCAATGAACCAGATGATGGGATCATCTGCAACATCGCTTTCCTCAATGCTGAACAAGACGATAGATATCAGCCCGCCATCGGCAAATCTGGTTGATATGAAAGATTCGGTGGAAGGCATCGAAATTGATGAATTCCTTTCCAACGAATTTGTCCGTATTTCGTTCAGAATGGAGATCGGTGATCTCGTTGACAGCGAAATTATGCAGCTGTATCCGATTTCATTTGCAAAGGAGATGTGCGCAGGCGTATCTGCCAATATGGAATTGGATTCCAACAGTTTGTCGGAGGACAAAGCACCTGCACCGGCTCCGGCACCTGCGCCGACCCCTGCACCGGCTCCGGCACCTGCACAGGCGCCGCAGATGGATATGGGTCAGCCGATGATGGGACAGCCGATGATGGGTCAGCCGATGATGGGTCAGCCAATGATGGGGCAGCCGATGATGATGCAACAGCCGGTCAATGTTCAGGCGGCACAGTTCTCGCCGTTCAGCGGACAGGTGGCAGGCGTTTATCAGCCGGAAAATATCAATTTGATTATGGATGTTCCGCTTGAAGTAACCGTCGAGCTTGGACGAACTTCCAAATCAATTTCCGAGATCCTTGAATTTTCGCCTGGAAAGATCATCGAATTAAACAAGATTGCCGGAGAACCGATTGATGTACTGGTAAACGGCAAGAATGTTGCAAAAGGCGAAGTTGTAGTAATTGAAGAAAGTTTCGGTATCCGTATTACAGAAATTGTCGGACAGCCGGTAGTAAGTGAGTAAAAGGAGAGAAATAAGAAATGGCAAACAAAGTTATGATTGTCGACGATGCGGCATTTATGCGCATGATGATTAAGGACATCCTGACCAAAAACAATTTTGAAGTGGCAGCAGAAGCAGAAAACGGTGCGGTTGCAGTTGAGAAATACAGCGAAGTCAATCCGGATCTCGTGCTTTTGGATATCACAATGCCGGAGATGGATGGAATTCAGTGCTTAAAGGCAATCAAGGCAAAGGACCCGAATGCAAATGTCATTATGTGTTCTGCAATGGGACAGCAGGCAATGGTAATTGAAGCAATTCAATCCGGCGCAAAAGACTTTATCGTAAAACCTTTCCAGGCTGATCGTGTACTGGAAGCTGTAAAAAAAGTATTAGGATAATATGAATATTTTACTACATGCGAAAAATTCATCATTAGACAGTGTTTTGGAACTGATTGGTGTCTTGTTTATTTTCCTTTTTGTGGTGATCATTACATGGTTGACCACAAAGTGGATGGCAAATTATCAAAAGGCGCATATCAATACCAAAAACTTAAATCTTGTAGAAACCATTCGCGTCGGAAACAACAAGACGGTCAGTATATTAAAGGCCGGGAAAAAATATTATGTGATTTCCAACGGAAAAGAAACAATTTCTTTGATTGGAGAATTGACGGAAGAGGATCTGGAAGATTTATCATTTAAGAATCCGGGCAATCAATCGACAAAGGAGAGCTTTACATCAATGCTTTCCAAATTCAAATCCATTGCACCGGTGAAGGATAAAGATGAACAAAATTAAGAAACGATACTGTGCAGGCTCTTTGATTTTTGCCTGCGCAGTTGTGCTATTTACAATTTTTATTTCAATTGCGGCACCGCAAAAGGTATATGCGACAAACGGGAATGGGAATGGAGATGCCATTACCGATATGACCGGCGGTGGAGACGGAAAAGTGGCAGATGCGAGGAATGATGGGACAGACGGTCTGGTCATCAGCTATAACAACGAAAACGGCAATATGTCTACGCCGATTCGAATGTTGCTGGTATTGACGGTTTTGACATTGGCTCCATCGATTCTGATTATGCTGACGAGCTATACGCGCATCATTATTGTTCTACATTTTGTCAGAACCGCAATCGGTACGCAAACGGCACCACCGAACCAGGTCTTGATCGGTGTTGCATTGATTCTGACCTTTTTCATTATGTGGCCGACATTTCTTCAGGTGAACGAAAAGGCCATCAAGCCGCTGGATGAAGGTACCATTAAGCAGCAGGAGGCATTCGAAGCTGCGCAGGGCCCGTTCCGCGAATTCATGATTGGTCAGACACAGACAAAAGACATCGAAATGTTTGTGGATATTTCGGGAGAAGAATATGAAAGCTATGATGATGTCCCATTTACAACGCTTGTTCCGGCATTTATTCTGAGCGAGCTTCGTACTGCATTTATCATCGGCTTTTTGATTTATATTCCATTTATTGTAATTGATATGGTGGTATCGTCTGTCCTGATGTCAATGGGTATGATGATGCTCCCGCCAACGACGATTTCTCTGCCGTTCAAGATTTTATTGTTCATTCTTGCGGACGGCTGGGATCTTGTAATTAAAGGCCTGGTTAAGACCTTTCAATGATGGAGGTGTAGAAAATGATTTCGGAAGAAGCAGTATTGGATATTGCTCATGAGGCAATCTATACGATTATTATTACAGCAGCTCCGCTTTTGCTGGTATCTCTGATTATCGGTTTGATCGTCAGTATTTTTCAGACGGTTACTTCGATTCAGGAGCAGACACTGACCTTTGTGCCAAAGATTCTGGGTGTTTTTGTCACTCTGATGATTGCAGGTTCCTGGATGCTAAATAATATGACGGGCTTTATGACCGATTTGTGGGCAAACTTCAGTTATTACGTCAGTCTGGGATCTTGATAAGATATGGTAGATATTACTTTTAATCTCAAGAACTTTGAATTTTTTCTGTTGATTCTTGTCCGTATCGCGTCATTTGTTGTATCTGCTCCGTTTTTCGGGATGTCCGGAATTCCCAATCGCATCAAGATTATGGTAGCCGCTGTGGTAACCGTGATGATGTACAATGTGGTTGAATTCCCAACCCTCGAATACGAAAGTGTAATTGGATATGCGGTAATTGTAGTGCAGGAGACGGTTACCGGTCTGTTGATTGGCTATGCAGCGAATATCTGCAATTCCATTATTAACTTTGCCGGCGCCATTATCGATATGGACATCGGTTTTTCGATGGCATCGGAATTTAATCCTGCATTGAACGCGGAGACGACAATCAGCGGAAATTTTTATTACTATCTTGTGATGCTGATTCTGATTGGCTCAAATATGCATGCATATATTTTGCGGGCGGTCTGTGATTCCTTTTCGGTCATTCCGATTGGAGGATCGATATTTAATCCGGCCGGCCTTTTGGCAATGATTACGCGTTATATGCTGAATCTGTGCGTAATCGGATTTCGGATTTTCCTTCCGTATTTTGCCTGCATCATGGTAGTAAATGTTATTTTGGGTATCATGGCCAAGGTGGCACCGCAGATGAATATGTTTGCGATTGGTATTCAGATTAAAATCCTGGCAGGTATGGTGGTCATGTATTTAACCATCTTTATGATGCCGAGTGTTGCTGATTATATTTTCCGCGAAATTAAGGAAATGGTGGTTCTGGCTATTGAAAACATGCGCTGATGAATATCAAAATTTTACATTGAAATTCAATCTCCAGCTGTTTGCTCAGGATGGAGAGGGCGGCGAAAAGACAGAGCCGGCAACACAAAAAAAATTAAATGATGCGCGAAAAGAAGGTAAGGTTGCAAAGAGCAAAGAGCTGACCGCCGCATTCGACCTGATTGTATTATTTCTGGTTTTAAAGATTTTTATCTCCTTTGTGGGGGAAAATCTGGTTGGAATCATCTCGTATGTATATAATGGATTTCCGGATTTTGTATCCGTGAATGAAGCGGGACTGTCAACCATTGCGGTTCGGAATTATATGATCAATATCATGTTAAAGACATTATTGATTTTATTACCTTTTTTGCTGTTTGGAGTGGTAATCACATTTTTGATCTCTGTGATTCAGGTTGGATGGAAAGTATCCACCAAACCGATGGAACCGAAATTGTCTAAATTCAATCCAATCAACGGATTTAAGCGTATCTTTTCAAAAGATTCGGTCTTTGAGCTGCTCAAGGCATTTGTCAAAATCTTCGTAATTGGAGTTGTGGCATATCTGGCATTGCGTGGCGATGCCGACAAGATTTTTATCCTGTATGACCTTTCACTGAATCAGGCGGTCGCACTCGTCGGTTCTCTGATCATCGATACCGGCTTAAAGGTCAGTCTGGTTTATCTGGTTGTTGGAATTGCGGATTATGTCTATCAAAAGCGCAAATTCGCGAATGACATGAAGATGACCAAACAAGAGGTCAAGGATGAATATAAAAATACCGAAGGTGATCCGCAGATTAAAGGACGCCAGCGCCAAAGAATGCGTGAAGCATCGCAGCGGCGTATGATGCAGGATGTACCGAAAGCTGATGTTGTCATTACAAACCCGACACATCTGGCTGTGGCTTTGCAATATGAAGGAACAGAGAGAAAAGCTCCTGTTGTGATTGCAAAGGGAGAAGATTTTCTGGCACAGAAAATCAAAGAAATTGCAAAAGAAAGCGGCGTGGAGATTGTGGAAAATAAACCTCTGGCGCGTATGCTTTATCATAATGTGGATTTGGGCGCGGAAATTCCGCCCGAATTATATCAGGCAGTCGCCGAAGTGCTTGCTGCCATTTACAGGAAGAAACATCCAAACGGCTAGTATTTTAGAGTCGTAAAAAAGCGGGAAAGGAGGGCGAGGATATGTTTCGAAAAACGGACCTTGGTGTAGGTTTGTATCTGCTTTGCGCAGTCATATTCTTTATC
>NZ_PDYG01000031.1 GCF_002735305.1 Agathobacter ruminis
GCATGGTGCCTATAAACACAAAACTCATTTTGTCATTTTACTTGGCAAACGGAGTCTGAACCCGGGGATCCCTTAGATTGAGAAGTACATAATATCAATAAATAAAGTGTCCGCCACTTCATAAACCTTTTTCCAAAATAGTTCATTCTCAAAAGACAAAAGAGGAGATGTGGACTGGAAACTTGGATTTAGGATAGGGGATGCGGTATAATCATGTTAAATATGTAAAGGAAAGGGAAACGATGAAGAAGATTTTAATTGTGGAAGACGATCAGGTGCTGCGTGAGCAGCTGATGCATCTGCTGGAGAATTCGGGATATGAAGCAATGGGCGTGACCTGCTTTGAGACGGTGAAGGAACAGCTGGAGAACACGGATGCTGATTTGATTTTGATGGATATTAATTTGCCGGGCACCAACGGAGAAGCTTTGTTGCAGGAATACAGAAAGAAACATGAAACACCGGTGATTATGCTGACGAGCAGAACCGGCGAGATGGACGAAGTGCTCTCGATGAGCTATGGGGCGGATGATTATGTGACAAAGCCGTACAACCCGACGATTTTGCTGCTTCGCATTTCTGCTGTGCTCAAAAGAGCGGTCAAGACGGAAGGCGTGCAGATGTACGGGGACATCGAGGTCAGCACGGTGAAGGGCAGTTTGACTAGGGGCGCGCAGGAAGTGGTATTGACCAAAAATGAGATGATTATCTTTCAGCTGATGCTCGATCGCAGGGGAGAGATTGTGACGAGAGATGAGCTGATGACGGCATTGTGGGACAATGATGAATTTGTGAATGACAATGCGCTGACGGTCAACATCAGCCGATTGCGTACCAAGCTGGCGGAGCTTGGGGCAGACAAAGCAATTGAGACACGAAAGAAGCAGGGGTATCAATTATTATGAGATGGAATTTGTTTCTGAGAGATAGGATGCCGCGTTATGTGACAGAGATTCTCGCATTGGCGCTGGCTTATGTCTTTCTTAAGGCCTTTCGGGTGCAGACACAGTTGATGATGGCACTTGTGATTATTTTTTTGATTGCAAATGTAATTGAAGAGGTATGGGAATATCAGCGCAAGAAAAAATTCTATGATGTATTGGAGCAGGCCGTGCGGGAACTGGATTGCAAATATCTACTGCCGGAGATGCTGTCCAAACCGGATTTTTATGAGGGCAGACTCGTGTATGAAGCACTTGCGGACACGAACAAATCGATGTATGAACATGTGGCGGAGTGCGAGCGGACGACGAGGGAATTCCGTGAATATATCGAATTGTGGGTGCATGAGGCAAAGATTCCGGTGGCGGGTCTGCTTTTGATGTGCCATAACAAAGCAAATGAAGATGATGCACTTCTGGCAGAAATCTGTCGTGTGGATGATGCCATTGAAAATGTTCTTTATTATTCTCGCAGTGAGAATGCGCAAAAAGATTATTGCATCAAATCAGTGGCATTGAATCGCATCTTTTCCAATGTGGCAGTGAAATATCGGCGGATGCTGCAGCTGGCAGGCGCTTCGCTTGAAGCAGAGCATCTGGACCATATGATTTTGACCGATGCCAAATGGATGGAATATATTCTCGGACAGCTGATGTCCAACAGTTTAAAATATCGGGATTCCAAACGGCCATTGTCGATTCGCGTCTGGGCAGAAGCATCAGATGACAGAATCTGTCTGTGTTTTCGCGACAATGGAATCGGAATCGGGCAAAGTGATCTGCCGCGCATCTTTGACAAGACTTTCACCGGGGCCAACGGCCGTAAGGGAAGCAAGTCCACGGGGATGGGACTCTATATTGTCAAAAACCTGTGCAGCCGTCTCGGACATGCGATTTCTGCGGAGTCTGAAGAAGGTGCCTATACACAGATCCGGATTACATTTGCAAAGAACGACTATGCAATGTTACAAAATTGTAATGTTCGGTAAGATAAGAAATGCGATTCTTTCGTCTGGATTCGGTAAGATTGCATTGACAACGAAAACAGCGAAAGGAGTTTTGAAATGGAATTACTGAAAGTAGATCAAATCGAAAAATATTACGGAAACAAATCGAGTCTGACGAAAGCCATTGACCGATTGTCCTTTTCCGTCAAAGAAGGAGAGTTTGTTGCAATTATGGGGGCTTCCGGAAGCGGAAAGACCACACTCCTGAATTGCATCTCCACAATCGATTCGGTGACTGCCGGACATATTTATCTTGAGAACGAAGACATCACCAAATTGAAAGGCAAAGGATTAAACCGTTTTCGCAGAGAAAAGCTTGGATTCATTTTTCAGGACTTTAATCTGCTTGATACATTGACCGCATATGAAAATATTGCACTTGCACTTTCAATTCAAAAAGTACCGGCGGCAAAAATCGATGCCGAAATCAAAACGGTAGCGGCACAGCTCGGCATCGAGGATGTGCTGTCAAAATATCCTTATCAGATGTCCGGCGGTCAGAAACAGCGCGTGGCTTCCGCAAGGGCAATCATTACGAAGCCAAAACTGATACTGGCCGATGAGCCGACCGGAGCACTGGATTCGAAATCATCAAAAATGCTTTTGGAGAGACTTGGATATTTAAACCGTGAATGTAAGGCAACCATTATGATGGTTACCCATGACAGCTTCTCCGCAAGTTATGCAGGCCGGATTATTTTTATCAAAGATGGACAATTGTTTCATGAAATCAATCGTGGAACAGATTCGCGGAAAGAGTTTTTTGACAAAATTATCGATGTGGTGACTTTGTTGGGAGGTGACGCGAACGATGCTCTTTAAAATCTCCTGCAAAAACATTCGAAAGAGTATGCGCGATTATGCGATTTACTTTTTCACTCTGGTCATCGGTGTGTCCATCTTTTATGTCTTTAATGCAATCGGGACACAGATGGGATTCATGAAGCTTGCGGACGATACAAGACAGATTTCGGAATTGCTTGTCACATTGATTTCGATGCTGAGTATATTTGTCGCAATTGTGCTTGGCCTGTTGATTGTTTATGCCAGCCGTTTTCTGATGAAACGCCGCAATCATGAATTTGCAATCTATATGACGCTCGGCATGAGCAAGGGTCGAATCTCGATGATTCTGGTGCTTGAGACCATGCTGATCGGAATTGGCTCTCTGGTATGCGGATTGCTTTTGGGAATCGGATTATCTCAGCTGATGAGTGCGCTTGTCGCCAATCTGTTTGAAGCGGATATGACGGATTATGCATTTACCGTTTCCTGTGATGCAATTGTCAAAACATTGCTTTGCTTTGTGATTATCTATCTTGTGGCCATGATTTTTAACAGTCTGATCATCACACGGATGCGTCTGATTCAGCTGATTCAGTCAGGTCAAAAATCAGAGCGTGTACATCTGCACAATCCGGTTTTGTGCGTATTGATTTTTGTGATTGCCTCAGCGGTTCTTGGCAGATGCTATTACCAGGTTGGCTGGGATTATGCAAACTTAACAACCAGGAAATTATTGATTTGTATTATTTGCGGTGCGATTTGTACCTTTTTGGTATTCTGGTCAATCTCAGGATTGTTGCTTCGCCTCGTGATGATGCGCAAAAAAACTTATTATCGCGGTCTGAATGCGTTTACATTCCGCCAGATCAGCAGCAAGGTCAATACAATGGTATTGTCAATGTCAGTCATCTGTCTGATGCTGTTTATTACCATTTGTACGCTTGCAGCCGGATTTTCCGTACGCAATTCACTGAATCACGATCTGAAGACACAATGCCCGGTGGATATGGAAGTGGCAGCAGTCAACGGATCGAAACCGGTTGATCTGACAAAAGACTGGGTGATGCGCGGACACGAATGCGGATTCCCAATCGATGATTACATGAGTGATTATGTGCAATATTGTCTGTATTATTTTAAGGATTATAAGGCTTCGGATTTCCTTGGCCCTGAGGCGGGGGACAGATGGGATACCATGATCGAAACATTTATCGGTGTCAGTGATTACAATCGTCTTGCGCAGCTTTACGGCAAAGATTCCATTGAATTGTCAGCGGATGAATTTGTATTGCTTTGTGATTTCAAAAATATGACGGATATGCGCAATGACAGACTCGCAAACAATCGTGAAATTACCGTCGGCGGGACCACGCTGAAAAGCAAATACGATCATTGTGTGGACGGATTTGTACAGATTTCCGCACAGCATATCAACATGGGTGTGTTTGTGGTTCCGGATGAAACATTGCAAAATGCGACAGTGAACCTGATGGTTCTCTCCGGTAATTATCGGGCCAATACGGATGCACAAAAGAAGAGTGTTGATAAGAAGGCTTTGAAGGCATTCGAGCATGATTATTTGATCAATACGAAAATCGATATCGCAAATGCATCCATCGGACTGGGCGCAATTATCACATTCATCGGGCTGTATATTGGAATTGTCTTTTTGATTGCGTCGGGCGCAATTCTTGCATTGAAAGAATTATCGGAGAGTGTGGACAGCATTCACAGATATGAAATGCTGCGCAAAATCGGTGTGGATGAGCGCGACCTGACCAGATCGCTGTTTCGGCAGACAGGAATCTTTTTCCTGCTACCATTTGCAGTGGCTGCGATTCATTCTGTCTTTGGTATGAAATTTGCAGTCAATACGCTTGAAATATTTGGTACGGGCGGACTTCCGGAGTCCATTGCAGCATCTGCGATGATTCTTGCACTCATCTATGGCGGCTATTTTGTTGTAACATACCTGTGCGCAAAAGCAATTGTACGCGACAACTCCCGGCTTTAAATCCCGTACACAAATATGATATACTTTTGGTGTCGCTATTGTGGAGAAGATGATTTCAAAATCAGGGGAAGTTTTAGATGAAATATGGTAGAGCGGTTGCTGCAATGCTCGTGATTCTTATGGGGCTGGCCGGATGCACAAAAGCATCTCCGGCGGGCAGAAATGATAGTTCGGATGTCATAATATGTGATGCTGTTCCGCAGGAGTATTGTGAGCCTGCGGAGCATGCGGGCACTTTGCAGCGGTTTTATTACAGGACACGCAATTATGACAAGGATGAAAGCGAGATGGAGAAGTATGCCGTGGTATATTTGCCGTACGATTATCATCCGGAGCAATCCTATGACATTATGTATCTGATGCATGGCTATACCGGAGCAGCGACTACCTGGCTTGGGGATGAGAACGACGAAAATAAGGTCAAGCATTGTATTGATCACATGATTGAGGATCATCTGACTGAGCCGATGATTATTGTATCCTGCACCTATTATGACAATAATACGGATGAGGAGACAGGAAATTATGATATTTATCTGGTCAATCAGTTTGACCGGGAATTGCAGAATGATTTGATGCCTGCAGTGGAGAGTGCGTTTTCGACTTATGCGGAATCTGTCGATTCTGAAGGCCTGTATGCTTCGAGAGCACATCGTATTTTCGGTGGCTTTTCAATGGGCTCGGTAACCACATGGTATCAATTCTGCACTTCCATGAAATATTTTTATTATTATATGCCGCTGTCCGGATCAATTTTATGGGGACCGGACGGACGGGGCAATAAAGACGCAACATGGTCCGCGCAATTTCTCGAAGATGCGATATCTGCCCAAGGCTATACACCGGAGGACTTTTATATTTATATGGCAACCGGGGAGGAGGATTATGCGCGGTCGCTGTTTGAAGCACAAATCCGGGAGATGGAGCGCAAGCCCGAAGTGTTCCGTTTCGGAAATCCGTATGAGCCGGATACCAATTGTGTATATGCGATTGGACCGGGCGAAAAACATAATGCGGAAGGACGACTGCGTTACATCTATAATATCCTCCCGGCATTCTCCGCACGAATCAGCGCTACCATGCGGATGGAATTGTAAATTGTCTCAGAATGGATTATAATGAAGTGCTAAGTACGTTTTGCGCTTAGTACTTTTTGATTTGATTACCAGGAGGAAAAACATGCTGGAATTAAAAAATATTACATTTCAGGTCAATGACGAGGGCTCGGACAAAGAGATTATCCGCGATATCAGCCTGACCATACCTGATGATAAACTTGTAGTCATCACCGGCCCGAACGGTGGTGGAAAGTCAACTTTGGCACGCCTGATTGCGGGAATCGAAAAGCCGACATCCGGTCAGATTCTGCTCGACGGAGAAGATATCACAAATCTTTCGATTACAGACCGTGCGAAAAAAGGAATCGGATTTGCATTTCAGCAGCCGGTGCGCTTCAAAGGCATTCAAGTGTTTGACTTAATTAAACTGGCCACAGGAACCAATCTCTCAGTAGGTGAGGCCTGCCAGTTCCTGTCAGCGGTTGGACTTTGCGCACGCGATTATATCGATCGCGAGGTGAACAGCAGCTTATCCGGTGGAGAATTAAAACGAATCGAGATTGCAACCGTATTGGCAAAGGCATCTCGTCTGTCGGTATTTGACGAGCCGGAAGCCGGAATTGATTTGTGGAGTTTCCAGAATTTGATTGAAGTATTTCAGAATATGCGGGAACAAATTCATGACAGCTCGATTTTAATTATTTCCCATCAGGAACGAATCCTGAATATTGCAGATGAAATTGTTGTATTAAAGGATGGAAAACTTGAAAAGCAGGGAAGCCGTGAGGAAATTCTGCCAAGTCTTATGGGAACGGCATCGGCTGTGCCGGAGTGCCGTAAAAACTTTGTTGCAAAGGAGGATGCGCAAGAATGTTAGAGATGGATGAAATTCAAAAGCGTCTGTTGCGTGAAGTGGCAGATTTACATAAAGTGCCGGAAGGCGCCTACAACATCCGTGCCAATGGCGAATCGGCAGGACGCGTATCTACAGAAAATATCGAGATTGAACCACGCGAAAGCGGGGACGGATTGACCATTCGAATCAAGCCGAACACCAAAAACGAGAGTGTACATATCCCGGTTGTCATGACCAAGAGCGGTATCAAGGAACTGGTTTATAATGATTTTTATGTTGGTGAAAATGCAGATGTGACCATTGTGGCCGGCTGTGGAATCGACAATTGCGGCTCACAGGATTCCGAGCATGACGGTATACACCGTTTCTTTATTGGCAAAGGTGCCAATATCCGATATGTAGAAAAACATTACGGATCGGGTTCGGGTTCCGGTAAGAGAATTTTAAATCCAGGAACGGAAGTATATATGGAAGCAGACAGCTCCATGGAGATGGAGATGGTTCAGATCAAGGGCGTGGATGACACGAATCGCACGACCAAGGCGGAATTGGCAGAAAATGCAAAGCTTGTCATCCGCGAGCGTCTGATGACACATGGCGATCAGAATGCACTCAGCTTCTATGATGTGCAGTTAAACGGAGAAGGATCCAGCGCAGATCTGGTATCGCGTTCTGTAGCCAGAGACAATTCTTATCAGAAATTTGATGCGACACTGACCGGTAATGCAGCTTGCTCCGGCCATACGGAATGTGATGCGATTATCATGGACAAGGGCACCATCCTCGCAGTTCCTGCACTTGAGGCAAATGATGTTGATGCGGCACTTGTACATGAGGCTGCAATCGGAAAAATCGCAGGTGATCAGATTATCAAATTGATGACACTCGGTCTGACCGAGGCGGAAGCGGAAGAACAGATTATCAATGGATTCCTGAAATAGGGCAATTGTACTATTTTTTATTGCAAGCAAATGTCTTCTGTGATACAATGATATTTAGGATATATTTCCTATTTTTGTAGGGGAAGGGAGTATTTAATTCAAAGAACTGTTCAATTGAATCTTATCTTTTTTGTGGTATTGTTGGTGGTTTTTTATCATTTTATATAGCTTAAAGGAGAATACTTATGAGCAAGAAACAAGAGACAAAAAACGTGAAATCAATTAGCCGTAAATTATCATTGATTTCGGCTGTCATGTTGGTAATCAGCATGATTGCAGCAGAGTTGATTGTAATCGGATTTGGTTACAACATGGTTCAGGATTTGATCAACAAATCGCTGAAGACAGAGGTTTCTACCGATGCAGGACTAGTAAACCGTGAATTGAATGCAACCTTTTATTATTTAAACGGAGTTGCGGATGCAGTGGAGCAAAATACATTTGCGGATGAGGCTGCACTTCGTTCCTATCTGGAAGGCACAATCGGAAGATATGAGATGATTCCGACCGGTGCTTATCTTGCATTGAATGACGGAACATTTATTTATCCTGCAGATCCGTCGATTGAAGAAGGCTTTGTAGCAACAGAAAAAGCTTGGTATACGGAAGCAATTGCATATACCGACAAGTATTTCTATTATTATGATGTTCCATATTTTGATACTGCAACAGGAAATTTGTGTTCTACCGTTCAACGCCATGTTAAGATGAAAGATGGTCGTGAAGGTGTATTTGTTGCGGATCTGATGATGAGTTCAGTACAGGCAAAGCTTGCCGATGTCAATCTCTATGATACAGGTAAAGCAATGATGGTTACGACAGACGGACTGATCCTTTCTTATGAGGATGCTTCTGTTTGCGGACAGAAACTTGAAGAACAGACCGGAAACAAATTGCTTGAGAACATCAATGAAGTGCTCACAAAGGATGACGGAACCGTTTCATCTGTCAATGCGGGCAGCAAATATCTGACCTGCGGATCGACAATTGACGGTACGAACTGGAAAGTAATCATTTATGTGAAATCATCCGAGGTATTTGCAGCCGTAACAAAGATTATCGTTACTTTGATTATCTTTACGATTCTTGCAGTTGCAGTAGTAGTATTCATCATGGTTCGTGTATTGACCAAGATGATTAAGAAACCGGTACATGAGCTGACCAACAATATTGAAAAGATTGCCGGCGGTGACTTTACTGTTGAAGTACATGCAAAGGGCAATGACGAAATTGCATATATGAATTCTGCAATGGGCGATTTCATTGCGGGAATGCGCGATTCCATTACGGACATCAAGGATGCTTCCGTGAGATTGCGCGGTGAAGCACACAACTCACAGGATACGGCAGATCACCTGGAAGGTGCAGCTGAGAATCAGTCATCTTCTATGGAACAGATTCGCGGAACCATTTCAAATATGGCAGATGCGGTAACATCTGTTGCGGAGAGTGCGACCACACTTGCACAGACCATTGACGAAGTCAATGAAGGTGAAAAGCGTATTGAAGAATCTATGAATACATTGGTTCAGAAAGCGGAAATCGGAAAGAAAGACATGATGACGGTTTCAGAAGGAATGACCAATGTGGTGGCATCTATGGCAGATATGGCAGATGCGGTTAATGCGGTAGATGAGGCTGCACAAAAGATCAATGAGATTGTAGATATGATTACAGCCATTTCAACGCAGACCAACCTGCTTTCATTGAATGCATCTATCGAGGCTGCAAGAGCCGGAGATGCAGGAAAAGGATTCGCGGTTGTTGCATCCGAAATCGGTAATCTGGCAAACAATTCTGCACAGGCAACCAGCGAAATTGCAGGTATTATTACAGAAATGTCAAGCCGTGTAAGAATGCTTTCGGAGAAATCAAATACCAATACCGAATTGATTAATCACAATGCGGAATATGTTAATTCGGCAGCTGCAACATTCGAGCAGATTACAGAGGAACTTTCCGAAGCATCTGATACTTTGAACAGTATTGCACAGCAGATGATGACGGTGAACGATGTCGCTTCCAATATGGCAGCAGTATCCGAAGAGCAGTCAGCATCCACTCAGGAAATTGCTTCTCAGGTAGAAGTGGTAACCGAGGCGGCAAGAGGCGTTGCAGAATCCAGCGATATGGTTTCTGTAGCTGCAAATTCCGTTGCAGATGCAGTTGATGTCATCAATAACAATCTGGAGCGATTTACCATCTAGATCCGGACAAAAAAATGAGCCTCCCCCGTTTGAATATGGGGGAGGCTTTTTGATTGTTTTTTCAATGAATGTTATGACTGAATCGGGAAGAGAATACTTGCCACAAAATAACCGCTTTCCATATAGGTATCAAAGATACCGCCAGCTTCTTTGACTGCCCTACGAATAATCTTCATGCCAAGCCCGTGATTGGAGGCATTGTCCTTGGAAGTATGGAACTGAGGATTCACTTCGTGGACATTATAGGATACCTTGTTTTTGATGCAGCAGACAAGGTACTGATTCTTTTGATTCATATAAATCTGCAAATCCGGTTTCTTCTCTTTCACACTGGCCTCAATGGCATTGTCAAGCAGGTTTAACAGAATCGTACAAAATGTTTCTTCGTTAATGGAGAGCTTCTCCGGAATTAAAATTTCGGTATAGGTTTTGATATGATGTTTCTGTGCAAGCGCCAGCTTGGTGTTTAAAATATAATCAATCAGCGTATTGTTGGTATACAGAGCGGAAACATTGTCGCTCAATTCTCCGATATGTTTGGACAGAAATGCATCGATTTGGTCATATTTCTGTTCTTTCAGCAGCGTCTGTATATAAAAGTAGGAATTCTTGAGTTCGTGTCTCTCTTTTTTTGCCTGTTCTTCAATCAAAATCGCATATTTGTATCTGGACAACTGCGCCGAAGTCTCGGCATAAGCGCGTCCCAGTTTGATCCGTGCCTCATTGTTTTCACCAATCTTTGCATATAAGAAATAAAAGACCGGCAAGTTGAAAACCAGTAAAAATGCTGAGACAGAAACAAATATCGCATGTGGAATGGTCAGTGACGGATCGGCAAGCTGGAATGTAACAAAAATCGAAACCGGACAATACATCAACAGCGCAACCTGGTATTTTTTCAGGTATGTCAGGACATTGTGAAGCGGATATTTCAGGCAGAATTTTCGGAAGTAAATCAGCGTAAATGTCGGAACCAGCGCAGTGGTAATATCAAGCGTCAGGTAAAGATAATGGTCCATTGTCGGTTCATGATCATATAAAAATCCACCGAGGAAGAATACGATACATTTGTATACGGTGAAATAATACAGATAATAGACAAGCTTTTCGATGATATAGCGATTGCGCAGGAATACAAATATCCAGATCAGACATACCGACATCAATACAGAAAAATAATAATAATATGGTATGGTCTTATGCTTCAGTGCATATTCCGGGAAATAGTACAATGCCCAGAACAGAATAATGGGCAGCGCATAATACAGGAATGTATTGATTTTTTTGTCATTCTCAAACAAATGCAGCATCATATTCAAAAATACGATGATGTACAACGCATTGCTCATATATTGAAAAAGCAGATAAATGATTTCTATCATGACAGACTCCTGTTGGTATATTGAATAAATAAGTGTTTGACTTCATCAATGCGATTGCGGCTGATTGGAATCAGCTCCTCATTGCTTAATTCAATGGAATTCTTTTTGATGGCATTGATGAATTTATAATTCACCAGATAGCTTCGGTGCGGCTTGATAAAATCATAGTCCACCAGCAACTGTTCGATTTCCGAAAGTGAAATTTTGATTTCGGTTGTATTATTGGTGCAGTGAATCTGGCAGTTTTTGCCCTGTGCTTCAATGAATTGAATATGATTGACATCAAATGAAAACAAGTCTTTTGAGCGCGGTTCCATAATCCGGATAATTGCCGGATTACGGCGGTTCAGTTCCGTGATGATGGCAGGCACAAGACTTGGCAGAAGCTGGTCAAAGTGGCTCTTGCGCACAAAGCGGAATGGCTGTACCTCAAAGGTCGAAAAAACAAGTTCATCTTTATTGGAAATAAAAACAACCAAAGCATCTTCGTTCATTTGCCGGATTTTGCGGCAAATCGATATTCCGTCGATCTCCGGCATCTCGATATCCATGAATACAATATCAAAATGATAATGCTCATCCATCATGGAAAGCAATTGATTTCCGTTATAAAACAAATCAAATTCAACCTGGACATTGTTTTTCTGAAATTCATTTGCCAGAGTTTTCATAACATAAGATGCGATTTCTTTTTCATCTTCGCAAACAGCTGCATGATACATATCCGTTCTCCTTATTTTAGCCCTTCAATACTTTTTTCTTATATCTATTGTATTACAACTCTGTCTTTTTATGTTTTACATTTCATACCATATTTTAACATTTCATTCCAAAAATGAAAATTTGAAAATTTACTTGATATACTCACAATCAGTAAAACAACAATTCAAGTTAGGAGATAGCCACATGAGTGAAGTATTACTTGAAGTAAAAGGTATGTGCAAAAACTACGGACCGATTACAGCATTGAAAAATGTGAACTTAACCGTATGTCGTGGCCAGGTTCATGGACTCGTCGGAGAGAATGGAAGCGGCAAATCGACCATCACATCGATTGCAGCGGGAATGCAGCCGAGAACCTCCGGTCAGATGACATTCCTCGGAAAGGAATGGAATCCATCCTCCATGATTGAGGCGCAACGCAATGGATTTTCCATGATTCTCCAGGAAGCAAATACCATTCCGGGATGTACCGTTGCAGAAAATCTGTTTGCCGGAAAAGAGAATGAGTTTTCAAAATTTTCTCTGGTACAAAAAAGAAGAATGAACCGTGAAGCGGATGAAATTCTCGATCGTTTTGGGATTCATCATATGAGAGGAAAGGATCCGATTGACAGATTTGGATTTGAGGATCGCAAGCTTCTTGAAATCGCAAGAGCGGTGACAGAAGATACACAGATACTGGTTGTGGATGAGACCACAACAGCGCTTTCTCTGGAGGGACGTGACATTCTCTATAAAGTAGTGGATGACATGGTTGCCAACAACAAAGCCGTAATCTTCATTTCTCATGATATGGATGAAATTATGGAGCGATGCAACATCCTTACTGTATTAAGAGACGGTGAGATCCGCGGAACCATTACAAAAGAAGAGATGGAAGCACCGGATGCGGTTCGAACCATTCGACAGCTGATGGTCGGACGAGACATCGGAGAAAAAATGTATCGTACCGATTTTGATGCAAGCTGCTCCGATGATGTGGCTTTGGAATTTGAACATGTGACAGGTCCGAATGTCAAAGATTTCAGCTTACAGCTGCACCGGGGGGAAATCGTCGGAATCGGCGGATTGTCCGGATGCGGTATGCATGAAGTCGGCAGAATGGCATTTGGAATGGAAGAAGTTGACAAAGGTCATGTGCGAAGCAACGGCAAGGAAGTGCTTTCCGCAAAGGATGCGGTCGCAAGAAAAATCGGATATATTTCGAAAAACCGTGATACGGAAGCGGTTATCCTGCAGGGCTCCATCGAAAGCAATATCAATCTTCCATCCCTTTCGGATCTGACCGTCGGAGGAATCCTTTCTCCGCGCAAAAAGAAAAAGCTTTCCAATGAGCATATAGATTTGCTTGAAATCAAATGCAGAAACGGCAATCAGTGGGTGAGCACGCTGTCCGGTGGAAATAAGCAAAAGGTTTCCTTTGCAAAATGGATTGCAAAAGGAGCGGAAATCATCATCATGGACTGCCCGACACGAGGTGTTGATATCGGTGTCAAGCAGGCAATGTACGGTCTGATTGACCAGATGAAGCAGGAAGGCAAAGCAATCCTGATGATCAGCGAGGAAATGTCCGAATTGATCGGTATGTCAGATCGTCTGATCGTAATGAAGGACAGCAAAATTGCAAAAGAATTTAAACGCTCAGCGTCGTTGTCAGAGACCGATGTGATTGAGTATATGATTTAGGAGGTATGACAGTGAAAAAGCTGGGTAAAGAATTATTCACCAATCACGGCGCTGACATATTGAGCTACGGCGGCTTGGTTTTATGTGTTTTGATTTTTTCATTTTTGAGTGAGGGAAAAATTTTCAGCGCGTATAACTTTCGTATATTGATTCAGGCAGTTTGTGTATATGCCATCCTTTGTATGGGCGCAATGTTCGTTTATGCAATGGGTTATATGGATATCAGTGTCGGCGCACAGGTCGGCGTTTACAGTATCCTTTGTATCCTGATTGCAAACAAAACGAATTCCGTATGGCTTGGATTTTTAACCATCCTCGGGCTGGCGCTGATTTGTGGATTCATCAATGGATATGTATCGGTGATGCTGGGACTGCCGTCCATTGTCACATCGATTTTCCTGATGTCCATCTTCAGTGGAATACAGGCTCTGATCATGGAAAAACTCGCGCTCAACAGTGTGGCAATCACCTGTGACATGACACAATACAAAGACACGAAATTTATGATTGCCATGATTGTGATTGTAGCAATTGTATCGATTGTACTGTTCAAATACACACCGCTCGGAGAAGTGGTCCGCTCGATTGGAGCAAATGAGCATGCGACTCAATATTCCGGAATCAATACCACCAAATGGAAGGTTCTGGCATATGCATTCTTTGGCATCTGTGTTGCGCTTGGCGCATTCCTTTTGACAGCAAGAACCGGTGCTGCCGGAAAAGGAACCGGAAACGGCTATGCGATGGATATCATGGTTGCATTGCTGCTCGGCGGAATGCCGCTTTCCGGTGGTATGCGTTCTAAGATTTCGAGCGCATTGATTGGTTCATTTACTTACGTGATTTTGTCAAACGGATTGATTCTTTCCGGTGTTGACACCAAATTGGTTTATATCATCAAAGCAATTGTATTTATCGCGGTAATTCTGATTACATGCCGCAAGAAGGACGGTGTCCTTCCAAGATAATTTTGTTAACTTCCCCATACGGGGGGTTTTGATAAAAAAGGAGGAAAAAGAAATGGCAAATTTCAAAAAAATCGCAGCACTCGGACTGGCTGCAATCATGGGGCTTTCTACACTTACCGCATGTGGTAAGGGAGGATCGTCTGACACAACTCAGGGAGGATCAACAGTAGAGACCAAGCATCACAAAATCGGTGTAGGTTTGTATACCGATTCCGGAAAGGCGGTTGAGGCAATCAAGGCATATCTTGACGGCATCTCAAAAACAGTTGATTGTGAATTCTCTTATACAACTCTTTCAACCTATGATGAGGCAACAAACCTGACAGAGGTACAGAACCTTATTTCTTCAGGCTGTGAGGGTATTATCCTGACAGCAGATATGGGAACCACTTCCATCATCAAGGAATGTGCAGAGGCAAATGTTTATGTAGCAGGATTCCTTTGTGACTTCAACCAGTCTATGTTTACCGCTCATGAAGAAGTATTCGAAAATGAATATTTCCTCGGAACCGTGTGTGACGGATGGGCAGATGCAACACCATACGGCGAGCAGGTTGCTGATGAAGTGATCAAGAATGGTTACAAGTCAGTTGGTGTCATCGTATTCCCTGAATATGCTTATCCAAACCAGACCGTAGTAGCAAAGGCATTTACAGATAAGATTAATGAGTACAACAAGACTGCTGATCAGAAGATCACAGTAAAAGAGCCGACTGTATTGAATTTTGCTCCGCTCGATGCAACTTACTTCAGCGAGAATGCAGACATTGACTGCTTATTCTCAGTAGCAGCAGGTGCAAGCTTCGTATATCCTCAGATGGTTGCTGCAAACCGCACCGATATCAAGCTCTACACCAGTGGATTTGAAGGAACAGAAGATGTAGAAAACTTTGGCGCAAACGGAAACGGAGCATTCCGCGGAACCATGTGCTCAGCACCGGAAGCAATTGCATATCCGCTTTGCCTGTTGATTGACAAGTTAAACGGAACCGTATACAAGGATCTTCCTGCAACTGAGCGTGTAGATTGCCAGCCAATCATTATCTTAAGCGATGACGATTTGAACAAGGTAAAAGAGAAATCTCTTTACTTCTCAGCTGATTACAAGGATGCACTCATCACAGGTGAGGACATCGTAAATATGTGTGCAAGCTACAATGCTGATGCTACTTATGCACAGCTGGTAGAAAAATTACAGCACTTAGGTGTAAACGATTTATAAAATCAAGAAACAAGTTTTCGGGCGGCCGCAGGATATGCGGCCACCCATATCACTAAAAAATGCGATACGGAGACAGGCAGCATATGAAAAAAACAAATAAAGCGGTTGATATTTTAAAAAGAATTTTTTTGACGATGTTATTCCCGTTAGTAATTTATGTCGTCATGTTTATCCTGACAAGGAGTAGAGGAATTACATATTATGGTCTGACTGTGGACATGTGGCGCACGGTTTTGGTGAATTCATCGATGACAGGTGTGGCTGCGCTTGCAATCTGGCTTCAGGTCAAGAACGGCCGCTTTGATTTTTCGGGTGGCGCGACCATGGTGCTGACTGCAATCCTGGCAGGAAATATTGTCATTCAGAATCATCAGGGACCTGTTGTATATCTGATTTTATGTATTTTATTTGCAATGATTTTGTGTACGATTACCGGAATCATTTATATTGTAGGCCGACTTCCGATTATGATCTGTACAATCGGAGTGGCTCTTTTGTATGAATCAATTACCTATCTGGTATTTGATGCGCAGGGACTCATCATGATGAGTAATACCAAGCTTACTATTTTTGGCAGAATGCCATACATTCTGATTGTATTGGCGATTGCATTATTTGTCTTTGTCGGATATTCGTATTTTACGGTTTCCGGAAAGAGAGCAAAACTGCTTGCAAACAACCAGCAGGCAGCAGTTAATATCGGAATTAATGAGAAGAAAAACGTGATTCAGACATTCGTGGTATGCGGCGTGCTGCTCGGATGTGCGGCAGCAATCTACGGTTCCAACAATACCGTAGCACCGCAGTCCGGACTTTCCACAGCAAACACGTTGTTCTCAAACATCATTCCGGCATTTATGGGAATGTTTGTAGGAGCAGCATCAGTAGATGCAATCGGTGTCGTAGTCGCAGCATTCGGTATGGAAATCCTCAATTACGGATTAAGCTGTCTCGGATACGGTGCCGGCGGATGGCAGCAGATTATCGTGGGCAGCTTCATGCTGTTGTTCTATACGATTACAGCGCAGTGGCCACGCATCCAGGCTGCAAGAGCAAAAAAAGCACGAATGAATGAAGCATAGGATATAAAGAGGTGAAAAAATGGTAGATTTAAAAGCCAATCCATTTTATTTAAATGACGAACAAATCGCATGGGTTGAGAAAACCCGCAGTGCGATGACAGATGATGAAAAAGCAGAGCAGCTGCTTTGCCCATTGATGTTTACAGATGATGAAGAAGAATTAAAATCCATCATTTCCGCACACAATTTCGGAGCTGTGATGTTCCGCAGCGGTGTGGCAGAAAAAGTACAGAGAAATTTAAATGCAATGCAAAAAGTCGCAAAGATTCCGCTTTTGATTGCAGCAAATCTCGAAAACGGCGGAGATGGTGTCGCAAACGAAGGAACCAGCATGGGAAACCAGATGATGGTAGCGGCAACCGACAACGAGGAGCGCGCTTATCAGCTTGGCAAGATTTGCGGACGCGAAGGTTCTGCACTCGGATTCAACTGGTCCTTTGCGCCGGTGCTCGACATTGATATGAACTATCACAATCCAATCACCAATGTGCGTACCTACGGCAGTGATTACACCCGTACCATTCGCATGGGACGCCAGTATATCAAGGGATTGACGGAAGAAGGCATTGCACCTTGTATCAAGCATTTCCCAGGTGACGGTGTGGATGAGAGAGATCAGCATTTGCTGACCAGTGTCAATACCTTAAGCATTGATGAGTGGGAAGCAACCTATGGACAAATTTATCGCACCATGATCAACGAAGGTGCGCTGACTGCCATGATCGGACATATTGCGATGCCGGCAATGGAGGAAGCTGTTTCCGGACAGCCTTGCAATGAAGTGATTCCTGCATCCTGCTCAAAGAATATCCTTTCCGGATATCTGCGCGGCAAGTTGGGATTCAACGGCCTGGTATCCACCGATGCATCCCCGATGGTCGGATTCCTTTCCAACAGTGTGCGCCGTGAAGCGGTTCCGCTTTGTATCGAATACGGTTGTGATGTTCTCCTTTTCAACAAGGATCTCGAAGAAGATCTGATGTATATGAAGGAGGGAATCAAGAACGGTCTGCTCTCAAGAGCGCGTCTCGAAGATGCCGTAACCCGTATACTTGCAACAAAGGCAGCACTGAATCTGCATACAAAGCACGCAGATGGCAGCATTTGCAATGGCCCAGAGCAAATGAAACAGATTGCATGTGAGGAACATCTTGCATGGGCACGCGGCTGCGCGGATGAGGGAATTACACTGGTTAAGAATGTACAGAACATTCTTCCGCTTTCTCCGGCAAAGACCAAGAAGGTATTGCTGGAAATCCTCGGTGATTTTGCTTCCAATGAACGCGTGCAAAAGCAGGTAGTGGACATCCTCGAAAAGGAAGGATTCGATGTGACGGTATATGTACCGGAGACCTTTGAAACCATCTTCCTGAATCAGGCTGTCGAAGACTTTAAGAAGAAATATGATCTGGTATTATATGTGGCCAATATTGAGACTGCATCCAATAAGACCGTATCCCGTATCAACTGGCATACACTCTTTGGAGCAGGCAATAACCTGCCATGGTTTGTAAAAGAAGTTCCTACCGTATTTGTAAGCTTTGGCAATCCATATCACCTGTTGGATGCACCAATGATCAAGACCTTTGTCAACAGCTATTCCAATGCACCGCATATCGTGGATATGACATTTGACAAGTTGTTCGGCAAGAGTGAATTCAAGGGCAAATCTCCGGTGGATGCATTCTGCGGACGCTGGGATACCAGACTTTAATCAAAAATTATCAGGTGTGATATGAGAATTACAGACTTAAAAATTAATGGCATCAAGCGACCGGTCGGCTTTGCGTTTCCGCGCATCTCCCTGAGCTGGAAAGTAGAGGAAGCCAAAGATACGACCCAAATCAATGCAAAAATTACTGTTTCAACAGAACCGGATCTGAGCAACCCTGTATGGGTTGCTCAGTCTGCAACATTAAAATCCATCGGCACCACAATCGACATTCAGACGCAACCGCATACGCGTTATTACTATCGCGTCGAGGTATGGTCTGATGGCGGCGATTATGCGGCCAGCGAGATTGATTATTTTGAGACCGCAAAACAGGATGAACCATGGGTTGCAAAATATATCGGAACTGCAGCAGAGGATGAATTTCATCCGGTATTTGTCAAAAGCTTTTCCGGTCCGAAAGATGTGGTTCGTGCAACCATCTGCCTGACAGGACTCGGACTGTACGAAGCATATTTGAATGGCACAAAAATCGGAGACGAGTATCTGGCTCCGAATGTGAATGACTACAGCGTGCGGGTACAGTATCAGACCTATGATATTACGGATTTGCTGCAGGAAAAAAATGAAATTTGCATTTACTGCGGCAATGGTTTTTATAAGGGGCGCTTCGGCTATGACGGACATGTGAAATTCTTCGGTGACCGGTTTTGCACCATCGCAGAGATTCATATCTTGGATGCCGCAGGCGCTGATACGATTGTGGCAACCGATGAGAGCTGGCAGTATCGCGCAAGCGATATTATGGCAAGCGATATCTATGACGGGGAGACCGTTGACCGTATGTACGGTCAGGAACATGAGAACCCGTTGAAGCCAGTTGCAGTGCTTGATTTTGACACAGACAAACTGGTGGAGCGATACAGCCTGCCGGTGCGTGTGAAAGAAGTATTGCCGGTGCGCGAGGTGATCAAAACCGATGCCGGAGAGACCGTGCTTGATTTCGGACAGAATTTTGCCGGATTTGTATCATTTCCGTCAACGCTTCCAAAGGGATGTGAAATCACGCTGGACTTTGGTGAGATTTTGCAAAACGGTAATTTTTATAATGATAACTATCGTTCCGCAAAGTCGCAGTTCATTTATCGTGCAGATGGAAGAACGGAAACGGTGCGGGCGCACTTTACTTATTATGGATTTCGCTATGTGCGCGTAACCGGATGGCCGGGCCAATTGCCTGCCAATGAATTCAAGGGCAATGTGATTTATTCGGATCTGGACAATGCAATTGCGTTTGAGACCGGACATGCAGGGCTGAATCGTTTGCATCTGAATTGTCTGTGGGGGCAGAAATCAAATTTTATCGATATCCCGACCGACTGCCCGCAGCGTGATGAACGTCTGGGATGGACCGGAGATGCGCAGGTATTTTCACCGACTGCATGTTATCAGATGGACACCAGAGCATTTTATCGCAAATTCATGTTGGATTTGCGCACGGAACAGCAGAAATTAAACGGTGCGATTCCGCATTATATTCCGAATAATAATTCAGCCGTAGCTGGCAGCAGTGTCTGGGGGGATGTGGCAACATTTCTTCCGATGACACTCTATGATGTATACGGAAATTTGGCACAGCTGGAAGAAGCATATCCGATGATGCGGGATTGGGTAGGATTTATCCGACGCGGAGATGGAGAACATGGCAATCGTCATCTGTGGGATTTCGGATTCCATTTTGGAGACTGGCTGGCACAGGATGGTGTGACTGCCCAGAGTATGAAGGGTGGTACTGACGATTATTATGTTGCCTCGGTTTATTATTACGCATCGGTCTGCAAACTTGCAAAAGCAGCTCAGCTTTTGGGCAAAGAGCAGGATGCAAAAGAATATACGCAATTGTCAGCAGAAATCCGTGAAGCAATTCTGAATGAATATTTCTCGCAGTCAGGAAGACTGTGCATTGATACACAGACCGGATATTTATTGGCATTGCGTTATGCCATCTATCGCGACAAAGAAAAACTGCTCGAAGGTTTCCGTGTCCGCCTGAAAAAAGATTGTTTCAAGATCAAGGGCGGTTTCGTCGGCGCACCGATTATGTGCCAGACACTGGCAGAAAACGGTATGGAGCAGCTCGCATATGAAATTTTGCTTCAGGAAGGTTTCCCAGGATGGATGCACTGCATCAATCTTGGTGCGACAACCATATGGGAACGTTGGAATTCCGTACTGGATGACGGCAGTATCAGCGGCACTGAGATGAATTCGCTCAATCATTATGCATACGGCTCCGTCATGGAATATGTATATCGTCATATTGCGGGAATTCAGTCCCTGGCACCGGGATTTGCCAAAGTACAATTTGCACCGCAGCCGAATTGCAAACTCGGACATTTGCATTGTGCCTATGATTCTGTCAGCGGACGTTATGTTTCGGACTGGAAGATCAATGAGGATGGCACATTGACTGTACATTTTGAAGTACCGTTTAACGCGTGTGCAGTTGCAATATTGCCGGGAACAGACGGCAGAACCGTCGAATTAAAGGCCGGTGTTTATGAAGAAACCTATCGACCGAATGTCGATTATCGTATGCGTTACTCGATGGATACGCGCCTGGATCAATTAAAGGATGATGAAGAAGCAATGGACATTCTGGCGCAGGATCTGCCTGCACTTGTCGGCATCATCAAGAGCAATAATGAGGAGAGCCTGAGCATGAGTTTTGCCGATTTGCAATTCATGTTTTTCTGGGGCTTCAATCCGGAAATCATCCAAAAGGGGTGCAAGCGAGTACTGGAATTAAAGAATTAGGAGGTTGCAATGTATCGTGGAATTATATTTGACCTGGATGGTGTAATCTGTTTTACAGATCGTTATCATTATCAGGCATGGAAAAAACTGACAGATCGTCTCGGCATTTATTTTGATGAGACGATCAATGACAGATTGCGCGGGGTCAGCCGTATGGAGAGCCTTGAGATTATTCTCGAGCGCAGTGAAGTGCAATATTCCGATGAGGAAAAGGTTGCTTTTGCGGAAGAAAAGAATGAAACCTATAAGCAGTTGCTGACACAAATGTCTGAAAAAGATCTTTCCGATGAGGTTAGAGATACGTTACAGGAACTGCGTAATCGTGGATATAAGCTTGCAATCGGATCTTCAAGCAAGAATACCAAGATGATTCTGGGACGAATTGGCCTGGCTGATTTCTTTGATGCGATCAGTGATGGCACCAATATCACCAAATCAAAGCCGGATCCGGAAGTCTTTTTAAAGGCAGCAGAATTTATCGGCGAGAAGCCGGAGAATTGTCTGGTGGTCGAAGATGCAGAGGCCGGAATCGAAGCCGCATATCGCGGAGGATTTGACAGCGCCGGCATCGGTGAAGCTGCAAAGCATGCACATGTAACATATCCGATTCAAACATTTTCGGAGTTACTATCCCAAACCATATGTAAAAGAGTGTTCTAAGGAACACTCTTTTTTTACTTTATAGAGAGATTCTTTTTTTATTTTATTTGATTTTTGTCGGAATAAAGGGGAGAATGGTAGTAGGTAGTATCAGAATCAAATATGGTCTGAAAAGATTGAATAATAGGAGAATCAAGATGAACGAAACAAGACCTTTTGTCCCTTGGAATATGATGAATGATTTTATGATTGATGTATTTATGAAATACGGTGTGCCGAAAGAAGATGCAGAGATCTGTGCGGATGTGCTTTTGGAGAGTGACAGAAGAGGCATCGAAAGCCACGGCTGCAACCGATTCAAACCAATCTATCTGGATCGCATCAAGAATGGTACATTGCTTCCTGTAACCAAAATGGATATCGTCAAAGAAACAGAGACCACGGTTGTCATGGATGCAAACAACGGAATGGGCATGGTGGCAAGCTATCATATGATGCAAAAGCTGATTGAAAAAGCAAAGAAATACGGAATGGCAGGCGGAACCATTTTCAATTCTACACATTACGGGATTGCGGGTTACTGGACCACTATGGCGCAAAAAGCCGGTATGATTGGCATATCCGGAACCAATGCCAGACCGTCGGTAGCACCGACATTTGGTGTGGAGCCGATGATGGGAACCAATCCATTGACCTTTACGATGCCGACGGACGAGGAATTCCCGTTCAATTTCGACTGTGCAACCAGCATTGTACAAAATGGCAAGATTGAATATTATGAGCGTTCCGGCAAAGAGACTCCGGCCGGACTGGTTGTGACCAAAGACGGTGGCACGATGACCGATTCCGGCCAGATTTTAAAAGACATGCGTGCCGGTGATTGTGCACTGCTGTCTATTGGTGGACTGGGTGAAGCGACCGGTGGATATAAGGGATATGGATTTACCACAATTGTCGAAATCCTTTCCGCAGCACTTGCAGGCGGACCGTTTATGAAAGACTTAAGCGGTGTCGATGCAAACGGAAATAAGCAGATGTATCATTTGGGACATTTCTTCTTTGTAATCAATCCGGAATTCTTTATGGGACTGGATACTTTTGAACAGACAGCAGGCAATATCCTGCGTGGCCTGCGCAATTCGCGCAAGGCACCGGGGGAAGAGCGCATTTATACAGCCGGTGAAAAAGAATGGATTGCATGGAATGAACGCAAGGACAAAGGGGTTCCGGTAGGCGAAAGCATCCAGAAAGAATTGATTGCATTGCGCGATGAATTCGGCTTGGATTATCGATTCCCATTTGAATAAAAGAAAATCTGGATTCCTATAGCTAATGTTGCGATTGAATTTTTGTGTTGAAAAAGGAGAACTGTTAAAATGCTTGATTACATAGCGGAAAATAGAAATGTGATGCTATTGTTTTTGGCATTCGCTCTTGTAGTGGGATTCGTAACCGCTGTATTCATTATTAATCAAATCAAAAGAGAATTACTTGAAGAAGTATTGGTAAAACTGAAATTAGAGGATATTGATTTGAAAATTACGGAATTTGATGATCAAATTGTGGTTAAAAGTCGGCAGACATTAAACAATTATACGGATTTGAAATATTTAAAAGATCATGATGCTTTAGATAAAGTTGTCGCAAAATCTCAAGAAAGAAAACAAATTCGTATGATTTTATCATCCTTTCTTAAAGGAAACGTATATGAGAAAGTGCGGTATTATTCTTATGTAGAAGAACAGCTGGAATATTATTTAAAAAGATCAAATGGTTATAGAGTAAAACTTGTTTATATTACTCCTGCAGGAAATAATCTGGGGGAGAGAGTTATTCACCTGACAGAAAAAAGAATAAATGAAATCGTGGCACATCCGGAATACTTGATGTCAAAGAGCGAATATAATAAACTCATTAAACAACAGGGAAAACTCGAATTGGAGGCAACCAAGGGGTTATATTATAATCGGATTAATGAGTTGATTGATTTTGCTAATCAGGAAAAACCATTATTAATTGTCAAGTCAAAAACAAAAGATGTGGATGAATTAATTCAGAGTTTGTTTGATAGAACAATAAATAGCATTCAAAAAGTTAAATCGATTGAAAGCGACGAGTGGAAAGTATTGGATAATTATATATCCACTATTGATTCTCAGGTCCATCAAATTATTGCGAATGATAAAAAGATAAGTGAATATTATGCGTCTGAAGATTTCGCAAAGATAAAAGAAACATGTAGATTATTAACGGAATCACAAAAGGAATTTAACGAATATATTAATGAAAAAGCCAAGGCATTTGAGAGTCTTTTTGGCACACGAGTTGTTCGTAATGAAACGCAAATTGAAGATGTAAATAATTATATCAGACCATATCAAAAAAGCATTACGCCATTCACTGCTGAAGTTTCATCGACGGTGTTTGGTAGTGCAGAAAATAATCCAATTGAATATGTTATAAAATATTTTTATTCGAATAAAAGTCAATACAAAAATCAAATTGATAAATTAAGAATCCTACTTGAAGAATTGGAAACCTTGAAGGAAGCTAAAATTATTATTGATAATTACAAGGCGGACTATAATCAATATATTCAGAATGTTCCGACGTATGTTATTGAAAATGATGAAAATGGATTTTATTCACGATTGGGATTGGCTGTTATTGATGAAGCAATATTGAATGTTGAATACAGATTTACATACACAAGCAATGGAGGAATGGCACAACGTTCTTTTTCAATTCCGATGACCGAGGACAATATCGTAGAATTAATACATCAGTTAGAAAACAAACTGACCAAGGCACAAGTGGCAAAAGAGCAAAGAGCATTAATGACCACAAAGCTAAGGAACTATATCAAACAGAGAGATAAGTTTACATGTTGTCAGTGTGGAAATTCAGTGAATGAAGAACCTAATTTATTACTTGAAATTGATCATATAATTCCTGTTTCAAAAGGTGGATTAACAATAGAAGATAATCTACAAACATTATGTTGGAAATGCAATCGAAGCAAAGGCGCAAAGATATTGTTAGATGACGAACTTTAAGATATTAAGGATTCAGGAATCGGATTTTTTGAATCATCGCATCTGTGGAAAGGTTATAATGTAAAATGATGGATATTCGAATTGCAACAAAAGAAGATATCGACGATTTGATGTGCATACGCCTGGAAATGCTAAAAGTGGTTAATCAACTGTCTGAAAAGGATAACTTTTTAGAAGAACTGGTGGAAAACAGTCGTGATTATTTTCTAAACGGAAGTCAGACAACTGTGCTTGCATATGACAATGGGAAACAAATTGGCTGTGCCTCGATAAGCTATATCCGGGTTATGCCGACTTTTTCACATCCGACAGGAATGAGGGCGCATCTGATGAATGTCTATACCAGAAAAGAATATCGTCGACATGGTATTGCACGACAAATGGTCAGTATGCTTATGGAAGAATCATGGGAAAGAGGCGTGTCAGAGATTAGTCTCGATACTACGGAAAAAGGAAGAAAATTTTATGAAAGTCTGGGATTTCAGGCTTCTTCTGAATGTATGGTATTAACCAGAAAAGTGTGATTGGAGAAACGTTTTATGATAAAAACAGTATTAAAAATTGACGGAATGATGTGCGGCATGTGTGAGGCACATATCAATGAGGTGATTCGAAAAATAGTTGCAGATGCGAAGAAAGTAAAGAGTTCCCATATGAAGGGGGAGAGTTCTTTTCTATCTGCTCAGGAGCCGGATTTTGAACAATTACAAGCAGCCATTGCAGAGACGGGATATACGCTGCAGTCGTTTCAGACAGAACCGTATACAAAGAAATTTTTAGGATTGTTCTAAAATCCATAAGGGGAAGACAGAAAATGCAAACAGAAATTGTAGTTATTACCGACAATCGTTCAAATGAATACTTGACCGGAGAATGGGGATTTTGCCTGCTTGTTAAATATCAGGACAAGAAAATCCTTGTGGATGCAGGTTCATCCGATTTGTTTTTGCGTAATATGAAAGAATTGGGTGAGCGTGTCGAGGATGTCGATTATGCGGTCTTAAGTCATGCACATTATGATCATGCAAACGGTTTCCCAGCTTTTTTGGAACAAAATAAAAAGGCAAAACTCTATGTGAATGATACGGTGGCGGCTAATTGTTACAAGAAAATCTATTTCCTGAAAAAATATATCGGAATACCGCGCAAAATGCTTGAAAAATATCCGGACCGAATCGAAAAGGTATCCGGAAATTATAAGATCAGCGAAGGCATCTATCTGATTCCGCATACGACATGTGGCCTTTCGAAAATCGGGAAACAGGAAATGATGTATCGTCGAACGAAGAAGGGATGGATGCCGGATGATTTTTCGCATGAACAAAGTCTGGTGTTGGATACCGAGAAAGGCTTGCTGATTATCAATTCCTGTTCGCACGGTGGTGTTGTGAATATCATCAATGAAGTCAGGGAAGCTTTTCCGGACAAAAAAATCTATGGCTATATCGGTGGATTTCATTTGTTTAACAAGAGCAATGAGGCAATCGGGGAAGTCGCTGAGATGATCAGTCAAACTTCGGTTGATTACATATGCACCGGACATTGCACCGGAGGAAGGGCATATGGCATTTTAAAAGAGAAACTTGGAGACAAAATCGAGCAGCTGCAGGTTGGAATGCGGATTCATCTGTCCTAAAATTTCAGATAGATTAAGCACGGGAAGCATATGTTGCGTTTTTGCTAATATTGACATATGTCAAAAACAAGAGTATGCTAAAACTGACATATGTCAGAAAGGATAAGACATGCCTAAGCGTACGAAATGCAGAAAAATATCAGGGCTTCCGGGACAGTTTGGATTTGTCCCATCGGATCAAATGGGTGAAGATGCGATTCAGTTGACATTTGATGAATTTGAAACCATACGATTGTTAGATGCGAAAGGGCTGACACAGGAACAGTGCGCAAATAATATGGGTGTTGCCAGAACAACGGTGACGGCAATGTATGACAGCGCACGCAAAAAAGTAGCCCAAATGCTCGTGGAAGGTAGAAGCCTTATCATTTCCGGCGGGAATGTAAAATTTCATTTCTCCCAAAGTGATAATTATTTGGGAAATTTAAAGGAAAAAGGAGAACACGAGATGAGAGTAGCGGTAACATATGACAACGGTGAGATTTTTCAACATTTTGGGCATACAGAACAATTTAAAGTGTATGATATCGAAAATGGTGAAATCGTACATGAAGAAATTGTAGATACAAATGGCCAGGGACACGGAGCACTTGCCGGTTTCTTGTTTGGAGGAAATGTTGATACATTAATTTGCGGTGGAATCGGCGGCGGTGCACAAGTTGCATTAAAAGAGGCCGGGATTACTCTTTTTGGCGGAGTTTCCGGAAACGCAGATGCAGCAGTGAAGGCATTGCTTGACGGCAACCTGAACTATAATCCTGATGTGCAATGCAATCATCATGATCATCATCATGAAGATAATCATCACTGCGGCGGACATTGCGGACAATAAAAAAACGAGAAAAACGATGTATACATATTTGTTTAAGAATGATTCCGTAAGAACGACTCCTGTGGAGATTCGTGCTGCGCTTACGGAAATGTATAACCAGATTATGCTATATGGAAATACCATTGTATTATCTTATAATCAGGTGACGGATTCCCGCGCCTTTCTTTCCGGAATTTACAGCGATGATTCTTATGAGGCAATCATGAATTTGATTCGACACGGCAAGATTAAGATGAATCGGTATTTCTC
This sequence comes from Agathobacter ruminis, assembly GCF_002735305.1. Taxonomy (GTDB): domain Bacteria; phylum Bacillota; class Clostridia; order Lachnospirales; family Lachnospiraceae; genus Roseburia; species Roseburia ruminis. Next base: position 27,736 of record NZ_PDYG01000031.1, read on the forward strand.
CGCCAAAACGCCATCTGAATATATGCAAAATGCAATCGCGCAATATCTGAATCATGATAATCCCGGTTCGTTTCAATTCTCAGGACTTCCGATTGAAACCAAAGAATCCCAACTTGAAGAAAATAAAATGCGTCTAATGGATGTGGCCGATGCCTTGCGCTGCAGCGATCCATGGCTGCTGATGAAAAAGAGCAAGCAATATGCTGCAAAAGGAGATGAGCGGGAAGCAAAGCGCTATCGCATGTTTGAACATTATGTGCAGATGATTCTTTTGTTTAGCATGAAAGAAGATGCTTATATCGCGGAAAAGAATCCGGAAGAAATGGGGAGAACGAATCGCTCCCTGTTGGATTTTTTGTTGCTTTTATTAAAAGATTTCGAGACAGAAAAATGTGAATTTACTGCAGTGTCGGCGAGAAATAGGCTGGAAGCATGTAAGTTAATTCGAGATTATATAAAGCAAAATCAGAGAACTCCAAAAATTCTGTGTGGAAGAAGCAATTGGTATCACCATTTGAGAAACTTATGGGATGGAGCTGCAGATGAAAATAAAGTAAATTGCCGGAAGGCGATTGCTTTTGCAGAAGCAATAATTGACATTTGCTATAATTTTACGATTGAAGAGAGCATCTCAATTGTATTGGATCATGATATTGAAGCTGAACTTCTTGAGGCGATGCATACGGAATTGGAACTATATTGGCAGGATATTGCTTCGGGAGCACATATTCCTTTCTGCAATGAGGAAAGATATGTAAAAGCAATGGAGCAATCTTTTTTGGATGCCATCGAAAAGACGGATGTATTTCGGGATTTTCGAAAGGCAGATATTGTGATTTCCGATAATATTCATCAGAAGAAACAGACAAGGAAACATAAAAAGGAATTGCATTATGAAGTCCTTGAAGGCGAGCATTCAGAGAATATGAGACGCCAGCAGAAAAGATGGATTGGTGGTATCCTTAAGGGAATTTTCTGGAATATCGGAATTGCAGTTTTTTATATAGTTGTATTTGTTTTGATCAATAAGATGATGGGATTGGCGCAGAGCTTGTTTGAAGATATGTTTCAAAGATTTGCCCAGCTGTCCATAGAAATTGTTTCTATTATCGTATTTGGAATTGTGAATTCCGTGATTGCCGGTTGCACGCATGTGCCGGATATTTTGGATTCAATTAAAAGAATTGCTTGCTCGATTCGGGATCTGCATTATATTTTGCAGGCCAAGCGGGCCACAAAGAAATGTGAAGGGTAGATTATGGAAAAAGTGCAAGAGCAGAGTGGATACGAAAACACTCCCGAATGGCGTGGATATTGTAAATTAATGGAGGAACGGCCGAAGTCTTTTCGAGGAGGCGGTTATCCGAAAATTGTCACAGATGTGAGAGTGGTGGATCGGTTTGTGCGTGAAAATCATGTGAAAATCGGTTTGATTTATCAAAGTCCCTACAATACATTTCTGGTGGATTTGGTGGAAGAGAAAGATGGATTTCTTCATACCTATGACAGGCTTTTGGCAACTGTCGGGGAAGGTGCGGTGGTAACCGTTCCGATTTTTGAACATCAATTTGTCCTGATTCGTCAGTTTCGTCATTCGGTTCAGGATTATGTGTGGGCATTTCCGCGCGGATTTGGAGAGAAAGATATTTCACCGGAGGAAAATGTGGCAAAGGAATTGTCTGAAGAAATTGGCGCACGACAGGTGTCCAAGGTGCAAAAAATCGGAACCATCGCGCCGGATACAGGTATCCTAGGAGTCTATGTAGATGCATATGTATGTGAAGTATCAAATGTAGAATTAAGAAAAAATTATGAAGGGATCGAAGAAGTGATGCTCGTATCTGAGGAGCAGCTGCAGCGGATGATACAAGAACAAAAACTGGTAGACGGATATACCCTCGCCGGTTTTGCAATGTACCAACAAAAAAAATAACCCATCGAATTTCGAAATATGATTGACTCTCAACCAGGTTTATACTGTATATTCCCGGTGAAAGGAGAGTATCATATGCATTGCAGAAAAGAAATTTATTCTACAATTAACAATTCTTTTGGGAAAGATCCGCTTCGCGAGGTCCTTCCCTATCATACACAAAATCGCATGGAGGATATCAAACGATATCATCATGCGATTTTGAAATCAGAAAAAAGTGATTGCATTTCCTATGTGGATGAATGCACATGGAATGATTTGGAAATGGATCAGATTTTTTCGCGTATCAATCATACCCATAGTACAATTGGAGAGCAGATGTTGTATCATCAACTTCATCGACTTCTAATATCAAAGAAAGATGAGAAGTCTGCAAAAGCCTTTGAAAACAGGTTAAGCACATATAAAAATAATCCTGATTTAAGAATCAAAACAGAGGCCGTGCTTCATAGGATTGGGAAAAGCAGGGAAGATTGTTTCCTATTTGAATTTCTTTCGGAGACATCTGCATGGAAGTTGGGAAATCCCATTGTTTATCATTTGCTGCAGATTCTTTTGGCTGGATTTGGAATGCTTTCTATTTTAACCGGTGCATATTGGGCTATGGGCGCCTTGATTACGGTTGCTTTGGTGAATTTGGCGGTTTATGTTTGTACAAAGCAACGATATGAGGTTTATCTGCAGGGAATGATGGATTTTCTCCGGATTTACAGTGGCGCAGAAAAAATGAAAAAGCATTTTGAAAAAGAATCTCTGAAGGTGGGAGAGGATGTGACAGATGCGCTGCAACAGTTGAAGAAATTATCGGGTTTGTTAGGTCGTCTTGCGGGACAAAAACAATCCTATGCTTCCGGAGATTTGGTCGGAATCTTATATGAATACATCTTTGGTGTGACATTGATTGATTTGACCATCTTTTGTTATATGAAGCGTATCCTCAGCGAAAAAAGAGAGGCTGTGTATCAAATTTTAAATTTCATAGGGACCACGGATGCAGAGATTGCGGTGGCATCATTTCGCGAAAGTCTGCCCTATTGGTGTGAACCGGAATTCGCAGAAGACGGAATTGAAATCAGGCAAATCATACATCCGCTTTTAGAAAATGCAATTCCAAACGATTGGGCGCCCGGCCGCTGTGCCATCATCACAGGATCAAATGCCTCCGGCAAATCGACTTTTATGAAGAGCCTTGCAATCAATTGCATATTGGCGCAGACCATTCATACCTGTACAGCCAAATACATGAGAATTCGCCCTTATCAGGTCCGCACCTGTATGGCTTTGCGAGATGACATTCGTACAGGAGAAAGTTATTATTATCGGGAAGCCAAGTGCCTGGAATCCATGATTTCATGCTCTGATGATGCCAATATGCTCTTGGTGATCGATGAGATGTTAAAAGGAACCAATTCGAGAGAGCGGATTGCTGCGTCAAAAGCGATGCTTGAATATTTGGAATCGCAAAATGCACAGGTGGTTGTGGCAACACATGACCTGGAACTGACAAATGTAAGCGGATATGAGAATTATCACTTTAGCAGTGAGATTAAAAATGATAATATAGTATTCGATTATAAGATCCACAAAGGGATTAATGCCAAATCAAATGCCATTGCATTATTGGATTTGCTTGGGTATCCGGAAACAATCATCAGACGGGCAAAGGAGTATGCAGATGAGAATTAGTGAGGTTGCGGAGCGAACAGGGCTTAGCATTAGTAATATCCGGTTTTATGAGAAAAAGGGATTGATCGGACCGCAAAGAGAAAAGGAAAGCAATTACAGAAATTACACAGACGAAGATGTTATGCGTCTGAAAAGGATTATCCTGTACCGCAAAATGGATCTTCCTGTGGAGACAATCGGTAGAATTTTGATTGAAGAAGAGGATGCAAATCATGTGTTAAAAGATCACCTTCAGGTGCTTTTGGATAAGCAGCAAATGATTCAAAATTCAGTGGACTTGTGCAATAAAGTAATCGAAGACCAAATCGATGGGGTTTTGGATGTAGAGTATTATCTAAACTATGTGAAAGAAGAAGAGGAAAAAGGCAATTTCTTTGCCATGATTGATGATGTGGTAGAGGAGTTTGCAGCATTTACAAATTTTGATCGATTCGTTGGTTCTACAGCCATGGGATGGCGCTTTTTTACAAATCCGGTATTGAACCGGATCATTAATGTGATATGGTTTTTGCTTTTTATTTCGATTCCGATTATCGGAATCATCGATGATTGTTTGGATGAGAACGGATTTCGTGTTCAATCGTTAGTGCTATGGATTATTTGGATTTTGGTTTTTGGGTTATCCTTTTTGCGCTTTCATCGGAAATCCAAATTCTAATTTTTGATTCACTGAGGAACTTTGTTGACAATAGAGTTTTTGTAATAGTATACTACTCGCTGTATGGGTGTGACCAGAAGCGGAAATATTCGTAGGATTGCGTGTACTTTCGTCTTCGGAGCCAATGAAAAGGGAATGAAGTGAGAATCTTCAGCAGTGCCGCTACTGTGATGAGAAAGTAAGAATGGATTGGCCTGATTATTTTACTTGTGACGCTTTCTCCAGCCAGATACCTGCCTGTATAGTACTACAAAACTTTTTTCGTGACCAAAGAAAGTGAGGAAAATTATGAAGAAAAAACTACTCTCGATGATCATGGCAGCTGTCATGATCTCTACTTTTGTTGCCGGTTGTGGCAAAAACACAACAAGTAACAAAGACACATCAGCCGTTTCAACAGAGGCTTCACAGACTGTGGAAACACAGGCATTACCGACACAGGATCGCGCGGGAAATGATATTGTACTCCCAAGCGAAGTGAATGCAATCGTATCTATGGCACCTTCCATTACCAGAACTTTAATTGATCTTGGTTTGTCAGACAAAATCGTAGCCTGCGACACAAATTCCGCAGCAAGCTATGGCACTGAATTAACAGCTGATATTCCACAGTTTGATATGATGACACCTGATCAGGAACAGATTATTGCTTTAAAGGCAGATCTTGTTTTGACCTCGGGCATGAGCGCAGCACATGGCGATGATGTATTTGCTTCCGTAAAGGAATCCGGCGTATGTGTATGCGATTTTCCAAGCAGCGCAAGCCTTGCGGATATTCAGGAAGATATTAAATTTATCGGAACCATCACAGGCCTTTCAGACAAGGCCAATGCCATTGTAGAGCAGATGCAGGCTTCGATGGATGAACTTGCCAAAATCGCAGCAACCATCCCTGAAGAGGAGAAAAAGACAGTTCTCTTTGAATTGTTTACACCTTCTGCAGACACACCGACCATCTACACCTGTGGCGCAAACACTTATATTACAGAGATGATTGGTCTCATCGGTGCAACCAATGTCGCAGAAAAAGAAGCTGACCAGTGGCCTGCATTGACAGAAGAGGCTGCAGTGGCAATGAATCCTGATGTGATTCTGACAGCAGATATGTATACCCCTGATGTCATCAATGTATTATTGAAAATGAGCGGATGGGAAAATGTCACAGCAATTAAGAACAGCGCAGTATATCAGTTGAATTCGGATGAAGTCAACCAGCCGAATCATCATGTCATCAGCGCAATGATTGCTATGGCAAAAGCAATTTATCCGGATTATTATAAAGATGTAGTCGATCCTTTCAGCACAGATAAAGCAGAGGAAAAAGAAGCAGCGTGAAACAGAAAACTCATCGGGCAAAAATCATAATTAGTTGCATTTTATCAGTCATAATTGTGATATTGTGCATGAGTATCGGAAGTGTATCGGTTCCGGTAAAGGAAGGCGTGACAATTGTCTTCCACAAAATTACCGGAACTGCAATTCCGGATTCCGTGAATCCGTCCCTGATATCCATTTTGTGGGAGATTCGCATGCCAAGGACTCTGTGCGCTTTTTTCGTGGGAGCGGCATTGTCTGCAAGCGGCGCAGTGATGCAGTCCGTTTTGCAAAATCCATTGGCATCCTCCTATACGATGGGTGTTTCTGCCGGCGCAACACTTGGTGTGGCCATTTTGATTGTAAGCGGCATAGCCAATACCGCTTTGGGTATGTTTACACTCCCGGTGGTGGGCTTCCTGGCAGGATTTTTGACCGTGATTTTTGTAATCGGCGTGGCAGCAAAAATCGATCATAATATGCAAAACCATACCATCATTATGTTTGGTATGGTCTTTTCTTTATTTGTGAATGCAATTTTGACTTTGATCAGTTCTCTTGCCAGTGACCATGTGCAAAGGCTGATTCTCTGGCAGATGGGCTCTTTCTCCGGACGGAGATGGATTCATGCCGGAATTGTCTGTGTCTGTGTCATCGTCGGAGGCATCATATTAATGTTATGGCACAGGGAACTGGATATCATGACCTTTGGAGATGAGCAGGCCATGAGTCTTGGCGTTGATACCAAAAAATCTAAGGTGATACTTCTGGTGATTGCGTCGTTTCTAACCGGAGCGGCGGTCTGCTTTTCTGGAATTATCGGATTTGTGGATTTAACGGTTCCGCATGCGGTCAGACGGCTTTTCGGTTCGAAACACAAATATGTACTTCCGATGTCCATGGTAATCGGCGGTGCCTTTCTGGCCTTGGCGGATATGATTTCGAGAACGATTCTTGCGCCGCGGGAAATTCCGGTTGGTGCCGTGACTGCACTTGTTGGCGTACCGTTTTTTGTATGGGTATATTTTCATGATTCTAAAAAGTAAAGATTTAGTATGCGGATATAGCAAAAAGCCACATATCAATCCTGTTATCAAAAATATAGAATTTCAAATCGAGCAGGGAAGCAAAGTTGCAATCCTCGGGGCAAACGGATGTGGTAAGACCACACTGTTAAGAGCCATAGGAGGAATCCTGCCTTATGAAGGCAGTCTGCTCCTGGATGGAGAAGAAGTGCGCTCCTATAAGCGCCGCAAAATCGCAGAGAAGCTTGCTGTTATGACGCAGCTCTCGCAACTGTATTTTTCCTATACGGTGGAGGAGACCGTCATGCTCGGTCGTTATCTTCATACCAATCATATTTTTGGAAATCCGGATGACAGGGACAAAGATGTGGTGGAAAAGTGTCTCAGAAGAAACGGATTGCTTGAAATACGCGGAAAACAAATCGATGAATTATCCGGAGGACAGCGCCAGCGTGTATTTCTTGCACGCACCATGGCGCAGGAGACACCGATTCTGCTTCTGGATGAACCGACCAACCATCTGGATTTGCGCTATCAGGCGGAATTGATGGAATATCTGCTTGACTGGTGCAAAGAAGATCCGGCGCACACACTGATAGGGGTGTTTCATGATATCAATATGGCGCTGTCAGTCTGTGATCAATTTCTGGTGATGAAAGACGGACAGATTATATCTGCCGGTTCAAAGGATGTTGTCCTTTCCGGAGAAATTTTGAAAGAGGCATATGAAATGGATGTGGAATCCTATATGCAAAAACAGTTGTCATTTTGGTCCTAGATTCCTTTTTGATAAATGTAAAGGTATTACGAAAATAATCGAACAAATACTGTTTTGATGTTAAATTTTGTAAAAAGAGCAAAAAATAATAAGATAAGTGATACAATAAATATTAGAATTAGAATAAAAGGAAAATACTTTACCAAATAAAGTAAACGCAACTTAAAGGAGTTATTATGGAAAGTGGCAATTCAATGGAAAGATTAGAGGGCGGAGTCGGTAAGTTTGTTGCTGAAGCCGGTATAGAAATAAACGATTATGTCCCTTTGTTTGACATATCCGCTTATCCAAAAGAACAGCAGGAGATTATTGCCGAGTGCAACAAAAGAATTGATGAGGCCAACAGCAAATATCGTATCGCAAAAATCAGAGAGGATATGTTTGCAAAAGGCTTAAAATCCGGCATGTTTTATTGCACGTTTGACAGGGATGAAAATCTGCTGAGTTTTGAATTTAATGATGAAACCAGACAGATGCTTGGGTATAGTGGACTTGAAGACCTGCCGAATGAATTTGACAGTTGGGTAAAGACGTTGATTCCCGAAGAACGGGACGGAATCGTGAAGCTGTTTTGGGAATCTGTGAAATGTCATCGCAATCTGCCGGAAATCACACATGCTACATATCGTATGCAGAAGAAGGACGGCAATATCATCTGGGTTACCGGTGCGGGAAGATTTATCAGACGCCCTGATGACGGTTCCCTTGAGATTTATATGGGATGTTATTTGGATGTCACAGCACAGCAGGAACTCGAGGAACATGTTAAAATCATTGAAGCAATCGGTAAGGTATTTAATTTCTCACTGTTCATTGATGCGAAGGATATGACTTATCGCATGATCAGTACCAATGAATATGTGGAGTCGGTAGAAAAAGCCCCTGATGCAATCGCATTCATGAAAAAAATAGTCGATGAAACCGTTGCAGAAAGTTTTCGTGACAGATTGAATGAATGGCTGGATAAAGATAGTATTCTTGCAGCCGTTGAGGAACACGGATCCTCCACGATGGAATTTTATAGTGCAAGCGCCAATCGTTGGTACAATGGCATCTTTATGGTGGGAGATCGAAACGAAGACGGAAGTCTTTCTCACCTTGTATATGGTTGCATGGATATCACAGATTCCAAACTGCAGAATCTTGCACAGCAGAAAATGATATCCGATTATGAAACGGCGATTTATGTGGACTCTCTTTCGAAAGTGCGCAACCGCAAATTCCTGGATGAAAAGCTGATTTTTGAGCCTTGCAAGGCGGTTGTCATGTGCGACATTGACTTGTTTAAAGCAGTTAATGATACCGCAGGTCACAGGGGTGGAGACGAAGCGATTGCAAAAGTCGCCAGAGTGCTGGAAGAGTTGGTACGAAAAGAAGATATGGTCATTCGTTACGGCGGTGATGAATTCATGTTGGTTTTTTTTCATATCAATAAGAAGAGTCTTGAGAAAAAGCTGGCGCAGTTGAAAGCGGCAGTAAAAGAAGTCACCGTGGACGGGTATCCGGAAGTACGAATTAGCATGAGCTTTGGCGGAGCCTATGGAACGGAGCTTGTAAATAATCTGATTGCGACTGCGGATAAGGCGCTATATGAATCGAAAAAGACGCGGGATACCTATACAATCATTTCAATATAGATTTACAGTCTTATTTCATTAGTGCTTTGCTGTGGGCATAGTCTTAATCGTTATTGATCTGATTGCTTCGATAGTAGAACAGGTTAGAATAAGGAATACGATTCTTTCGGACAGTGATAATCCTGATTTTCAGGCATTTCAGGATGCTTTATCAAAAGAAGGTGACTGTGTAGAGAATATAAAAGGCTTCGTAGAGGCGAAAATCGAGTCAGCTAAAGATAATAATGATTTTACAAATGACGATGAATAAAAAACAGGGCGGAAATCTCCGGCCCTGTTTTTTTATGAGTTTTGAGCTTCGGATTCTTTGATATGGTCTTTCAAAACTTTATTTATATATGCACTAAATGTTCGGTCGTCTTGCTCAGCAAGTTGTTTGATTATCTCGATGGTATCTTCATCTAATGAGACGGATACTTTTACTTTGTACGGTTTTTCTTTCATACTTTATACCCTTTCTTGCTACCACATTCATTGTAATATAATTCATTTATGATATAATGAAGTAGTAAAAAGTAGGATAAAGTAGTAAGACTGGAGGCTATAAAATAATGCCAATAGAGTTAAGTGTTATTAAATGTCCAGAATGTGGCGCTGAGATATCTTTCGTTGAAAATAGAGATGTATTCGTTTGCTCATATTGTGGTGCGAAAATTTTGACTACAAACGAAATGGAAAAAATTCATATGCATCAATTCTTCTTTTTTTAGATGTTACTTGGGGTGTTTATGCAATGGTATCACCAAACCGTAGAAATGAAAAACAGGATAGTTATAAGTATGAGAATGATGAAAAATATGAGGGGGCTAAAGTTCCTAATTCAGTCGGCAATTTAGAACATTACAATTATAGTGAAATGGAATCGATATTGAAAAAAGCAGGCTTTCAAAATATTATAAGCATTAATATGCATGACATAACATTAGTTGATTTGTTTAATAGGCAAGGAATGATTGAATCGGTGGAAGTCAACGGAAGAACTCTTCGTAAGGGAGTAGTGTATGAGCCTGATGTGTTAATTACAATAAATTATCATGGAAAATGATGAAAGGAACATTCTTATATGGGTATTATTAAAGCATTTAGTGGAGCTGTGTCAGGGAGTTTTTCGGATCAGTGGAGAGATATAATAACGGTTGAACCTTTTACGGAAACTGAAGTAATAAAGCTTGGAACATTTATTAATCAAAATAATGGAAGAGGTAGTAATACAAATTCATCAGAAGGTGTGATAACGAATGGGTCAAAAATATTTGTTCCAGAGAATACATTGGCTATTATTTTTGATAGTAGTGGAATTGAAGGTATTATTACAGAGCCTGGCGAATTTGAATATCATAATGGTGAAAAGAGTTTATTAAGTAATGATGGATTCATGGAATCTATCGTTAGATCAATCAATAGTAGATTTGATTTTGGTGGACAGCCATCTTCTTATAAAAAAATTCTTTTTATGAATTTACGTGAAATAAGAAATATAAAATTTGGCACAAGAGGACCACTATTGTATCATGACCTTTTCTATGATGTTGACCTTGAAATAATAGCGCATGGCACTTTTTCAATTCAGATAATCAAACCTGCGACTTTTATACAGAATTTTTTGCCACCCAATTGCGAATATTATGATTTATCAAATGTTGAAGCGTCTGAGATTATTCGTGCAGAGCTAATACAATCATTAGGTGCTTCATTAAATCGTTTGTCAAAAAAAATTAGAACCTCCGATTTACCGAGCCATATCAGTGACATTACGAAGACGATTAATGAGGATGCTCTTAATGTAGGCGCATGGAAAGAAAAATATGGATTTGAATTATCTTCGATTTACATCAATAATATACAGTTCTCAAGCGATTCAAGAGAATTGGTAAAGCAATTCTCTGCAAATAAAATGAATGTGGATGCATATGGAGCAACTTCAAAAAAAGCATCGGATATAGCATTTATGCAGAATGTCGGACAAGGTGTTAAAGCAAATGGATTAGGTGATGCGGCAGGATTTATGATGGGAATGAACCTGTTTGAAAATATGAAAAGTGATAAAGCAGAGGTAGCTTTTGATAACCAAGTTGAAATGGTAAAAAAACTTAAAGAACTATTGGATATTGGAGCAATCAGTGAGGCAGAATTTGATATCAAGAAAAGGGATATTTTAGGTTTGTAAGAAAGGAAAAATTATGAACAAAAGAGCTTTGGAGGATGAAGAAACTCAAAAGTACAAGATTGATAAGGAGAAACAAATTGGATCATCAAATATGGTTTCAACTGTTATTGGCATGATAATTAGTATTTTAGTATTTGGAACAATAATAATTATGGTGATGGCAATTGGGTGAAATGCATTATGAGAGTTGAAAATTTGAAATGTCCGTCTTGTGGTGCCATGATAACAGAAGAGTTGATAGGAACAAAAAAAGCGTATTGCTCGTATTGTGGGAGCCGGTTTGCTATTGATGATGAAGTTAAGAGAACTGAGAGTAATGAGAAAATAGAGAAAACAGTGAATGTTACCAAGACATTTATTGATAAGGCTGCTGTTATAAGGGAGGAACGGCTGAATAAAGAGTCTAAGCACTCATTATTGTTTTTTGCGGGATGTATAATACTTGTACTATTGGTCTGGTTTGGATTAGGGCTTTCTATAAAACATGAGGAAGTGAGTAGGGAAGGAAAAATATGTATAGGGAGATCTTCAGAAGATATTGTTGGTAAAAAGTATAAAGGGATTGTGTCTGAACTAGAAAAGATAGGATTTACAAATATAGAAGTTGTTGATATGGATGATGCATTTTGGTTTTGGGAATCAGATACGATTGACAAGATAACAATAGATGGGGATTCAACATTTGGAGAATACGAATACTTTGATCCGAGTGCAAGGGTTATAATATCGTACCATTGATTTTGCATTTGGCAATATTTGATATTTATAAGTCATTATTATTAATGAAATACTGTAGTTGTAAATATTTTTTATGTGGAAGGAGAAATGAAAATATGAAATGTCCGAACTGTGGGGTGGAAGCTGATAGCAAGTTTTGCCCAGAATGTGGTAACCCTATGAAAGTTGCTGAGCAAAAACCCGAAAAAAAGAAATGTCCAAACTGTGGTACAGAATCAGACTCAAGGTACTGTCCAGAGTGCGGCTCGCCGATGAATGAATCAGATAGTATACCGGTGTCTCCGATTATATCTCAAGAGTATATGTATAACACCCCACAGTACGCAGCTACGCAGAAAAAGAACAATGCCATAATTATAGCAGTAGTTGGTGCTGCAGTTATTATTATTGCAGTTATTAGTGTTATAATAGCCATGCATCTTGGAAATGGCGAAAAACGAGCAGACATAAAACAATCTGAAACGACAGAAGAATCATTGGCGGATGCAGCCAAAGATAAACAGGCGAAAAAAGATTCAACAAAAAAAGAAAAGTCCACCGAAGAAACGCAAAGTGCTGTCGTGCAAATTGATGAATCTGAATCGCCATCTAGTGAATCTGAAGATACCGGAGATGGGAATGAATATTATGATGTTGTAAGTACAGAGTACTATAAAACGGATTATTATACATATCGAGTGGACAAGGTTGTTGGAAAACAAGATGTATATATTAAAAATACTGCAATTGTATCTAAGGATAATAAGGTTATCGGAAAAATTTCAGATGATATTATACTTCAAAAGGGAAAAACGAATTGCTTCGTGTATGGTTTTGAAGGAGATATGGAGGGGGGAGATTATAAAATCCAATCTTCAGCCACTCCTATAGATGAATTATATAGAGACACTGGTGATATGGATGCGGTTGAGATGGTTGATTATAACCTGTCAGACGATAATCTTTATATTACATTTAGGCAGACAAAGGATAAGATTGCTAGCTTTGCAGGGTACAGGCTTCTTTTCTATGACGGGGATACATTGGTGAATTGTGAAGATGGTTACTTTAGGGTATATTGTGAAAATTTGAATGGAAAAGATACAACCGATGTAGCAAGTATTTGGGCATATAATTTAAAATTTGATAAGATAGAATACTATTACGAAGCAGAATGATAAAAAATGGTACGCAGAGGTCGAAATATTCTATAATGGGATTAATATGATTAAAACCAAAGAAGCGATTAAGGCATGTCCTTAATCGCTTCTTTCCTATAAAGTATATTGATACCGTATCTAGAACTAGCCTAATGTGACTGTCTACACTTAAAAATAAAAACGGAAAATTCGTTGATAAATCTAATTTAGATGGTATACTATCCATATAGATAGATTTATTAACGTGAAATCTGTTTTTAAATTTTGGAGGGCGGATAATGAAAATATTACGAATTGTGGCGGATGGGCTACCACTCTTTAGAGAAAAACTGGATATATGTTTTTATGCTAGGCAGAGAGTGTCCGAGGGGCAGCAAGACCTTCTATACCCAGTGTTTTCGAATATATACCTAAATTCTGCAAATGGTATTATTGGCATTAATGCTTCCGGCAAGACATCTGTGTTGAAGGTAATACTTTTAGCGCTTGGGATTCTTAATAACGAGCCAATTAACCACATTGAGACCAAAGATATTCTAGGAAATGCAGAGAAAGCTGTGTTAGATATTTACTTCTATTCAGCGACAGGTGGGGAGATATGCCGTCTGGAAACTACTATATCATCAAACAAAGCCAAGATGGAGGGTACTATTTATAGTATTATATCAGAACGGATTTGGTCGAAGCAGATAGACGAGATTACTACGCGAAAATCGTTACTCGATTTTGGTGATAGGGATCCTATAATGCAAAGAAGTGGGCAGGAGGATTTTTTGCCGGATGATGTCAGCATCATGATTGCTCGAAACAAGCGGACGGGCGAAAACTTGCGAGTGGTGAATTTGCTTAGATTCACCAACAACAATGTGCTCCCTCTTTCCGACAATATTCCACCGGAGGTTATAACTTATCTGGATCCGACGATTGAACGGTTACAGTTTGAGGAAAAAGAACAAAAGACAGTCATATCTCTTAAATTTAAAGGAAAAGAAGAGATTGTACTGAATAATCCGATTCAACTAAATAATTACTTATCCTCCGGTACAGTAAAGGGAATCATTACATTTACTCTGGCGCGGGAAGTATTGCAGACGGGCGGATATATGATTGTTGATGAGTTAGAAAATCACTTTAACAAGGAAATTGTAACCACGTTGATGCGATTTTTTATGGATAACAAGTTGAATAAGAATGGCGGTACATTGGTTTTTTCAACGCACTATCCGGAATTATTGGATGAGTACGACAGAAATGACAGTATCTATATTATTCGCAACAGAGACGGAATCACCGCGCAAAATTTGGCTACAATTCTGAATAGAAATGATATTAAAAAGAGTGATGCTTATCAGAGTGGACTTATGGATGGTACAACACCGAAGTATGAAGCGTATATCCGACTGAAAAAAAGCATAGCTGCGGCGATTGAATAGGAGGCAGGCCAATGGAGTTAGCGAAATATAAGGCTTGTATATGCGAGGGGGCAGCGGAAAATGCCATTATAGATATTCTTTTAGATAATGATTTGCTGATTTTTACCAGAGAAGAAATGTTGGAAGAAGAGGTCATTCGCTGTAGAGATGGTAAGCGCTTTGAAGAGAAATATTTGCGAAAAGGTTTTATGGATAAGATTTCTGTAATTCGAATTTTGGATTAGCGTCGCGAAAATTTTAAACTCAGCAAAGCATATGAGCACAAAGTTGATGTTATCAATGTAATTACTGCTCCGGAGATTGAAATGTTGATTATTCTCAATGAGGATAAGTATAAGGAGTTTAAAAAGTCAGGAAAGAAACCAAGTGATTATTGCAAGGAAGATTTAAGAATGTCCGGAGTAAAGTCTTACAAGTTTGTGAGAGAGTATTTTTCTAATGCTGACATATTGTTGGATGCTATTAAGAAATACCATGAAATATCCAAAATCCGCAAGGGGGAATATACTTTGATGGATTTGGTGAATACCTAAAAAAGAAGCGATTAAGACAAGGTTCTTAATCGCTTCTTTTTTTCACCGATCGAAACGAAGTGAAAAAAACGAAAGAATACACAGGAACATGTGGCTGATGCAATTGTAGAGTTTTGTAGAGTTTTGTCTATCTTTTTTTTGAATTGGCTAGGTGATAAGATAAAATCATCAAAGGAATGGCGTCGCACCGATGAAAGAAAGGAGAGCAGAATTATAAGCAATACTTATGAGATTCTTGAGGAATTCATTGATCGGCCGAGTATGATTTGATACGACGGATTTGATACGATTTGATACGAGCATAGGCATTTGACAATACTGTGAGAATTTACCACTAAGGTAAATTATAGATTGACGATTTGCAACAGAGGTGATATTATAAATTTACCTCAAAGGTAAATTTTGGGAAAGAGGTGAGGCATTGGAAATCTCGTACAAAAATAATAAGATCAAGAAAGTTTGTACGGATGCCAAAGTTTCAGATAGAACCTATGGGAATGAAATGTCAGAAAAGATTCAAATGAGAATAGGGGAAATCGAAGCTGCAGATACTGTGGAAGATATGATTAAGTTTCATATCGGTAGATGCCATCCACTAACGAATAATCGAAAGGGACAATATGCAGTTGATTTGGTTCATCCGTATAGACTAGTTTTTGAAAAACATGGTAATGAAATACAAGTAGCTCATATAATGGAAATAGTTGATTATCATTAGTGAATGTAAATGAATAGGAGGTAGCACTATGGTGAGAAGTCGCAGTTTTATTGCAACACCACCTGGAGCGACAATTAAGGAGCAGCTTAACGACAGAGAGATGAGTCAGAAAGAGTTTGCTGCGAGAATGGATATGTCTGAAAAGCATATAAGCAAGCTTATAAACGGTGAAGTACAGTTGACTCCGGAGGTGGCTGTAAGATTGGAAGTGGTACTGGGTGTACCAGCAAAGTTTTGGAATAACTTAGAAGCTATTTACAGAGAAAAGTTAATTAAAGTTAAAGCTGAAAATGCAATGGAGGCTGATGAGGCTTTAGCTAAACAACTTCCATACAATGAAATGGCAAAATTTGGATGGGTTCCAGAAGCTAGAGACTCTAAGGAAAAAGTAATAAATCTAAGAAAATATTTTGAAGTAGTAGAACTTTCATTATTAGAAAATACGCAGATAACTAGAATTGCATGTAGAAGATTGGCAGTAACTGAGAAAGGCGATTTTGCCCTTATGGCTTGGGCACAGAAGGCTAAGCTGGAGGCAAGAAATATTCAAACTGCACCAATTAATATAAAGGGATTGATAAATGCAATTCCTAAGATCAGAGAAATGACAGTTATGAAGCCAAAGGATTTTTGTCCAAAGATTAAATCGGTATTGGCGGATTGTGGAATAGCTCTTATATTTTTACCACATTTAAAAGGTTCCTTTTTACAGGGAGCGTCTTTTATGGATGGTGGAAAAATAGTAGTAGGATTAACTGCAAGAGGTAAAGATGCTGATAAGTTCTGGTTTAGTTTATTTCATGAGCTGGCTCATATTATTTTAGGTCATATAGGGCAAGTAAATGGTACAACAGAGGATGATGAGCTTGGGGCTGATGCATGGGCTAGAGATACATTAATTCCGATGGAAGTATTTGATGACTTTAGAGACAAAAGCAATTATTCTGCAACGAGTATATGTAAATTTGCCAAGCAACAAGGGATTGCTCCTGGAATTGTTGTTGGAAGATTACAGAACGAAGGATGCATTAAACATAGTATGTTGAATGATTTAAAAGAACACTATGAAATAGCTATTTAATAATGGGTTATGGGAAAGAAAATAGTAAAACCAAAAGAATTACGAGGCTTATTTTTACCATATCATACTATGGACCCTGCTCAGGCAATTGAAAGAATATTAGAAGCAAAAAATATGCTTGTCAATGAAGAAGCAGAGTTGAAACGTCAGTATGAAATATTTAGGAAAATACGCAAAGCGCAATAAATTATGCTGGCAGAATGATGCTGTTAAGGGTAAAGGATATCGCACAAGAGCAGAGCAAATGCCTCGTTTGAGAGAAAAGGCAAAAAAGGCAACATTATGTTAGATGAATGATTGGTGATAAAAAGGTGATTCTTCGGAATCACCTTTTTTATTGCGAAAAAACAGGGAAAAAGCGCAATTTAAAAAATGTTGACAAAAATTCGGGGGGGGG
>NZ_PDYG01000032.1 GCF_002735305.1 Agathobacter ruminis
AAAGAAGCGGTGCGCGGCTTTGCAGAGAATCTTGCTTTCGGACGCCGTGTGTCCTGACCGACTGGCAAGGGGCGTCAGAGGAGAAGACCCAGATTGAAACGAGAACAGGGCCGGGGGAAGAGAACGTGGGGAGGCCCGAAGGGGGGCCTCAGGGCGGATTCGTTAATGTACAATGAAGCCCTTGTTTTGCCAGCGGTCGGACTGCCAGCGAAGGAGCATACCGACGCCGCGGAAGCACTCGTCGGCAGCCATTGCGATGTAGCATCCGATGACCATGTAACCCAGGTGAATGCCAAGGATCCAGCCTCCGACGACGGTGCACAGAAACATGAATACGATGCCGAGGATGACAGGAAAGACAGCATCGCCGCAGGTCTTGAGTGCATTGCCGTAAATCAGGTTGGTGACACGGCCGACTTCGAGGGCGACATCAATCCAGAGGAGACGGGTAACCATGTGCACCATCTCAGGATTGTCTGTAAAGAGCGGAATAATCAACGGAGACGCAAGCGCAATCAGACAGCTGAGAACGACAGCGACTACGATTCCGATGCGCCACGCTTTGTGCGTTTTGATTTTGCACTCTTCGTATTCTCCCGCACCAACACGCCATCCGGTCAGAATTCCATTTGCACCCGCAAGTGCTGCGCCGGCCGCGTAGGAAAAGTTCGCAATCTGTGTGGTATATGCACGCGCTGATACATAGAATCCATCTGCATCCATCTGATTGAGATAACGAATTGCAAATGTCATGGACACATTGTAGATAAAGGTTTCCATAGCGGACGGCAATCCGATTTTGATAATCTGACCAAAGATTAACCGAGAATTTTCACGCTCTGTCAGCTCTTTTGTGCGGATTAATGTCGTCGCAAAGAAAACCAGGATTCCCACATTCACGAGCTTGGAGATAACCGTAGCAGATGCCACACCTGCAACACCCCAGTGGAATACAAACAGGAACAACGCGTTTAATCCTAAATTCATCAAATTGCCGACAATGGTTGCATACAGAGGATGACGCGAGTATCCAAACGCACGCAGATATCCGGCAAAAATCGGCAGGATTGCATTCAGGAAGCAGCCGCCTCCGACAATTCGAATATAGATGGATGCCGGCGCTTCCAGTGCTGCGGACACACCAATCACATGCAGAATCTGTGTGGAAAACAGGAGCAGAAATGCAGATAATACTCCACCCAATATCAAATTAAAAATCAGTCCGAGATTGCGCGCCTGATAGGCGACGCCCGGCCGTTTTGCGCCAATATACTGTGTCATAACCGCCATCATACCGCTCGATACTACGGAAAACATCAGGATAAACATGGCAATATAGGTATTCGCAGTGCCGACTGCTCCTACAGCCTGGTCATTCAGGGACGACAACATTAGCGTATCTACCATTCCGGATAACATATAAAACAATGTTTCAATAAAAATCGGCACAAACAGTTGTACCAATGATTTTCGTTGCATACTCATTTCTTCACCATACTCTTTTCTAATCAATCTTGTTTTTTGGTATATGAATTATACCGCTTCAGTTTCCAAAAAACTTGCAATTGCTCTCCCGAAAATTGAACTATTTCTATCTGTGCAATAAAAAACCGGTCTACTTACTGTAGACCGGTTTCCTTTCTATTTACTTGGATAGATTTGAATCTCATTTCCATCTTTGTCTTTTCCAAAGATTTTGCGATTCTTGTAATCAAATCTTACACAATTATAGATTTTATCATGCAATTTCGGATCATATGCAGCAACTGAGATAGTCTTATTCGCTTCATCTATTTCATAAAGACTATCGTCCAATCTTGCATAATATTCTTTTGCTTCCTCAAATGTACATTTCCCAAATACAGTCTCTTCAATACTATTAGGAAATTCTCCATTTTCATATGCTTCTACAACATCTTTCTCTAAACTGATATAAAACGGAGTAGGTAAAGTGCATCTGTTGCCATTATAGTCATATCGTGTGCACAAATTTCTAGCGATATACTCATCATCGTCATTCTTATAGACAACATAATAATTGTTATCATGATAGAACCATTTGGCTTCCCGTTCATCCCACTCGAAATAAAAATTACTCGTTTTTAAATAATCCTTATTATCAGCAAATAACTTTTGGAATTCCTCGTTCGTATAGAAAAAAGTATGCCGTTCATCAATATTCACGCTGGCATCTGCTATCTCATCACATGTCCCAAGACTATATTTTGGTGCCATGCCATCCCAACTTGATACAACAATCCCATCCAGCTCTTCTTCCTGTTCCGTTCCGTAAATGGCCTGCTCTACCGCTTTGGCAACATCAATTTGTTCGTCTTCTGACGAGTGATCCATCTGATTCTGCGCTTTTGTGTGGTTGTTACTCCACAAAATAACGCTTCCAATTCCAATTAATATAACCAACAATCCACAATAAATTAATCTGCGTTTCATACCCATACCCCCTTTATTTCAAAACCGTTATTCCGGTCAAAAAATCTGAACATACATAAGAAACACGTGCAGCGTCTCCGTAAGTTTCATTTACAGAATTAGTTCCACACATTGTATGTAGCAAAGTAGCCCCAGACAATGCTAACGCAAATACTTTTTTCATTTCATCCTCCTAAATATTAAATATTTACAAAAAATACTATGGCAATTGTACCTAAGCATTTGTTTAATGTCAATGAGGATAGCGTAAAATATCTTGTGCAGATTGACTTCTTCCGCTCCCGTATATATGATAGTGATATCACTGATTATATGCGTAAATCGGAGAAGTAACATGTATATTGAATTGAAAGAAAATAAGGTTCACGGCACCAAAGAATTCCCTTTCATCGATTATCATATTTATAACATTGGGCATCCTTATCAGTTGCCGGTCCACTGGCATGATGAATTTGAAGTCATCTATGTGGAAAAAGGGAATTTCCGTGCGATGATTGACGGTACGGAATATGAATCAACCGGAAATGATATCTTTTTTGTAAACCCGGGAGAGCTACACTTCATGGGCTCAACCGACGGCAATGCAGATTATCACACATTCGTATTCCCATTGGAATTGATTTCATTTCAAAGCAGCGATGATTTGGAAACCGGATTCTTTGGTCCGCTCAGAAACGGAACGCGTAAGCTGAGCAATACACTCTCCGGTCAGCTTGACAAAATCGGGCTCTGCGAGATTTTGCGCAAACTTTCCGTCGCATATCAAGGCAATGACAAACAGTTTCAGGTGCGCATCCTGCTTCTGTTACTATTTTGTTCTCTCACAGATGATTCCATGCGAAAAACTTCTATTTCTTCGGCCGGCAAGAGCAGCCTGGGCAAAAATCTGGTCAGTTATCTGCAACAGCATTATATGGGCGCTGTTCGATTGAGCGATCTGGCAACCGAATTACATCTTTCGGAGAAATACATTTCGCGCTATTTCAAAGAATCGTTCCACCTGACCATCAGTCAGTATCTGGAGCATCTGCGTCTGACACAGGCCAAGCATTTGCTCAAAAAAACCGACCTTGCAATTACCGAGGTGGCATTGCAGGCCGGTTTTAGTGATGTCAGTTATTTTGTTCGTCGCTTTCACAAAGTGGTCGGAACCTCTCCGCTGCGCTATCGAAAGAATCCAACAGACTGATTTTACATTTCCTGTACCAGTTCAAGTGTATGCTCTTTGTTCATCTGCTTGCAGATTTCTACGAAGCGATCCAATGGCACATTCTGAATCTGCTTATTGGATCCGCGTACATTGATGGATACGGTATTTTCTTCCGCTTCTTTTGCACCAAGTACAAGAATATACGGATCACGATAAGGCTTGAATTTCTTAATCTTGCTTCGCATGTTTTTGTCGGTATAATCTGCTTCCACACGAATTCCAGCAGCCTCAAGTGTATCTGCCACCTTCTTTGCGTAATCATTGTTCTCCGGTGTAATCGGCACAACTGCCACCTGATATGGGCAAAGCCAGAACGGGAAGTTACCATTGAAGTTCTCAATGATGATACCGATGAAACGCTCCAGTGAACCATAGATTGCACGGTGGATAACTACCGGCATCTCAAGGTTTCCTTCCGGATTGGTGTAGGTCAATCCAAAGTTGTGTGGCAACTGGAAGTCGAGCTGGATCGTACCGCACTGCCATTCTCTTCCAAGTGCATCCTTAATCTGAAGGTCAATCTTTGGTCCGTAGAACGCACCATCTCCTTCATTGATTTCATATCCATCTTCGCCATATTTCTCGTCGAGGATCTCTTTTAATGCTGCTTCCGCACGATTCCAAACTTCAAGATCACCCATGTAATCATCCGGTCTGGTAGAGAATTCTGCGCGATAAGTTACACCGAAGGTCTTATAAATTTCATCCGCAATCGAAATGATATCTGCAATTTCTTCCTTAATCTGAGATTCCATTACGAAGGTATGGTCATCATCCTGACGGAATTCCTGTACACGGAAGAGACCGTTCATCTGTCCGGACTTCTCCTTGCGGTGAAGCACATCATATTCGCTGTAGCGGATTGGCAAATCCTTGTACGAACGAGTCTTGCGCTTGAACATCATCATGGCATTCGGGCAGTTCATCGGTTTTGCTGCCATCGTATCCACGGCTTCACGGTTATATACCGGAGTGTCTTTTGCGAGTTCTGCCGTTACCTGTTCACTGTCCTCGTCCAATGTCTCATTCAAATCTGCAATATTCATATCTGCCGGAGCATATCCATCGATACCCGGTACAATAAACATATTGTTTAAGTAATGAGCCCAGTGGCCGCTGATCAGCCAAAGCTTTTTGTTGTTGATTAACGGAGCCGAAATCTCTGTATATCCGTGTGCTCTCTGCAAATTGCGGGAATAGGTCAACAGTGACTGATACATCTGCCATCCTCTTGGCTCCCAGTATGGCATACCCGGTGCTGTCTCATCAAAATGGAAGAGTTCGAGCTGCGCACCAAGTTTCTTGTGGTCACGCTCGCGTGCTTCTTCAATCATCTTGATATGCTCTTTCAGCTGAACCTTGTCCGGATATGCATAGAAATAAACTCTCTGCATATGGTCGCGCTTTGCATCGCCTCTCCAGTATGCACTTGAGCAGGAATGTACTTTATAGCATACGCTCATCAGTTCCTGAGAGTTGGATACATGAGGTCCGCGGCACAGATCCACATAATCTTCACCGGTATAATAAACGGTCATGACTTCGTCTTCCGGCATTTCATCAATCAATTCCAGTTTGAATTTGTTGTTTTTAAAAATCTCACGCGCTTCTTCCTTGGTCACTTCCTTGCGTGTCCAGTCCTCGCGGCGCTTGATGATTTCTTTCATCTTATCTTCAATGGTCTTGTAATCAGCCTCGGTAATGGTCTTTCCCTCCGGAAGCACAAAGTCATAATATGCTCCGTCTTCAATCTGAGGTCCGATTCCGTACATGGTTTCCTTGCCGTACAATTCGATTACGGCTTTTGCCAGTACATGTGCCATGGAATGGCGATACAGTCCTAAAAATTCTTCTCTTTCCATGTCTACTCTCCTTCTATCACTGTTTAATGTAAAAAATCCCAATCCATTATGCATGCATAATGAATTGGGACGATGATTCGCGGTTCCACCCAAATTGCCATCTGCTTACAAGCAGATAACCACTCTATGGTCGTAACGAGACCAACGGATCCGATTAAGGATCTCTCCGAGGTGGTCTTCACAGATTTTCCTGCCAAAGCCTCGCACCAGCCGGCTTCTCTCTGGGGCATTTCAATTGCTACTGTCCTCATCAACGATTTCTTGCATTATTTACTTCCCATACCTTACCACAATTTCAGGCATAGTGCAAGAACTTACTTTTCTTGCTTTTTTGTCTTTAATTGCACTTCCGGCATCAGTTCCTCATCCATAACGGTAAGAATCTTTTGCAACGTTGCAAGCTCTTCTTCTGTAAAACGCTCCTGCATACGCTGCATTACCTGGTTGACATACTGCTGACTGATATTGTAATAGTTGAGATACTTGTCTGTCACTTCCAGATAAAATTCACGTCGGTCTGTCGTAGATTGTACTCTGCGCAGATAATTTTTCTTTACCAGATTATTGATTTTGTATGCAGCATTCGGAGATGACAGATTCGCCACTTCCGAGAACTGTGCCACGGTTGGTCTGCCGAGCGCGTAAATGATCTCCATACAAAATGTCTCTACTGTGGTAAGAGATGTCTCGCGATCTTCCAGTTTCTCAAATACCTTTTTGTAGAAATGCAGTTTAAAATTAGAATAAACTTTTACAAATGCGTCCTGTAACTTCATAATCGTCTCCATATATTTCTGATGATTTTTCTGTTACAAGTATATTATCAATTTTTAGTCTCTATTGCAAATGTCAATTCGGCAACAACTGCAATTTCTCCGTCAACGGTTGCCTGTGCTTTTCCAATCCCGATTGGGCCTTTCTCAGCAACGATTTCACAGCGCAGTTCCAGAACATCACCGGGCACAACCTGTCTCTTGAATTTCGCATTGCGGATCCCACCGAACAATGCGATTTTTCCTTTATTTTCTTCCTTTGACAAAATTGCCACCGCTCCGGTTTGCGCCAGCGCTTCGATAATCAAAACCCCCGGCATGACATGCTTTTGCGGGAAATGTCCCATGAATTGCATTTCGTTTGCAGAGACACATTTTCTGCCAATTGCCATTTTTCCCGGTTCAAAATCAAGGATTCGATCCACCAGCAAAAACGGATAACGATGCGGCAGAATCTCCTGAATCTGATTTGAATTTAATTCCATTATGCCATTTGCTCCTTTCCCACAATCACAGATGCGTTATGTCCACCGAATCCGAGTGAATTGGACATTGCATAATTGACCGTTGCTCTTCTCATTTCATTTGGCACGATATCCAGATCACATTCTTCATCCGGCACGCAGTATCCGATGGTCGGTGGCACGCAGTCATATTTTGTAGTCAGACAGCTGATAATCGCTTCGACAGCGCCGCTTGCCCCGAGCAAATGTCCGGTCATGGATTTGGTTGAGCTGACCATGACATGATCTGCCGCTTCCTGCAGCGCACTTCTGATGGCCTTTGTCTCGCCTTTGTCATTCAGTGAAGTCGAGGTGCCATGTGCATTGATATAATCCAGCTGCTCCGGCTGCAGTCCGGCATCTTCCATTGCCATGCGCATCGCATTGGCTGCTTCGCGTCCGTCTTCAAGCGGTGCCGTCACATGATTTGCATCACAGGTTGCACCATATCCGTATACTTCCGCATATATTTTGGCACCACGCGCTTTGGCATGTTCATATTCTTCCAATACCAGAACTCCGGCACCCTCACCCATCACAAATCCGCTTCGTTCTTTGTCAAACGGAATCGACGCGCGTTTTGGATCATCCGATGTGCAAAGCGCATGCATCGCAGTAAATCCGCCGATTCCAAACGGGGTGATACAGCTCTCTGCGCCACCGCATACGACGACATCCTGATATCCGTCTCTGACCTGGCGAAATGCATCACCGACTGCATTGGTTCCTCCTGCACATGCTGTTACCACACAGCTGCACATGCCATGCAAGCCATAGGTGATTGCAATATGTCCGGCCGCCATATTCGTAATCGACATCGGAACAAAATGCGGGGAAATACGGTCAAATCCCTTTGCCAGACCTCTTTCGCATTCTTTTTGAATGGTTCCGAGTCCGCCGATTCCGCTTGAGAAGATTACTCCACAGCGCGATTTGTCTTCCTGCTCCAGATTCAGTCCGCTGTCTTCCATTGCTTCTTTTGCTGCGCCAAGCGCCAGAACCGTAAATCGATCCAGCTTACGCAATGCGGATTTGTCCACTGCGGTCTGCGGATCCCAGTCTTTGACTTCTGCAGCCAGTTTTACTTTACAATCTGTCGTATCATACTGTGTGATTTCTGCAACTCCGCACACCCCGTCCAAAAGGTTCTGCCACATGGTCGGCACGTCATTGCCGACAGGCGTAATGGCACCGAGTCCGGTTACAACCACGCGTCTCTTTTCGTTGTTCATTCTATCCACCTTTTTTATGATTTTTTAACAGCTCATGCCCCCATCTACGGCAAAGACCTGACCTGTAATATATCCACTTTGTTCTCCCGCAAGAAAAGCTACCATGTTGGCAACATCCTCCGGTTGTCCCATCTGTCGGAACGGAATCTGTGACAAAATTCCTTCCTGTGCTTCTTCAGACAGCACAGCTGTCATATCCGTTGCGATCATTCCCGGCGCCACTGCATTGACACAAATCTTGCGCGATGCCAGTTCTCTGGCAAGCGATTTCGTCATTCCGATGACTGCCGCTTTGCTTGCAGCATAATTTACCTGTCCGGCATTTCCGATGATTCCGACCACCGAACTCATATTGATGATATGGCCTGCTTTTTGGCGCAGCATCTGACGGGCAATTGCCCGCATCATATAAAACGGTCCTTTGAGGTTTACCTCGAGCACACGGTCAAGGTCTTCGTCTGTCAGCTTCATCAGCAGATTGTCGCGTGTAATTCCGGCATTGTTGACCAGCACATCAATTCTGCCACCGAATTCCAATGCTTTTTGAATCAATGCATCACAGGCTGCTGAATCACTCACATCACATGAGACCGCACATACAGACACACCATATGCTTCGCAAGCCTGCTTTGTCTCCTGTGCCGCCTGCTCGTCCGAACGATAATTGAATACGATATCATATCCGTCCTGCGCCAGACGCAGACAGATGGCGCGTCCGATTCCACGGCTTCCGCCCGTAATCAGTGCCACCTTTTTCAATTGGGTTTTTTCCTGATTATTCATTGTTCTCTCCTGCTATCTCATCCAGCATTTCCACAAAATCTTCCATTGTGTCGATGCTGTAAATATCAACCTGCATTCCCATTGCACGCGCGGTCTTTTTGACAAATCCGCCCAGCACGCTTCCCGGTCCGATTTCGATGAATCGCTCCACTCCGGTCTCTAACATTTTGCGGATCTGCGCTTCCATGCGTACTGCACTTTGCACCTGCTGAACCAGAATCTCTTTCAAATCATCCGCTTCATTATAGTAATCTCCGGTTACATTCAGCAAAAGCGGAATCTGCGGTTTCGCAAATGCCATTTTGGCAAAATATTCCCGCAACTGTTCTCCTGCCGGAGCCATGAATTTGGTATGGAACGGTCCGCTGACGGCGATTCTGACCACGCGTCTGGCACCGTTTTCCTTTAACAATGCTTCTGCATTTGTGACAGCTTCTTCATCTCCGCAAATGACATATTGTCCCGGACAATTGTAATTGGTTGCGGTTACATATCCCGGTCCTGTATATTCTCTGCAAACACGCTCCACCACTTCGGCCTGTGTTCCGATGATTGCGCTCATTGCACATGCTATCCCGTTTGCCGCTTCCGCCATCACGCGTCCGCGGAATGCGGTCAGTCTGACATACTCTTCGGCAGAAAAGACATTCGCCGCATATAATGCACCATATTCGCCCAGACTCAGCCCGCAGGTGACATCCGGACGAATCCCGTTTTCATACAGCAGCTGTGTGGTTGCAGCCGCAAAAGCTGCCATACAGGCCTGTGTGTTTTGCGTTTTGGAGAGTTCCTCCATCGGGCCTTCAAACATTTTTTCTTTCAGATGCAAATCCGGATTTGCCACATCACAGGAATCAATGAAGCTGCGAAAACTCCCATAATTGTCATAAAAGTCCTTTCCCATGCCTACTGTCTGACTACCCTGTCCGGCATACAAAAATGCTGTTTTCATGCACATCCTCCCAGCTGTTTCAATACCTGTTGACATTCGTTTTCCATCGCAACAAAGATTTCTTCGATCGTGCGAATTTCGTGAAGCTGTCCGGCTACCTGTCCTGCCATCAGAGACCCGGTTTTGGTATCTCCGTCATAAACCGCTCTTCTGAGGGATCCGAGTGTAAATTGCTCGAGTTCCATCTTGTCGGCGCCTTCCCGTTCTTTTTTTACATATTCGCGCGCCATCTGATTTTTGAGCACGCGCACAGGAGTTCCCGCGATTCGACCGGTCACAATGGTATCGCTTCCTTTTGCTTTCACAACCGCATCTTTATATGCCTCATGAATCGGGCATTCTTCTGATGCAAGCAGGCAGGTTCCAACCTGCACGCCGATTGCTCCGAGTGCATATGCAGCCGCAAGCTGGCGACCGTCAGCGATTCCGCCTGCCGCAATGACCGGGATGGAAACCACGTCCACGACCTGCGGCACGAGTGCCATCGTTGTCATCTCTCCGACATGTCCACCACTTTCCGTGCCTTCTGCAATGACCGCATCTGCTCCGCAGCGTTCCATTTTCATTGCCAGGATTGGTGCAGCGACAACCGGGATGACAATCATGCCATGTTCTTTCCACATTGGAATATATTTTGCCGGATCTCCGGCTCCCGTTGTCACAATCTTGACGCCTTCCTCCGCAATAATCTGTGCCATGCGATCCACCTCCGGATTCATCAGCATCAGATTGACACCAAACGGTTTATCTGTTTTTGATTTACATATTTTGATATGCTCACGCAGCATTTCGGCATTCATTCCACCGGAACCGATCAGTCCGAGTCCGCCGGCATTGCTGACTGCTGCCGCAAATTCTCCCGTTGCAATATTTGCCATGCCTCCCTGGATAAACGGAAAGCGTATTCCAAGCCATTCATTTAATTTCATTGTCTATATACTCCTTTCCTATACCTCCATATATGCACTGCTCCAGGAAAGCCCTGCCCCGAATCCGACGAAGATAACGCGGCTGCCCTTAGGCAATTTGCCCTGTTGCTGCATTTCATGTATCGCAACCGGAATGCTGGCTGCCGATGTGTTCCCATGATTTTCAATATTGATAAAGAATTTGTTTTCAAATCCTTTGAATTTCTTGCGCACATGATCGATGATTCGACCGTTTGCCTGATGGCAGATGACATAATCGACATCCTCCATTGTAATTGCGAGATCGTCCATGACCTTGCGGATTCCGTCTTCCAATACCTTTACCGCAAAACGGAATACTTCATTGCCTTTCATAAAGAGCGATGTTTTCTCACATTTCGGTTTATTCCCGACGCTTGGACAATGCAGCACCACGCTGTCGCCTTTTGCCCAGCTTCTCTGATAAAAGCGTCCCTCTGACCTGCCGAGAATCGCTGCGCCAGCGCCGTCTCCGAAGAGAATGCAGGTGCCTCTGTCATCAAAATCCAATATTTTGGACAGTTGTTCGCTCCCCACCAAAAGCACATACTTCTGACGGATTGTTGCAAGCAGTCCATTTGCCACGCCCAGCCCCATCAAAAATCCTGTGCATCCGGCATTCAGATCAAATACCATTACTTCTTCCGGCAGTTCCAATCCCTGCTGAATCAGACATGCCGTCGACGGGAACAGATAATCCGCCGTGGTGGTCGCCACCACAACAGCTCCGATATCATTTTTGTCAATTCCGGCTTCTTTTACTGCTTTTCTTGCCGCTTCAATCGCAAGAGACGCACAGGTTTCTTCCTCACAATAGTTGCGGCTTGCGATGCCGGTTCTTGTCCGGATCCATTCATCACTGGTATCCATAATTTTTGTCAGATCATCATTGGTCACACGACGCTTCGGGAACGCAGTCCCTGTTGCTATTATTTCCATTTTTCTATGCTTCCTTATCTTTTACCGCCTTACAGGCTCCAACATCTGCCATCCAGATTGCGGAATTTCTCATAACGATTCAGTGCCAGCTGCTCCGGTGTATTTTTTTCAAGTCGTTTGAGCGCTTTTCCAATCATCGCATCGAGTTGTTTCATTCCTTTGTCCCCCTCAGGTATGATATCATCAATCAATCCAAACTCCTTTAATTCTTTGGCCGTGATTTTCATAATCTCACAGGCCTCCGGCGCCCTTGATGCGTCTTTCCACATAATTGAGGCGAACCCTTCCGGCGACAAGATTGCATAAATCGCATGTTCGAGCATCCAGACGCAGTCTGCTGTTGCGATTGCCAGCGCGCCACCGCTGTTGCCTTCTCCGGTAATAATAGAGATGACCGGCACTTTAAGTGCGCTCATGCATGCGATGCTCTGTGCAATGGCATTGCTCTGCCCGTTGCTTTCCGCCTCAAGTCCCGGATATGCCCCGGGCGTATCCACAAATGTGATAACCGGCCAGCCGAATTTTTCCGCCATTTTCATGAGGCGGATTCCTTTTCGGTATCCTTCCGGCGAGGTCATTCCAAAATTGTATTCAATATTTTCTTTTGTATTTTTTCCCTTTCGATGCCCGATTACCATGACCGTTTTCCCATGAAAGCTTGCCATTCCTCCGACAAGCGACGGATCATCGCGAAACAGGCGGTCTCCGTGCAGCTCCACAAAGTCGTCAAACAGTTCGCCAATATACTCGGCAATCCCGTTTCGTTTTGGATTTCTTGCCTCCTGCACGGTTTCATATGGAGACAAAATTGTTTTTGTACTCATGATTGTTTCCCTTTTCGGTACATTTTCAGAATGCGGCCCAGATAGGTGCGTATTTCTTCACGCTTGACGATATCGTCAATCATTCCGTGCTCCAGCAAGAATTCTGCGCGTTGAAATCCTTCCGGCAATTTGCGTCCTATCGTCTGTTCAATCACACGCGGTCCCGCGAAACCGATCAGTGCGTCCGGCTCGGCCAGCATGATATCACCCAGACTTGCATAACTTGCGCTGACACCGCCCGTTGTCGGATGTGTCAGGAATGACACAAACAGCCCGCCATCTTCACGAAATCGATGGATTGCAGCCGCCGTCTTTGACATTTGCATCAGTGAAAAAAGGCCTTCCTGCATTCTGGCCCCTCCGCTTGCGCTGAAAATCACAAGCGGCAGGTTTTTCTTTCCTGCCTTCTCTGCGAGTCGTGCGATTTTTTCTCCGACTGCAGTACCCATGCTTCCCATGAGAAAATGGCTGTCGAGCACGCCGATTGCAACCGCAATCCCTTCTATCTTGGCAATCCCGCAGGTAAATGCGTCCATCGTCTTGTTTTTCTTTCTCAGGTTCTTTAATTTTTTCTCATAATCCGGGAATGCAAGCGGATTGCCGGTGGCCATCATCCTGTTCATTTCATGAAAACTGCCTTCATCACATACCATCTCGATTCGCGTTTGCGCATCCAGCGCAAAATATGCACCGCAGTTTTTGCAAATCCAATGATTTTGCTCCAGCTCCTCCCGCTCGGCCTGCGCCGCACACTGTGAGCATTCCAAAATCCGCTTATGATTTGCCCCGGTCGCAATGCGTCGGCTTTTTAAAGTGGAAAGACGGCTTTTCTTTTTATGAAAAATTTCATCCAGCTTCACTTCTTATCCCTTCCTTCAACCAGTCCTCCATTTGCTCATGGTTTTGCTCCCAGAAGCCGGTTGTATAATTCCCTTTCAAAAAAACAGGATGATAGGTCAGTAAATACATGAAATCATAATTTGTTTTGATTCCGTCTATTACAATCTCCTCAAGCACGCGGCGCAGTCTGCGGATTGCCTCGAGGCGCGTCCTTCCTGATACGATCACTTTTGCAATCATGGAATCATAATACGGACTCACCTGATATCCGGTGAACAAATGACTTTCGATTCTCACACCATATCCTGACGGAAAATGCACAAATTGTATCGTGCCCGGTGTCAGTGCATTGATACGACACTCGATTGCATGCTTTTCGATCCCGATTTCATCCTGTGTGAATCCAAGTTTCATCCCCAGCGCAATTCGTATTTGTTCCCGAATCAAATCAATTCCGGTAATTTCTTCTGTCACCGGGTGTTCTACCTGAATTCTGGTATTCATTTCTATAAAATAATATGCGCCGGACGCATCCAGAATGAATTCCACTGTCCCGGCACTGTAATATCCTGCGGCTTTTGCTGCGCGAACAGCGGTCTCCCCCATCTCTTTGCGCAATTGTGGAGTCAGTACCGCAGATGGCGACTCTTCCAATAATTTTTGATTGTTTTTCTGGATGGAGCAATCACGTTCTCCGAGATAAACGGTATTTCCCTCGCAATCGGCCAGAATCTGAAATTCGATATGATGCGGATCCACAATCAGCTTCTCCATATACATATCATCATTTCCAAAGGCAGCTCTTGCTTCTGCTTTTGCTGTCTCAAATGCGCTTCTGACTTCCTCCTCGTTAAACGCACGGCGCATTCCCTTTCCGCCGCCGCCCGCAGAGGCTTTTAACATAACCGGATACCCGATTTGCTCTGCCATGGCCACTGCCTGATCCGCATTTTCCAATAATTCCTTTGATCCCGGCACAACCGGCACCTGATGTTCCATCATCAGTTTTCTGGCCGCCTGCTTGTCACCCATATGGCGGATAATCGCCCCCGACGGGCCGATAAATACGATTCCGTTCTCCTCACACAGATCAGCAAAGTCTGCATTCTCCGACAAAAATCCATATCCCGGATGAATGGCATCACAATGCTTTTGCTTTGCCGCCTGTACAATGATTTCCGGATTGAGATAGCTTTCACTCGCCGCTGCCGGCCCGATGCAGATGCTGTCTGTCGCTTCCATCACCGGAAGCGACTCGCGATCTGCTGTAGAAAAAGCCACCACACTCTCGATTCCCATTTCTCTGCAACACCGCACGATGCGAAGTGCAATCTCACCGCGGTTTGCAATCAGGATTCTTTTAAACATTTGACGACACCTCTATCAGCGGCTCATTGTATTCCACCGCTTCCCCATTGCCCGCGCAAATCTTTGTCACAATTCCATCTCTGTCGCAGACAACTTCGTTCATCATTTTCATCGCTTCGATAATTCCAATGACATCGCCTTTTTTCACATGTTGTCCCTCTTTGACAAACGGCTCGGCATCCGGAGATGCCGCATGATAAAAGACGCCAATCAGTGGTGCCTTTACTGCATTCGCATCCTTTTTTTCCGCAGCAGCCGGTCTCGCAGTATCAGTTCCCACAACATTCGCCCTCTCAGTGTCAGGTCTCGTAGTCTGGGCTAATCCTATGTCCTCTGCCTGCACCGCCAACTGCGATGCTTTTTTCAAATGCAGTTCCACACCGTGCATCTGCAGATCAAGCTCTGCCACCGCTGATTGTTCAAAGCGATCCCAAAGTTCATATACTTCTTTGAGTTCCATATTGTCTCAGTCCCTTTTATGCAACAGCCTTATCAATGTACTCTACAATATTTCCTACAGTCACAAATCCCTTCAATGCATCTTCATCGATGGTAATGCTGTAGTTCTCCTCCAATGCCATGCTCAGCTCCATTGCATCCAGAGAATCGATGCCCAAATCATCCTGAAGCTTCGCCTCAAATGTAATCTTTTCCTCATCACAGCTAATCGTATCTACAATAATTTCCTTTACCTTTTCAAATGACATAGCTTTTTTCTCCTTTTTACCATTACGGTTTCTCTTTTGTTCTTTACTTAAACTATTTTAGGTAAACAATTGTGCTCTGTCAACTCTTTTTTGGGGACGGGGGTTAGCGGACAGTAGGGTGTCCCTAAAGTGAAGAAGGGTGTCCCTAAGTGGTCGTTTCCATCTTTCTAAGTAATATCAGCGGTTACAAATTCGTTTTTTTGATCTGACACCTTTGAAATTTTTGTTATTTTATCTATAAAATTTTATCAATTGCCGTTTTTTTGCAAAACCGTGGAAACCGTTTTCAAAAACAGCGGCCCGCCCCATTGCAACACTTGAGTCTTTTGGTTTATTGCCGGAAGGGACACCCTTCTATCGTTTCGGGACACCCTACTGTCCGCTAACCCCCGTCCCCAAAGGTAAAAAAAGGGGTAAAAAAAAAGCGCTTTGCACAAAAGTGCAAAACGCTGTCATTCTTGTTCAATTAAGCCTGCAGGCCATGATGTTCCTGCTTTTCCACATACATCAGCCGGTCAATCTGTTCCTGGAATTGCTTGGCTGAAACCAGATTCTCGTGATGATAAACCTCGTAGCCGCAACTGATGTCAAATTGTTCCGCCCAACCGTTCTTTCTGCGAAGGCGCGCAACCGCATCACGCACCGATTGTATCTTTTCACTTAGGATACTGCGGTCGATGATATCTGAAATCACACAAAACTCATCCCCTCCAAAGCGACCGATATATGCGTTCTCTCCAAAGGTATTCACCAGAATCTCGGCCACTTCCTTGATGGCTTTGTCGCCGGCTTCATGTCCGAAGGAATCATTGACCGTCTTGAAATTATCAATATCCATCATGATTGCCGTAAAGTCACGCCCATACAGCGTACTGTTTTTTACCATGTCCTGCATTTTGATATCCAGGCCACGGCGATTTAATACTCCGGTCAAGTAATCGACATTGACATCCTTACTCTGGAACAGGAAAAACAAAATCAGACATCCCAGAGAAATACCCGCGTATGTGGCATCCAGCTCTGCGATAAAAATCTGCGTTGCCGACCCTATCAGTGAAAAAATCGGTAAAAACAATATGATGGTCTTGTATTCGCTCATGATATTTTTTTGGAAAATAAATACATATGCAACAAGCAATATGATAAATACCATCAAAAGGATACCGCGTCCCATAAACAGGCTTCCACGGTAGTATTTCATATCTTCGAAATAGAAGAACCACTTCAAATGGAAAATGCTCGAAATCAGCACCAGCAGAATATTGGCTGCCGCAAATACCTGAAAGGCGATTCGAAACAGTTTTCTTCCGGCAAGATTCTCCTCATCCATCCAGCAGTCTACATAACTGAGTGCAAACAAAATATCAACCGGATCAAACAAAAATATAATCAAATATCCGATTCTCGCCAGAAAAAGCCAGTGATCAGGATACATTTCTCCAATCCGCCCTATTGTCTCAGCGAAAATCAAAATCAGGGTCATAATCAAAATTGAGCAATACTTCCGACCGCTTTTCAATCTTGATGTCTTGTTTTGAAAAATCAAAAGTAAAATCAGCAGGAACGCAGTGAAGAAATTCAAAACGACCCAACCGTCCAAAGTAATCATAAAAATCCCTCATTGAAAATCCACGATTCGTATATATTTATTTCCTACAGCCAAGTACTTCTCCCATTTGAACCGGCAATTCCACATGCTGTTGCATGGCATTTTTCACAGCGGAATTCAGTTGCACGGCATCCTTCGGAAGCAATACGATAATCGTAGAGCCACCATATTCGAAATGCCCTTTCTCCATACCTCTTTTGACCATGCATGAATCCTGCGATTCGTTTGCAATGCGTCCAACCAGCATTGCGCCGACTTCCATCTGCACGCAACGGCCGAAATTTTTTGTATCAATTACCGCATATTCGCGGGAGTTTTCCACAAAAACAGGATATTTTTCCAGCGCAACCGGGCGAACCGTATGAAATACCCCGTTGATTTTACGATTTTTGTATTTATGACCGGAGTCAAAATAAATATAGCGATGATAATGGTTCACGCACAGACGAAATACCATGCAATAACCATCCTCAAATGACTTCGCAAGTTCCTTGTCGCGCAAAAGTGAAGAAATCGTAAAGCGGCTCTGCTTTACCCCGATTACATCGCCCTTTGAGACTTTGTGAACCGTCAGTAATCCGTCGCACGGTGCGATCAAAGCAGAATCGTCCATTTCTATCGGACGCAGTTCTTTCTTGATTTTTCTGCAGAAAAAATCATTGAAGCATTTGATGCCATCAAGTTCATAATCATCCGTGCAGATTCCATTGCTCTTTACAAACGGCTGAATCAGGGCCCTGGACGCACGCGAATCCAGCAACCATCCGGATATCACCGAAACCGGGCGACTGATCAATGGACGAAGCAGAACGCGTCCCACTTTTGTTCCATACAAAAACTGAAGTGTATCCATAAAGTCCTTTCATTAACAAACAATCATGATTGTTGAAATGAATTCCACCAGTCCGAGTAAAACGATGACGATCATCCCCTTGTTTCCAACTTTGCGCACCTTGACATTCAGCAGGAACATCACGGCAACCAAAAGCATGATCAGGAAATACCAGATTGTCAAATCGGCCTTAACATAGAAATTCAAAATCAATGCAAGCGGGAAAATCAGTGCTGCGGAGGTCACCGGAAGTCCGGTAAAATATTCCACTCCGGTCTCTGCCGCCTGCTTCTTGCGTTCATCGATGGTAACATTGAAATATGCCAGACGAATCAACGCAGCAAGGATATAAATCACAGTGATTGCGATCAGAAGAATCATAATGGAATAATGTCCTTCGTATTCCTTGCGGCGAACAAGCTCTGTGAAAATACCATTTTTGCGAAGCTGTGCGATTCCGATTGCAGCCGGCAAAACACCGAAACAAATCAAATCTGACAGCGAATCAATCTGCACACCGAAATTCTTTTCGAACTCTGTACGATTCTTTTTGGTGCGCGCCACACGTCCGTCAAATCCATCCAGAAATCCTGAAATCATCAGGAAAATAATACCAATATAAGGATGACCGATTCCCGTCATGGTCGCGATGATGCCGACAGCCCCGGACATCATGGAAAGATATGTTAAAATTACAGTATAATCATAAACTCCTATCATGTTTCTTTCTCCCTGCTAAGTATCCTATCAATGTGATGATGCCGCTGATTGTCACACAAATGTAAAATGTGATTCCACGGCTGAGCAATTCCAGCTGGAATGCCATATCGCGACTCATCAAACCGCGAAATCCATCGAGCATCAGATAATCCGAAATTCCCATTCCACCCGGGATCGGAACAAAATTAAAGCCGATGGTAACCAGACACTGCTTTGCAAAAATCACAAATCCGTTTTTTGCATCTCCATGCATCGCAAAATATAAATAAACCGGTACAATCATCTGCGAAGCTCTCTGCAGGAGATTCCAGAACAATGCCTTTCCCATCAGATGTGGCCGCCCCGAAAAGAGCGATGCGCATTCCATATAATCGGACCTTGCTTTTTCGATTTTTGCAAGTTTTCTCTTTTCGCCGTGCAACAAATGCTTTCGGCAGAGAAATTGAACGATTCGTGCAGTCAAATCAAAAATCCAGTTTCCCTTTTTCAAAATCAAAAGGAAAATCAATGCCAGCGCCGTCAGCGCGACAAACCCGATTCCGATGAACACTTTGGCCGGCAGGCTGAATGTGAAAAAAGCCCCCGGATTCAGCACAATCGAAAACAATCCCAGGATTACGATTGAAATCGTGTACATCATCAAATTCAATATCAAAGTCGCCGTAACGACGCCCCCCGGGATTCCGTCGCGCAACATAAAATATGCGCTCGCCGGCTGTCCTCCGGTTGCAGAAGGCGTGATGGCTGAAAAATAAATATCTGAAGTACTGTATAAAAACCCTTGGCGCAGTTTGCTCGAATATCCGATTCCCTTCAAAATTGAACAAAGTGCAACCCCCTCAAACCAGACAAACAATCCCGCTGATATGATTCCGGAGATCAGCCATGCCGGATTTGAAGACCTGATCATCTGCCAAAACTGTTTCGGGGACAGCCCTTCACTTTGGCTGATAATCATCCGCACTGTAAAAACGACCAGGAAAATAAATACAATCGACCAAATCAGATTCTTGTATTTACTCTTTTGTTTTTTTGTTTCCATCTACATTCCATTCTCTTTGGATTATTTTAATATACTAAATCAACTTAATTAGTATATCATATTTTGCCCTATAGCAAAAGAGCACAGTTCATCTTAGGGTCTCTAGGACTCTTCGCCCTGCTCCGTCGTCTGAAATTTGAAAACACGTGACAGGATTTTTTCGTTGATTTTGCCTGACAGTGATTTCATCTTTGCGGCATACCATTTCGGGAATCCGGTCTTGCCTACAATAAAATAACTGATTTCTGCAAGCGCCACTCCGGAGATGACATCCACAAGTACATGCTGCTTGGTCGTCAGAGTCGATATGTAAATCGCAATTGCAATCAAAAATGATGTAATCTTGTACCAGGTCGGAACCTTTGGATTCCTGCGCACTGCAATAAAGCAGAAGCAGCTGGTCAGACAGTGGATGGACGGAAACAGATTATCCGCAGCATCGATTCTGTAAATCAACAGCAATAGCCAGTCAAAAAAACCGTCATTGACAATTTCCGGTCGCACATTGGTCGTCGGGAGAATCGAAAAAGCAATCAGACATACTACTTTTGCCGCAATATCAGCGCTCAAAAGATGGTATGCTTCTTCCCGATCCTGCTGAGCACCTATGACATAATTGATTGCCCAGAACAAAAAGCTTCCCAGATAAATCAAAATCGTCCAGGACAAAACCGGAGTCATGCGATCGATTTCCAACGTCATATCCGCATGATGTCTCCAGCTCGACCAGATTCTTGATCCGTTGTAGGCAATGGTATTCATTGCCAAAGTAAATATAAGAGGCAGATACATCTCCTCTTTTAATCTTTTAAACATTTAATGATTCCTCTCATCTGTTAAGGTAGCGGATGTCCCGCACTTAAATAGAGCTCATACCACTCCTGTCGGCTCAGTTGAATGCCCGTTGCATCGACAATCTCTTTTAAATGTGCGATTTTGGATGTTCCGGCAATCACCTGAATGTGTGCCGGATGACGCAAAATCCATGCCGCCGCGATGGTTGTCTCTGCAACACCGTATTTCTTTGCAAGTTCTGTCAGTTTTTCATTCAGCTGCGGATACTTTTCGCTGCCGATGAAACATCCCTGCCATGACGGCATCTGGAACGGGGACCACGCCTGTATGGTAATATCATGCAGGCGACAATAATCGAGTACACTGCCATCATAATCCACTGCCCCCGGTGTCTCCATATTCACTTCCATACCGTTTGCAATCATATTGGAAACAGCAATGCTAAACTGCATCTGATTATATATGATTGGTTGCTTTACATATTTCTGCAGCAACGCAATCTGTGACGGCTTGTGATTGGACACGCCAAAATGGCGGACCTTTCCCTGCTGATGTAACAGTTCAAATGCTTCCGCCACTTCTTCCGGTTCAACAAGGGCATCCGGTCGATGCAACAACAGCGAATCGAGATAATCGATCTGCATCCGTTTCAAAATCCCGTCTACCGATTCCAGAATATATTCTTTGGACTGGTCGTAAAATCCCATTCCTTCTTTTCGAATTGCACACTTTGACTGAATAAACAAATCCTCGCGGTCAATTCCACCAAGCTGCAATGCTTCTCCGAATACCTGCTCACTGCGGCCTCCTCCGTAAATGTCAGCATGGTCGAAAAATTTAACATCCATCTCCACAGCCTGCGCAATGTATGCGTTCATTTCCTGTGCAGTCATGTCTGCCAGTCTCATACATCCCACAATAATTGGAGCCTTTGCATCCTTTTGCATATCTTTAGCCTTTCAAATACAATCGCTTTCGCTACAACACTTATCGTTTCATTATAGCGCGCGTCCCCGCTCCAATTCAACCAAAATTTATTTCACCTTCACGCAAAACGGTGCAATCGGGAGCTGATGCTCATTGCAGATAAAGATTGTTGCATAGTCTGCCCATCCCATTGCTATCTGCAAATTCTGCGCATCCAGGGCCTCCTCCGGAATCGTTATATCGATTTCGGCTTTTTCCTCATCCAATCGCACATCCAAAGGCTCATAGATTTGCTCTTTGTCTGTCATCCGGATGTCCGTCTTGCCGCCCTTATCCTGCAAACTTTTTGCGAAATCAAACGAGCAGATTACATGGCTGCCCACACGTCTTGCCTCTGCAATCCGCGGATTTTCTCCGTATCCCGGCTCATATTTGCCATATAAATGGCTGATTGCCTGCAGGTACAGGCGACGGCCGATCTCATATTTTTCCTTCGGATGAATATCATAATAACTGCCCAGATCCATGATGGAAGTCAGATAGACAGACGGTACGGTATCCGCAACTTTCTGTTGCTGCATGCGTACTGTGCAATAATCATCATTCGTGCATTCCAGCCATTTGCAAAACGGCGCCAGCTGCACCACAAAAAACGGCAGTTCATCCTGCCACAGACTCCGCCACTCCCTGATCATTGCAGTCAGTAAACGGTCATACATAAATGCGCGATCACCGCAGTCCGATTCTCCCTGATACCACAAAGCGCCCTTTAATGAATAAGGTGCAATCGGCTCAAGCATCGTATGATACAGGCCACCCGGGCGATTCTCATTATACGGTCCCATCGGAACAATCGGTCCCCGGCCATGCTTCATACATTCGAGTTGTTCTTCCCAGCTTAAGCCATACAGCAGCGGTTCAAACCCGCGGTACGATTCCGGTTCATCCAGCTTTTCCCACTCCTGCAGACTGACTCGCCGCAGTTCTTCCGGCGCATATTCAGAAACTGCCGCTTCATATTCTTCCAGATACCGATTCAGTGGAGCATCTTCCAGTGCTTCGCACGGCAACCACGTGCTTGCAGTCGAACCACCCCAGTTGCATCCGATGATACCGATTGGAACAGACAGATCCTCCTGCATGAAACGCGCAAAACTGTAGCCGATTGCAGAAAAATTCTCATATCCGTCTTCCTTGTCATTCAACCATTTTCCATATCCGCCTCTTGCGCCGATATTATGCGTCTCATGGCCTTCAAACGCGCGCTGCGGCACATTATAAAAATGGATATTCGGATTCATCGGCAGATTGCGCGTATGTTCCCAGTCTTTCTCATATTTGTTGAAGAACTCCATGTTGGACTGGCCGCCCGCAATCCAGACATCTCCGATATGTACCGGTGCAACGGTAACCGTATCTCCCGAATCCGTTTTGGCTTCCAGTTTCAAATCAGAAGCCGCCGCACGAGACGAAAGTTCAGCCGTCCATTTGCCGTTTTTGTCGGCCTGTGCTCTGCACGTCTCCTCCCCAAGTGTCACGCACACCTGCGTCTGCGGTTCTGCCGTTCCAAAAATATGAATCGGCTTTTCTCTTTGTAATACCATTCCATTTCCAAATATTTCAGCAAGCGAAAAATTATTCATTACCCTTCTCCCTAAGCTCTGCTGTCCAGTACAAGCTCTTAAACTCTGTTGGTGTACATCCTTTTTGCAATTTAAACATACGAATGAATGATGAAATGGATGTAAATCCACAGTTCAATGCAACATCCGTCACCGAATTGCCCGGTTCAATCAGCAATTCCTGTGCCTTCGCAATCCGCTTCTGATTCACATATTTGTAAAAAGTCGTACCCGTAAACTGCTTGAACAGGCGCTCAAAATAGAATTTGCTGAAGCCGCTCATATTCGCAATTTCATTTAATTTTAATTCTTCCGAACAATGTTCGTTGATATAATCGCAGATTTCCATAAATCGAAGTGCATATTCTTCTCTGGTCGCCGGATTGTATTCTTCCGGATTGTTTTCGTTGAGTGAGATATTGCGTCCGACAAGCGATAAGAATTCCAGCACTTTGCTGTAAATGCTCACTTCCGAAAACGGTGCCGCCTCCATATATTCATCTCGAATGACCACAAGAAGCTCAGCAAGACGCTGATAAATCTGCGGATTGTCCTCCGGTGTAATCACTGCATAAGGAGACAGAAAAGAAATCAGCACATCGATATCGCGCATAAATCGCAGATTAGTCGTATTCGGCTGAAAGATAATCCGCCGTCCTGTTTCCGGTGCCGTGATCGAATGAATACAGCCCGGGCAGATGATGCAGATATCGCCCTCCCGTAAATGGATCTGAGAATTTGTAAAATGCATAGTGTAGTCATTTTCCACCGGCATGACGATTTCGATTGCCGGATGCCAGTGCATCGGATAATCTTCATATTCTGTATTGTCATACAGTTTTAAGGTTGTGCTCTTTTTATAATTGACAGTTTCAAAAATTCCATCAAGGCTCTCAATCATTTTTTATCTCCTGTTTTTGGCTTGTGCAATAATTGACAATCTATTGTTTACATAATTCTTGCTCTAAATTTCAAAAAAATCAAGCATTATTTTATTTCGCACTAGTACATTCGTCCTATTTTTAGGCATAGTAACCAATTTACACTGCTGTCTTTTATCAATTTTAAACATAACACCGAAGTATGTAAGGACAATGAGCGCAAGAATTGATAATCAACAAACAACAATTCACAAGAATCACAAATAGCTCTGTGTTACAGTGAAGTCATAGAACATCTGACACAAAAAAGGGGGCGTTTTTACACATCCGTTTCGTGTCAGCCAAAATTATTTTTTAGGAGGAAAGAATAATGAAAAGAAAAGTTTTAGCAACTCTCATGTCGACTGTCATGGCTGCTTCACTTTTGTTCACCGGATGCGGCGGAAGTGGTTCCGATACATCCAGCAAAGGAGGCTCCACCGGCGGTGAAGAAGAAATCACCTTTATGTTCTGGGATGACTTAAATGCAACTGAA
Source organism: Agathobacter ruminis (assembly GCF_002735305.1). GTDB lineage: Bacteria > Bacillota > Clostridia > Lachnospirales > Lachnospiraceae > Roseburia > Roseburia ruminis. The sequence goes on from NZ_PDYG01000032.1 coordinate 24,355, forward strand.
GATTTAATTTCTCTCGGATACAAGGATGTCATTGAAAGATTCAACAACGACCACAAGGGCAAATATGTTGTAAAGCCGATTACAACAAACCTTGAAGAGTATTATTCAAAATTGAATGCTCTGGTAGCTTCCGAGGATACCCCTGATGTATTCATCGTAAGCCCTGGACCACAGTTAACAGATTATGTAGCACCTGGTGTTGCAGCTCCATTGGATGATTACCTTGCAAAAGACGGTTGGAAAGATACTTTCACCAGTGACGCTGTATTCTCTCAGATGACATATGACGGAAAGATTTATGCAGTTCCTCTTAACACTGCTGCAGCATGTTGCTTCTACAACACCGAAATGTTTGAGAAGGCAGGTGCTAAGGTTCCTACCAACTGGAATGAAATGCTTGATGCATGCGAAAAGTTAAAGGCTGCCGGATATACTCCAATCTCTATTTCAGCAGGAACCGCATGGTGCCTCTCAATGGTTGCCGGATATCTGTGCGAAGCTGAAGGCGTTGACCTTGCAAAACTTGCAGACGGATCTGCTTCATGGGAAGACGGAAAACTTGAAAGCGCAGCAAACAAGCTCTTAGAGCTCTCTAAATACTTCCAGGAGACCGCTTCAGGAGATACCAACGATGTTGCAACCGCAGGCTTCTATAACGAAGAAGCAGCAATCCTGATCCAGGGTTCATGGGCAATCGCTCAGATGAACGGATCAAATCCTGCATTCGAAGACAAGTGTGGTGTATTCCAGTTCCCTGGTGTTGACCGCATCATTGCAAAGTCTGACTCCCTTTGCCTGAGCTCAACCTCAAAGCATCCGGAAGCAGCAGCAGAATTGATCAAATACTTCACCGATGATGCAGCTCAGAAGTACACTGCAGAAGTTGGTGGAAAGATTCCTGTAACCAAGGTTGAATATGATAAGGATAAGGCTCCTGCACAGCTGGCATATGTAATGGATGTTTTCGCAAATGCAAAGGGAACCTTCGGATTCTACAATGAATCATTACCTACCACCGAGACCGGTTCTCACTTTGATGACACCATGGTAGCTGTATTCCTTGGAGATCTGTCTCCGGCAGATGCTGCAAAGGATATGGAAGAATATTATAAAGAAAACTGTAGAAAATAATTTTTACTTTCTTTTTCAACACCTTTTTAGAGATAGTAGGGGCGCAGGCCTTGCGCCCCTACTATTTTACCCCCCCACAAATATTTTTTGAGGATCGAAATTATGGATAAATTACTTCGAAATAAAAAGGCCATCATCTTGTTTATGGCCCCGGCATTTTTGCTTTTTACATTTGTGCTGTTTATTCCGATTTGCCAGTCAATCTATTACTCTTTCTGTGATTATGACGCTTTGACTCCGGCAAAATTTTCCGGATTGGCAAACTATAAAACTTTACTCGGCGATAAGACACTTCGTATCGCTTTGAAGAACTCATTGTTCTTCCTGATCTATTCATGTGTAACTCAGCTTATTATGGGTCTGTTTCTTGCAGCCCTTCTTACCAATATAAAGCGCGGAAGAAATCTGTTCAAAAATATCATCTATCTTCCATGCGTACTCTCATCTGCAGCACTCGGACTTTTGTGGATGTTCATCTTCAGTCCGAAGCTCGGTGTCAATGTAATCTTGAAAAACATGGGCATTAAGGGACCACTTTGGTTAATGGATACCAAGGGATTTATCATCCTGCCAATGTGGGTCATTGCTTTCGTTGCATTATGGCAATATGTCGGACAGTCCATGATGCTTTATATGGCGCAGATTTCCGGTATCAACCGCTCGCTTTATGAAGCCAGCTATATTGACGGATGCAGCAAGGCAAAGAGTTTCCGCTATATTACACTTCCATTGATTCGTCCAATGGTTGCAACAGCTATGTCATTAAATGCAATCGGTTCTCTGAAGTTCTTTGATTTGATCTTTAATATGACAGAAGGTGGACCAAATCACAAAACCGAAGTACTAGCAACCCACTTATATCAGCAGGGATTTAAATATTTCAAATACGGATACGCCAGCGCCATCGGTGTGCTGCTCCTGGTTCTCTGCCTGATTGTAACCGCATTTATCAACAAAGTTGTAAAAACAGAACAATACGAAATGTAGTCGGAAAGGAGATTATTATGCGAAAATTTCCTGTCGCAAAAATCTTTATTTATATTTTCCTTATATTGATGGCCGTACTTTATCTTGCGCCATTGCTTTGGGTATTTAGTGTATCCTTCAAAACCAATGCCGAAATTTTCAAGACTCCGTTTGCTTTGCCAAAGGCTCCGACCTTTGACAACTTCTCATTTGCATGGACAGCCGGAAAGCTCGGTATTGCAACGTTAAATTCATTTATCGTCTGTGTAATCACACTGATTTTGAGCATGATCGTCGGATCCATGGCTGCATTTGCCATTGCCCGCATGCGCTGGAAGTTTTCCAAGCTTGCGCTTACCTACTTCCTGACCGGTATGATGATCCCGGTTCACTGCGTTATGATCCCGCTCTTTACCCGTTTTGCAAAGATTGGATTGTCAAACAACCTGATTGGACTGGTATTGCCTTATCTGACATTCTCTCTGCCGGTTACCATCTTTATCATGGTCGGTTTCTTCGAGAGTATGCCGGGCGAATTAATTGAAAGCGCTTGTATCGACGGTGCTACCATTTCCGGAATCTTCTTTAAGGTTTGTCTGCCGCTTGGCAAAACCGGATTATTTGTTACCGGTCTTATGACCTTCATCGCAAACTGGAACGAACTGCTCCTTGCGATGGTATTTATCTCCGATGAGAACAAAAAAACCCTTCCGGTTTCTTTGTCCAAATTCGTCGGACCTTACAACACAAACTATTCTCAGATGTTTGCGGCAATCATTATCGCAATCATCCCTACAATTATTGTATATTGTGCATTCTCCAACCAGATTGTCGATGGTTTAACGGCCGGCGCAGTAAAAGGTTAATGTACGAATTATAGTTATTCAGGAGACAATCATGACACAAGAGAAAAAACCTCTCATTACGCACATTTTTACTGCGGATCCTTCTGCGCATGTGTTTAATGATAAGATTTATATTTACCCGAGTCATGACATTCCTCACGATGGGGAAGACAATGACAACGGGGACGAGTATCTCATGGAAGATTACCATGTATTCTCAATGGATGGTCCCGGCAGCGATGTCGTTGACCACGGGGAAGTCCTCCACGAGTCACAGGTACCTTGGGTGAGCAAGCAAATGTGGGCTCCGGATGTCGTTTGTAAAAACGGTATCTATCATCTGGTATTTCCTGCCAGAGATAAAGATGGCAATTTCCGCCTCGGAATTGCCAGCAGTCAGACCCCTGACGGTCCCTTCCTCCCGCAGCCAAATTACATTCCCGGAAGCTTCAGCATTGATCCTTGCTCGTTTATTGATGATGACGACACTGTTTATATCTACTTCGGTGGATTATGGGGTGGTCAGCTCGAAAAATACCGCACCGGTGAATTCCTTCCCGACGGAACAGAACCGGAAAAGGATGAACCGGCTGTCTGCCCTAAGTGTGGCATCATGAATGATGAAATGACAGCATTTGCCAAAGCACCGCAGGATATCGTCATCCTCGACGAGAACGGCAATCCACTCCTCGCCGGAGATGAAGAGCGACGCTACTTCGAAGGCCCATGGATGCACAAGCATAACGGAAAATATTATTTTTCTTATTCTACCGGTACAACACATTATATTGTATATGCAATCTCTGACAATCCTCTCGGACCATTCACTTATCAGGGACGCATCCTTGAACCGGTCATCGGATGGACCACACATCATTCCATCATCGAATATCATGGCAAGACCTATCTGTTCTACCATGACTGCGAACTATCAGGTGGTATCAACCACCGCCGCAATGTGAAATATTGTGAACTTACATATAATGAAGACGGTACCTTCCAAACCGTCACTCCTTAATCAAAAAAGCAGGACAGGATGCATCGCATCTGTCCTGCTTTTTTGATTCTGGATCCTTTTTCTATATAAAAAGATTTACATTGGACTGTTCCGCGTCTCCGAGATAGGTTCCGACGCCACCGATTTCCACACCGTCAATCAGTTCCTCCGGACGAATGCCCATCACATCCATACTCATCGAACACGCCACCAGTTTCACGCCGTTTTGCATGGCTTTTTGCATCATTTCCTCGAGGGAATCGATTCGCTTGTCCTGCATAACCTTGCGCATCATCCTGGTTCCCATGCCGCCCATATTCATTTTTGACAGCTTCAGCTTGCGGGAGCCTTTCGGCAACATCATGCCAAACATTTTCTCAATCAGTGATTTTTTCAACTTTGGCGACTTCTGTTTGCGCAATGCATTCAGTCCCCAGAAAGTGAAGAACATGGTAACCGGTCTGCCCATCGCCAATGCGCCGTTTGCAATGACAAATGATGCAAGCACCTTGTCGAGATCTCCGTCAAATACCACCATGGTCTTTCCCTGTGGCAAAGCTGCATTTTCCGCATCCACCTTTTGGATGGTCGCCACATAGGCAGTTCCACGCTTTTCATTCGAAATCAGCTGATTGCCGGTGCGCTCGCACCAGGATACAATATCCTTTGCAAATCCCGGATCGGAAGCAGTCACTTCTAGACATTCTCCGGCGTTTAATTCCTTCATATTGCGGAACACTTCCATAATCGGTCCCGGGCACTGCAATCCGCTGCAGTTGACTGTAACAGTCTTTGCCGGTGTCTGTGCCGGCTGTACACATCCTTTTTTCAACACCTGAGGCTTTAAGTTTTCATCCGAACCTGCGTGTGTCGAGCGATATAATCTGGCTCCCGCAGGATATACTTTGACATGTTCAAAGCCATGATGTGCCAGAATCCGCGCACTGTTGTATGCGCGCACACCGATTGCACAGAAGATAATATATTTGCGCTGCTTATCCAGTTCTCCAATGCGCTCTCTCAAAACAGACATTGGAATGTTCTTTGCATTCGGAATCGCATAAGCCATCACTTCCGCCTCTTCTCTCACATCGAGAAGGATTGCATCCTTGTCCGTATCCGGCTCATCCCACTGTGCAAAGGTCACATATCCGTTCAATACATTCTCTGCCACATAACCTGCCATATTTACCGGATCCTTCGCAGAAGAATATGGTGGCGCATAGGCCAGTTCCAATTCTGTCAGATCACGCACACCCGCACCCATGCGAATTGCCACACCAAGGGTATCAATCCGTTTGTCGACTCCGTCGCGGCCGACAATCTGTGCACCGTAAATGCGACTTCCATCCATAGAGAAAATCAATTTCAGGACAAGTGGAAGTGCTCCCGGATAATAGCCCGCATGAGAATTCTGTGTCAGAATCACAGTGCGATAATCACGGTCACGCTGCAGGCCGTTGCGATTCAGGCTCTTTTCATTTGCACCTGTTGCGGCTGCTGTCAGATCAAACACTTTCGCCACTGATGAGCCCTGTGTTCCCGCATATCGGGAATCGATTCCTGCAAGATTATCCGCAACAATACGTCCCTGCTTATTCGCAGGTCCGGCAAGAGGTACCATTGTCCGATCCTTAGTGATAAACTCTTCCACCTCAATCACATCTCCGGCCGCATAAATGGACGGATCATTTGTACGCATATGATCATCTACCACGATGCCTCCACGCGCATTGATTTCCAATCCGGCAGACTGTGCAATCGCGCTGTTTGGCCGTACTCCAATCGCAAGAATCACGAGATCCGCCTCTACACGCTTGCCGCTTACAAGCTCTGTCACAATCCGGTTCTCCTCTTCCACAAAGCGGGATACGCCATCGTTCAAGATCAGATTCACGCGGTTCTCGCAAATATTCTCATTTAACAGCAATGCCATCTCATAATCAAGCGGCGCCATGACCTGATCCGCAGCTTCCACCAGTGTTACGGCAAGGCCTGCCTCATGCAGATTCTCTGCCATTTCGAGACCGATGAATCCACCTCCGACCACCACTGCGGATTTTGTATTCTCGTCCTGTACCATTGCGCGGATTTCATCGGTATCCGGAACAGTCCAGAGTGTACGCACCAATGGAGAATCGATTCCGGGGATACGAGGGCGAAGCGGCGATGAACCGGTTGCAATCACGAGATTGTCATATGCTTCATCATAAGCATTGCCATTCTTTTCCACAATATGTACGCGTTTATTGGCACGGTCGATGGATACTACTTCGCTTTCCGTACGAACATCTACCGCAAAACGGGCTTTCATTACTTCTTTTTTGGTTACCAGCAAAGCATCGCGGCTTGCAATTACATCGCTGACATGATATGGGAGTCCACAGTTCGCATAGGAAATATAGGAACCACGCTCCAGCATGATAATTTCTTCATCAGGTTTTAATCTTCTCAGTCGTGCAGCGCAGCTGGCTCCGGCAGCCACTCCACCGACAATTACTGTCTTAGACATCAATATCCTCCTTCATCTGCTGTATGATCATTTGTTTGACACAAATATAACAAACTCAGAGAACTCTGTCTGTGACAATGTCACATAAAAAAAGGCTATCACCTTTCATGTGATAGCCTTTGCCATAATACTCTTCTATAACTGATAAATCTGCCAAATTCCCTGGCCTGTAATTTTCCGATGCGATGCAAGCGCAATCCACGGTTCCATCCCTGTGTAATATAATGATCCGACAATACCGTCGTCAACACAACCGAAACCAAAAGCAAAATCAAAAACATCCATACCGGCTGTCTCAATCCTGTCAGCAATTTATAAAAACCAAAATGCTCTACCAGATCACGGATCGGTCTGTGGATCATGTAAATGGTCATGGTCCTCTGTCCGATTGTCGAAATCACCATCTTCCTCTTCGGCACGAGAAGCATCACTGCCCACGAGAGGAAAAATGCCGCGATCATTACAAAAATACGCAGATAAATTCCCGGGATATCTTTGCCTACCATTGAATACGGCAGATTCTGATAAACCGTCAGCATGGCACGCTTGTGATGCAGCGAAATCCGAATTGCTTCATATCCCATCACCGCCGCAATCGGGAACACCCAGACTGCATTGCGCTTTTGCAAAATTCTTTTGATATGAGTTGCATTTGCAAAATAACCCAGATAAAAATAAACTGCAAAAACAATGATTCTCGACAGACACAAAAAGTCTCCAACCCATTCGACATTACCGGCCAAAAGCGCAAGCAGGACAGACATTCCAAGCACAATCATCGGGTGGATTCTGCGAACCAAAGGAATACTCAAATACCAGATCATGGTTGCAAACAAATACCACGGCGCGCCGCTTTGCTTCAAGAAATCAATCTCTGTTATTTTTTCCTCACCGATTGCAACTGCGACCATGTGATTTAAAATAACAAACAGCAGATAACATTTCAAAAAGAAGAATATTTTTTCCCAATTATAATGTCCATCTTTATAAATATGTTTTGAAAAATAGCCGGTCACAAACACAAAGAGCGGCATATGAAATACGTAAATCAAACGCTTGAATGCAGCAATCTGCATACTGTCTTTCGGTTCAATCGGCAACAAAAAATGCCCCAGCACGACCAGAAAAATCAACAGAGCCTTTAAATTATCAAAATAATAATCTCTTTCCATCTTTTATCCCCATTTGTTTCCAAATATCCGTGTGCATTGCACACAAGATATTACTTTAGTCCCATTTGGAGAAAAATACAAGACAAAAAGAGATTGTTGCAAATTTCATACAATATGTTATGGCCAATTATCGCTTAAATAGCGTGGTCGTTTCAGACATTCCTCATCAAACTGATAATCCGGAGTCACAAACGGATAGGTGATCTCATCCTCATAATACCACGGATCATCTTCATGCTGCAGATTCTTTAATACATGGAACTGCTGCGCCGGCATAAATCCCTGTGCCAGAAGGAACGCCTTTTTCCCATCCTTTTCGCACATATCAGCGACCAAAATCACATGGCCCGGAGCCCCACCCTTGATAAAGATATCGCCAATCTGAATTTCATCCAGGGGAATCGCATCCGATTCATCCACCTGTGACAGTGTGCTCGAATATGCGAATACAATGTTGAGATAGTCCTCAAATGCCTTATCCAGATTCTCCGGCACCTCGGATTCCTTCCAGGTCGGAACATCATCGACAAATTTCACGCGCTTTCCGTTCTTATAACTCTCCCAATCGCACAAAAACCCATCCACAAAATGGAATGCGATTTTGTCTTCCCGTCCGATTGTGCGCAGATATTCGGCGTAAATACGCATCACGGAATCCGCACATTGCTGCAAATTGCGGTCTCCCAAATACATATCAAATACCGCTGCAGCCGAAGCATGCTTGCGCTCCTCACCATCATACAGATGCACCGGTGTCTGATCCGGAAGCATTGCATAATTGCGCAAAAAAGCGCCGAGACTGTCATCCGGTTCCTGGGTTCTCTCATATCCTTCCGGCACCAGAATCCTGCTCTCAAGCGTATCTCCGGATGCATTGATCAGCGTATGGTTTTCCTGCTGCGCGGATTGCTGCGACTGCCTGTATTCACTGTCTTTTGCAATCTGCTGCTCTGCCTCATTTCTCTTATCCAACACCACCATCACGATGATTCCCATAAAAAGGGCCATCATCAACAGTGCAACTGCTCCATTGACTATTTTTTGCCTCATCTTCCATCCTCCTGTCAATCCATTTTATTCTACTTCTTTTCCGGCAAATCTACAACCGTCCAATCGGCCGGCGCTGTTTATTTACTTTCCACATCGGTTCATTTATAATATATAAATAATTTGGATTGATTGGATGAAGGAGGCCACTATGACAATTGATATGAAACAATTCATGGAACTGTTACCGATTATGATTCCGCTGATTGCTATTGAAGCAGGCTTATTGCTGTATGGATTGATTCATGTGCTGACACACAAGAATTACAAATGCGGCAATCGTCTCATCTGGGTGCTTGTCGTATGCCTCTTTTCTATCGTTGGACCGATTCTTTATATTATTCTCGGCAAGGAAGATTCCGCTTCACGCGATGATGATTTTGAATAAGAGAGGCAGATTATGAATATGCTTGAAATCAGACACCTCTCCAAACGCTTCGGAGACAAAGTTGTTTTGGACGACCTCAATCTCGTTGTGGAAGAGGAAAATATCTTTGGTTTCATCGGCCGAAACGGTGCCGGCAAAACCACCACGATGAAAATCATCCTCGGACTGCTGGAAGCAGATTCCGGGGAAGTATATGTATGTGGAGAAAAAGTACAATACGGCTCTGCAAAAACCAACCGTCTCATCGGCTATCTGCCTGATGTGCCGGAGTTTTACGGATATATGAATGCGCGCGAATATCTGCGGCTTTGTGGAGAATTGTCCGGAATGGACAAAGAAGAAATCAAAAGCCGTTCCAAAGAACTGCTCGAAATGGTAGGACTCCTCAAAGAAAAAGGGAAGATCAAAGGCTACTCCCGCGGTATGAAGCAACGCCTGGGAATTGCGCAGGCTTTGATGAAGCATCCAAAACTTTTGATCTGCGATGAACCAACCTCCGCGCTCGATCCGCTCGGACGCAAGGATATCCTTTCGATTCTGTCCAAAGTACAGGATGAAACATCCGTCATTTTTTCAACGCATATCCTCAGCGATGTCGAGAAAATCTGCCGAAATGTCGCCATCCTGGAGAAAGGCAATATTGTCATGCAGGGAAATGTCAATGACATTCGGCTCAGACACACCAGCGGTGACATCTGCATCGTTCCGGAGCGTTTGTCCGATTTGGATGCCATTGCGAATCTGACCGGTGGTGCTGTCGTCGATGACAAAGTCATTGTCCCACCTGCAAACTCCGGTAGTTCCGCAATGTCCGCTGTATTATCAAAATTGGCCGATTCCGGAATCGATCTGCTCAAAATCGAGCAGATGGAGCCTGATCTGGATCAGTTATTCATGGAGGTAATTGGAAAATGACCGAATCAAAAGCCTATCTGAAAAAAGAATGGTTGGAATTCAAGCGCACACATCGTCTGCTCGCCTTTTGCATTCTGTTTGCCGTTTTTGCAATTTTGGGTCCTGCAACTGCCAAGCTGACGCCGTTGCTGCTCGAAGCTTTTCAGGCGGATCTTGAAACGCAGGGAATGCAACTGGTCATTTCCGAGCCGGTCGCAATGGATTCCTATATGCAGTTTTTCAAAAATCTTCCAATCCTGCTGATCATTGTAATCATCCTGTTTTCCGGCAGCTTTACCGGCGAATTCACCAAAGGAACCGGTGTGCTGATGCTGACCAAAGGGCTTTCCAAGCGCAAGATGCTTTTTACCAAATATATCCTCTGGATGCTGACCACGCTCGGCGGAATATTCTTATATCTGGCAATCTTCATGGGCTATACCGCATATTATTTTAAATTAACCAATCTGGGCGGTTTCTTTGCCGCAGCCGGAATCTATTTGATTTACATTTGGTTTTGGCTTAGCCTGCTACTGTTGATGTCCGTCATCATCAAGTCTGCCGGCATTGTCATTTTGGGTATGGGCGCGGTTTATTTTATTCTTTCATTAATCGCAATCATCCCGAATGCGGAGCATTACCTCCCGACAGGTTTGTCACAGGGTGTTGTTTTTGTTGCGGACCCGACGGTCATCAAAGACTTTTTGCCTGCGATTCTCATTACCTGCTGTTTGAATATTGTGCTGATCATTGCCTCTGCCCTGCTCGTTCCGCGAAAAGAAGTATAAACGGACTTCCGTTCACCTTACTTCAATATTCATCCGCTCGTCAATCCTTATCCGCGTACTTTTTGGTGATAACCAGACTATAAATTATCATGATTGCTATGGTTTCAAACATCACGCCAAGAATTGACAACAGGAGTATCGGCGAGTTTTGGCCAGCCAGTATCGGAAGTCCCAGAAGGATAAAAATGATTCCGTAGAATATAAATAATAATCCGGTGGCACGATTATGACCTTTCACATTATTGGCTTTGATTGGCTTCGCATTGGCCCAGAATCCTACTGTTTTCTTCGAAAACATATCTTTTATCCCTATGCCAATAATAAATGCACCGCAAAGTGCCCATATCAAAAAAGCAATCATATTTTTCTCCTCACAAACCTGGATTTATTATAAATCAAATGTTTTCTTCAACGCTATTTCAGTAGGAATAATAGAACCCAAAAGCAAAATTAGCTGTACAATCATGAAACAGATACTTACATTGCCAATGCAATCATCACTGCTTGATGTAAATGGAATCAAGACAATCATCGATGGAATCAGACTGATGAAACCGATTCTAAACCATAATCGCCCGCAATATTCATTGCCGAATTTCCATGTTTCCTCATTTTTCATTGATCTTTTGGTTCGATATCCCATTAGATGATTAATATTTTTGGGATAATGTTTCCACATAAACCAGCCGCATATGATCATCACTGCAGGGATAAAACAGTTCATTATCTCCATAAACCACCAAAACCACATACCTTTTTCCTCCTGGAAATGCTACTCCTCAACCCTTCGAATCCTCGGTTTATTCGTCTTCTCCTGAAGCCATGGCAATGTCGCATTGGCGAAGACGCCCAGCTCTATCATAATCGCAATCAGCAAAATCAAACCTTTGAGAATGATTCTTACTGCAAGGCTGCCCAGGTGATCAACCGGCGCCCAGAAAAGAGCGGTCAAAATGATTACGCCGCCAACTGCCGGTGCCAACGCCACGATATGAATAAATGATAAAATCATATAGAGTATGACAAATGCAATTGCCACTCCATAAGCACCACCCTTACCAATCATTGGCGATAGCTTTTGGTGTATTGGAATTGCCCATATAACTGCAGGTATGATGTTAATCAGCGGAAATTTATAGTTCTTTTCGTATTTTGTTGTTTTGTTTTCTTCGATGATATATTTTGCCATTTTCACTCCAAAATCGGCAAGCAGAGTTGCCTGTCAATCCATGATTTCTGAGGGACATCATGGATTTGATCATCCGATCTATAATTACCGATCAAAAACGGTGATGTCGGGTCGTGTTGCCTGCTAAGCTCCATTACCAGCGTCTGCTCTGCATTGGCATAGCAATAGCGGCACAAATGCTTACAGGTATTGTATGCACCAATATCACAGGATAAATAGCAGGCGCATTCAGCCCGCGCACCTTTCTTTTTCGGTGCAATCAATCGCGCACCTATCGCTTTCTCATAATCGCTCAGCTTCATGCAGCCACTGCAATCTGCACCAAAGGGAGCCAGGTCATCGCCTTCCGCGCAAGGTTTCACCACCATATGGTGCTTCTTTGCAATTGCGATGAGTTCCTTGCCTAAGGAGATTCGATCAGCCGGTGGCACTTCTCTCGCCTCCGGGAAATTCCGCCGTACCTTTGGATACAAATCGATAAAGCTAATCACCGTGGTCCCTGTATATCCGTCCAAAGCCTCTGCGATTTGTGCAAATGCATTGATGTGATAATCCAGTGTGTATTTCTCTGATAATAGAATCGGATCGTACCGCCATCCTATACTGTCCACACCTACCAGATCCGATAAGTGTTGAAAATCTCGAATCAATTGATGCTTATCTTTTACATTCGGCTCAATGTCACGCCCATATGGCGTAATACTAACGAACCAATACTGCCCATAATCCTTGAGCAAATCCATGTATGAAAACATCGGCGCCGGATTTTTGGTGCAAAAACCAATCGCATCCACCACCGATGGGTCCAGTTGATAACGACTCACCTGCTGTTCATTATATGGATTTCGCACACAGACAAAACCTTCTTTTAGCCGGTTTGCAAACCACTCGGCATAAAATCCCGGAATATCCGTACGCTGCCCTGTATTTATAATCATTCCAGTAAAAACCTTTCATTTGATACAACTTCTTCGTACCTAATTATTGCATATGCATCAGATTAAATCTCCGGAAAAATGCTGTATCTCATGCTGGATAATCTGCGCTGTAAAATCCTTATACTTGCCATGTTGCTTTTTGAAATTCTGATCCAGGTAATCCACTTCAATTTCCTGATAGCGCGTACATGGTCTGACTCCATCCAATGACAAACAGCTTTCCTCGGTTTCGTACTTCCCGCTTCTCTTTGTAATCACAGGATTTACCATAGGAAAAATAAACGGGCCGGCCGCCACTACAATAATCTGTTTCTTGACTCCAATCATATTTGCAGCCATTCCCACACATCTATCGCTGTTTGCCTTTAATGTGTCCACTAAATCTATAATCACCTGTTTATCCGCTTCTGTTGCAGGTTCAGATTTTTGCTGTAAAAAGAGCGGATCTCTAACTATCTGCTTTACCATTTAACGCTTCTTTCCTTTCTTGTTCTTCAAGCCTCCATCTGCATGGCTCGTGCGATATTTGCATCGGTCAAAATAAGTATCAAGCCCAGTCCCAATGGAAAAAGTGCGCCTGTAATGCATTTTTGTCATATAGTCCTAAATTCTATGTACGAATCTGTTCTTTGTCTTAGTTTTATTCAACTGTATTAAATAATCGAGCTTTTTTTGACTCGAATCTAACATATTTAATGTTCTGTCCATCTCATCATAATTGATTGATTCTGCTTCCTGATAGTCATAGATCCATTCATCTCTATGATAATCCTGATGAAACTTTTCTATATAATCGTCATAGAAAAGAGTGCTTTCCGTCATATCTGACTTATAATCGTGGACACACGCATAATTCCAAAAGATATCATCTTTTATCTGTCTTGCCGGATTTCCCGCCCAAGTTGAATTATGTGGAATTCTCTTCCCGGAAATCACCGCATGCCCACCAATAATGCTTCCTGAATCTATTTGAGTTCCTTTCAGAATCAAGCAGTCTTGTCCTACCCATACATGATCGCCAATATATATACTTTGCGTTGGGTTAACTCTTTTTCGTGTACTACAATCATATATCAAATGCGGATCAGAATTTCTCATGCAGATTCCCCATGAAAAAACGCCATAATCACCGATATAGCAATGCCTCTGTTCAGACAATATCACTGTCATTTTACAGGTTTGAAAATTATGGATGCCCATGTGGAAAACCGAATCATTATATACCGAAACGGTCAATTTATACTCATGGCGATTTGCACCCAAATAAATAACTGAATTGTCAGCCTTAAAGTCAAGTGAGGATTCTGATAAGGTAACACCTGGCTCGCAGTATAAAATGTTATTGGCTCCATTAAAATTGATTTTAGAGTTTTTGAGGTTCGGAAACTCTCCCAAAATCTGATTGCCGTCCGCTAATTCTTGTATGTGATTTGTAAAAAACATAGATGACCTCCAATACATTTTTCAATCTGTTTTTTGAGCAGTAATATGTCTAATAGTGATTTGATACTACTGCTTTGTCCTCTCATCAAATACAATATGTTCGACACCATGATGCTCTGCTTGAAGATATTGCTTCATAAAAGTTGGGTAGGTTCTGTACTCATCGAGTGCATCCTCTGCGGTCTCGCCCATATGAACTGCCCCACCGATAGAATAGTAATAATCTTCTTTTTCATTTCCGGCGAATAACACATATCCATCCTCCACGATAATTGCCGCGGCACGATAACGAAACCACTTGTTGTCGTTGGTAAAACCGCAATTATATTCTTTTATTTCCCTGTTGTTCATAAAACTACTGTCTCCTAAAATGTCAAGACTCGCTCGCAAAGTGAGATTCTAATGATTTACCCTTTAATTTTATACTACCGGTGTCCCCACCTCAATCAGATTCCCATCCAAATCATAAAACCGTACAACTTTCTGCCCCCAGCTGTGAGTCATGAGCTTGTTGACATACTTCACATTTGGACAGCACGCTTCAAGCTTTTCTACGAAGCCTTCGATGTCCCGTTCTTCGAATTCAAGTCTCGCTCGCGAGACTTGGCGCGAGATTTGCGTCAGCGTAGCTGACATATTT
>NZ_PDYG01000033.1 GCF_002735305.1 Agathobacter ruminis
TAATGAATGAGAGGAATATTAATCAAAAGCAGTTATCTCAGTTAAGCGGTATTAATGAAAGCTCCATTTCAAGATACTTGCATTCAGGACAGAAACCAAGAATGGATGTGGTAGTAAATATTGCAAAGGCTTTGCAGGTAGAAACAGAGTATTTGCTTGATGAAGGTGAAACAACAGAATCGGCATATAATACAATTTCTACGGCGATTGCAAGAAAAGGCGGTGAATTAACAGCAGAAGAGAAGAATCAGCTTATTGCATTGCTGATCGGAAAGGATAGAAATGTATAGAGCCGGCAGTGTATATGATGAAATAGATAAAGTGATTTATGATATTTATCAAGATTACGATATAAAAACATTTCCAGTAGATGAGGTGGAGGTTTGTAATAAGCTTGGCGTTGCGTTAGTCCCATATTCTGCGTTTTTACGAGAAGATAGAAAACTTCTGAAAAAGAAGTCGAAATTAGGATTCTTCGTCAAAGAGTCAAAGGAACAGCCGCCTACCATATACTATAATGACCGATTTGGCTCAAAAGGTGCTGTTCGGCTAACTATATTTCATGAGTTAAAGCATTATGTCTTTAATGATGAAAATGATGATGATGACGATTTGGCAGATTATTTTGCACGTCATTTTATGGGACCAACACCATATCTTATGCAAAAGGGTTTCGATTCGCCGAATAAAATCGTATCCTTTTGCGGGATGAGTATGGAGGCGGCAATGAATGCATACTCCAATATTGTGAGTCGACGTAATAAGTATGGAATGGATTTGTTTGATTATGAAGTGCCTTTTATCGATCACTTAGAACCTGTTATATTAGAAACATTTCAGGGTAACATTATTGAAACCCTTGATGAATAAAAAGAGTACGTGCATAGCTACAGGGCGTATGTATAGAAAAGGAGGCGAGTTAATTGTAGCATCAATTGTAACTGGAAGTGAGCTACTACCAATAGCGCATTTCCCCTAATCATCTGGGGATACGAATGCTCTCCAAACAAGTTAAAGGCTTTCGTATTCTCATACAAATTATGTATGGGGACCAAAGGAGGCCCCAATATTATGACAAGTAAAAGTTTTAGAACTGATCCGTTATTTTTGCGGAATGAATTTGAAGTAGAAGGAAGGTGGGGATTCCCCATTGTCCGTAAGCAGGCATTGGATTTGGATGGAATCGAATTGATTGCCTGCTCTGATGTTAGCAGTAAAGATACAAAGAATCTGCACAAAGGAGTTCATTTCTTTGTGGATGATTATCGGTTTGAAAATACTTACAATCATCCTGAAAATGCTTTGAAGAGATATGGAAAGTACAGATTCTTACTTAGCCCAGATTTTTCGTTGTATTCAGAAATGAATCCTTGGCGACAAATCGAATCAGTAGGTAAGGCACGTTGGGTGGCAGCGAAATGGCAAGATGCCGGGAAAATAGTAAT
>NZ_PDYG01000034.1 GCF_002735305.1 Agathobacter ruminis
GTAAGCGCCTAATAAAAAGGCGTCCCATTAAAATCTCTCGCACCCTAGCGAGGATTGCGAGGATGCGAGTATTTTACTCCAATTATCGTTTGCAACTATCAATTACATCTTGGTTCCAAGGCGCTATTGTTTCAAATTGCTCATCAGTCCATGACTTTGATGGTCTTTTGCTCAAGATGTATTTGATATATTCATAAATATTTAAATCATGAGCTTTAGCTATTTCTACAATACTATAGATAGTAGCACTAGCTGTAGCTCCGGCAGGTGAATCGGAAAAAAGCCAATTCTTTCTGCCTACAGTGAAAGGTCTAATGGCATTTTCACTAGCATTATTAGAAAAGCTACATCGCCCATCCTCGAGATATGTTGTGAGGAATTCTCGACGATTGCTGATATAAGTCACAGCTTTATCCAATCTAGAGCTTTTAATTGGGTTCTGTGCATCAAGCCACTCAAAAAAGGCCTCCAAAACTGGTTTTTCCTTTTGCAGACGAAGCTTGTAACGCTCTTCATATGAGACATGTTTCTTGTTAATAGAATCTTCAATCTCGAAGAGCTTATTGCAGTATTGTACTCCCTGTACTGCAGGATTTGTGTAGTCATACTGTTTTCCTTTTGGAATGGCATCAATCAGATATCTTCTGACGTGCGCCCAACAGCAACATCTTGTAATGCCTGGTACCTTGTTGTATCCTTGGTAGCCATCACATTCAAGATAACCATCAAATCCTTTTAGGAAGTATTTGGCATTTTCTCCTGCCCTTGTTTCGGAGTATCCATACAGGATTATTGGCGGTAAACCATCTTCACCTGTTCGGTATACCCACATGTAGGACTTCGACTCAGCCCTTCGACCTGGTTCTTTTAATACTTGAACCGGAGTCTCATCAGCCATTAGGAAATTCCTTTCTAATAGCTTGCGATGGAAGAACTGATAGAGTGGATCAAAATAGTGTTTTGAACAATAAATGATCCAGTTAGCCATGGTGGTTCGGCTTAGTTCAATGCCATACTGCTTCCAGTCTTTCTCTTGTCGGTACAAAGGTAAGGCATTTCCGTACTTTTGATAAATCATCCATGAAACAGATGATTCTGACGCAAGAGAGTGCTTCATCAGTGGTTGTTTATCTGTTTTAGCTTTTATGATATATGGCTCATCAGTATTTTTACATTCTGGGCAGCCATAATGATAACTAACATATTCCTTGACTTTAACTTTGGCAGGAATGTATTCGAGTTCTCTTCGAATTAGTTCCTTGCCAATGTATTCAAGAGGAGTTCCGCATTGAGGACAAATCTTTTCCTCATCAGGGATGTCTACTATTACTTCCTCGACAGGAATACCTTTTAATTTTTCCTCTAGTGTAGACTTTGCTTTACGCTTGTGTTCTTTGACTATTGTTTCAATATCAGGAATTGGTGGCTCATCAGATTGAAGTGTTTCAGCTTCATCAAATAAGCAAAGCTGTCCTTCGACTTCATCATGGCGTTTCTCACTAGAGGCACCAAATAACTTTTTAGTTAGATAATCGATTTGTTCCTGCAGAACAGCTTCTCGCTTTTGATGCTCAGCCTCACGATTCTCTGCATCTTGCAAAGTTTTTTGTAGCTGGACAATGACTGTAGTCTGAGCTGAAATAGTGGTATTCAGTTGTGAAATTGTATCTTTCAGTTCTTGTAACTGAAGATCTCTAACGCCTCTTGCCACAGTCATTTCTCCTTTGATTTGATACTTAAATTATACCAAATTTTAGGCTTCATTAACAGCAAGAAATGCAGAATTTTCAAGGCTTTGCGAGGCTTTTGGGAACTGTTCACAGTCACCATTTTTAGAAAGTAAGTTATCAACATTTTTGTATGTTCCTATGGCTTTAGGCTGTTCTATTTCGAGTCCAGACATAAGCCAATCGAACTGTTGCCAGGTAAGTGGTTTGACCTCAGATTTATCTCTTGGCCATCGATACCTCCCTTCAACCGCAAGGCGTTTGTACAAAAGCACAAAGCCATCAGATTCCCATAGCAAAGCTTTTAGCCTATCGCAACGTCTGCCACAGAATAAATATAAAGCACTTCGTTTGGGGTCCATATGCAGTTGATCTATTACAATGGCGCATAAGCCATCAATAGACTTTCTCATATCGGTGTAACCACAGACTATATAAATCTCATTTACACCGGAAATATCGCCTAGCATAAGCTGCCTTTCATAGCAGATAATACTTGCGATAGTAATGCTGTATCAATTCCATTTGGAATCGTCAGCTTAGCTCCATTCATCTCAAGAATTAATGATGATTCTTGAGATGGAGCATCAATACACATAGGATGAGCCTCAGGTTCATCAGGTATAACATCAAGTAAAACAACATCTTGTTTAGGTGATGGTAATTGGATATCATTCCATGGATTTGGAAGCTCGCATCCTCGCTTGCGAAGTCTAACTGTCCAATTATAAAAAGTAGATGTGCCAATTCCATTTTGACGGCACCATTCGGCATCTGATAAGCCGCTTTGTCGCGCTTCCATAACCATACGATATTGTTCACTTACTGGTGTTCTAGATCTTCTCATTGATAGGTCCTCCTTAAGATAATTGGAGTGAAATACATTCAATCCTATCAATGATTATAAAAAATAAAGGGAGCCTATAAAATCCGCCGGATTATTAGGCGCTTAC
>NZ_PDYG01000035.1 GCF_002735305.1 Agathobacter ruminis
CCTGAATTATTCACCGATATACGGTGAAGACGGCTAAAAGCCGCATGTTTACTGTGAATCTATAGCTTTACTTCTATCATCCGCTAAGTGAATAGAAAAAGGACCTCTTTCCTGGTAAAATTAAGGTGCCCAAACCAAAAACAATACCAGAGAAAGGAAGTCCTTCTATGGCCATTCTAGACACTATCGGGCTTGAAAGCAACAAGCTGTTCAAAATTAATTTTAACGGCGGTGATCTTTCTTCGGACGGCGGCCTGCTTCTTATCAGGGAATTCGCTGCGAAGATCGGTTTCATTCGTCTCATAAATAAGTTTTTTAAGACCAATGATTATACAGACTGCCGTATACATAAGGACCCGGTCAACCTGATGCAGGTGATATACCAGATTACATCCGCTTACTTCCAGGATGACTGTGCCGATGAACTGACAAACGACCCTGTGATGACTGCCATCCTTGAAAAGGACAGGCTGGCATCACAGCCTACGCTGTCCCGCTTCTGGAACAGAATGGATAATGATACCCTTACCCAGTTCGACCAGATCAACACGGCAATGAGGAAGATCATCTATTCTATCGAGCAGCCGGAATTTATGCTGTTTGATCTGGATTCTACCCTGCTGGATACCTATGGCAGTCAGGAAGGGGAAGGTTTTAACGTCCATTATCAGGCACATGGCTATCATCCGCTGCTCTGCTTTGATGGTCTGACCGGTGACCTTCTGAAAGCAGAACTTCGTGAAGGAGCCAAATACTGCAGCAGGGATGCAGACCAGTTCATGATCCCTCTTCTTCAGGAATATCGTATAAAGTATCCTTCTCTGCCTCTTTACTTTCGCGGTGACAGCGGTTTTGCTTCTCCCGACATCTATGAAGCCTGTGAGGAAAACGACTGCAAATATGCAATTCGTCTGAAGCTGAACCCTGCACTGATAAAGAATGCGGCTCTTGCCGATGACGCACTGTATCATGCAACCATCGAAAATCAGATTGATTACGCTGCAGAGTACGGCGAATTCATGTATCAGGCCGGCAGCTGGTCTCATCCCAGAAGAGTAGTCTTCAAGGTTGAGAAGCCGTATGGTCAGATGGTCCACATGTTCACATTCGTAGTTACGACCATGGAAGATCTGGAGCCTTATCAGGTACTTCAGTTTTACTGCGGCCGCGGCAAGATGGAGAACTTTATCAAGGAAGGGAAGTATGGATTTGACTTTGCTTCTGTCAGTTCCCATTCGATGGTGGTGAATGCAAACCGCCTTCAGGTGCATACGCTTGCCTACAACCTTTTCAACTGGTTCCGGAGACTTTCACTGCCCGCCAATATGAAAAAACAGCGTATCGACACTATCCGTCTTAAACTGCTGAAAGTCGCCGCAAAGGTCGTACATTCGGCAAGATATACCGTATTCAAGCTGTGCAGCAGCTGCCCATATAAGAAAGAATTCTATGAAACTCTGTCAAATATACAGGGACTGCAGCCTCAGCTGGAATAAACAGTAACCAGTAACTAATGTACCTTGGCAATTTCAAAGGCACCTTCCTGAAACCACAGGGATATTATGCCCATTTTTAGGGTTGTCCCTGAAAAATCGTGCCATTGAAATGCCAGTTTACATGTCTGAGGGTGGGGATCCTATGCAGGACCTACCCTCGTGAATAATTCAGG
>NZ_PDYG01000036.1 GCF_002735305.1 Agathobacter ruminis
GTTTACATGTCTGAGGGTGGGGATCCTATGCAGGACCTACCCTCGTGAATAATTCAGGATTAAGAAACTGTTTTTCAATTTATTATCACCGGAATGAACTCCTTTTCTCTAAAATAGCCTATTTGAATGCAATTAGGTAAACGCGGTATAACATCTTTAAAATGGTTAGCCAGCCTATCCGAACTGTGAGCATCAGAACCAATAACTATTTTATTGCCGCCCAACTCAACATATCGATTTATAATAAAATATGATGGCATTGGTTCATCGCACGGATTATTAAGAGAAGAAGTATTTACTTCTAACAAAATGTTCTTATTAATCATTGTTGAAAGAATTGTATCCAGAACATCGTTGTTAATTATCCACTTGTCAAAGAATAATTTGGGGAAATCCAAGTGAGCCATCACTTGAAAACCTCCGAACTCGATTGCTTTTTGCATTATCTGATAATACTCATGAATTGCTTTTGATACCGACAAATTTCCAGCCCCTGGAAAGACTGAATTATAGCAATGATGTATCCCAGCCGTTATACAGTCGAAAGGATACGAACTATATAAAGCAAACTCATCCGGAAACATATTTGGCTCTGAAAACTCAATTCCACTTAGCAATATTATCGAACTGTATTTTTCCCGCAGACGGTTTAGTTCACTGAAGTAATCTTCAACAACAAAGTTCTGCTTTCTGTTATCCTTGACGATTGAAAGATTTTTCTCCTCTGAATTAAAATCCACATGTTCAGTAAAACAAATAGCCCTTATACCCGATTTTTCAGCAATCAGACAGTAATCCTCCATCGTAGACACTCCATCAATTGAGAATTTTGAATGGACATGCATATCAAAAAAAGCATTCATAAGAGATGGTCTCCTCTCATCGAAATAATTCCAATCAGCAAACACATTCATCAGACAGGTAACTGACTCATGTTTATTTACTCGATTCCCCCTTTTTCCCATTCCTTATTTTAGACTTAGTGTAAGGTCTCTTATTTGACTTCAATCTATTTGAATATCCATCGTTGTTCGACGACTCCTTTTCTAATCCCGCAATATGTATTTTTTTTGGCACAACAGATTCATTGTGCCGGTTTAGTCTACTTACCAATTGACCGCATGCAGCTTTTATATTTCCGCCTCGAGACTCTCTGATTTTCACAGTAAGCCCTGATTTATTTAACTTATCACGAAATGCAACTAATTCCTGTTTGTTTGGTCTTCGAACTGCTTTACAATCTGTTTCGTTATATTGTAAAAGATTAATCAATACATTTTTATCTCGAAACCACTTTCCCAGTTGTTTTACATCATTCTCACGATCATTTATGCCAGGTATTAATAAATACGCTATAGTAACGCTACGATTATGTCTTTCTGAATATGAAAGAACTGATTGAACCACTTCATCTATATCATACCCTTTCATATGAGGCATAATAGAATCCCTTGTACGCTGGTTTGTGGCATGAAGAGATAACGTAAGCTGAATTTTTAAGTGTTCTTCTCTGAGCTTTTTCATCTGAGGAAGTGGTCCCGTTGTTGAGATTGTTATTCCATCGGTTGGAAAGTTAATTCCTTTGCGATCTCTTAAAATATGAATGGACTTTATCACATTATCATAATTAAACAGTGGTTCTCCCATACCCATGAATACAATTCTATTCACTTTACCTTTTACTAATATGACTTGTTGAACAATTTCAGACGGTGTTAGATTTCTTACAAATCCATTTTCACCAGAGGCGCAAAAGATACACCCAACAGGACAACCTACCATGGTACTCACGCATACAGTAGTACCAGTTTTCCGTCTAATGCTTACCGTTTCAATGCAATAGCCATCTGACAGCTCGAAAGCATATTTCTGAGTATCAACACCACGGAAGATTTCTTTGATTGTGATCGTTCTATATTTATCAGTGTTTTTAGATCTAGAGTATAATTCACGGTAAATCTTACCCGCCTCATTTTCTCCCAATACGCTTACCATTTCAGAATATGTATATCCATATGGATCCTTATATATATCCTTTGGTTGAACCGAAATATTCTTAACCATATTTGAGCCATGACCTCCAATTAATAAATGTTTTATAACTAAGTATATTGCAAAAAGTTTATAGTTCTTTTGCAACACCTTCTTTAAAAATATCAATAGAATCCAACATCTTCAAAGTCCGTTCATCACTACTAAAGACTGCAAACAGAGCCAGAAATACGGTCCAACTCATTTTTTTCTTACTATTTTCTATTGCATTGTATGTTTGCCTTGAAACGCCTATCCTTTCAGAGATATCAGCTTGAGAAGCGCCTATCCTTGCGCGAAGTACAGGCAACTCTATTATCATTGTATTGATTAGCTCAATTCTCTTACTGTTGTTAAACTCCACTTTTAGCTCCTTTCCGAAAGAATAATTTGCTCTCTTTTGCATAACCATGTTAAGAGCGCTACTAGATTTTTAAAAGTCTGCAAATCTTATCATAAATGGCAACACAATTTTAGCGTGTGTCGCCGATTTTGTCAATATGTCGCCATTGACGACTCAGGGTTGTTTCACGAAGCCGTTCTATCAGATCCATTCTTTATTCTGCATGACCAAACTCTAGCAATGGACACAGTATACAAAAAAAGCGCAAGAATCCCCCTTGCCCTCTTTACACATCAAAAAAATCCTTGTATTCTGTTTATATCAGTTGATTGGAGTGATACCTTCGAAAATATATTTGTGCAGTAATTCAAGAGAATCAGCAAACAAGTCCATTACTTCTGGCAAAGATTCCTTCACGGAATGCTGTATTCTCATGATTCGCAAGATATTGTAGGCGAATTTTCGAATCAATGCCAGATTGTTTTTGGATCCCTTGGCTGGAGATCTG
>NZ_PDYG01000037.1 GCF_002735305.1 Agathobacter ruminis
TAAAGTGTTAAGCCAGTTGACTGAGGAATATCCACATGGCTGCAATGTGGGCAAATATTTAATGGTGGAGTCATGGCGTATGCTATGGCTCCATTTGAAGTTAGGGATGGATTGAGAAGTGTCAAGAGAAATCAGTAGAATTGAACCAATGCTAGAGGAATTCAAGAGATTTCAGTAAGGCGGAAAACCTTGAAAATACGGCATTTTGAAGATTTATCAAACGGATTTGCACCTTTTAAGGTGAACTACCCGATGAGATTAGAGCACTCTGCGTTATGCAGGGTGCTTTTTGGCAGTAATTTGGAAGAAACGGTACTAAAAGTAGAAATAAATCTTGAAGAAACGGAATAATACCCTTGAAATATTGAAGAAATGGTACTATAATCCATTTATAAGTTTGAAGAAATGGAACTATGTCGTTTTGAGGAGATAGTATGTTTAAGAGAAAAGCTTTAGAAAAGCTAAAATATTGGAAAGAAAAAAAGGCACCAAAGTATTCTGTGCTTCTGGAAGGAGCCAGGCGTGTTGGGAAATCGACAATTGCTGAAGAATTTGCAAAGCAGGAGTACAGGTCATATATAAAAGTGGATTTTGCTAACATAACACAGGATGTCCTTGATGTGTTCGATGACATAGCAAATCTGGATATTTTCTTTCTGAGATTGCAAACTGCAACGGGGATAACATTATATAAAAGAGAATCCGTCATTATATTTGATGAGATACAACTTATGCCAAAAGTACGTCAGGCTATAAAATACCTGGTTGCGGACGGAAGATATGACTATATTGAGACCGGTTCTCTGATCAGTATAAAAAAGAATGTCAAGGATATAGTGCTTCCATCTGAGGAAATGAAAATACAGATATATCCGATGGATTATGAAGAATTTATGTGGGCCATCGGAAATGATACTTATGGCGTATTGCGGGATTTATATAAGCTTGGAAAGCCGGTTGGAAATTCCTTAAACAGAAAGCTGATGCGGGATTTCAGAATTTATATGGCGGTAGGTGGAATGCCTCAGGCTGTAGAAGCTTATGTGGAAGGCAGGAATTTTACAGAAATCGATGAAGTAAAGAGAAAAATCATAGATTTATATAAAGACGATTTCTTCAAGATCGATGATACAGGACTGATTGGAAGAATGTATGATTCTGTTCCGACGCAGTTGGCAACGGATAAAAGAAGCTATGTTATTTCGGCAGCTACAGGCAAAAAAAAGATTGATAAAGATTTAGAGCGTTTACATGATTTGCTGGATTCAAAGACGGTATTATCATGCCATAATGTCCTTAATCCGAGTGTTGCTTTACCTCAAACGAGAGATGACGATACGTTCAAACTCTATTTGGCTGATACAGGGTTATTTACTACCATGATTTTCAGATCATCAGGAAAGACGGATGAAAATATTTATACGAAATTGTTGAGCAATTCACTTCCAGCAGATTTGGGTTATTTATATGAAAATGCAGTTGCTCAGATAATTGCCGGATCGGATATAGATCTTTATTATCACACATGGGAGAAAGAAAACAGTTCCCACTACTATGAGGTTGACTTTTTGCTTGCTTCGAAAACAAAGATCGTTCCGATTGAAGTTAAGTCATCCGGAATCGGTAAGCATGAATCAATTACAGAATTTCAGAAAAAGTATTCTAAGCATGTTTCGAAGGAAATATTGTTATCACAAAAAGATATAGGCAATAGTGAAATGCTGAAATTATATCCAATATATATGTTGCCATTTTTTATTGAAGACCTATGAAAGGACGAGAAAGAGTTATGAGGTTGGCGGCTTATCAATTTGCCGAATGTGGTGATATTGCCGGTTCAGACAGAATCAATGTCAATGTGGTTTCGGAAGCTATAAAGGAGTTACAGAAACTGGCAGACGAACTGGATAAGAATAAGTGAGGGAATGCTCATATACGATTTTGAAAAACAGGAATTATACTTTGGCGAAATTGGGCGTAAGCGCTATTCGGGCCAATTGTCAGGATCTTCGACCTGAAGTTTATGGAGTTGAGAAAATGAAAATTATTACGGATTATTCAGAGGTCGTGATAGAGACAAGTAATCTGATCATGAAAAAAGCTGTATTTGGTGACTGGGAGCAGCTGTACCGAAATATAACAAGCCGACCGGAGTCTGCCAAATATATGCTATGGAAGATCGATGATTCTGAGGAAGAATCAAAGGACAGGATGCTTCGGACTCTTGATTTTCAAAGTAAAGAAAAGTACGCGCTTACCGTATATCTGAAAACGGAAAGCGGATTAGAGGCCATTGGATGGGCATCCATGCGTGAGGTCAATCCTGATGTATATGAGGATATGGGAATCGCCATTGGACCGGACTTTGTCGGAAAAGGATATGGAAAACAGATTCTAAATGCATTGTGTGAAGAGGCAAGAAAACAGGGAGCAAAAGAATTTCACTGTAGTTATCGTGAAAAGAATCTGGCTTCAAAAAGATTGCAGGATGCATGTGGTTTTAAGTTTAACTATAAGTCTGAGGAGAAAATAGATCCAAGAACGGACGAAAAATACGTGGTGGTGAACACAAAAAAATATTTAATGTGAGACTGAAAATATGGATTTTATAGAAGCGCTAAAAATAGGAGACATGGAAGCAATCCGCAAATGCCCCAAGGCTGATCTGCACAACCATTTTGTGCTTGGAGGAAGCCGGAAATATTTGCTTGAGCATTCCGGTCTGGATATTCGGCCGATTACCGAGCCTCTTAATTCTATGGATGAGATGCACGCATGGAACGGAGAGAACATAGGAAGTTTCTTTGATACGACTGAAGGTCGTAGAATGCTGATAAATGCTACCTTTACCCAGGCAAAAGAAGATGGTGTTACGATTCTTGAAATCGGTGAAGATGTTTGGGGGCTGGGTGCATTTTTCAATAACGACATCGATGAACTGGTGGATGCGTTTGAATCCGCTCATCGGGAAATTGCACCGGAGATAGAACTCAGGCTTCAGATTGGAATGTCGCGCCACTGTGATATTGCGTATTTAGAGGATTGCCTGTCTCATTTCTGGGGATGCAAAGCCTTTTATTCGATAGATTTATATGGAGATGAGCTGGCGCAGCCCATAGAAAACTTTATCCCCATCTATAGACGGGCTAAGGCAGAAGGTTTGAGACTGAAAGCTCACGTTGGAGAATGGGGGACGGCGGAGGATGTACGCCGGGCTGTAGAATGTTTGGAACTTGATGAGGTCCAGCACGGGATCGCGGCGGTAAATGATCCTTCTGTAGTCCGTTTTCTGGCAGATCATAAGATTCGGCTAAACATTACACCATCGAGCAACTATCTTCTTGGAAGGGTTAAAGACTTGAAGACTCACCCCATTGCTGAGCTTTATCATAGCGGTGTGGATGTAACCGTCAATTCAGATGATGTATTGATTTTTGATTCGGACGTATCCAAGGAATACCTCCGTTTATATCAGAGCGGATGTCTGACTGCGGAGGAACTGGACAATATCAGAATCAATGGGTTAGATGCAAATTAAGGCATTTATACAAATGTCATACAAACGCTTATCTCCAGATGACAGGAAAAGCTCGAGGCGCAAGTTCTGTAGATTTGCACCTTACTTGCCCCCCTTTTTAGTAACCAATCAATCTGGACTCTAATACAACGTTACTTAAGCGCTCATCATAACAAATTAAAAAGGAAACATCGTTTTTTATTAATCAACTAACATAAATATTGAAAACTAACATTACATGTGTTGATATAAAATAAAAATGTTAGAAGGTGATTGGCATGAAAAAACTGTTCGAGCAGGTATACGGACATAAACTGGATTCCTATCAAACTGCAATAAAAGCGAATGTCGTTTATGGCTTTGAAAAGATCAGTTTAAGTTGTATTAGAAGGGATTAAAAATCGTTTTAAGAAAGGAAATATAGGTCAATATGAGGATTGGCTTAGCATCTTACAGAGTTGAAAATAAGAATACGGAATTCAATATCAGTCAGATTGAGCGTGCGATGAAAGAAGCCGAGGGCAAAGCTGATCTTCTTTGCTTTGGCGAGGCTGTTTTGCAAGGTTTCGATTCACTCGGCTGGAATTATAAAGAAGATAAAGAAATGGCGGTTAGCCTGAATTCTGAGACTATGGGCAGACTTAAAAAGCTGACCGTACAATACGGAATGGGAATAGCCTTTGGATATATCGAGAAGGCCGGTGAATTTTTGTATTCGTCGTATGTTGTTATAGACGCTGGAGAAATAGTCCATAACTACAGGCGTATCAGCCGTGGGTGGAAAGAGTATGACAGGGCAGACGACCATTACTGCGAGGGCTGTGATATAGAGGAGTTTTCATTTCGCGGCAAAAAGATAATGACCGGTCTCTGCGGAGATTTATGGGATTATCCGGAGAAATTTAAGACAAAGAATCTGCTTCTTTGGCCTGTATATGTCAATTTCGATCTTGATGAATGGGAACAGGAGATCCTTGAATATGCAGAACAGGCTTCCTGTATTGCTGATGATACCTTGATGATCAACCCGATAGATAATGAACCTGTGAACCATGGCGGAGCGTTTTATTTTCACAAGGGGAAACTGGTAGAAAGAAGCCCTTTTGAACAGGAGAGGGTTTTGATTATAGATATTGAAAAATAATACGGGAGTAGATATGAGTGTTACAAATGTTACAGATGCTCTTGAGTATCAGGATTTTATAAATAGTTTTATAGATGATAAGAATTATTCCGATCCGCATCTGACCTCAAGAATAGAAGCCGGTGAAAGCCTTGATGATATGATAGCAAAGAAAGATCACCACTGCTTTGTGACGGATGATAGAGGGGAAATAACAGGCCTGTATATTCTTCTAATCATTCCGGAAGAAAAATACCTGGAGATGCTTATAGGGATAACAAGAAAAGGAAGCTCTGTAGAGGAATTGCTTTCTTTTTTGGAAAAGAACTACCCTGAATATGAAGCCGATTTCGTTTTCAATCCTCGTAATCATCTGATCAAAAATAGCCTTGAGAAACGTGGCGCAAATTTTGATAAAGAACAGATCAAAATGGTTTATACGCATAAATTACCTGAATGTGAAACGGCGGGTATAGAACCACTTTCTGATGACTATACTGACCAGTATTTGGAAATGCACAGTAAAGATGTGTATTGGACCGGAGACAAAGTAATTAAGGCGCCGGACCGATTTAAGATTTTCATTGCGTTAGAAAATGGTATTGTAACTGGATACATTGATGTTACGCATTGTTTTGCGGAGAACGAGCCGTACGATATTTTTGTCAAAAAGGAATATCGTGGAAAAGGATACGGAAGACAGCTGCTGGCTATGGCGTTACGGGAGAACGAACCTAAAGATATGATGTTGTTGGTAGATTTTGATAATGTACCGGCTATCAACTTATATGAATCTATGGGGTTTGTGAAAAAAAGAAAACGGAAATTTACTGACAGCATATTGGCACAAAGAACAGGCGTCAAACGAGTAAAACAGTATAATCCTTTATTTAAGGGAAAAGCTCGAGGCGCAAGTCCTGTAGATTTGCATCTCGTTTGCACTTTTAAATCGGGTCTGAAAAAAAGAAAAGAATAGCAGGTTAGAAGTTGATTTTTACTATGATAAAGGTCTTATTCATCTGCCACGGCAGGATTTAATGCCAAAGCAAAGAATGGCGGAAATAAGCCATTTGTGGGCAGAGTAGTATCTGATTTATACGGGGCCTTTTAAGGTGAACTACCCGATGAATGATGAGAGCACTCTGCGTGATGTGAAGTGCTTTTTCTTTGGTTTGATTGACAAAAACTTTGGATTTAAGTATAATTTCTTTGGATTCGGAGGGCAAAACTATGGATTACAGACAAATAAAAAAACAGGCAAACGAAATACTTAAGATCAAAACTGCAGAGTGTTCATATATAGAATACAAAGCATCAGAGCAGCAACTGGATAAAATATTGAAAACCATCTGTGCGTATGGAAATAACTATTACAACAATGATATTCAATATATTTTTATAGGTGTAGAAGAGGAAAACAATGAAGAACAGAAAGCTATCCCTGTGCTCCCGATTAAGGGGATTGCTGAAGGGAGACTGGAAAAATGTAAAAATACCATTAATGCACTGCGTTCCTTTTTATATCCCAATGTTACGTTTGAAGTAGTATCAAATGATCTTGATGGAATAAGTTATTTGCTTATTATTGTAAAGCGCCAGACGGGAGGCCCGTTTATGGTGGCTGAAAAAGCCGAAAAGGACAAA
This sequence comes from Agathobacter ruminis, assembly GCF_002735305.1. Lineage (GTDB taxonomy): Bacteria > Bacillota > Clostridia > Lachnospirales > Lachnospiraceae > Roseburia > Roseburia ruminis. The sequence continues at coordinate 6,285 of NZ_PDYG01000037.1, forward strand.
AAGATAAATCTTAAGCCGGGAAGATATGTGAGAATTGAAGCTGACACCCGTCTTGCGAGAGTAGACGAAGAATATGATCTGCTGCGAAAGTTTTCCAATTTTCATTATAGCTCGATTGTAAGCCCCGGGGCATCGATTGATGATTTAAGTGCTGATTTACTCAGAGAATATTTTTCCAAGACAAGCTCAAGACAGATTAGTGATGGAATGGAAAAGAAAGAGCTGGCCAAGGCTTTGGACTTGCTTGATAAAAATGATCCTGCGGATCGACGCGTGAAAAACTATGCTGTCCTCATGTTTTCTGATCATCCAGAGGATCGAATTCCATATGCATATACAGAATTGATTATTGATATGTTTGGGACTAAAAGAAAGATGGAATCCAAAGTATTTAAAGGTGCAGTTTGGAAACAGTATTATGCTGCGTTGGAGTACATCAATAACAATTTCTTAAATGAATTGGTTATACGTGATGATGGCAACTCAGATAATCGTAAAATCGAGAACTTTGCGTTTATTGCACTGGAAGAATTGCTTGCAAATGCCATTGTTCATAACAACTATGAAAATGGTAAGCCAATCCAAATATATGTGTCTGAAAAACAGATAAACATTGTGAATTATAACAAGCCGTTACCGCCTATACGCATAAGTGATCTGAATGAGAGAACGTTTTTTAACGAGCGAGACACGGAGAATCCTGAAATCAGGGATATGTTTAAAGCATTAGGCATTATAGAATCTTTCGGAACAGGTATCGGGGAAGCCAAAAGATCAATGCGGAAAAATGGATCTCCGGATCTTTTCTATAAGACTTTTGATGTAAATGACAACGTTACTTCTGTGGTTATACCTGTAAATGAAGAATACTATGAAATAAAAAATGGCTCCAAACCAAAGAAAAAAGTTTGGATTGAGACTGAAACCAAAGATTTCAAGCAGAAAATCTTGGATTCGGGGTATACAAATAAAATAAAACAAAACGTATTGAAGTTATATGAGGAAATCGGGACAGAGGTTTTTGGGAATTCTCGAGTAGTCGAAATTCTGGGATGTTCGGAAGTGACAGCAACGTCCTATTTGAAAAGGATGAAGGATGAACTGAAGATCATTGTTCCGGTAGAAGGAATGGGAAAAGGGAAATATAAGTTTTCTGTATAAGTAATAGAAAAGGTTATATGGTGAAATTCTGCTGTTTAGTATCAGCTTCCGAGGATACGATGATAAAGTCTGCCTTTAAGTATGTTGAGATGATATCTACGCCAGTAGACGAAGAGATTACTTCGGTAAAGATTGTTAATGAGCAACAGACTATGGCGATTAATGGTGAACCGGCATATGAAGTTTGGCTTACGAGAGCGATTATTTTCGAAGTAGGGGGCCGTGAGACATCTTTTGAGAAGGATACAGTTCCGTTTTCCGAGGAAATAACAATTCAGAGAGGATATGATTTGATTGATCAAATTTCTGGTAATGATGATTTCTTGGAAGCGTGGGATGAAGAGTATTCGCCGGCGTATAAAAGAGAAGTAGTTGTAGTAAAATGACAGATGATTTTGAAATATGACTTGTTATATGTTCTGATTGACGGTGATATACACATTATCAATAGGAAAGAAAGGTAAAACTAGGCATAAGCATTCGTGATTGTGACCTTCGTATGATTAGTCAGGTAAAAAGGCTGTATCCAAAGAACAGGAATGATGATTGTAATGGTTATATAGACAGAATACAATTGCACAACAAATATTTAGTACAATTAAGATTATGATTATTAGTGTATGACAAAAGGAGAAGAAATATGGCCGATGAAAAGGAATTAATGAAGAAGGATTTACTTCTAATTATCCAGATTGATAATAAACTACAGTATCATGATATTGCATCTGTTCAAAAAATTTACAATGCAACCATACAAAAAAGTATATTTAAAACTAACTTAGGTAAAAGATATATTAATAAGTTAGAACAGATAATTAACGGAACAGATGCAGGTAAATGCTTTTTTTGTGGAAAGGATTTGCAAGATTCAGGGAAAACCGTCATATGTATTGATTGTGCTAGTAAATATATAAAAAAGCCGAATACAATATCAGAAAAGCAAGTGACTAATAAGAGTGTTGTAACAGAGAATAAAAATATTAAAGCTAGCGAGAATTCAACAAATAAGATAAACGATTTTGTTGAAAACGTTAAGGTAAAGGGAAAAGCGATAGATAAAGAAACTAGAGCGTTGCAAAAAAATATTGCAGAAAATGAAAATGTTAAAAATATTATAAGTCAGGCAGAAAAACTTACAAATGATGTGAAAGAAACAGCACGGAATAATAAATTCTTAAATTCTAAAATGAACAAAATTAAGGAGTTTTGGCATAGCAGAACAAAAAAACAAAAGTATGTTATTGCTGGGATAGTCGCAGTGCTGTTTTTGGGTGTAATAGGAACTAATATTGTTTTAACGAATAGTAGTGAACATAGTGGAAGTGCTGTTACATCCGTAAATAGTGAAAAAGAGGCTTTGAAGTATGTTCAAGCAGAGTATCCAGAAAAAGAAGGATGGACAATAAGAGACGGGGAAACAATTAAAGTTTTTAATTGTTGGATGATGACTCCCATTGGAAAAAATGTAAAGTATACAGAAAATCAGATAAGTAATTCCAACGACTCTCAATTGATACAAGATGGTTTTGCGGTTACTGTAGAATGCTGGTGTTATTCAGTATACCGTAGAGGAAAGAACCTTGTAGAGCAAGGTCAGATTTTAGTAAGTCCTGATGGAAAAATGTTTTGCATGGGGGCATTTGATGGAGTACCTTTGCAAGATGTCTTTTTTAGAATAAAATAACGATATAATTGAAATAATTAACGGACATTAACTATCGTGGTAGTTAATGTCTTTTTCATGCTCGGAGAAATCCGGGCATTTTTACAACGATTTTACTACTACACACGGCTTTGAAATGTTAAAATATGCAAAGATATGCCAATTATGTAGTTTACATATAAATGCTAATCTAAAAGTGAGCCATTCGAATCAAGAACGCTGACTTGAAAGTGAGCCACCTAGCAATTACTCTGAATAAAAGACTTTTTTATTCGGAGGGAAAGACGGTGGTTATTACAATGTAAGATTACGATGAAATTCGTAGGCGTTTCAATGCCGGCGAAAGCCAAAGGCATATCGCCAAGTGTTTAGGCATTTCTCGGAATACTGTTAAAAAGTATTGCGAAGGAAATGCAGTTCCTTGGGAGCGTAAGACTCCCATTCGTGAATCCACAGTATTAACTGAGGATACGATTAACTTTATTAAAAACTGTTTGGCTGAAGACGATGCTGAGCATCTAAAAAAGCAAAGCCATACAGCAAAAAGAATATATGATCGTTTGGTTGAAGAAACTGGATTCTCCGGTGGCGAGTCAACTGTCAGAGCAAAGGTCCATGAACTAAAAAACGTTGCTCCGAAGGCATTTATTCCTCTTCAGTTTGACGTTGGAGAGGCTATGCAGGTAGATTGGGGCGAAGCCCAAGTCTACTTTTCTGGCAAAAAAACAAAGATTTATATCTTCTGTGCCAGACTGTGTTACAGTTGCAGACCGTTTGTTTACGCTTATCATAAGCAAAACGAAGAAAGCTTTTTAGATGCATTCGTTCGTATTTTTGATGCAATGAACGGCGTTCCAAAGAAAGTAATCTTTGATAACGGTCGTGTTGCTGTTAAGGAAGGCTTTGGTAAGCATGCTAAGGCACAAGAGGGATATACCCATCTTTCTGCCCATTACAGCTTTAAAGCCGTATTCTGCAATCCTGCGGAAGGCCACGAAAAAGGCTTAGTTGAAGGCCTCGTTGGGTGGGCAAGAAGAAACATCCTTGTCCCTGTACCTAAGGTTGCAAACATAACAGAATTAAACGAATTATTGGTAAAACGGTGTTTGGTTTATGAAAACCACTCCATTAAAGGGAAACCTGCAACTGTTGGAGAAATGTATCTCACCGAAAAGTCTTTGTTGCAAAAACTCCCTGGCTGTCGATTTGAAACAGCCAAATGCGCTAACGTACGCGTAAACGCATTCTCCACCGTTAAATTCAAAACAAATAATTATTCCGTGCCTGTTAAATATACCGGGCGAATCGTTGGTGTAAAGGGTTATCCCGAATCCGTAGAAGTCTTTTATAATGGAGAACTAATCGCTAAACATACGCGTTGCTTTGGTCATAATCAAAGCATTTACACCTTGGAACATTACATGCCTCTGTTAGATACTCGAAGAAGAGCCATTTTAGACGCTGCTCCGGTGAAACAAAACGTTCCGAAAGAAGTTTTAGAAGAACTTCGCAAAAACAGTAACAATTATTCCCGAATGGTTGAAATCTTACATGATTTCGTAGAACCAAACAAGACTGATATAAAAGATCCGGTTAAAATCATCTCCGTTGATCTTTCCCAATACGACCGCTTGTGTCTAGGAAGGGAGGTGAACAGCTATGAGCACGCTCTTAGTCGATGAACAAATCCGGATGCTTGCAAAACAACTAAAAATGCCGACGTTTGCTAATTATAATGAAATCGTTCGTCAGTTATCTCCCGACACAAGCATAGGCGAAGTCTTATTATCCATAATGCAGTTCGAGTACGAACAACGTCAGGAGAATCAAAACCAGCGTCGATTAAAGCAAGCCGGTTTTCCATTTACCAAAACTCTTGAAGAGTTGGATTTAACCAGATATAACGGTGAAATCAGCGATGTGTTTATTAATGAATTAGCCAGTTGTAAGTTTATCAAGGAACGACGAAATATAACAATGCTTGGCAATCCCGGTCGTGGTAAAACACATATGGCGATTGCTTTAGGCTTAAAGGCTTGTTCTCTTGGTATGACAGTTCTTTTCAAGAACGCTGCTTCGTTATCAACTGAATTAAGTGAGGCAAGAGATAACTATTCTTTAGGGCGCCTTGAAAAGCGTATTCAAAAAGCAGACCTACTCATCTTAGATGAGATGGGGTATGTAAGTTTTGACCGATACCAATCGGAACTATTATTCAAAATAATCGCTGACCGCAGTGAGCGCGGAAGCATTATTATAACAACAAACCTGCCGTTTTCGGAATGGACATCCCTGTTTGAGAATACGGCAATGGTTGCAGCGATGATTGATAGATTAACATTTAACTCCTTTGTTCTTGATATGAATGGAGAATCCTATCGGTTATCACAAACAAAGAAAACAAAAAGTAAAGGTGGCTCACATTCAAGCTAGCGTTAGGTGGCTCAAAATGAAGTCAGCGCGTGGCTCACATTGGAGTTGACGATTATAGTTTACACTTGAAAAAATTGAATGCCCGGAAAACCTGATAAAACCTCGCGTTCATCGGCATATCTTTGCAATTTAGGAGGAGAAATTTTTGTGATTAGGATACTATTCATCTGCCACGGCATGGTATTAACCAATGGCTAGAAATCCTTTATTTTCAAGCGTTTGACGGAAGAAAGAAATGAATTTACAACTAGTTTACAACTTTTAAATTGCCGCGATACGAATTATATAAATGAATGTAAAGGACACTTATCCTTAAGTGGCCTTGGCTACTACAAAACAAACCCGTCCTAGGGTGTCAAAATCAGGAAAAGTAATTCTGTAGATTGACACTCTGGGGCGGGTTTGTTACTTGGAATAATTGGGAATGAAATGGAAAGGTGTCTCGATTGTTATATAATACATAAATAGGATATAATAAATGGCGTTGAGAGGAGGTGCTTTCTTGGACAACAAGGATAAATCTAGTGAAAAACTAATATCAGATTTAGAAGAGGCTTTTAAAAAGGAGGAAAAGTATAATTATTTAGATTATCTAAAGAATAATACGGGGCTATTTATTTCTGCAATTTCTATTGTGTCGGCAATAATGTTATTTCTAGCGAGGATAATTAGTTTCATAGTTGTTAATGCACGATACCAATATTGGAACTTAGATGAGGGATTTCTTGTTGAAGACAATAAAATGTATTTAAAACTAGGTGTTTTGGTTTTATACTTTATTTTTACTATGCTATTTAATTCAGTTGCAAAACGATATGTGTATCGATGGAAACTAAATGATTGTAAAGTATATTTGTATGGCAAAATATTTGAAGACGGAGAAAAACATGTAAGATTAAAAAGAAAAGCAATTAGTGATTTAAAGAAGATGGTGGCCGATATAGTAATGACTAGTGAATCGATAAATGATGAAAAGTTGGAATCGGTCAACTGTGAAATAAGGAAATTAGAAAGTGAAAATAAGGAATTAATAAGGCAGTGTATTGATGATCGACTAGAGGTTTTAAAAATACGAATTAGTTTATTTTTCAGAATAATCCCTTCTTTCATATTAATCTTTATGGTATCTTTATTTCTGCAATATGTTTTTGGAATAGAGATTGAGAATCACAGTACAATGGGTTTGATTCAATCATCATTGATTACGGCATTAATTATAATTCTAACGGCGATTTTTTGTGCCATATTAGAAATAAAGTTAACTCTATTAGTTAGTATAAAAAGATTCTTTAAAGATGATAAGGTCGATTGGGGCTCTGAATATATGAAACCAGTAATCGAATGGTTGGATACTAAGATAGCAGAACAAAGTAATCATAGTTTGAAATCGTCACTATCAGATAAAACAATAAAGCTAGCACTAGGAAATGTGGCGCTTTCAGCTTTAATAATAGCGATTTTTTTGAAGTGGAATGTAACGTATAGTTTGGATCATGCTAAGTCGTTTTATGTATTTAATGAGAATAATCAGGATTACGTTATGATAATAAATGACGGAACAAAGTATATCTTGTCAGAATGTGATATTGTAGATGAAGAAATAATCATTGATACTAATCAGATTATAGTAAGAAATAATCCAATTAATCTTGAAAAAATGAGTTTTAATAAGGTTGAGAAGAAAACAACATCAGGATTGAAATAATAGAATTTGTATATACAGATGATTCATTTGAATTAGTTGTTAATTTAAATTCATCAATAAAAGCTATTGGAGGGAAAAATGACATCGAAAGAAATAGTAGATGCTGTAACTAGTTATGTTCGTGACGAGAATGCGAAGTATGCCATCTTGATTGATGGAGCATGGGGAAGTGGAAAAACTTATCTATACGAAAACTATTTGGCGGGTGAAATTGATTCAATAGAAGTTGGAAAAAATGAACGGAAGCATAATGTTTATATTTCTCTTTATGGAATATCTAGTATTGATTCACTTGCTAAACAGTTGATTACCAATTATTTAATATATGTTAAAGGTAACGGGAATAAATTAGTTAAAAAAGGGTTAAAGCCACTTGCCGGTATTATAGGTGTAGCTAGTAGTGCATTTTCTTTTTCTGTAGGTCCTGTATCAGCAGATTTATCAAGGGTATTTAATAAATTAGAGAGGAGTATAGATGTCAAAGAGATGGTCATTTGCTTTGATGATTTAGAAAGATGTACGATTCCTATTAATGAGTTTTTTGGATTTGTTAATAATTTGATAGAACATTGTAACTGTAAAGTAATCATATTAGCAGATGAGAGGAATATTGGAAAAATATATGCAAATACAAATATAGAAGAAAAATATCTTACAGTGCTTTCTGGTGATCGTAAAGTTGTTGAGTACATAGGAGATGGAAAAAATGAAAGGACACAAAAAACGGGACTGGGGAAAGCCTCAAATGGAGAGATTACAGTAGAAGAAGTAAAAAAACTAAATGAGATATTATATTCAGAAAATTATTTATATAAAGACATCAAAGAAAAAGTAATTGGTAAAACTATGCTGTATTATCCAGCATTAAAAGACGTTATTGAAGAAGTGATAAGTGGAAATGAAAAGAGCAAAGGTATAATTCAAGAAGGTCAATATAAAGATTATTTACTAAAACACATAAATAGTATTGTAAGTGCATTTACAGAAATAGAGAATCGAAATTTGCGAATTATAAGATCGTGGATCTTTTCTTTTAGAAAAATATATGACGCAACAACGAAATACTATTCTGATAGTAAATATTATGAAGATATTTTGAACGATTTTCTGCGTTATAGTATATGGGTAGCAGGAGCATTAAAGAAAAATAAAAAGATAACACACAGTGCTAATTATGGAAGTCAAGAAATGGTTTATTTTGAAGGCCATGAGTATACTCACATTTTTAGATATAGTTTCATTGATGCTTGGATTAATTGTGATGTATGGAATGATAAGGATTTATCTCAGGCATGTAAGTCGATAATTAAGCGTAGAGAACGAGAAGATATTGACAATCCACCTAAAGTACATTCGACAGGTAAGGCGTTAGCTGAATTAAGAGATTGGTATCTTATGGAGGATGCGCAAGTTATAGAGATACTGGATCGTTTAGAAAAAGAAATAGAAGAAAACAAATATGCATATTATGACTACTCTAATATTCTTTCTACTTTATTGTATCTTCAAGAAAAAGGGCTCTTTAAAGGAAATATACATCATATCAAAGATGTTATGATTAATTTAATAAAAAGGGATAATGATATTCAAGAAGAAAATGAATTCCCTAAAGATTTTTCATCTGAAGAAATTAGAAATAAATATAACGAAATATATAAGCCAATTTCAGAGGAACGAAAAGAACGAAATCGCATACTTAATAAGGAGGATCAAGAAGAGAAAAATATATACAGTAATGCGAATGCATTTTATGAACATTGCTGCAAAATGGAAAACTACTATTGTAGCCATAGATCATTTGTTGAATATTTAGATTTTGAAAAGTTATATATACTAATCAATGAAAGTGACAATGAAGGATTATATACTCTTCGTCGTGCTTTTAAAGCAATATATTATATGGGAAATCTTAAGGATTTTTATATTGCAGATATTGAGGGGTTGAAGAAAATTAGAAATGATCTAATGGATGAAGCAGTCATAAAACATGGTGGTATTATAAGGAATATTGCGATTGATAGTTTTGCTGATATGATTAAGCAGGATTTAATTCTTTTAGGTGTGGATGAAGAACAATTATAAGCATTAAAAAGAAATAGTTTTGATTTGAAATAATTTGGAGGTGTTGCTTATAGATACGAAGGAAATTTCAGAAAAACCTGAAGGTTGGCCTAAGAATCGCAGGGAATGGAAACTAGATATATTATGTGAAAGAATGGAAGAATTTAAGAATAATCCAACACATAAAAATATAGAGATTTTAATAGCATTAGCCAGTGAACATGATATGAATGAAACTTCTGGATATGGACTGGTACGTATAACAGAATATGAAGTGGGACTAATTAATTATTTATATATAGTTAGTACAGCATATCAGATTAATTCAGTTAAAGTGTATTTATATGATCTAATTTCTGAGGCGACATATATTCATAAGTGGATGTTTAATATGAATCCGGTTTTAGGAAAGGATGGAAATGAGGATCAATTTGTAGAAGCATATAATGGATTGGACTTGCCACTTAAACTTTATTATTTGGCATATCAAAAATTTATAGTAGAAAAAAATGACGATTTTGCTACACAATTAATTACTGTCATCCGTGAAGTGTTGATAGTCGATGAGGATGATGAATTAATAGATTCAATTACGTACGCATTTGTTTCTATGATGAATGATCTTAGCTATATGAGAGGAAGTAAAAAGCAATCAATCTGGAAGTTTTCAAAAGAAGAATTGTCTCTGTTATTTGAACTAGAAGCGGAATTGCTTAAGAAAAATAATGAATCGCCTATGGAGCGCCCGACAAAAGGTGTGTTGATGACACAAATAAGTAATTTTATTTTGAAGTCTAGAAATGGGTACAATGAAGATTATATTTGCAAATATCTTCCAATTGAAGTCGCAAGAGAAAGTGTAAAAAATCACCAGATTTGGATGAAAAAAACTACGTTGTTAAATGACGAACGTGAACAAAGGGTTATACCAGAATTGTTTGATGATAAATCTTGGATTACATATAAATGGGTTGATGATATTGATTTTACGGCTACAAGAATTTATTACGTTTCATCATTTAGTAAAAGTGTTAATAATTCGGACATGCAGGATGGATATGGACAGTGCCTATATGGTTATAAGAATGATAGAATATCTGAACTAATAGCGCCTATTGGAATATGGCATCTGAAGAAAAAGAAAGGCATAGAAAATGATGTGCCGGATAAAATGGAACGTCCATTTATATCACAAACATTAGCGTTTGATGTTATATATGATGTTGAGGAAGCCAAACGGGAGTTAACGTATTTGTTTGGAATTATTGATATGTTTAATATGAGCAATGCAGATAAAAAGAACTTCTTAGAAGAGATAATGCAATATTGGATTTTGTCAGTAAAGGATGCTAAATGGTCTGGAGAACGAGAAAGAAGATATGTGATTTTTATGTATGATAATTATGATTACAGAGAAACAGAAATTGATGATATATTTCTAAAAGTGAAAACATCAATTTTTCTTACTCCTGATTTTATCATAGGGAAAAATCCTAGTAGATATGAGATACTTTATCAACTAAATGCAAAAAGACATGCACTATATTCAAGAGAATACATGTTATGCAAAAATTGTTTGCTTCAAGATTATGATCAGGCCAGAAAAATGCCTGAGAAATGTCCGGTTTGTGGTTCGAAAAATGTAGAGCTTATAATTGAAGATGAATAGTAATTAGAGAGCATTTCTACTACGTTTTTTACTACGATTGATGTCTGTGTATTGCATAATTTTGCTACAATTTGCATTTTTACATACATATTCATTGAAAGCTTTAAATGCCCCGGAGATTTTGCAAAACCTAGCAAAACTACGCGGTATTAATCAAATTATGAAGGAGAAATTTTATGGTAAAAGTCTTATTCATCTGCCATGGAAACATCTGCCGATCCCCTATGGCAGAATATATTATGAAGGATATCCTGGAAAAGCGTGGCCTACAGGACAGGTATGAAGTGGCTTCCGCAGCAACCTCGACAGAGGAAATCTGGAGAGGCATGGGAAATCCGATTTATCCGCCGGCACAGGCAGAATTGCGCAAACATGGAATTGGGCAGACTGCCTATACGGATTTTCAGGGGAAGCGTGCGCGGCAGGTGACGAGGGCAGACTATGAATATTATGATTATATTCTTTGCGCGGAAACCGTAAATGTGAAAAATGTCCTCCGCATCACAGGACCGGATACGGAAGGAAAGGTGCGACGACTTTTGGAGGATTCCGCCTGCCCGCGCGACATTGCAGATCCGTGGTATACCGGAGATTTTGGCGCAACCTACAGAGACATTGTAGAGGGTGTGGAAAATTTTTTGCAAAGTATGCACGAATAGGGTAGGATATACTGTGAAAAAAATAAACGAGGAGGCTACGACAATGAGTCGGGTGGCAGAAACAAGAGCTGCTGTGGAAACAGCAATGAACCAGTTCTTTGAAGGACAGAAGAAAGAAAAAGTTGAGCGCTTCAAACGATTGAATCCAATGGCAAAAAAAGGACAGATTGTATTTGCGGGATCGAGCCTGATGGAACAATTTCCAATCAACGAAATGATCCAGAACTATGATGTGCAATTACCATATGCAATTTATAATCGCGGAATCGGTGGTTATACAACACAGGAAATGCTACAGGAATTGGATGTGATGGTGCATGACTTGCAGCCGAAATATGTCTTTATCAATATCGGTACCAACGATCTGAGCGCACCGGATTACAATGAGGCGGAATTGATTGCACGATATCGAGAGATTCTTGATGAGATTGAAGCACATACGGTGGGGGTACAGATTTACATGCTGGCCTATTATCCAATGTGCACAAAAAAGGCAATGAAAGTACCATATATGAAGCCGGTGTTGCAATATCGCAATAACGAGCGTGTGGCATCAGCCAATTCGGCAGTCAGGCAGTTGGCAAAAGAGTGCGGACATGTTTTTTTGGATTTGAATGCAGGACTGTTGGATGAGGACGGCGATGTAAAGGAAGAATATTCGATTGAAGGTATGCACATGTATGCCAACGGTTATGAGCAGGTGCTGAATGCACTGTTGCCGACATTAAAGGAGCTGTCCTAATCAAATTGTTAAAGATGTGCAATTTGTTTTAAAAACATAGAATTGTCTGAAAATAACCAAAGCGCAACAAAAGTATCAGAAAATGATTGACACCAAGATGGAGTTTTGCTAAAATAAAACCATCAAAAAGAGATTTGATTCTTTGAAATGGAGGTACGGACCACCAAAATATTAAGTTGAAAAATCTAAGAAAGTAGAAGGTGTAGATCATGAAATTACAAGAACCAATGTGAAGGCCCGGTCGGAATGGAAAATAACGATCGGGCCTAACTTTTTGCTTTTTTTGTAAAAATTATGCTATCCAAATGTACTTCATTTATGATAATATGCTTTTGGTATGTTTATTAGTAGAAAGCATTGATTTAGGAGGAATTTGAGAATGGAAATATTCTCGTCGGTTCTCATGTTATTGAGCGGCATTGCCATGTTTTTGTTTGGAATGGGCTTGATGGGAGATGGACTGAAGCAGGTTGCCGGCAATAAGCTGGAAATGATTCTATATAAGTTGACAAGTTCACCAATAAAAGGAATTTTACTTGGTACTGTTGTTACGGCTGTGATTCAGTCTTCATCGGCAACCACAGTAATGGTAATCGGTTTTGTTAATTCCGGTATGATGCATGTATCGCAGGCAATCGGAACCATCATGGGAGCAAATATCGGTACTTCCATTACAGGATGGATTCTTTGTCTGTCTTATATTGATGGCGGCAGTGGAATCGCCACCCTGGTATCTTCGGCGACGATTGCAGCATTGGTTGCAATTATCGGTATTATTTTCCGTACATTTGTAAAGTCGGAGGCCTTGAAGAAGGTCGGTGGCATCATGATGGGATTTGCAATCCTAATGACAGGAATGCAGACCATGAGTGGTTCTGTGTCATCACTTCGTAGCAATCCAACTTTTTTGAATATTATTGAAGGTGTGACCAATCCGTTGATTGCAATTTTGATTGGTATTGTATTTACAGCTATTTTGCAGAGCGCTTCGGCGTCGGTTGGTATTTTGCAGGCATTGTCTACGACCGGAGCAATCTCGTTTGCGGTTGCATTTCCAATCACATTGGGAATCGGTGTCGGCGCAGCATGTCCGGTACTTCTTTCGGCAATCGGCACAAGCAAAAACGGAAAGAGAACAGCATTGGTTTATTTGCTGAACGATTTGTTTGGAATGGTTATTTGGGGAACGGTATTCTACACAGTGCATGCATTTGTGCATTTTGATTTCATGGGTACCGCAATGTCACCTGTTCTGATTGCATTATTAAATACGGTATTCCGTATGGCTACGGTGATTGTGCTTTCTCCATTTATTCGATATATTGAGCGACTCGTATGCTTCCTGATCAAAGAAGATGAGTCCGATCGCGAAGACTACGAAGACTTTGACCTTTTGGAAGACCGTTTGCTCTTATATCCTTCCATTGCTTTGGAACAGAGTCATAAAGCAATGGACGGTATGGCGCGCAAGGCAAAGAAAAATCTGCTTCGCGCGATGGCACTTCTGGTTCACTATGATCCGGTGCGCTATCAGACCATTCAGGACAAAGAAAATGTCATTGACAAATATGAGGATAAAGTCGGCAGTTATTTGATTAAAATCACCAGCCAGAATCTGAGCTCTGTGCAGTCGCATCAGGCGTCGGAATTGCTACATGTTATCAGTGACTTTGAGCGCTTGGGTGATCATGCGGTCAATATTTCAAAAGTGGCACAGGAATTAAACGAGAAAGGTATTAATTTCTCGGAAGAGGCACAAAAAGAACTCGCTTATCTGGAAGCGGCTGTACAGGATATTGTTGAGATGACCTGTCAGGCATTCCTCGCAGATGATCGTGCTGCGGCCAAGGAGATTGAGCCGTTGCGTGAATGCATCGGTATGTTATGTGATGAACTGAAACTGAATCATGTACAGCGCCTGAGCACGGGACGTTGTGATATGAGTCAGGGATTGCCATTTAATGATTTGCTGACCAACTACGAGCGTATTGCTGCGCATTGCTCGAATGTGGCAGTTGCTATTATTGAGATGAAGCATAATGAACTTGATACACACAATTATGTCAAGAATATGCGTGAACTCAAGAACGAGCATTATCGTGAAACCCTTGAATCTTATCTGATTACTTATATGGCACCTTTGAATCAGCTTGCGGAGGAAACAAGAGAGCAGATTGCCATTGAGAAAAAGAAAAAAGATAAGGAAAAGGCTGAGAACAAAGAAAAAGACAAAGACAAAGATAAAAAGAAGAAAAAAGATAAAGACAAGAATAAAGATAAAGACAAAGACAAAGACAAAAAGAAAGACAAAAAGTCAAAGAAGTAAAGAATAATAAGAAATCGGGCATCGTATGATGCCCGATTTCTTATTTGTTAATCTTATGTAAATCTACTTTTTCTGCAACAATCAGCAATTCATCATCTTCTTTCATAACCCGGTCAGGTTCAATGATTTTCCAATGCTCCTCATCTTTGATTGCAATCACATTGACTCCGTAATTTTTGCGAATGTTTAGTTCCCGCAAATCTTTGCCAATCCACTTTGGAAGTGGATTCATTTCAACCAGAGAAAGTGTCTGGTCTACCTGGAAGTAATCGAGGAAAGTGTTTGATGCGAGAATGCGGGCTGATTGCTGTCCGCCATATTCTTCCGGGATGATGACTTTGTTTGCACCAATCTTTTTCAGGATTGCTGTCATGCGGTCGGAGGAACTTTTTGCAACGACAAGTGGTACGCCCTGTTCTTTCGCAACTGCTACTGACATAATGCTCGCGGACAGGTTGCCGCTCATGGCGACTGCAACGATATCCATATTTTTTAGACCAAGTTTTGCAACTTCGTCTTCATTCGAAAGATCGGCGATGATGGCAGAAGTGGAATATTCGGATGCATCTTTTACTTTTTCTTCATCGCAATCGACAATCAATACATCTGCGCCCATTTCGTACATGCTCTGGGCGAGACTGCATCCATATTTTCCCAGTCCCAGTACTGCAATTGATTTTGTCATAATAATTTATCCTCCCTATCCTACTAGAAATTTTCCTTCCAAATACTTATTTTGACTTTCTCTTCTTGTCTTTCCGGCAAAGAAGACAGCAAGTGAAATCGGCCCGATTCGTCCAAGAAACATTGCAAAGACGATAATCATGCGGCCTGCCAGATTCAATCCCATGGTCAGATCGCGTGTCAAACCAACGGTTGCGGATGCACTGATGACCTCAAATAATGCATCTTCCAGGCGAACCGGATTGACCATGATCAGAGCCAATGTCAATATAATGACGGCAAATGAGCTGACATAAACAATCACGGATGCTTTTCGCATGGAATCATCCGATACTCTCCGGTGAAAGAGAATATTCGAATTATGCGAACGGATATAAGAGAATACACCCATCATTGCCAAAAAGAAAGTGACGGTTTTCACTCCGCCTGCCGTTCCGACAGGGGACCCTCCGATGAACATCAGGACATAGCTGATTACACAGGACAAATCGGTCAGGCCGGATTGTGAAAAACTTGAAAAACCGGCAGTTCGCAATGTAACGGATTCAAACAGGCTGTTGGTCAGCTTGTTAAATGTGGACATATTTCCGATTGTCTGAGGGTTATGATATTCTGCGATAAAAAAGAATATCCATCCAAACAGAATTAATGTAACGGTAACGGTTAATACCAGTCTGGTATGCTCGTTGAGCCGTTTGAAAATCTGAACGGGATTGAATTTGCGTTTGATTCCTTTTCGCACATTGGTTGACAGGTCAAACCAGACAACATATCCGAGACCGCCGAGGACAATCAATATGATCGTGACAAAAAGTACAAGCGGATTGGAGTGGTAATCAGCCAGACTGGTGGTACCGATGATGTCGATGCCCGCATTACAAAATGCCGATACGGAAGTAAATACGGAAATCCAGATTCCTTTTGCAATTCCGAATTCCGGAATAAAGCTGGTCATATAAAGCAAAGCACCGAACAGTTCAATGATGAGTGTTCCGCGGACAATGCGAATCAGCAATTTTAACACTCCGGAATCAGTGTTCAGGTTGAGTGAATCCTGCAATACCTTTCGGTCGCTGAGCGAAAACTTCTTTTGCATCAAAAGCATAAGCATGGATATTACTGTAATGATACCCAATCCCCCAATCTGTATCAGACCGAGGATGATGATTTTTCCAAACAGACTCCAATAACAAAATGTGTCAACGACTACAAGCCCCGTAACACAGACGGAAGTTGTGGCAGTAAACAATGAGGTGGGAAAATCAGTCCAGTTTTTTGTCGCGGACGAGATTGGGAGCATTAATAGAAATGTTCCAATCAGGATTGCGAATAAAAAGCTTAGCGGAATAAGCCGTGTGGACGAGATCTTTCTGATGTTCATAATAGCCTCCATATCAAATAACTGCCCCATTATATCATCATACTTTCCAAAATAAAAGAGGACCTTGGGAAGTTGACTGTCCGAATTATAGGACTTCAAAAATGGCATCATATCGGTGTAAAGAGAACGGTACGAAAAGAGGAGGACTATATGAAGAATATATTTGGATGGTATTTGGGAGTATCAATGATGGAAGCAATCGGCGTGTTTATGTTTTTGTGCGGCATCTTTCATATCACAGTCGGCGAAATCGGAAAAGCGGCAAGCGTGGGATATGTATTTGGAATGACCGGAATTTTCTTTGGAATATTTTTGTTGATGCAGCTGAATCGAAAACGAAATGTTTAGTTTTTTTTAATAAATGGAAGCGGCTGTTTGGTTGACTGATGTTTTGAACTTGAATATACTAATTATAAGAATGCCTTACTATACTTAAAAGAGGAAGCATTATGAAAAGTATGAAAAAACGTCTGACCACAATGGTCGTGATTTTGTCACTGTTGTGCACTTTTGGGTTGCAGGATACTTCGATTCACGCAGACCAGCAGACCGGTAAGGTTGTGACACAAAAGGCAAATTCAACTGTCAATGTCCGAAAGACTGCCTCATTGGAAGCTGAAATATTATGTGCGCTATCGACCAATACGGAGGTGACTGTTATGTCATCTACACAGGGAGCGGACGGTTTTGTATGGTACAAAATCCAATGCAAACATCCGCAGACCGGCGTTTTGGTGACCGGATATATGCGTTCGGATTATGTTGAGATTCAAAAAACAAATAATGAAGATTCCGAGACCGCACTGACCGGGACCGGTACGATTACAGCCAATAATGTTTATGTGCGTGAACATGCGGGAACCGACGGCAAAAAGGTGACGGCACTTGACAAGGGTGATGCAGTTGAGATTATCGGCCAGACAAACGTTGCAGGTGCAGTCTGGTATCATGTCAGGTGCACAAAGGATGGCAAAGGATTTGAAGGATATACGCATGGTGATTATATCCTGATTGATGTTGCCGAGGATGATGATAACGGAGATTACAAATCACAATTAAAGAAGGCCGGCTTCCCGGACAGCTATATTCCGTATCTGGTATCTCTGCATGCCAAATATCCGAACTGGAAATTTGTCGCGGTCAATACCGGTTTGAAGTGGAGTGATGTCATTGCCGGTGAGTGCGCGCGCAATGATTCGAATCTCGTGTCCAAAACAGCGGATGATTCTATGAAAAGTACCGCAAGCGGTGCTTATAATTGGAAGACGAATACATGGACCCTGTATGACAGTGAGCGCTGGGTAGCGGCGCATCCGGACTATGTGGCTTATTATATGGACCCGCGTAATTTTCTGGATGCAACCAATATTTTTCAGTTTGAAGCGCTCAGCTATTCGGATTCACAGACATTGAACGGTGTGAAGAGTATCCTCAAAGGAACCTTTATGGCTGGTTCCGTTGTGGATGCGGATCGCACAACACTTAATTATGCAAGCACCTTCATGAAAATCGGAAAGGAGTCCGGTGTCAGCCCGTATCATCTGGCAGCTCGTGTGATTCAGGAGCAGGGTGTTGGCGGAACCAGTGTGATGATTTCCGGGACTTATTCCGGCTATACCGGTTATTATAATTATTTTAATATTGGTGCAAGTGGTCAGGGACAGACGGCTGTCATCACAAACGGATTGGCATATGCCAAGAAGCAGGGTTGGAATACGCGTTATAAATCTTTGCAGGGCGGTGCTGCAACACTGGCAAAGAATTACATTGCACGCGGTCAGGATACCTTATATTTTGAAAAATTCAATGTGATTTATAAAGCTGGTTTATACAGCCATCAATATATGCAAAACCTTCTGGCGGCATATAATGAAGGTCGCAAGATGGCAAACGGTTATGCAGATAAGGCGCAGACATTTGTATTCCGAATCCCGGTTTATCAGAATATGCCTTCGTCTGCTGTGACATTTACCAGCAAAGGAAATCCGAATAATTATTTGAAATCATTATCGGTTTCCGGACAGTCTCTGACGCCGGCTTTCAACGGAGATAAGACAAGCTATACGATGGTTGTGCCGAATGCTGTCAGCTCGATTAAGATATCGGCAACGGCCGTGGCTTCGACATCCAAAGTGTCCGGAACGGGAACCTACAATCTGGATGTGGGAGATAACAAGATTACTGTAAAATGTAAATCACAGAGTGGTGTTACGCGCAGTTATATTATTATGGTCACCCGACAAAAAGCATCGGATGATGACGGAGACAGCAGTGTCTCTTCTTCGAAATATCGCATTGACAAATATATCACCGGTGTGGCATTGAACACAAAGGCGTCTACATTCCTGAAAAATATCACTGCAAAGAACTGTACTGTGAAATTACTTGATGCGACAGGTTCGGAGAACAAAGGAACTGTTGGAACCGGAAACAAACTGGCCGTCTATGAAAACGGCAAATTGTTGAAAACATACGGCATTGTCATTTACGGCGATGCAAATGGAGATGGCGATATTAATGCACTTGATTTGATCAAAATCAATCGTCATATCCTTGGCAAGGCAAGTTTAAGCGGATGTTATCTGACTGCGGCCGATGCCAATAAAAGAGGCGATGGTGTGAATGCGCTTGATTTGATTGTGACAAACAATCAGATTCTCGGACGCAAAAACATCGCACAGTAAGGTGGAACATTTATTATGAAAAAATTAACGAGCATACTAATGGCAATTGCATTGGTTGCGATTACAATCTTTTTGCCTTTGGGAACAGTGGTTCATGCTGCTCCAAAGGTATCCATTTCCGTTTCGAAATCGACCGTTCAGATTGGTGATAAAGTGACAGTGACAGTATCCGTACCATCCGGTTATGCGGCATCCGGATATGTCAGTGTGGAAAATAGCAGTGCGGAATGGGATTCTACGCGTGATCAGAAATTTTCCATCGGAGATGCAGCGGGACAGCCGGCGAGCGCGTCATTCAGCTATCGCGCAAAGGGCGAGGGCAGTGCGACATTTGTGGCACATGTTTCCGCGATGGGTGATGCAAACGGAGATTCAATCAATGTTGCAGATGCGTCCGCGTCCGTAAAGGTCGAAAATCAGGCAGGTTCGGATGAGGAAGAAAAGAGTGATAACAATTATCTGAAGTCTCTGGTGATTTCTCATGGAACTTTATCTCCTTCTTTTTCGAAAAGGACGACAGAATATACTGCAACGGTTCCGAATGCGGTAACGTCTGTATCGGTGTCTGCAACACCGGATGATTCGACGGCAGATGTGATTTCGGTGGATGGCAATAGCGGATTATCCATCGGCAGAAATACGGTTAAAATTGTTGTCAAGGCCGAAAATGGTGAGCGCCGTACCTACACCATTGTGATTACACGAAAAGAAGACGGTGACGAACCGGAACCGGAATCCGAGACAGAGAGTGAGACTGAAAGTACGCAGGAAGAAGAAAAAGAATTTACTTTTTCCGGACAGAAGCTGTTTTCCGCGGAGGAAATACCGCAGGAAGAATGTCCGGAAGATTTTGATCTTTCAACGATTGATATCGGTACGCAAACCTATCCTTGCGCAGAATTTAAGAACGGTGAATTATATCTGTTATATCTAAAATCCGAAGGACAGGAACAGGGCACCTTCTATATTTATGATCATGAGCAGGATGTAGTCTATTCTTTTGTAAAGATTACTTCAGAGCGAGGATATATCATTGCATTATTGCCACAGGTGGATCAGATCCCGAAAGGGTATGGTGAGACAACACTTTCTATAGAAGGAAAAGGTGTTGTGACTGCATATCAGACAGAGGATCTGTTGGAACAGAATCCACAGTCACAGAATAATTTTGGACTCCTTGACTGGCTGAAGCCGGAGACGATATATGCAGCTGAGCCAAAAGCCGCAGATTTTTATCTGCTTTACGGAATCAGCAACCAGGGAGAAATTGGCTGGTACAATTATGATCAGGTAGAAGGAACTTATCAGCGCATGTCATTTTCGGAGGCGGAATCGCAGACGGAACATGATATTTCCTATGAAGAACTTTCTAATGATTATTATAATGTCAAACGAAAATTCGAAGATTATAAAATGAAGGCAATGTTTGTCGCTGCAATTGGAATTGTAATCCTGCTTGTGCTTGTGATTTCATTGATTGCAGTGGTGGCATCCAATCGTAAAAATCATTTGGACGATTTGGAACTGGATGTGGACGAACTCGAAGAAAGCGAAATATTAGACGAACCGATTCGGGTGGCGGATGCAGTCCCTGAAGAAAAGCCGGTGTCTGCTGAAAAACAGGTATCTGTAGAAAATCAGGTATCAGATTCGACCACGAAGGAAAAATTTGATACGGTTGATTTGAGTGCGTTATCAAATCAGATTGAAGAACAAATTGCAAATCATCTTTCAGATGGAGAAGTCGTTGGCGATGATGACGATGATTTTACCATTATTGATTTATAATATGGAGGTTTGAAATTGAAACCATATACAAAGAGTGCAAAAAAAGCCCTGGATTTGGCAAAGCGTGCTGCCAAAACGCTGGGGGTCAATTATATCGGCAGTGAGCATCTGCTGATCGGACTTGCGAAGGAGCCAAACGGTGTTGCTTCCTATGTATTGAGCGAAAATCAGGTGACGGTTGAAAAAATCGAAAAAATGATTCGTGAATTTATTGCAGGGGAAGAACCGATTACCATTACGGAACGAGAGGGATATTCTACCCGAATGAAAAAGATACTCGAGCGCGCAGACTATTTGGCAGGACAGTATCATTCGGATGAAGTCGGCACAGAACATTTACTGATGGCCCTTTTGACTGAGTGGTCTTCGGTGGCGGTTCGTGTGCTCAATACCATGAATTTATCCACGAAGATCTTATATATGCAGGCAATGAAAAATATAGGCGAGGATGAGGAAGTGCATCGCGAAGAACTGATGGCCTTGGAGGGCGGCAATCCGGATACAGTCGGAAGCGAGTCTGAGACTCCGATGCTCGATCAATATTCGCGCGATTTGACGGAAATGGCGCGCAAAGGATTGCTTGATCCGGTGGTCGGCCGTGAAAAAGAGACAGAACGCCTTCTGCAGGTACTTTGTCGTCGTGGCAAGAACAATCCGTGTCTGATTGGAGAACCGGGAGTCGGAAAGACCGCAATCGTTGAGGGAATTGCGCAGAGCATCATCGACGATAATGTTCCGGATCTGATGAAAGGAAAGCGTCTGGTTTCTCTGGATATGTCAGGGATGGTGGCAAAATCAAAATATCGCGGTGAATTTGAAGAACGCATCAAGGGTGTAATCAATGAGGTGATTGCATCCGGCAATATCATTCTGTTTATTGATGAGCTTCATACGATTATTGGTGCAGGCGGTGCCGAAGGTGCATTGGATGCTTCTAATATTTTGAAGCCCTCTCTGGCGCGTGGTGAGATGCAGGTAATCGGTGCGACAACAGTGGAGGAATATCGCAAATACATCGAGAAAGATGCTGCATTGGAGCGACGCTTTCAGCCGATTATGGTAGAGGAACCGACGGAGGAAGAAAGCCGTGAAATCTTAACCGGTATCAGACCATTGTATGAGAAACATCATGGTGTGACAATTACGGATGAAGCAATTGAAGCCGCTGTTTCATTGTCTGCACGCTATGTGAACGATCGCTTTCTGCCGGATAAGGCAATCGACCTTGTGGATGAGGCTGCTGCCCGTGTACGGCTGGGACTTGTGAAAAAGGACACGCGCGGACATGAATTACAGCTTGAATTAAAGCAAATCAATTTGGAGATTGAAGAGGCATTAAAAGCCGGTGATATTGAAAAAGCAAAAGAACTTCGCGCACAACAGCATTGTCTGCAGGACGAACAGGAAAAAAGACTTAAGAAAAAAAATCGTTCATCTGCATCCAAGCATGCGATTGTCGGCGAGGAAGAAATCGCAGGCGTAGTGGCAGGATGGACCAAGATTCCTGTTACCAAATTGACCGAAAAGGAGGGAAGCCGTCTGGCCAAACTCGAAGATACATTACACAAACGTGTGATTGGACAGGAAGAAGCAGTGACGGCAGTTTCCAAAGCGGTTCGCCGTGGTCGTGTGGGCTTAAAGGATCCTCGCAGACCAATTGGGTCATTTCTGTTTCTTGGACCGACCGGTGTCGGCAAAACAGAAGTGTCAAAAGCACTTGCGGAAGCGGTATTTGGAACGGAAGATGCGTTGATTCGTGTGGACATGTCCGAATATATGGAAAAGCACAGTGTTTCCAAGATGATTGGATCGCCTCCGGGATATGTGGGACATGAAGAAGGTGGACAGTTGAGTGAGAAAGTGCGTCGCAATCCATTTTCGGTTATTTTGTTTGATGAGATTGAAAAGGCACATCCGGATGTATTTAATATTCTGCTTCAGGTGCTTGACGATGGACGCATCACAGATTCGCAGGGACGGACTGTTAATTTTAAGAATACGATTATTATTATGACTTCCAACGCGGGCGCAGGTTCGATTGTGGAACCAAAACGATTGGGATTTGCTTCTGTGGAAGATGAAAAGCAGGATCATGAAAAGATGCGCAGCAGCGTGATGGAGGAAGTGCGTCGTATTTTCAAACCGGAATTTTTGAATCGAATCGACGAGACCATTGTATTCAGAACCTTAAACAAACAGGATTTAAAGGCGATTGTTTCGATTCTGGAGAAAGATTTAAAGGCACGCTGCAAAGAGCAGCTTGATATTGACTTTAGCATGAGGGATTCCGCAAAATCTCTTCTGGTCGATCTGGCTTATGATAAGAAATACGGGGCAAGACCGCTCAAACGCAAACTGCAGGAAGAAGTCGAAAATCCGATGGCAGAAAAAATCATTGCCGGCGAAATCAAGCGTGGTGACAAGGTGGTTATCACATCCAAGAACAAAAAAATTGCTTTGGAAATTGGCTAGTATTCGACATTGGATTATAGTATAATTGTTTAAAGTGCATGGACAAGCACATAATAGGAGGAAAAAAGATGTCTGCAATCAGTGAATTGATTCGTGTTGAGTCAGATGGAAGCATTAGTTTCGGAGATTATACTTTGGCTGCAAAGGCAAAAAAGGATAATTTCGAATACAAAGGAGATCTTTACAAGGTAAAGACCTGCAAAGAGATTACCAAGTTGGAGAGCAATGGAAAATTTGTTTATGAATCGGTTCCGGGCACCGCGGTATGTAATTTTTCACAAGATGAGAATTCGGTTGCATTTCAGGTAGAAGGACCGGATGATGCACAGATTACCTTGGAATTGGAAGAGGATGCAGAATACGAAATCACCATCAATGATAAGAATGCAGGAGTTATGAAGACGAACCTAGGTGGAAAGCTTACCATTGGAGTGGAACTTACCGATGCAGATGCTGCAGTTGTAAAAGTCGAAAAGAAATAAGGACTCTTAAATCCCTCGTTCATTCATTGAACGGGGGATTTTTTGGATAGAGTAGGAGGATATATGCCAAAGGCAAAAACAAATATTTTTTTCTGCCAGAATTGCGGATATGAATCTGCAAAATGGATGGGGCAATGCCCGTCCTGCAAAGAATGGAATACCATGGTCGAAGAAGTGGTAGACAAAAAAAGTATCAGTAAATCCGGAAAGAGTGTGGACCGCGCCAAAGCAACTCCGCTGCCAATTTCACAAGTACATTCGTCCTCTGAACATCGAATGGAAACCGGAATCAAGGAATTTGATCGCGTATTGGGCGGTGGAATTGTCAAAGGTTCATTGATATTGCTGGGAGGAGACCCGGGAATCGGAAAATCAACCTTGCTGTTGCAATTGTGCCGAAACCTGTCAGTCATATTTGCACAGGCTGGGAAAAATGAAAAAGGAGAGTATTCCAACAAAATATTATATGTTTCCGGAGAGGAATCCGCGCAGCAGATTAAGATGCGTGCCGACCGGATCGGAGGGTTCGAAGACACCCTCGAATTGCTTGCGGAAACCAACCTGTCGTCGATTCGTTCGGTGATAGAGAATCGAAAGCCGGATGTGATTGTGATTGATTCCATTCAGACAATGTATCAGGAAGAGGTAAGTTCTGCACCCGGAAGTGTGTCACAGGTGCGCGAAGCAACCGGTATTTTGATGCAGATTGCAAAACAGCAGGGCATTACTGTTTTTGTTGTCGGACATGTGACGAAAGATGGTATGGTTGCAGGCCCTCGTATGCTCGAGCATATGGTTGATACAGTGCTGTATTTTGAAGGGGATAAAAGCGAAACATATCGTATTTTGAGAGGTGTGAAGAATCGATTTGGTTCCACAAATGAAATCGGTGTGTTTGAGATGCGTGCGGATGGCCTTAGAGAAGTTGAGAATCCATCGGAATATATGCTAAGCGGTAGACCGGAACAATCGTCTGGTTCTGTGGTAACCTGTTCAATAGAAGGAACGCGCCCAATCCTATTGGAAATTCAAGCGCTTGTATGTCACAGCTTTTTTAATAATCCGAGACGAACAGCGAATGGCGCGGATTACAATCGCGTCAACCTGTTGATGGCTGTATTGGAAAAAAGATTGCATTTGACTTTGTCGGACTGCGATGCATATGTCAATATTGCAGGCGGAATGCGAATGACGGAACCGGGAGCGGATCTGGGTATTGCATTGGCATTGATATCAAGTAAGAAGGATATCATTATCGATGAGTCTGTGATTTGTTTTGGCGAAATAGGGTTGAGTGGAGAAGTGCGTGGTGTGTCTATGTCGGAACAGCGTGTGACAGAAGCAAAAAAGCTTGGATTTCAAACCTGTATACTTCCACAGGTGAGCAAAGAGATGCTTGAGCGCGATGCAAAGGATATTATAAAGGGAATCCGGCTGATTGGTGTACGCTCTGTAGCAGAGGCAATGGAGGCAATCAATCGCTAAATGATTGAATTGTAACTATTAGTCTGATAATTTGCACAATTCGAACAATTTCGGGGATAAACAACTATTTTCCCACTTTAGAAAAATGTGATATTTTCTGTTGACAGATGTTGATTACGATGATATTATAACAAAGCTGAATCGCACAGCACTTGATTGTGACTTGAGATGCAGCGAATGAAAATTGTTTGAATTGTGTCCGGCTTGAATGCTTTGAGAAACAATTCAAAAATAAATTAAAAAAGTTCTTGACAAGCGATTGAGATTTTGATAAGATATCAAAGCTGTCGCTGAGACAGACAACAGTACATTGAAAACTGAACAGTGAATAACCTTGAAAGATTTGAAAAACT
>NZ_PDYG01000038.1 GCF_002735305.1 Agathobacter ruminis
GTTTTTGGGCTCCTTCGTATGCTTTTGCTGCGCTGGCATGCATACGAACCCTAGGTTTTTTGGCTCCTTCGTATGCTTTTGTCGGGCTGGCATGCATACGAGCCCTAGGTTTTTGGGCTCGTTCGTATGCTTTTGCCGCGCTTCGCAATATATTTTCGATACCTTTCAAAGATTGACTGAAAGTAGTTGATTATTTTCTTAATTTGAGAATTCAATATTTATCTTAGCAAACGCATTGCACATAAAAATGGCAGTAAATTCGAAGTCTTATATTTCGAATTTACTGCCATTTTGCTTATCTGTAGCAAAATACAGAATAAAACAAGTCTAGCTCAACAATGTTTTCAGCGGTGATAAAAGAGTTACAACCAGTATCAGCGAAGCAATACTCCACAAAACAGCATGGAGAATTCTCTTCTTCCAAATACTGTCATTCGGTTTCAATCCATAATCGAGAATCCCTCTATAATTAAAAAAGATTAAAATATTCAGAAACAGCCAGGCGCATATTATAAAATTTTCCACATAAGAAGCCGCCGATGCATCTGATTCATTCGTAGTGAAAAGCATTAAAAGCAAAAGTAAATATGCAAATACTGCACAAAACATTTTCCATGGGGAGCGCGTACGAAATCCCGGTAACGCATAACCGCGGTCATATCTGCGTGTCCCCCAAAATTGTAATTGCTTTTTTAAGTCAGTAATGTCTTCATATCGATCAGCAGGATCCATTCGCGTACAATGATTGATAATGAAATCATATTTTTTCTTATCTGCATGTATTGATTCCAGACACTCTTCAAATAAGATCCCAAGTGAATAAATATCTGTGCGGGACGAGGACTCACCGAATCCATACTGTTCCGGTGCTGCATATCCCTGCGTGCCCAACAAAACAGTGTCTGATGTACGATTATCCTGTTGCGAATGAAATTTGGCTGCGTTAAAATCAATTAGGACCACTTCACCGCGTGTTGTAATCATCACATTTGATGGTTTAATATCACGATGGACAATCGGTGGCGTATTATGATGCAACTGTTCAAGAATTTGGCAAAGCTGAAATATGTAATTACATATCTCGTTCTCTGTCATCTGACCTTGATCAATTTTTTCTCGCAATAATTCGCCATTGATATATTCCTCAATCACGGTTAGTTTATGATCGTGTTCATAATAATCCAAAATTTTCGGCACTCCGGAAATTGGATTTTCCTTGAGCATCTGATAAACCTCAATTGAATAGATTAATAATTCTTTTTTAACATAAACATGCTTGCTGATTGGATCTTGTATCAGATAGATGTGATGTTGCTCATTAAGCGTGGCGATCGTCTCGTAATCTAAATATTCATATGGGTTTGATGTGCTCATCGCTTATTTTACCTTTCTATGATTGTCCCACAGACAATTATAGCATGAATGGAGAGTTATGATGAAAGAAAAAAGTACAACAGAACTATTTAATATATTAGGAAGTACCCATCCCGATGATTATCAGATTTTTTTGCAAAATAATCAGGATAGCATGTCTTCCAAAAACACCTCTTTCTACAATTATATTAAAGATTTAATTGCGCATAATCAGCTTACACTACAGCGCGTTTTTTTGGATGCTGATATCCCTGAGCGATATGGATATAAATTGCTCTCAGGAGAAAAGCATACCAGCCAACGCGATACCATTATTCGCATCTGCTATGCCGCAAAACTGACTGTTGATGAAACTCAACGCGCATTAAAAAAATACGGAATGCGTGAACTCTATGCCAAAGATACGCGTGATGCACTACTCATTTTGATGTTTCAAAATCGCCCGGGCCGTATCAGTGATATTAACAGAATGCTAAAAGAAAACGCTCAGGAAGAATTGCGTCCTTGCGGAACTACAGAATAATCCGATTCCCACCGCTACGGGGGCAACGGCTACGACGATCTATTGCTATAATATTTTTCATCAAGCAATTATCAAAAAGGAGAATGAAAAATGAAAGTATGGAAACTTGTAGCAGGAATTTTTTCGATTGTATTAAGTGTGATTGTTCTTTTTCAGTCATGCGCGGCAGGGGTTGTTGATGCCATTGAAGATCAGGGCGGAACTTCCGGTTCAGCTGGTCTGATTGTTGCAATTGTAATGCTGGCCGGTGGAATTGTTTCTATCGCAACACGTTCCAGTCAAAAGAAAGGCGCCAACATTGCACTGTTGATTCTCTTTGGTATTGGTGCAGTCACAGGATTGGCCATGCATGGCATTTATACCGATCTCATCATCTGGGGCGTATTTTGTCTGATTAATGCAATACTTGCGCTCATTAATATCATTACAGGTAGCAAAAACCAACCAACGCTCTAATTCCGGAGGGAGAAAAACAATAAATAAGCCCCGCATCAGCTGATGCGGGGCCTTTTGGTTCATATTCAAGGATAAAAGCTTTCATCCCAAGGATGAAGCACGACTTTTATGGCTTCTCCCGTCTTTGTCAGCTCGATTCCATGATTAATTTCATCGAGTGGAAGGATATGAGTGATGAACTTGTCTGCCGGAAAATCATCAGAACAAGCCAGCGCAAATGCACGCTTTGACTGATCATAGGACGCTCCAAAGTGGCCCTTAATCCAAATATTGTTGTAATGAATCAGATTGGTATCGAGTTCTGTCATTGAGCCCTTCGGAACACCGCCGAAGAAGACCACCAGTCCACCCTTCTTAACCATGTGAAGAGATTGCGCCTGTGTTGCATTAGCCGGTGTGGCTGAAATCACTTTATCCGCGCCCTTTCCTCCGGTCAAACGAAGAACCTCATCGATTGCGAATTGGGGATTGTCAAGCTTGCTTACAATGATTTCATCGACACCGAACTGCTTTGCCATTTCGAGACGGTGCGCGTTCAAATCTACCATAATGATGCGCTTTGCCCCGCGGGTTTTTGCAATAGATGCCATGAAGTCGCCAATTGGTCCGGCGCCGATAATGACCAGCGTATCCGGATAACCGATTTTAGCATTTTCCAGACAGGCAAATACCGAGGTCATCGGCTCGCCAAGGCTGGCTGCTTCATAGCTGACATGATCAGGGATTTCATAGATGCCGCCATAGTGGATTTTTTCTCCACCGACTGCGATATACTGTGCGAAGCCGCCGGTGCCGGCGAGCTTTGCAACATGCTCATTTTCGCAGTTTTCGCTATGTCCGCTAATACAATTGTCACATTCCATACAATAGGTTCCAGGGAACAGAAACAGTCTCTGTCCCACTTTATATTTAGTCTGTTTCGGGCCGATTTCATCCACGCAGCCTACGATTTCATGACCGTAAATAAATGGATAATTGCCCTTTCTTGAATCACTCGTCAGATTGCGGATGTCGCTGCCGCAAAGTCCAACTGCCATAATTTTCAGAATCAGACCATCTTCCGGGCAGTCCGGCTTTTTTGTCAGCTCTACACGAATATCATTCGGCCCATACATCAAAGCCGCTTTCATTTCTGCCATATCTTATTCCTCCTCCAGTCTCCACCGGGGCTTCGGCTATGCAACCGTATCCCGGGAGTTCATTTCTTCGCGCTGCTTTTCTTCCAGCTGTGTCTGCTGAATGTCGAGCACATCGCGGCGCATGACTTTGAGTTCCTCGTCCAGGTTCTCATAAACCTTGACATAGTGCGCATACATCTTGTCATAGACTGCTGCCCACTGTGGATTCGGCTCGATAACTTCCTTGACCTTGATGGTTTTTTCAACCCCTTCGGCAAGGCTGCCAAATACACCGACACGGTTGCCCACCAGAAGCGCATCACCGACCGGAACATCTCCGCAACTGTCGTCCAGCAGATAGACCGGACAGTTGAGCATGGATGCTTTGATCATCGCCCAGGTGCGGCTCTTTGCACCGCCACCGCAGATACGGAGTGATTCGCATTTACCTCCGGATTTGCGAACGGTCTCAACTACATTGCGAAGTGCAAAAGCAGTGCCTTCAAAAATGCTGCGAATCAGGTCGTCACGCGACATGTTCATGTCGAGTCCGACAAACAATCCGCGCGCGTAATCATTCCAGAGCGGTGCACGTTCGCCAAGCAGATACGGCAAAAAGAGTAATCCGTTTGATCCGGCCGGAGCCTGCAGGGCACGCTCATTGAGATAATCAAAAATATTCAATCCGTTTTTTTCACAATATTCTCTCTCTTCAGCAGCAAATTTGTCGACAAACCATTTCAGTGCAGCACCGCTCGTCTGAATCGGGGCATCAAAAACCCACGGCATGCCGGAAATGGCACACGGTCTGGTGATAACCGGCAAATCCATGCGGCTCTTCTTTTTTGCGCCGACAAATACCAGCGATGTGGTTCCGGATGACTCACCTGCCTGTCCGAGTTCTGAAAGACCAAGTGCAAACATGGATGCCATTGCATCCGAGCAGCCTGCTATGACAGGGATACCGGCGACAAGTCCGGTTTCCTGCGCTGCTTCCCGGGTGACTTTTCCGATAATCTCATCGACGAGATAAAGGCGTGGCATATAGCGGTTCAAATCGATGCCGATGGCATCCCCGATGGAGCGGGACCAGCTCAGTCTGCTCATATTCAGGCATTGTGTTCTGGTCGCCTGGTCGATATCGGATGACATCACGCCAGTCAGTTTGAAATTGATATACGAACTTGCCTGCAAAAATGCAGCTGTGCGCGCAAACAATTCCGGTTCATGTTTCTTGAACCATAAGATTTTGCATGGCAAAAATGCCACACTCGGCTGGCCGCCGACAATTTTTACAAACTTCTCGAAGCCGACTTTGTCGACAATATATTGCAATTCTTCCACGGAGCGGCTGTCCTGATATGTCATGGCATTGCGCACCGGCACACCGTCTTTGTCTACCGGGAGCATGCTGACCGTATGCGAACTAATAGAAATGCCCTGAATGTTTTTGACCACTTCCGGCCCCGCCTGCTGCGCAAGTGATTGAAAGATTTCTACACTTTGACGCCACCAGTCATTTGCATCCTGCTCCTGCATATTCTGGCCGGGACTGATAAATGTGCTCGGCCTCGAAGCCTCCGCTACCGTTGTTCCGTCTTCACTCAGAATGACTGCTTTGATATTTGTGGTACCGCAGTCCATTCCCAGCAAATATTTCTTTTTCGTTGACATGTAACTCCCCCCGCAAGTCAAAAGGTGTCGGGCACCGACTGACTGCAATACTTTTCCTTATGCTATACGCGTGTCCAGATATATTCGCGGTCCTCGCCTTTGAGATAATGCAAAATCTCGGTCGACATCATCTCTCCGGACCAACCGTCCACATCGGTCGTCAATCCGGCCATATGCGGCGTGCATACCACATTTCTCATAGAAAGAAGCGGGTGGTTTGCCGGAACCGGCTCTTCCCAGTAAACATCGACAGCAGCACCTGCAATCGTACCGTTCTGCAATGCTTCCACAAAATCTTTCTGATCTACGACTGCTGCACGAGCGGTATTTACCACATAGGCAGTCTTCTTCATCTTTGAAAACCAATCCTTGTTGACAATGCCCATGGTTGATTCCACAACCGGCAAATGCAGGCTCAAAATATCGCAGTTTGCAAGCATGGTGTCCAGATCACATGCTGTTGCGCCGGTTGCCTCAATCTGCTCAGCCTTCATATATGGATCGTAAGCGAGAATCTTCATTCCGAGCGCCTGTGCACGCTTTGCCACTTCGCGGCCGATGGCACCGAATCCGGCAATACCAAGCTTCTTGCCGTACAGTTCGAATCCGATTCCGTAATCGACAAACGGATGGTTCTCATCCAAAGGTCCGAAAGTTACATTCTTGACATCCGGAACATCATAGATGTTGTCCTTTGCCGGAGTGGTATGCTCGCCCTTATGGAGTCCTTCTGCCGAAAGTGTGATTTTGCGCGCCATCGCGATAAACAGACCGATTGTAAATTCTGCGACAGCCACACGGTTGCGGCCAGGTGTATAAGATAGCTGCAGGCCGCGCTCCATAATGGTCTTGTTGTCTACCGTTACCGGTGTTCCCTTTGCCACACCGATGAATTTCATTCCGTGATCCACCCAGTCGTTGATGGTATCCGCACCGGCATACTCATCGCCGAGTGCAACGATTTCAAATCCACGACACTCTTCTCTTGTCTGTGCTTCCGGTGCATTGCCCTTACCATGCTTCAATTCACCGGCTTCGGTAATGTCACAATACTGTTCCAGTTCTTTTCTGCGCTCCTCCGGGAGCTGGGTGCACAGAACCATTTTTTTCTTTTCCATATTCGTCTCTTCCCTTTCTGGAATTTTCAAATCCATACGCATCTCTCTCAATTTAGAACGCTTTCTTTAAAATATCGATAATCACTTCTTTTGTCACATCCTGACGCGGATTGAAATGAAGCGGGCCTTCCTTCAAGGCTTCCTCTGCAAGCATGTCGAAATCTGATTCGGTAATCTTTGTATTTCTGCCCTGCTCACGGAGCGGCTTAATTCCCATCTTCCTCGTCATGCGAAGCAATTCATCCGCCAGTGCGAATTTGTCTTTTTCCTCATCACCGGTCATCGGAAGATTGATTGCCTTTGCAAGTTCAATCATCTCTTTGCTGCATTTTTCAGCATTGAATGCCACGACATACGGAAGGACGCAGGCATTGGCATCGCCATGTGCCAGACCGAAGTGTGCACTCAATGTATGCGCGATTGCATGGACCAGTCCAAGGTTGGCATTGGAAAAACCAAATCCGACAACGATGCATCCAAGCATCATATTTTCACGCGCTTCCATATCATTGCCGTCCCTGTATGCGCGAGGCAGATACTCATGAAAAATCTGCAATGCACGAAGTGAGTTGTATTTTGTCAGAAAGTTGGCCTCAATGGATACATAACTTTCCACTGCATGTGTGATGGCATCAAGTCCGGTTGCCGCTGTCACGAAAGGCGGAACGGTTCTGGTGAACTCCGGATCCGCAATCACTTTGTCCGGCACAATCTTGTTATCAATTAGCACATATTTGCGCACGGATGCGGTATCAACCAGCGCAGCCACATTTGTGATCTCACTGGATGTGCCGGCGGTCGTCGGAATTGCAATCAATGGTAATACCGGTTTTGGCACATTGCCGATGCCTTCGTAGTCCATGATGCCTCCGCCGTTTGCGAGCAATACATTGATTGCCTTTGCCGTGTCGATAGAGGATCCTCCGCCGACTGCCACAATCGCATCCACCTGATTTGCTTTTGCAATCGCATAGCCTTCTTCGACCACTTCATTTGTCGGGTTCGGAACCACACCGTCGTAGCAGACTACCCGAAATGCCTTCTCGTCGATGGCTGCCAAAACCTTGTCTGCGATGCCGACCGCGGCCACGCCTTTGTCATAGACAACCAATACATTTTTTGCATTAAAAGCATGCAGCACGCGGCTCAATTCCTGCACGGAATCCGCCCCGAATGTCACATCTGTTTTGATAAAAAATTCTTTTGCCATTTGTATCACCTGCTTTTATACGGCCTGATCTGCTGCGATTAACGCCTTCATTGCAGCCTCTCCTTCTTCCGGCATCGGCTCATAAACGCCTGCAACCTTTGCATAGTAGGTGGTTACGGCCATCTCTTCCACATAAGTAGCGGCTGCCATTGCTGCCTTCATGTCTTTTCCGCAGGTAAACATACCGTGATTCTTGATCAATACGGCTCTGCCGTCCTGACCGATTGCCTCCGCAACCTTGTCAGCAACTTCATCAGATCCCGGCATGGTAAACGGAACGATGCGAACCGGTGTAAATTCACACTGTGGTGGTGTGATCGGACGCAAAACAGGATTGTCGCCCATTGCCATGATGGTTGCAAACATTGCATGGGTATGAACGGTCGCCTTGATATCCGGTCTCGCACGGAGCACTGCTGTATGCATCGGTGTCTCGGACGATGGCTTATAGTTTCCATCCAGCCACTTTCCGTTTAAGTCTACAATTGCAATATCTTCCGGCTTCATTCCCACATAAGAGATTCCGCTTGGTGTGATTGCAACAACATCTTCCTCATCATCGCGAAGCGCAATATTGCCGGATGTTCCGTGAACGAGTCCGTCTGCTACAGCCTGCTCGATTGCCTCTAATACAATTTTTCTGATTCTTTCGTATTTCATGTCAATACCTCCATAATTTCGTTTCATTCTCTCACTGAGATGTAGTTCTAAGCTAATTCTAGCGTACGAAATGAATACGATTTCCTCAACTCGGTTTTTTCCTCTTTAAAGTGGAAATTTTTAAAATCCTGCTATGTTTTTTAGAATCGAGTAAGGCGATATAAATCAAAAAGGATGATTCCGAAGAATCACCCTTTTTATAAATACTGAACAATCATATCATTTATAGTGTGTTGTTTTCTTAAATGTCTTTGTTTCATAATTAAAAAGACCTAACAATACAAAAAAGAAGGTCATACCTAAAGGCTGCATATTATTAAACAGCCCCTGAATCATAAAAGCAAATATTCCTATTTCAATAGCCTTCAGAATCAGATTATTCGAAGAAATCGCAACGGAATTTCTGAGTGTTATAATAATAGTTAAAATAAACAATATACTACCAAACAATCCAATCGTAATTAACAACTGAAAAAACCAATTGTGTGCGTTTATAAGACGACCGCCAAGATATTTCTCTAAAGCATTTCCATACTTTTGAAACATAACTGTACCATAACGGTCCAATCCAACTCCCAATAATTTCTCTTTAAGTGTTAATGACTTATATAATTCCAATGTCTTGCAAAAAATGTATCCGCGATTAGTTCCCCACGAGTCTGAAAAATATAAATACTTATGTAAAAATGTTTTGATATAAACGCATAGTGAACACGCAGCGATTATATATATAATATTCTTAATATACTTTTTCCGGACTATTAATTCTACAATAATTAATGCCCCAATTGCGCCACAACAATATTTGCTAATAAATGTTTTTTGCAATGTATTTAACGGGTAAAACAACAAATGATAATTGTATAAAATATTAATCCCTACAAATATACAACATTCTACAAATAGATAAACAATCATTTTTTGCTTCACCCCCAAAAACAAATGTTCCATAAATATATATGCATTAATTAATATGATACCAATTAAAGCAATATCGCTCCCGCAACATACTGCTGTGAAAATAAGCATAGGAATTAAAATCTCGATGAATTTTGTCAAACAAGTCTCCCCCGTGCTATTCAGCCATATAAAGCTAACTATAACAAGAAGTATGTTTACATATTCCCCATACCAATTAATATTTCCAATCGTAGAAATGTAATTATACTTTTCACGCTCCAACAAGATTGAAACAAAATTTAAAACATCAAAATTTAAACAGTTTAATAAAGCAATGATTATTACTACAAGCGATGTCACAATCATCGGAAATACCAGAATACTTTTGTATACTCCGACCATTGAGACAAAAAAATAGCAGCATAGTAGAAGAAACCAAAAAGACAATCCCAATCCCCATCCATCTTCTCCGGATATCGATTTTTTAACATCAGAAGAAAAAACAGTATTAATGAGTAAATATATTGGCATTATTGTCCAACAACAATCTACTATATTAAACGATAAATGTAATGTAGCTCCTCTGATTTTTGAAAATAAAAGGGCAACCGCTAACATTCCAATATATACTATTGTTATTACTTGGAACACATATTTTTTTGTTTGAATAACATCAAAATATGCATTATTCATAGTCAACGGAAGCGCTGTAAGCAAAGTGGCCACATAAAGCGATATTACTATCTTTTCAATTTCAATTCTTTTTGCTTTGTATTTTTTCATTCTTTTTACTGGATAAAAATCTGCATTTTTCCGTCCTCATCGATTCCACTAATCGTATGATTCTTATAATCAAACATCATGCAGTCTTCTACATCCTGTGAGTGCTCACAGTCATATCCATCCACTGTTATTGTTTGATTTGTTTCGTCGATGTGATAATACTTTTCATCCATGCGAGAATAAAACTCCTTCATATCCGAAAAGGATATTTTATTAAAAACAACATCCATTACAAGATTTGGTTCATATTCATTCTCATATGCATCCACGCACTCCGGTTCAAAAGAAAAATAAAAAGGTGTTGGTACATAAATAATCGTTCCAAACATTTGATACCAACTATAAGAAGATGAAATAATATATTCATCTTCTCTGTTGTTTCGCAAAACATAATAATTATTATCGTTGTAGAAAACCTTTGCCTCTTTTACAAGCATTTCATCGTAGAATGTATAGGTTCCGATATAATCCTCATTATCTTTAAAAAGATCTTCTAAATCTTCTTTTGTCGAGAAAAAATTCTGGCAATAAGTAAGCTCCATGTATGGATCCTCATCTGTGACACTACAACTGCCAACCGTATATCGATTCTGTCCTCCATTCCAATTATTTACAATAATTTGACATTTTTTACCTTTTGTTACAACAAAAAACAAATATGCTCCTAATGAAACAAAAATAACACCTATAATAAGTATAATGATAAACACATTTTTTCTTTTAGCCTTCATAAGCTGTATTTACCCCCACAAGATAATCACTTCTAACATACGATACGCGGAGTTTATCACCTGTTTTTGCATTATGCCATCCGTCGCAAATCACATAATAAATATAGTCTTTTGAATAGGATTTACCTGATGAAGTTTTTTTATACTTTACAGTCACTTTATATGCATTAACGATAATAACCGCGTGTCCAGAGCCATTTGGCGCACGCAAACTCGCTGTAACAGGTCTTACCGCCCGATTAAAATCATAAGTTGTCCGATATGTATTCTTAGTTTCATAAGAACATAACATTTTCAGATTTTTACTCTCATAAAACTTTTGATATACATACCAAACCTTATCTCTTTCTGTTCCCCCTTCTGGCTCATATACATTTAAGCCTTTTGCCCATAGGACAAAATCACAAAAGATTCCATCTCTGTTCCAATTTTTTATTTTTGCATAACCCTTTCTATTGTAGTATTCTGACAAACTAGTTGCAGCGACCCAACTACAAGTACCCTTGACCGTACTCATATTTATCGCTTTGTATCTTCTATTAAGTTCACTCTGGCTATAGTTATTGCAC
The DNA here is from genome assembly GCF_002735305.1 of Agathobacter ruminis. Taxonomy (GTDB): domain Bacteria; phylum Bacillota; class Clostridia; order Lachnospirales; family Lachnospiraceae; genus Roseburia; species Roseburia ruminis. The sequence goes on from NZ_PDYG01000038.1 coordinate 11,117, forward strand.
CCAAGATTATAGTCAAATACTTTCGAATTAGAAACTGATACAGAAACATACTTCCGGTATTCTTTCTTTAAAGATTTAGTAACCTCATCCATATCCTCCAGGATAATATCATACATACTTGCAGCTGTTTCTTTTGAATTTCTGTTTTTCTTTGTCGAAGAATCATAATCATCTTTAAATAATGTTGCATCCCCGCTGAGCGTTGCATCTCCGCTGAGTGTTGCATCTCCGCTTAATGATGCATCTCCGCTTAATGATGCATTTCCACTTAATGCTTTCCCCAACAATTGAAAAACACTATCCTTTTCGCATAATGCAATTGAACACACCATCATGATAACTAGAATTTTATGACCTATTTTTTTCTTCATATCCACCATTCTCATCCTTTCTATTTTGTATTAATTTTCAAAACACTCCATTATTTTATCATGCTATCACTTGCGAATTTATAAGTCAAGCCACTTAACAGTCTAGTTTTTTCCTCTTTATAGTGGAAATAATATATTCCCCTTTTTGCATCAAGGTAGTACAATTACTTCACAGACATAGTTATCAGGAGAGTTTCCAATGAGAAATGTAAATACGCCAAAAAAAATAAATCTATCCTTACGCCAACGCCAGCTGCTTCATGATTTACAATCCGAAAGTGGATATATCACCGGGCAAATGTTAGCTTCAAAGTTACGCGTATCTTCTCGTACCATTCGTAATGATATTACAGAAATGAATCAGCTTTTAGAGGGGACCGGCATTTCCATCATCTCCAAGCATCGCTTCGGTTATCGTTTAGAATCTCTAAATCCAAAAACGCTCAACCATCTGACGCGAAGCACCACATCCTTTCTGACAAGAGAGGAGCGTTTGCGCCATGTTGCTCAGCGGTTATGCAGATCCGATGCTCCAATCAACCTGGACGAACTAGCTGACGAAATGTATATCAGTAAACCAACTTTGGAATTAGATTTAAAGGAATTTCGCAAAGAATATCTGCTCAACTATCCGCAAATTGAGCTGATTCGTGCACGCAACCGCATTACCTTTGAGCATACCGAATGGAAGCGCCGCGAGATTCTGGTGCAGCTGTATGCAATGCGTTGGGATTACCAGACTCAGGGCAATACTTTTTATCAATATGAATATCCGGATGAAAAAATCATCCTCATCTGCACCGATGCCATCAACGATTTTTTGACCGAAAATCATTGGACCCTTGAGGATATCAATATTGTGCGTCTGGATTTAAAGCTTGCCATCGCAGTGCAGCGCATCACAGAAGGCCATCCGCTTACCGAAGACCGCGCAATCTATATCAACCCACAGATTATCCCGCAAACCGATGCATTGATTGATACCATTTCACAAAAACTGGATGTCACATTCAATGAATTCGAGCGGCATGATATCTATGAGCATATTTCCTGCAGCAAAATCGAAGAAATCGACTATCTGCGCAACAATCTGGTCAATTATTTTGAGCCGTCGCTGATTCGCTTTGTGAATGATTATCTACATCTGATTGAAACCGAATATGCAATTGATTTGTTTGAAGATGAAGATTTTTATCTATCCCTGATGATTTTTTTCCGCTATCTTTCTCTGCCGGTGCATTTCATGAATCCGGATGTGTTAAAAGAATCATTTGATCCGATTCACTATGCGGTGGAATTTGAGTTGGCTTATCTCGTACAGCCGCTTGCTCTGAATTACTATGGATGTTATCTGAGTTCCATTGAATTATTTTATCTGTGCACGCTGCTCTCCGGAGCACTTGCGCATATTGTGCCGCAAAAAATCCATGCCGTACTGCTGTGCCATCACAATCTGTCCATGGCATGGGGACTTTGCATGCAATTAGAGGCTTCGTTCGGACCTCTTTTATCCATCAATGATGTGTTGCCAATGTTCCGCAAAATATCATATGATTTTTCGAAAATCGATTTGATTTTGACCACAACCGACATCCAGCTTCCGCCGGAGCATCGCGCCAAACAATTTACGGTTTCCGCCTCACCGGCAGAACAGTTTCCGGCATTTGAACGTTTCCTGTCTCATATGCGTTTCAAACAATTCTATCGCAGACAATATCCGGATTTGCGCACACTGCTGCAGGAAGCGACCTGGTTTGAACACACGCAGGCAGACAATTATTTTGATGCGCTTTCTCGCCTTGGACTGCAAATGATTGAAGACCGGATTGTCGACGAGCCATGGCTTTCCGATTTGTTGCGCCGCGAAAATGCCTCTGCCTTTTACGCACGCCCGGCCATCACAGTGGTTCACTCTGCCCTCCCGGCCAAAAAGACCGCGATCTTTCTGTCTGTTCTGGAGCACCGTGTCCGCATTCACAATCAAAAAATCCGCGTCATCCTCATGGTTGCAACCACCGAGGAAGACCGCGGATTGTATTTTAAACTGATCAATGATCTGTTCAATCATGAACAAAAAATCGAAGATTTGCAGCATGCAAAAACATATGATGCCGTATTGGATATTCTGTGTCCGGCACAATCATGATTCATCGGCGTAAACCACCCGGTTTCTGCCGGTTTCTTTTGCCTGATACAATGCTTCATCGGCACGCTTTACGAAAGAATCGATGTCATCATCTGCACGCGCTTCCGTCACGCCGATGCTGATGGTGACATGGCGAACGTTGACGAAACAAGCCTGATCGATGGTATCCCGAATCGTCTCTGCAAATTCACATGCCTCTTCTTTGGAAGCCTGAAGAAGACACAGGAATTCCTCTCCGCCCCATCTGCCAAACACGTCATTTTCACGCAATTTTTCGCGCACAAGATTTACCATACCGCGCAAGACCATGTCTCCGACATCATGACCATAGGTGTCATTGACATTTTTAAAATGGTCAATGTCCATAAAAAGCAATGCATATTCACAATCCTGGTTTTTCCGAACGGCCAGTGCCTCCGCAATTTTATGTTCCATTTCCCATCGATTATATACCTCTGTCAGCTGGTCCGTAAACGCGATGCGTCCAAGATCTTTGTTGATTGCATCCAGTTCTTTCGATGTGCTCGACAAAAAGGTCAAAATGCGGTCCACGAAAGGGATCTCATGATCCTCAACCGCACTTTCTTCAGACTCAATATATTCCCGCTTCGTAATAATCCGGTTTTGCCCGGCAACCTCTTTCAGTCCGATTGCCACCAGTGCACTGTTCAAATCTCCGCCATATCCCTCCGGCGTAATAAAGATTTCCGCATATCCGGTGGTAAATGACAATTCCGGCATCAATGAGCGATAATGATCCAGTTCCTCCCGGTATCCCCGCTTCAAATAGCGCAGGCGATTGCCACATTCAAAAATGTATACGGCCTCCGGTTCAAATGCCTGCAGATCCACCACCGAGCGCCTTGAGAAATACTTCAGCTTCGGCTCATCCGCATAGGACAAACGAAAATGCTCTCCCTGATGCACATCCGATGTGAAATAGACAGATCCATCCTCATCCACTGCCGCAGGAACGCGTGCAAGCGGAAATCCTTTGCGATGCATCATCAATGGGAACTCGCATACATTCTGCACGAAATACGGTCCCGGTTTCACTTTTAAATATTTTTCAAATATCTCAATTGCAGGCTTTCCATCAATCTGTACAATGACATTGTCCCCATTGACCTCCGTCACTACCATCTCCACGCCGATTTCCTGCCAGCCAAGATTATGATCCATATAGACACTTAAACAGTCACTGCAAAAAACAACTGCCACCACAGCATTCTCATAACAGTTCGTGCCATAAACATGTGCCGTATTCATCGCTCTGATGCTGCGTCCGGCTTTTGCTCCAAACGTCGGCAGCTTATGATGTCTGAATTCTTTCGTAAACAGCGCCGCCGATGCGCTGTTTGATGCATACATAATCTGCATTGCACAGGCATTCTGCGTACTTTCCAATATCTCATTCATCTGCCGGCCTGCAAAAAACGCAGTCGTGGATGACAAATTATATTCACACAATATCAGTTTTGTTTGAAAGAAGTAAGACACCGAAAGCTGAATCGGCTTATCACTGATATCATATTTCTCTCCTGCAATATTCGCAGCAGTCATCCCCGTCAGGCATCCCTTTTTTACCACACGGTTAATCCGCGAAACGATTTCCTCTTCCGGTGCATCTACTCTTGGATTGTACAACTGCAATAATACTCCTGTTGCACGCTCATATGCCTCATGATTCACAATCCGGAAAAGAATCTCATCCAGTTCATCCAGTTCAACAAAGAAAAAAGAATTCTGTATCATCACATAGCCCTCTTTGTCACATGTCAATCAGGTTCTAATCAAATTATAACATTGTCATATATAATACAAAAGTGCAAAAAGAAAACGCGCATGCCCAATCCATTCATTGAACACGCACGCCTTCTATCTGTTCACCGTTCATTAAGATCCTCCTTAGTAATAGGTGATACTTTTGTACTATATATATCGGGACGAATTGCGGAGGAGTTAACCCCTGCGGATTATTTTTAGGGGTTCGTATGCATTTGGTGCCGGAAGTTGCATACGAACTAGCAGCTTTTGGGTGGGTTCGTATGCTTTGCTGCCGCTGGGATGCATACGAAGTGCCTGGAATTCGTGGAC
>NZ_PDYG01000039.1 GCF_002735305.1 Agathobacter ruminis
GGGCTCTGCACGTAGCTACGAATATTGCTTTGATGCAATTGAAAAGCATTGCATTGTGGCAATTGGAATGATTGGCTGCAAACGCAATAAACGTGATTTTTTGCGCGGATATAATTATATGCTTGAAAGAATTGAACCGGATGCTATCATTTGCTTAGGTGACCCTTTCGATGAAATGGATGGTAATCTTGTAGTTGTGGATTATCAGAAGTCCAGAAAGGTGGTGCGCTAATGGGTGGTAGAGGTACATTTGCTGCAGGAAATCCGGTGCCTTATGTTTATGAAACAGACACTTCGTTTTTTGCAGGTGGAAAGTTTAATGGTGTCAAAGTATTAAAAGGCGTAGAAGGATCTGGTAAGCATGGCCTTCCAGAATCATCACATTCAAGTTTTGCTTATCTTAAAATGAATCAAGACGGAACATTTAATACTATGCGTATTTATGATAAGGATCACAATCTCAGAATTGAAATTGCGTATCATCGAGAACCAAAGGTTGGAAAGGGCTTAGACAAGGTCTTACACTACCATGTTTATGGGAAGGAATTTAGCCAAAGTAAAACGCCTAACTTTGAACGTACAACGATTCGGATGCACAAAAATTCGAAGCTTTACAAGCAATATAAAAAGTTTTTCAAAGGAGCTGAACTATGATTAATGGAAATATTGATGAGTTTGTTGAAAAACTCTTGGATGGTGAAGAGGTTATATATGTCTATCATGGAAAAAAGTATTTTTCGCAAGGATACAATCTGGATGATGGAACATATTACTTTGAGCTGCAGCAGTGGGAACCTACAGCGACTGTTTTATGGAGCGTAAAAGGATTAGATCGTCCTGCGAGTTTGGATGCTTTTCTAAAAGAACCATTGTTTGATGGAAAAACTTTCTGGGAATGTGAAAAGG
>NZ_PDYG01000040.1 GCF_002735305.1 Agathobacter ruminis
TATTCAAAACATTTCTGTTTTAAAACATTTTTATTGACTTTCTTTAATAGTTAGTCTTACTGATTGTGTATCGGCTCAAACTCTTGGCTGCATAAAAAAATAGCGTAGCAGCCATCAGACTGCTACGCTAAAAAAATCTAACTTTTGGGAGTCACCTCACATTATGAAAGATTTAATGGTTCTTTCTTCTAGAAATTATTTAAAATAAGCAACGCCGGATTCAAAGATCTTCAAATCCTGCTCTCCGTAAATATTGATTGCAACCGCATCGCCACGGCGTTCAGAATGTGCCATCTTACCAAGCACACGTCCGTCAGGAGATGTGATTCCTTCGATTGCACAATAGGAACCGTTTACATTCCATTCTTCATCCATGGTCGGCTGACCGGCTTCATTTACATACTGCGTTGCAACCTGTCCGTTTTCGAATAAGCGATCCAGCCATTCCTTCGGCGCTACGAAACGACCTTCTCCGTGTGATGCCGGATTGGTATAGGTCTTTCCGAGTTCTGCCTGTGCAAGCCAAGGGCTCTTGTTCGAAACAACCTTTGTATAAACCATCTTGGAAACATGACGGTTAATGGTATTGTAGGTCAGAGTCGGTGAGTCTGCAGACTGCATACGCACTTCGCCATAAGGCACAAGTCCAAGCTTAATCAATGCCTGGAATCCGTTACAGATACCGAGAGCCAAACCGTCGCGCTCATTTAAGAGGCGTGTGATTGCTTCTGTCATCTTTGCATTTCTAAATGCTGTCGCAAAGAATTTTGCAGATCCTTCCGGTTCATCACCTGCAGAGAATCCACCCGGGAACATGATGATCTGTGACTGATCGATAGCCTTCGCAAATGCATCTACTGAATCGCGGATATCCTCTGCACTTAAGTTTTTAAATACCTTTACGATCGTATTGGCACCTGCGCGTTCGAAAGCTCTTGCACTATCATACTCGCAGTTTGTTCCAGGGAATACCGGAATAAATACGGTTGGCTTAGCAACTTTATTCTTGCATACGTAAATTTCTTTTGCCTTGTAAAGACCGGTATCCACCACAGAAGTATCCTCATGTGAACGGGTATGGAACACGCCCTCGAGCTTCTGTGTCCATGCAGCGATTGCCTGTTCCATCGGAATGCTGACATTATCGCAGTCGATGGTCTTGGTATCGTTGATGAAACCAACAACACTTGCGGTATCGTCCAGACCTGCCTTGGACAGAATTGCACGAACTGCCTCAAGCTTCTCCACTTCGATTTCGGCCACAATATTACCAAATCCAGGTGCGAACAGAATATCGCTTGTCACATCATCTTCGATGGTCACACCCAGCTTATTTCCGAATGCCATCTTGGAAACTGCTGCTGCAAGGCCCTTGGAATCCAGAGCATATGCAGAGCGGATCAATCCGGCACAAACCATCTCATGGAAGGCATCATATAATTTCATCACCTGTTCATATACAGGCATATCGAACTCATCTTTGTCGATGGTGAAGAGCACAAGCTGATTGCCGGCCTTCTTCAATTCAGGCGAAACAATCTCTCTCTCCTTTGCCACATCTACTGCAAATGATACCAGTGTCGGAGGTACATCAATTTCATTGAAGGTTCCGGACATGGAATCCTTTCCTCCGATAGAAGGAAGTCCAAAACCAATCTGTGCATTGTAGGCTCCGAGCAGTGCAGCAAACGGCTGACTCCATCTGTATGGGTCCTCATTCATTCTGCGGAAATACTCCTGGAATGTCAGACGAATCTTCTTGTAATCACCACCGGTTGCAACAATACGAGAAACAGATTCAAGCATTGCATAAGCAGCACCATGATATGGGCTCCAGCTTGACAGATACGGATCAAATCCGTAAGCCATCATGGTAACGGTATCGCACTTGCCTTTTGCTACAGGAAGTTTTGCTACCATTGACTGCGTCTCTGTCAACTGATAACGACCACCGTATGGCATGAATACGCTTCCTGCTCCGATGGAGCCGTCAAACATCTCTACGAGTCCCTTTTGAGAGCATACATTCAAATCAGACAGTTCTGCCATCCATGCTGCCTTCATATCGCCACGCGAAAGCGCATCCTCAACTGCAGGCAGCGCAATCTTCTTGAGATAATTCTCCTTTGGATCCGGCATTTCCACTGCCACATCGGTCTCCTGATGTGCACCATTGGTATCCAGGAAAGCGCGGGAAAGATTGACAATTTCCTGGCCTCTCCATACCAATACCAGACGAGGATCTTCTGTGACAACTGCAACTTCTGTTGCCTCTAAGTTTTCTTCTTTTGCATAAGCCATAAACTGGTCTACATCTTCCGGTGCAACCACTACAGCCATACGTTCCTGAGACTCGGAAATGGAAAGCTCTGTTCCATCGAGTCCGGCATATTTCTTCGGAACCTTATCCAACTGAATACGAAGTCCCGGAGCCAATTCTCCGATTGCGACAGATACACCGCCGGCACCGAAGTCATTACATTTTTTGATGATATGAGATACTTCCTCACGGCGGAATAATCTCTGAAGCTTACGCTCTGTAGGCGCATTTCCCTTTTGTACTTCTGCACCGCATACAGAGGTAGATTCTGTATTATGTGCTTTAGAAGAACCGGTTGCACCACCGATTCCATCACGTCCGGTGCGTCCACCCAAAAGGATGATCTTATCACCCGGATCGGAATTTAATCTCTGTACTGCGCGTCTTGGAGCAGCACCCATAACCGCACCGATTTCCATACGCTTTGCAACATAATCAGGATGATATACTTCTTTGACATATCCTGTTGCAAGACCAATCTGGTTTCCGTATGAGCTGTATCCATGAGCAGCTTCGCGTACAAGCTTCTTCTGCGGAAGCTTGCCTTCGATGGTATCCTTTACCGCAACGGTAGGATCAGCAGCACCGGTTACACGCATTGCCTGATATACATAGGTTCTGCCTGAAAGCGGATCGCGGATCGCGCCACCAAGACAGGTTGCAGCGCCACCGAACGGTTCAATTTCTGTTGGATGATTATGTGTCTCATTTTTGAAGTTTACAAGCCACTCTTCTGTCTTGCCATCCACTTCAACAGGAACTACGATGGAGCAGGCATTGATTTCATCGCTCTCTTCCTGATCATCCAGCTTGCCTTCTTTTTTCAGTCTCTTCATTGCAAGAAGTGCGACATCCATCAGACATACGAATTTGTCATCGCGGTCTTTGTACAGATCTGCAAATGTCTTCTGATAATCTGCAAATGTATTTTCGATTGGAGTCTTATAGAATCCGTCATCAAATTTGATATTTTTTAATTCTGTTGAGAATGTGGTATGACGACAATGATCGGACCAGTAAGTATCCAGAACACGAATTTCGGTAATGGATGGGTCACGCTTTTCTTCATTCTTGAAATAAGTTTGGATATGGAGGAAATCCTTGAAGGTCATTGCGAGATTCAATGAAGCATACAGCTCATTCAGTTCCTTCTCTGCCATATGTGCAAATCCGTCAAGAATTGCGACATCGGCCGGCTCCTCAAAATTTTGAACAAGAGTTTCAGGCTTTGCCAAGTCTGTCTCTCTGGAATCGACTGGATTAATACAATATTTTTTGATTGCTGCAAACTGTGCATCGGTCACGTCGCCCTCGATGACATAAGTTGTTGCGGTGCGAATAATCGGCTCTTCATTTTCATTTAAGAGTTTCATACACTGTTCTGCAGAATCAGCGCGCTGGTCAAACTGTCCAGGCAGGTATTCGACGGAGAAAACTCTGGCATCGCCGTAGTCAAAGGATTCCTCATAAATATCGTCTACAGGTGGCTCCGAAAAAACGGAAAGAAGCGCTTTCTGATAGGTCTCTTCGCTGACATTTTCCACATCATAGCGAATCAGTACCCGGACATTACGGATGCCGGTCACATCCAGATAATGTTTGATCTCGTGCTTCAGTTCTTTTGCTTTTACTGCAAAATCGGGTTTCTTTTCCGCGTACACACGCCGTACATTGGCCATTGTTGTTTCCTCCGTGTTATAAAATTGTTCTTGTAAATCATAGCTTTGGTCGCTTCGCAACCAAGATTAAGTATAACATTTAAGTGCACATTCGTATATTAAAAGAAAATACGAATTCTAAAGGTAAAATTAGTCATTTTGCCAAAATTTGCGAACCACTTCCGATATTTGTTCGCAGTTGACGGTCCGGGCATGCTCCCATTCGATTGGAAACAGGCCCTTGTATTCATGCGACAAAAATCTTCGATCGAGCAGAATCATGATTCCTCGATCCGACGTTGTCCGAATCACGCGTCCTGCCGCCTGCAAGACCTTGTTGAGCCCCGGATAGCGATAAGCATAATCGAATCCGCTCTCATCATTTGAATCATAATAATTCTTCAAGATTTCCTGCTCATTGGACACCTGCGGCAGTCCGGTGCCGACAACAATCGCTCCGATCAGACGGTCCTCCTTCAGATCGATGCCCTCACCAAAGATGCCTCCCATCACACAAAATGCCAACAGCGAATCGTCTGTCTGTTCTTCAAACTGCGCCAAGAATTCCTCCCTCTGCGCCTCATTCATATGATTCGTCTGCAGCAGCATTTTCACAGGCAATGTGCTTTCTTCGCAACGTTCTTCAAACACTGCTGCCACATCCTGCATCATGCGGTATGAAGGGAAAAAGGCCATATAATTGCCCTGCTTTTCCATCACCACCCTGATCAGATACTCCGCAATCTTTTCGTAGCTTGCGCGCCCGCGCTCGGTATATTTGGTGCTGACATCATTGCCAAAGGCGATCAGACTCTGCTCCTTCTCAAATACCGAATGCGCATAGACCGCATAATTGTCGGTTCTCGTCGAAAGCAGACGCTTATAATACTGAATCGGAAGCAGGGTCGCAGAAAAAAAGATGGTCGCTCTGGCCTTGTCGATACAATTCTGCAAATTCTCCGACGGGTCCACGTTGAACAGTTTGATGCGAAATCTTCCATCCTCCGTCTGCTCCGTATAAATCACATACTTTTCCGCAGTCAGATCATATATTTCAAGGAAATTGCGCAATGCAAAATAAAACTCCGTCACCTCTTTGCGCTCCGGGTATTCCGGATGCTTCTTTTGGAATTCGTTGAGTTCCGTTGCAAGTCGCATCAGAGAATACAGGAATCCACCGATGTCCTCATAGGTTCGGTATGTCTCGCATTCGCGCTTGTATTCGAGCATGGTCTTGTTGCATTTTTCGCACAGTTTGGACAGATACGGATGATACTGCTTTAAGATGCGCTTCATCGTTAGGAAATCTTCTTTGTACAGCTCGGCAGAATACATTTCCCGGCTTCGGTCAACCAGATTATGCGCCTCATCCACAAGAAAAATATAATCGCCGCGCGTCCCCTCCGCGAAAAACCGCTTCAGATATACATGCGGATCAAATACATAATTGTAATCGCATATGATGTCATCGCACCAGGATGAAATATCCAATGCCATCTCAAACGGACAGACCTGATATCGTTCGGCCTGCGCAAGGATTTCTTCTCTCGTAAAGACATTTCCATGCTGTAGGATATCAAAGACCGCATCATTGACGCGGTCAAAGTGCCCTTTTGCATACGGGCATTGAACCGGATTACATTCCATAGTCTCACACGGACATAGTTTTTCCTTTGCAGTTAACTGAATCAGTTTTGCCTGATATCCGTTTGTCTGCAGCAAATCATAAGTTTCTTTTGCAACCGATGCCGTAATCGTTTTGGCTGTCAGATAAAAAATACGATCGCCCTTGTTTTCTCCCACGGCTTTGACCGCCGGAAAGAATGTGGAAATCGTCTTGCCGACACCGGTTGGCGCCTGGAGAAACAATGTCTTTCCTCGCGCAATGGTCCGATATACATCTGCCACCAGTTTCTTTTGTCCTTCACGATAAGGGAACGGGAATTCCAATGGTTTAATCGATGCGTTTCTCTTCTGCTTCCAGTGATATTCAAAATCCGACCACTTCTTGTAGGCAAGCAGAGTCTCCTCAAACCAGGTCTGAATCTCTTCAAACGAGTATTCAAACCTGAAATATTTCTTTTCTTCGGTATCCAGATTGACATATGTCATCTGAACACCGATTTCATCGAGTGCATGATCATTTGCAAAAATAAACGCGTAGCACATCGCCTGCGCCTGATGAACGAAGATCGGCTCGGTAAATGATTCCACCTTCTGGTACATTCCCTTGATTTCATCGACAAAGGTCTTTTGATCTTCCATAAAGATTCCGTCAGCACGACCCTCAATCACCAGATCATATTCGTCGTATTTTTTTGCATACTTTAAGGGAACCTCCGCCTGATAAGAGGTTCCCATGGATTTTTGTATTTTGCGATGGATACGCAAACCTTCTTGCATTGCTTCAGGGCTGTTCGCGCGTCCCCTGTTATCTATATCTCCGGAGCGAAAAATAAATTCCACGAGATTTCGAACCGAAACATTTGGCATAAACTCATTCCCTTACATCTGATAATATTTCAGGTTTTCCTTGAATTCAGCCGTAATCTCACCACCGGCCTTTTCATAACGATCATAGAGCATATTCAATCGCTGCTCATTCTTCAGATTCTCCGCATTGAGTTTTCGGAATGCATTCTCGTACATCGGATTCAGATTCAGTCCTGCGCGAATATCGGCAGCAAACGGACAATATGTCACCAGAATATTTCTTGCCACCTTATTCAGACGGAATCCGCCCTTAGACTCATATTTGAGCCAGTTTACATAATCTTTGACAAATACTTCCCGATAGCTGTTCTTTGCGCGTGTCAGCTGGCTTTTGACCTTCTCTCGCGCCTCCTGTGAAAGATCATGATTTTTCTTGTAGAATTGCAGATAATCCGAATATTCCGCAGTCAGACTCTTTTCACGGATGTCATTCCATCTGACACCCATGACATGCTTGCAATATTCCCAACGATATCTCGCCACCAGTTCAATCATCTGCTCACTCAAATCCATAGAGCTAAAGATTGGCAACAGGAAGCGGCCCGGCGTTGCCGAACGGATGCCTGCGGTCTCCTGCCACATCATACCTTTGCTTCCGAGCGTTGGCATCAGAATCACATATGGCAGAATTTCTTTTTTGAAGGTTTCATTGTTGATGCCATGCTCCGGATCCACAAACTGGACATCGTGGAAGAACGCCTGATAATCGATATTGCGCACTTCATTCATGGCTTCACGAATCTTCTCCGCAGTCACTGCCATCTTCTCAACCGAAGACATCATCTCTTCTCCCGACAATACCGGCAGGAAGGAAGTCACGCGACCATAGGTGATGCGATGACCTGACGTAAACATATTGCGAATTTCAAATTTTACCTTTTCATCCTGGTTGGTCTTTAATTCTGCCATCTGTTCCGCAGTAATACGACCGTTCTTCTTTTCATCCACCAGATATTGATTATAATCCATATCCAGCTCGCTGCGGGAAGGTTCCTCCTCTCCGCGATAGATTTTGCACAGCCATTCATATGCCGTCACAACATTGGCTGAGCGGAAGAAGCTCATTCGTTCCACCAGACTGACCAGTGAATTGATCTTGTCTTCACCCAGAAAATCCACATCCATGAATCCAAAATTAAAGAACATCACCATGACAGGATCAAGTTCTTCATTTTCTTTTACGGAGCGCATAAATGCCTTCTCATAAATATCATAGAAAGTCTTGGTAATGCGCTTCTTAATCTGGAACTGCTCCGGCTCGAGCGATGATTTGTCCGGAATTTCACGGAAATCATCGAGATCTTTCTTGTATGCCTGTGCCTGGGCAGTTTCAAATCCGGCATATTTCATAATATGTTCTACACAATCAATGCGTGTTACATCAAAATACTCCTTCTTGTCCTTCACCTGACTGTAATTTTCATTGGCCTGCTCGCAGGCACCAATTTGTCCCTTTGTGAAGATGCCGAGCTTTTTCATCAATTCGATGACACGATTTAAGGAATCCTTAATCTGATCCGTCGGCTTTGATTCAGCATGAAGTGTCGTAGCCAGATCGTATAACAAATGAAACAGTCCGTCTTCATGCTCACTGTATATGATATCCTTGTTGAACATCAGATAGTTGACCATCTCTTCGATTCCCTGTGTCACACGGCGCATCTGTGCGGATGCTTCCATAATCGCACCGACCGTCAGAGCTTCGTCTTTCATCATCATTTGCATATATTCCGAGAAATATTTGCCGACAAGGCTATTGCAAAAATGGATTTCCCAATCTGCTGCCTTGTGTGTCATAAAGATTGGCTCAAAGTTCTCAATCTTCGGGAACGGACGCTCCGGAATCATATTTTCCTGCGCAATCTCGCTGTATTCTGTATAAAAGCGCTCCGTGTAGGAATGCATCATATAGCATTTTGTGCTTAATTTGGAATACAAACTAAATGCTTTATGTCTTTGCATAATTGCGGCACGCAAAAAAAGCGGTCTAAAATTACCATGTGTACGAAGTAATTTTTCCAGATCCGCCGCATCCTTACAAGGAATCACGATCAGTGTCGTATCCTCTTTTGCGACATAATCACAAATAAACCATTCCGCTTCGAGAATTCCAATGATGGAATTGGTTTCCAGCTCGATATCTTCCAGTTCGAACTTTTGCAAAACAGTACCTTTTTGAACAAGATACCATTCCATCACTTTATCGGAGCGGGATGCAATGACCTGTCCCTTTTTGAACTCTAAAACCTTCATAAAGCCCCCATTAATTAATCTGTAACCTGTTCGAGAATGTTATGCAATACTTTGCTCAACAGTTTTGCTTCTTCCTGTGAGATGGTAAAGCAACTTCCCATTTTCATCGGAATCATGACTGCTTTCTCTTTCAGCTTCTCTCCCTTTTCTGTAATGGTTACATTCAGGATTCTCTCATCACTCTCATCGCGTTGTCTGGTCACATAGCCTTTCTGCTCAAGTTTCTTCAAAACCGGAGTCAGTGTCCCAGAATCCAGATACAGATATTCCCCCATCTGTTTCACATTCATGGCCTTGTGCTCCCAGAGAACCATCATGGAGATATATTGTGTATAAGTCAGATCTATCTCATCCAGAAATGGCTTATATTTACGCACAATCTCCTTGGAACATGCGTATAACGGAAAACACAGCTGGTTTTCCAATTTTAAAACATCATACTTGTCACTCATTCTTTCTCCCTCTACTTTTTTCGATTTTACATTTTCACTTGCAACATATTCCTATATCATAAAAAAACTTGCATACAATAAAAATATCACTAATTTCTATTGTACGCAAGTAAATTGTCCTTTTCGCTATGCAAGTTTGCTCAGATATTCAATGACACTGTGAGATGCCACATTTCCTTCGCCCATTGCTTTTGTATACTGATATGGGCGACCGGTGCAATCTCCTGCTGCAAAAACACCCGGAAGATTGGTCTCCATCATACGGTTTACTTTGATATGACCATTCTCCGATTCCAGATTCGGCAACAGATTGGAAAGTGCAATCGAATCACGAAGGAAGAATACGCCATCCACTTCCGTTCTGCTCTCATCCTTTCCGATTACCGCTTCCACATGATCGGCTCCTTCGACAGCTGTCAGTCTGGTATTCATAATCTCAACATTGTCTGCAACTGCTGCCGGCTCAACATATTCCTTGAACAGATAAACATGCTCTGCAAGTTCCGAAAGGAATGTAATCTCATGTTCAAAGCGCTTTGAATTGCACAGTACCGCAATTTTCTTTCCGCGATACAGCCCGCCGTCACAGGTCGCACAATAGCTGACACCCTTGCCAAGCAGTTCAGACTCTCCCGGAAGTGTCATCTTGTTTGCAACACCCGTTGTCAGGATTACGCTCTTTGTCTCATAATAATCGCTGCCTGCCATCAAAGCATAAGTTTGTCCCATCGGCATGATCTGATTGACCATCTTTTCGGTCACTTCAATTTCCATTTCCTTCATCTGCTGCAAAAATGCATCAATCAGCTTTTCGCCGGAGATGTTTGCAAATCCCGGATAATTGGAAATCCGCTCTGCCTTTCTGATCTTATCACTCAGATTTTTGCTTCCGAGCCAAAGAAAATTCTTATTATGTATTTTCAGGTTCAATGCTGCTTCAAGTCCGGCAGGACCGCTTCCAACAATCACACAATCGTATACCATATCTTCTACCTCCATTTTGTTCGAATCAACTGTATGTTTGGATTGTACACAATTAAATTGTACTTGTCAACACTTTTTTAACATTGCGAAGATTTTTATCTCGTTCTATAATAAGCAATAGACTTGAAAAGGAACAATCTACATTATGAATTCAGAGAAAAAAAGACTTTATGAACCGGCAAGAGTCATTGCCGTTTGCATTTTAATCGGGTTGCTTGCCGCAATCTATTTTGTTGTCGGCGATGGTGCCGCAGTCCGCTTTGGAGACAATTATGAAACCGTATGGGTACAGCATGATTTTTATCGTCTTTTCACAGCGATCTTCATGCATGCGGATTTTCATCATTTATGGAACAATTGCCTCTCACTTTTGATTCTGGGCCTGGCATTTACCAGAAAAAGCAAACCAATCACCTTTTATTTTATCTTTTTGGCTGGAGGACTCATCGGCAATATCGGAAGTGTCTTCTACCACGGTATCATGATCCATGACACCACAACCTATTCACTCGGAGCCAGCGGAGCCGTCTATGCCATTCTCGGTGCGCTGGTCATTGAATCATTTGTGATGGAACACGGCAGCGACCGCTACGGTGCATTGATTTATGCATTTCTCGCACTGGCCATCAGCCTTGAGCAGCCGCATATCGATCATGCGGCACATCTTTGCGGACTGGTCGCAGGACTCGCACTCGAAGGCGTCCTGCTCTATATACAAACACAAAGGAATCTTTATGATTGATCGTATTTCTTTTTTTGATGAATTTGAATGTCTCAAAGGGGATTGTCCCGTCGCCTGCTGCCACGGATGGAAAGTTCCGATTGATCCGGAAAGTGTCCTCCGCTATCGGAAGGAAAAAGGCAAACTGGGACTGAAATTGCGACTTGCAATGAAAAAAGAAGGGGAATTCTCTGTCTTTAATCCGCTCGCATTCCGATGTCGTTTCTATACCAAAGACGGGCTTTGCGGATTGCAGATGCAAAAAGGGGAATCCTATATTCCGGGCATCTGCCGGCGCTTTCCCCGCCGCATGAAAAATTATGGATATTTTGCTGAGGAATCGCTCGAACTGGCTTGTCCCATGGCTGCCGGTTTATTTCTGCGTCACCGAGATAATCTGCTTTATCATGAAACGGACGAGATTCCTTCATATCCTGACACATCGGAAAATGATGACAGAGATTATCTCTTTTCGGCGCGCAAATGCCGCAACCAATTGATTGCCAGGCTGCAGCAGATTTCCCCTATCGAACTGTTCCCGTTTATCAGGCGTATGCAAAAATACGCAAAAGCAATTGAAATTGCATGCGTCAATGACGGAATTTTGGAGAAGCCGGCCGATCCGGGAAGTGTGAATTTTGACGAAATTGTTCTGACCGAGGAAGAGTCACATAAAGCAGCACGTTTTTTATTTAGCGCACTCGATACCGATCAGTTGATGTGTCATGGGATTTATCATGTTGCATTGAAACGCCGACTTCCGTTATTTTACCAAATCTGTCTGCGCTATTTTGAACAATTTGATGAGTTGACGATTGAAGATGCAGATTCACATCTTGAAGAATTATTTCAAAAATACCGCGCAGCGCATCCGGATATCGATGCGCTCTTGCGCGATTATCTGATTTATTATTTACAGAATCATTTTTTGCAGGTATATGAGGATTACAGCTATTTGCGCATGCTCTCACTGGCTACGCTCCATGTGCATTTTCTGTTTTTGTTCTTCTGTCTCTATGAGCCCACGGATGAAAATGACATTGCTGTCATGATTGCCACCTATGAGCGTCATATGCATCACAATGATGATGTACTCGAAGAATTATGGAAAGTCATGCCAAAGTCATAATTAACAGATGCGCGGCAGTCCTTCTCCCTGCAAAATGTCAATGCTGCGGCGTCCACCGATATGTGTCTTTAACAGAACATTTCCGGTTGGATGCTCCGCAGTAACGGTTCCGATGGTAACAGCGTCCTTGCCGTATCTGGCCAAGCGGATGATTTCAAGCGCTTTTGCTTCATCCTCCGGGTCTACAATTGCAACCAGCTTTCCTTCATTTCCCATATATAACGGGTCAAGTCCCAGCAAGCCGCAAAAATCTTTTACGGTAGCGCTTACCGGAATCAAATCCTGCTCCACTTCAAATTCACAATGGCTGCTCTGTGCCAGTTCTTTCAAAACCGTTCCAAGACCGCCTCTGGTCACATCACGCAGAACATGCACTTTGATTCCCTGTTCCAGCAACTGTAATACCATCTCATTTAATGGTGCATTGTCCGAAACAATCTTGTTTTGAATATTCATTCGACTGCTCAGAATTGTTGCATGATGGTCTCCCATCGTACCAGAAACCAGGATTTTGTCACCAACCTTTGCATTTGCAGCCTTGATATCGACATCCGTCGGAACAATTCCCACACCCGTGGTATTGATATAGATACCTCCGTTGCCCTCAATGACTTTTGTATCTCCGGCAACAACCATCACGCCGGCCTCTCTTGCCGTCTGTGCCATGGATTGCACGAGTCGCTTCAGCAAAGCAACCTCCGCGCCCTCTTCGAGAATAAAGCCACAGGTCATATATTTTGGGGTTGCACCACGCATCAACAGATCGTTGACCGTGCCACATACACACAATCTTCCGATATCTCCTCCCGGGAATTCAAGCGGGGTCACAACAAAACTGTCTGTTGTCATTGCGATCTGCGCACCGCCCGGAATCACAGCCGCATCTTCCATCTGTGACAAAACAGGATTTGAAAATGCATCTTCAAAGATTGTCCGAATCAATTCGCCGGTAGCGCGTCCACCGCTACCATGCTCCATAATAATTTTTTCCATTTTTTCTCTTCTCTTTCATTTCTCACGCTTTTGTCTGAAAAGCAGTAAAACAACTGCCCTCATAACTGACCATACATGCGCCCTGCGGATTGGAAGGATTGCATACACGTGCAAACAATGGACAATCCGTCGGCTTTGCTTTTCCCATCAAAATCTCGCCGCATCTGCATGCATGATTTTTCTTTTTGTCTTCTTTTAAGCCGATGCTGCCCGCATCGAATTGCGCATATTCTTTGCGCAGGCAAAAGCCGGAACCTTCTATCTCGCCCATGCCTCTCCATGCGACAGTGCATGGCTCAAAATAAGTATTCAATTTGTCCAATGCCACGGCATTCCCACCTGATTCCACCACAGATGGATAAAAGTTTTTGACACCGGTCTCTTTCTGTTCAATCATGCGAACCAGTCCGTAAATGGCAACCACCAGTTCTTCGTCGCCAAATCCGGATACTGCAAACGGAATATGAAATTCCTCGGCAAGCTTGCCGAAATAGTCCGCTCCCGTGATGGCGCATACGTGGCCCGGGGCCAAAAAGCCATCGATTTGAGCTTCATTGCGCAAAAGATAGGCAATGACATTCGGCATGGATTTTAATGCCGTCAGGATGCGGATATTGGACAGATTCTGCTTCATCGCCTCTTCAATCAGCAGCGCATACAACGGTGCCGTTGTCTCGAATCCGACTGCTGCAAAGACATAATTGGTCATGGGATTGTCTTTTGCAAGCTTTAGAATGTCCATTGGCGAATAAACCATCTGTGCATTTGCGCCATCCGCTTTGGACTCGCTCAGACTTTTCGAACTGCCCGGCACGCGAAGCAAATCGCCGAATGTAGCCACACAGGTATTCGGCTCCTTTGCCAGTTCAATCAGGCGATCCACATATGCCGAAGGCGTCACACAGACCGGACATCCCGGACCACTGATCAACTCAATCCTGTCGGAGAGCAAATCTCGAATTCCGAATTTGGAAATGGCGGCCGTATGGCTGCCGCATACCTCCATCAGGCGAATGACCGGTCCCTGATAATTTTGCAAATATTCGATTATTTCTTTGATTTCCACAATATCATCCCGGCGGTTACTCCGCCAATCCTCCCATTAATTCTGCGATTTCTTCTGCCTCAGTCTGCTTCATGGTCTGAATGACACAGCCTGCATGAACCAGCGCATAATCGCCTACTTTGACATTTACCAGGCCGATATAAGCTTCCACCTGATTGCCCGAGAAATCGATGATTGCCTTGTTGTCACGAATTTCCACAACTTTTCCCGGAATTGCTACACACATATTGATATCCTCATTTCATTATTGTTTTTTGAACATTGCTGCCAGATATGCCTGACCGACACATATGCCTCCGTCACCGGAAGGGATTTTCTCATTGATATATACCTGATATCCCCGCCCGGTCAATCCTGTGATTGTGCGTTCCAACAGAATCCTGTTCTGGAAAGTACCGCCGGACAATACGACCTGCTTAACAGGCTGTGTTTCACAGGTGTCTATGATCCAATCAGCAACTGCATGGATAAAACCGCGCGCAAGCGCTTCTGTTGCAGTCCCATCGATGCGCAGTTTCATCAAATCGCTCAGCCAGTATTCCGGCTTTGCAGACAATTGAACCGCTTCTTTTGTATGCGCCGCACAATTTTCCAGTTCGATCGGGGCCTCGCCCTCATAGGAATTATAATCACAAATTCCAAGAAGGCTGCTCGCCGCATCAAACAGGCGTCCCATCGAAGTCGAGGTGACCGTATGAATTCCCGCTGCGATTGCCTTTTGGACGACCTCATATCGCGCATATTGTTCGCCGAGGAATTCTTTGATCTGTGACTCCATGTCACAATCCTGCAATCTGCCCACATTGGCCAGATAGCCATACAGAATCGTCTGCGCATTGCGCGCACCCTCATCGCCTCCAATCAGCTGAACCGGCGGCAAATGATTGATTCGGGTCATTTGTCTTTCGTCTGCCGACCACAGGAATACTTCACTTCCCCATATGGTTCCGTCCGTACCATAACCTGTTCCGTCAAAAGCAAAACAAATTGCATCCCCTTTGACATCATGCTCCGCCAAAACAGAAGCGGCATGCGCCATATGATGCTGGATTTGTACCATTTTGTTTCCGCGACGTTTCAACAGTCCTTCCATCATTTTCAGATGCTGTACACTGCGATATCCCGGATGTGCATCATGTATGACGGTCGATGGAATGAATTTGAACAGCGCTTTCATATGTTCCATCTGCTTTTGGTATTCTGCAAAGCAAGCCTCATCCGACAAATCTCCCAGATATTGGCTCAAATAGGCGCGATTGTTTCCCGTATAGCAGAATGTTGCTTTTAAATCGCCTCCGACCGCAAGAAAATGTTCCGAAAACGGAACCGTAATCGGATTCGGTACATATCCGCGCGCCCTGCGGATGGTCTGTTCATAATATACCTGATTCGGTTTCTGTCCGATGCTGATTACACGCACAATCGAATCATCAAGCGGTGTCAGGATTGGTCTGTCATGCGTGAGTATCGCAAGATGATCCATCTCCGATGCCTCAAACATTCTGCGAACCTGCTCCTCCTCGAGATAAAGCAGCTCTCCGGAGTGATTCGCACTCGTCATAATGAGCGGTCCGCAATTCTCCAGCAGCATAATCTGAATCGGATTGCATGGCAAAAATGCACCGATATCCGGGCTGTTGCCATAGACATCCGGATGAATTGCTGCCTCTGCATCGTTCATTTCTTTTCGTTTAAGCAATACAATCGGTCTTGCATCATCCAGCAGCAAAGACTCTTCTCTTGTATTGACTTCACAATATTCACGCACATGATTGATATCGCGAAACATCACGGCAAAGGGCTTTTTTTCACGTCCTTTTAATATTCTGAGTGCCGCAACGGCTTCTTTGCAACCTGCGCTGCAAGCCAGATGAAATCCGCCAATATCTTTTACGGCCAGTATTTTGCCCTGCAAAATCCAGTTTCGTGCCGCTTCAATGCAGTCATAGTCATGCGACTCATCCGTAATCCACTGCTTTTGCTGCAGATCCCATCGCATAAAGCTCACCTGTGGTCCACAGTCCCAGCATGCGACTGTCTGTGCATGGCGGCGCCTGTTTGCCTTCATCTCGTATTCTTCACGACACCGGCTGCACATCGGGAATTTTTTCATTGTGATGCGCTCTCTGTCATATGGCAAAGCCTCGATAATCGAATAGCGCGGTCCACATGCTGTACAGCTGATGAAAGGATGGTGATATCTCCGATTCTCCGGATTGCGCAATTCCGCTTCGCAGGTCTGACAGGTCGCCAGATCCGACGGAATGAGCGGATAATCAGAATAATCAATTTTTGCACTTTCCATAATATGGAACAGCTTTCCGTCATCCGGCACTTCAACGATCTCGTCTTCGGTAATATCCCGCGTCTCGATGGATACAACATTTGCACCCAGTGGTGCATTGAATTTCAGTGCATGCAAAAAAACAGCCAAAAACGCATCTTCCGCTGTTGCATGGATGACCACACTTCCGTTTACATTGCGCACCCATCCGCTGATTTGAAATTTTTCGGCCAGTTCGGCCACAAAAGGACGGAAACCGATTCCCTGTACCATCCCTTTTACAATAATTTCTTTCGTTGTCATTGTATCCTCATTCTAACATGCACATCCACACTCTTCAACTCCCAAGACTGCAATTGAAATAAAAGGGGCTGCCCGATGACAGCCCCATTCCCTATTATGATTGTGCCTGTTCAGCAGCTTCCTTTGCCGCTTTTGCAGCAGCAGCTTTTTCCTGAGCAGCCTTGATTGCAGCCTGCTTGGCTGCTTCTTTTCTGGCTTCCTCCTCCGGATCAAACGGTTGCTGTACAACACATACTGCCTTTTCTCCGGCAGGAACCTGATAACCCGGTACCAGGCTTAAACATTTCTTTGGACATTTTTCGACACAATATCCGCACTGGATACAGTCGAAACGATTAATGGTCCACTGATGCTCCGGCTTCTTGACTTCAATCGCTCCCGGAGGACAACTTCTCATGCACATTCCGCACATGATACAATCTTCGATTTGAATTTCCACATGACCTCTTGTACGCTCAGGATATTCCTTTGGTGCAAAAGGATATTGTGTGGTGGCAGGTTTGGAGAAAAGATTCTTCAACACCTGTCCTGCAAAAGGCATAAACTGTCCCATGATCTCTCTCCTTTCCTAGCGCTCTGTACAACTGATACATGGATCAATTGTCAGAATCAACAACGGTACATCTGCATACTGGCATCCCTGAAGGGTTTGTGTCAGTGCCGGCAGATTTGCAAAGGTAGGTGTACGGACACGCATTCTGTCTAAGAATTTCGTTCCGTTGGTACGAGACATGTAAAATGCCTCTCCTCTCGGCTGCTCAATACGTACAATGGATTCGCCTTCCGGAGGATTGCCCTTTACTGCTACATTAATTTCGGTATCCGGGATTTTGCGGATACACTGACGAATGATATCAAATGACTGGAAGATTTCACCGATACGAACCTCACAGCGACCGTAGCTGTCATACTTGTCGGAAGTGATTACTTCAAAATCAATATCGTCATATGCTGCATATCCGGTCTTACGCATATCAACTGCAATTCCGGCAGCTCTTGCCATAGGGCCTGCTGCGCCACGACGGATTGCATCCTCGCCGGTCAGAATTCCGATTCCCTCCAAACGGCTCTTTACTGTATAATCGTCCAGGAATACACGTGTCAGCTTACGAACTTCTTTTTCCATTTCATCAAAACGCTTCTGGAAATTAGCAAGCATTTCTTTGGACATATCTTTCTTTACACCACCGATCTGGTTGACAGAAAAGATCACACGTCCACCTGTTGACTCTTCAAACATATCAAGGATTCCTTCACGGATTCTCCACGACTGCATAAACAAAGACTCAAATCCAAATCCGTCAGCCAGCAATCCAAGCCACAGAAGGTGGCTGTGCAATCTGGACATTTCCATCCAAATGGTTCTCAGATAATCGGCACGGCGCGGCACTTCGACATTCATAATATCTTCGATGGTCATGCAATAGCCCATACCATGTCCGAATGAACAGATACCGCAAATACGCTCTGCCACATAAGCCATTTCCTGGAAATCTTTCTTGGTTACCAGGCTTTCAAGTCCACGATGCACATATCCGATAGAAGGCACGGCTGCGAGAACTTTTTCATCTTCCAATACCAAATCCAGATGGATCGGCTCCGGCAACACCGGATGCTGAGGTCCAAATGGAACAACACTTCTCTTACCCATTACTCATTCGCCTCCTTTTTGAACGGAGTCTGTGCATCAATACGATACAGACGATCCTTCAGATTTGTCTTGATTTCCGAAACATTAAGACCGAAGAGCTCATGCATCTCGTTCTCATAAAAGATTGCCGCATTGTAGACGCGGGAGATACTCGGTACCTCTTCATCTTTGTCGACAATCAGTCGGAAATTTTCAAATTCATATCCGTTTGCAAACGAATAAGTGATTTCATACTGGTCATTTACCATTGCACAGCAAATCTGTACCAGACGCCAAAGTGCATTTTTCTTTTCCATGATTACGGAAAGAAGCTCGACTTTTTCGATTTTAAATAAATAATCATTCATCTTTTCCATGCGTCTTATGCTCCTTTCTCCGTTTTTTCTTCTTTTTTCCAGGTCTTCTGCTTCTCTTTGTAAAGTGCAACAGCCTGAACAACACCGTCAATAATAGACTCCGGTCTTGCAGCACAGCCCGGTACATAGATATCAACCGGGATCACAGTGTCCACACCGCCGAGAATGTTGTAGCACTCTTTGAAAATACCACCGGTGCAGGCGCAGGTTCCGACTGCCAGAACGACCTTCGGATTCGGCATCTGATTATAAATCTGCTTTACCACTTCCGCATTCTGCGAATTGATACCACCGGTTACAAGAAAAATATCCGCATGCATCGGGTTACCGGTGTTGATCACACCGAAACGTTCTACATCATATACAGGTGTGGTGCATGCCAGAACTTCAATATCACAACCATTACAGCTGGATCCATCATAGTGGAGCAGCCAAGGCGATTTTTCGATTTTTGCCATTTTTTATACCTCTCTTAACGATTGATCAGGGTCAGGATAAACAGGTTTAATCCGCCTGCGATAATCGTTACTGACCATGCAAGTTTTAACATCAATTGCCATTTCACACGAGCGGACACGTTGTCAATCAGAATCTCAAGGAAATATACCGCAAGAATTGCAGCGACAGTCCAAAGGATGCTCCATGGATTCGATGTGATAAAGAACAGTCCTACCACACCAAGTAAAAAGACTACCTCATACCACTCTGTGATTGTTGTCATCGCATATTCTTTTCCAACCATCTCTGTTGTCACACCTTTGACAACTTCCTGATGTGCATGATGCGATGTAGAAAGGTCGAATGGGCTCTTGCGGAATTTGATGGTCAAAATGAATACAAATCCCACAAAGAATCCCGGCAAATAGCAAATTGCCGGAATATCCGACTTGATGATTTCATTGACGCTGAAGGTATCGCATGCGAGATAAAATCCAACAGCTGTCAGAAGTACCATTGGCTCATAGGCCATCATCTGCATCATCTCACGGTGTGTTCCCTGCGAACTGAACGGTGAATGTGTCGCAGAAGATGCAAGGATCAAAAACATAACCGCTGTCGATAATGAGAAAAAGCATAACAGCAAATCCAATCCGGCATAAAACAGCACACCGGTCATCACAACCAGAATCATATAGGTCAATACCAGTACCAGCTGCAATCTGTATGCAGATAAGAACTGCTTTCCAAATAACTTTTTAATATCATAAAACGGCTGGAAAATGCTCGGTCCCTTTCTGCCCTGCATACGAGCGGAAATCTTGCGGTCAAAACCGTCAAGCAATCCTGCAATAAACGGTGCCAATACAACATAGCAGACGGCAACAAGAATACGAATTTGTAAATCGGTCATTAGAACGCACCTCCTACTATTGTGCAAAGAAGCACCAGAATAATTAATGTTGAAATGATAACAGAAGGTGTAAAGAGTTTCTTCTCACCGAATACATCTTCCATATACCAGTTGGAAACCTGAAGTTCCTTTGGTTCTCCGACAGAGTCGAGGAATCGGACATTGTCTCCCGCATTGTCTCCACCCATGTACGCCATCACTTCTTTGACGCCTGCATTTCTTGTCAGCAGATAGCAGAAGGTCGGGATTACAAGCAGTGCAACAATCATGATTACCATGACAATGATATTGCCCTGTGAAATAACTGCAGATGCATTGCCATACATCTCACCTGTCAATGGAAGAACCACATATTTTGAAACAAGAGGGAAACATACACAAAGTGCCACAAGTAAAATTGCATGGAAGAACATGGAAATATACTCGTTCGGCTTGGTCAAATCTCTTGACTTGTTCGGGTTTACACCCAAAATCTTTGCAAACCACTTGGTCCAGTAGAACATGGTTGTTGCAGAACCGAATACGACAAACAAGATCATCAATGCGCTTCTCGCATCAACAAATGCCTTTAAAGCAGCCCATTTTGAAACAAGCATACCGAATGGTGCAAGGAACATGCCTGCAATACCAATCATCAAAATAAATGCCAATTTCGGGAATCTCATAATCAGGCCCTGCATATCTTCAATATCACGGCTTCCTGTGGTATTCTCAATCGCACCCACACACTGGAAGAGCATGGATTTTGAAACTGCATGGAAAATAATCAAAAATACTGCTGCCCATACGGTTTCCTGATATCCGGCTCCCGCACACGCAACAATCAGACCAAGGTTTGAAATGGTGGAATATGCAAGTACTTTCTTGCCATCGCTGACTGTAATTGCAAGGCAGCTTGCTGCAAGGAAAGTAAATCCGCCTACCAGATAAACCATCTGTCCTACATAGTTGTTATTCATGACAACAGCCAGACGCAACAACAGATATACGCCGGCTTTAACCATTGTTGCTGAGTGAAGCAACGCAGATGACGGTGTCGGTGCAACCATTGCGCCCAAGAGCCATCCTGAGAACGGGAACTGTGCAGACTTGGTCAATGCAGCGAATGCGAGCATCGCAATCGGAATCAAAGCCCCCCTTGCCGCATTATGCGCACCTGCCAGACTGATGACATCATACAGGTTTGCGGTTCCCTGAACCGTGATTGCATATGCAATTGCAACAGCAATTCCCAGACCGCCGAGCAAGTTCATCCACAATGCCTTGAAGCTGTTATTAATTGCTTCTTCAGATCTGGTATATCCAATTAACAGGAACGAAGTAACACTGGTGATTTCCCAGAAGAAATACAGCCAGATTAAACTCTGTGAAAGTACCAGACCAAACATTGCGCCATAGAACACAAAAATCATGGCCAGGAAAAAGCTTCTTCTGTCCGTTAATTCCTTGTGGTGATGAATGTGATATCCATGCATATAACCGACTGCATAAATTCCGATTGCCACACCGATGATACCGATGATCAGAATCATGATAAATGTAAGCCAGTCCATATGAATGACAGCCTTCTCTTCTACTTCCGGTCCGAACAATTCAATTCCGGCTACGAGAAGCGTCTGTATAATGGATAAGAAACTGATGATACCCTTCTTCCATTTGAAGGATAAATAGATAATGAGAAACATCAAAAGGAAGTCTCCCACGAGAATGATTTTGTCAAACACTTCTGTGTATGGCAAATTAAAGTCCATCGCCTTGCCTCCGGCCATGGCCCATTTTACGGCAGTAAATACAGACAATGCCATGACAATGGCACCGCACAAATATACGACCGCAGCTCTTGCCTTACTGTTTTTGATAATAGCCGGTAAAACAGCCATTACAAACGGCAGACAAATTAAAATTGTTACCAATTTGTCCATAGATTTGAATCCCTCCTGGTTAATATATTATAAGCTCTCAAACCACCCTATAATATATCAAATCCATTCAGGTTTGTTAATCTTTTGTCAAATTGTTTCTGATTTAGTACATTACTTTTTTGTCACTATTCAATTTCAATTGTTTCGATATAAAAATCCTTGAAAATATTCAGCTTCAGATGCTCACTTTTACAGTAGGGACAGACGTCCTTGAATTCCTGTCTCGTGAACTCCCGCCCGCAGTCTTTACAGATGACGGTCGTATGCACATAATTTGCAACAATCTTACAATCCTTTGCAATGGTATCCTCCGCGAGCATCGAAAAATATTCCTGAATAATTTCCGCAACATAATCGCAGTTATCTCCCATTTTGAGTGTGATTGTCTTAATCTTATTGGCATTTTGTTTTTCAGCCTCTGCCATAGCCGTTTTAAAAATACCCTTGGTCACTGGCAGCTCATGCATTCTTTCCAGCCTCCCTCTATCCTTTGGTCATTCCCTGCACAATTCGCTCTCTGTAAGCAGTTTTTCCCAGGTAAAATTATTGGAAACCGCATATCCTGCTGCTTCCGCAATCTTTTGCAATTGATTCTCATCCTCGAGATATTCCGCAATCACACGCGGCAATTCCGACAAATGCTGCAGATCATACAAAATCAAATCTCTGTCATCCGTAAAATTCTCCCGAATATAATCCGTCGCGTCCGTCACGCATACCGCGCCATGCGACATCGCGGTCAATACCCGGTCATGCATTCCATCTTTAAAATGCGGCATCACATTCAGCAGGATTTTGGCATCATAGGTCATTTCGAGCGCAGCCTCATAATCCTTTGCCGGCAAAATGATCAGATACTGGTTGTTCGGATCATCAAATTCCTGCCATCCGCCTCCGCAGACCGTAACAGGAATATGCGCTTCGAGCAGTGCCCGAATCACACGGTCCCTCACATATGCACAGATAAATGTATCTGCCAGAAAATGACGATGCACATATTCTGCCATCTCATCATCCGGGATGGTCAGATGCATTTGCTCCTGCGCATATTGCTTCAGTGCATCCGGCAGTTCGAGTGTATAATCATCACGCATTTTTTCATAGAGCCAAATCAATTCCTGTTTTAGTTCCGGTGGCATGACCGCCATCTTTGCGGTTGCCCAGTTTGTGGAAGTATAAGTCCCCGGAAAAAAGACTGCAATATTGCGTCCTCGAATCGGTTTGATTTTCTTTGGGTCTCCTGGCATGCTTCCGACCGGAAGAAAAATCGCCTCACGAATATGCGGATAATAGGTGCGCACATATTCCACATGTTTTCTGTCAATGCAAATCACATTTTGCTCCACATTCGTTACAGAAAGCACTTTGTGATGGTGCAGCGGATGTTCGAGCAGATAATTATAAAACCGACCCTTCAGGTGCGAAAGCACCGGGCTTCCATCATCCATCTTCATCAATGGCAAATTCGAATTGAAATCGATAATCCTGTCATATTCTTTATCAAAGTAAGGAATAAAACGCTCCGGCTTGTCGAAACTGGTCAGACTGTCTACCTGATGTCCCAGATTTCGCAATGCCTCGGCCATAGTATCCGTAAAAAATTCAAGCGAATTATAGCAGATTGGTTTCGAATAGATGATTAGAAATTTCATGCCCGCACCCTCCAAAGTTATGCGCTTTTATTTCCGATGTCTACAAGTTCTCTGATAATACGGATTGCCGTGTCTTTACATTCATAGTCCACTCCGACAACCAATTTTTTGTTGCTGTTCATTTGTCTCATAATATGAGGATATACACCGTTAAACATCAATGATGTCATGAAATATCCCACTCTTCGGCTGGTAAATGTGATTCCTTCCACACAAAGCAGGAGGAATTCATTATCCAAAATCACATTTGTGCCTTTCAGTTCTTTGCCGACCGCCCACAAAAATTGCGGAATACGACTACGATATTCCTGCAATATCGTGACACTGATCCAGTCAATATTGATTGCAATGCATTCACACGGCACCCCAGCTTCCTCAAGCAAAGCAAAAATGCGGATAATCACCTTCGCATTCTTGGCAATCTTCTCGCGTTCAATCTTGACACTGAACACAGGTAACTCTCTAATTCTCATCTCTCTGATAACCTATCCTTACATCATAATTTTGAGTAAAAATATATGTATCAAATTATATCACAAACTAATCCCTGTTCCCACTATTTTTCGGGATGTTTCAAAAACTCGATGATAACAGGATAATTCTCCGGCTCGTGCGGGAACGTGCAGTCGGTACAATTTTTGATTGCAACGCCATCCTTTTCAATCCATGTATGGGTTCCGGGACAATGCTTCCGACTGTACAAAGGACAATAACAAAACAGACAATTCAAATGATCTATCCCTTTGTGACATGGATAATATTCACATTCCCGATTTTCAAAAAAGCGATACGAATTTTTCATGATATTGCTCCATTTGCTCAACAAAATAATCAACCAGTTCCGGACATGACGGATAATAAAGATGCGGGAATCCCCAGATATGATTCTTTGCGATATGCATGCATGGCCAGGTTCGTTTTCCAACCGGTTTCTTTGCAACCGCATCCTCCCCATTGTTCGTGCTGTCATAATAATGGAATTCATGTCCTTTGACCGTGCCGAAGCGGTTGTTTCGATCAGAGATTTCCACATAGCCGAACCGACACAATTTCCCGGTGTTAAATACGGTTCCGTCTATCGCACCGACCATCGGATATTCCGTTCCATCCATATCCCGCAAAAACCGGTGCAGATACATAAAACCACCACACTCCGCCATCGAAGGCAATCCACGCTCAATTGCGGATTGAATTGAATCGCACATTGCGCGATTCTCCGATAATGCTTTTGCATACAATTCCGGATATCCGCCTCCGAGCAGCAGACCGTCACATTTTGGCAGAGAAGAATCATGCAATGGCGAAAATTCAACCGGCTTAATATTCTTCTGTTCCAGCTCTTTCAGATTCTGCTTGTAATAAAAGCAGAATGCCTCATCCCTTGCAACCGCAAGAGTAAGTGGTTTTCCACCTGTACTATTTTTTGTCGCAATTATTTTTCCTAATACAGGTTCTTTCGCATACGGAAGGAAATTGATACGATCCCGCATTTCTTCCGCCAGTTGGTCCAGCTGCAATTGCAACAGCTGAATTTCATCCGGCAGCTGCAGTCCGAGATGACGGCTTTCGATTTTCAGATCCGGCAATACAGGCAGGTATCCACATACCGGAATTCCCACTTCCTCCTCAATCAGCGGCTTCATCAGTTCATAAAATGATTTTGAAGTCCGATTCAGAATGATACCTGAGATCAAATGCATGCGGTCTTCTGCGCAAATCCCTTTTAGAATCGAAATCATCGTCCGTCCCATTCCGCGTGCATCAAGCACCAGCAGAATCGGAATATGGAACATTTTTGCCAGATGATAGGACGAACCTTCCTCCTTTATGCCACCAAGTCCGTCATACAGTCCCATGACACCTTCAATCAAACCATATGCTTC
The DNA here is from genome assembly GCF_002735305.1 of Agathobacter ruminis. Lineage (GTDB taxonomy): Bacteria > Bacillota > Clostridia > Lachnospirales > Lachnospiraceae > Roseburia > Roseburia ruminis. Next base: position 25,472 of record NZ_PDYG01000040.1, read on the forward strand.
CTCGTGACCAGACAGAATCGCAGCGATTTGCTCCGGAGTCTGCAAATAGGTATCAAGATTTTCGGAATCCACCCCCAGAACTTTCCGATGAAACATCGGATCAATATAATCAGGCCCGCACTTAAATGCGGCAACCCCTTTTTCTTTTAACAGTTTCAGCATGCCGCAGGTGATCATGGTCTTCCCGCTCCCACTCGCAGGTGCTGCAATCATGAAAAGTTTCATTTCGATTCCTCTTGTCTGCCGGGACCAAGTATCGCAATATAAATCGGATTCTGTGCCTGCATCAGCGTATACTGTCCGGCCTGCATATTTTTGGAAACCGATACCTGAATCAACTCGGCTTCTTTGTCCTTATACCGCTTTAATACTTCCGTCATCTCACTGACAGTCTCTATGGTGACAGCCGTAATTACAATTCTTATATCAGGATTTCTTTTTAATAATAAATCTATGATTTCCCGAAGTCTGCCGGCGCTTCCACCAATAAATGCATGGGTTGGAACCGGTAAATTTTCCAACCGATCCGGAGCCTGTGCCTCCACAATTGTCACATTTTCTGCATGCAACAATGCAGCATTTTTTTGAATCAGTTCCACAGCTTCCGGTTTTTGTTCCACAGCAAAGACACGAATACTCTCATGCTGTTTTGCAATTTCGATTGCGACAGAGCCGGTTCCCGCACCGATATCATATACCACGGAATGCTCCTGCAATTCTAATCTTGCAACACATAAATGTCGAATATCCGCCTTGGTCATCGGCACCTTGTCCCGTATAAATGCATCATCTGCCAGACAGATACTTAAATTCTGCTTCGGCGAAGGATTATGAACATATGCCAGACAAAGTCCGCTCGGAGAAATCTCCAGATTCTTTGCCAAACATGTTTCCACAGACTGATCCGGATAAGACAGACGGCTTCCGACCGTCACTTCACAATCACCCAGGCCGTATCCGTTCAAAAGTGCTCCCAGACGTGCCACATCTTCTCCGGCAGATAACAAAACATAAGTATCCGCATGGCGGGCAATCACTGCAGCCAGATGTCCCGGGTAATCCGGATCATCGGCTTTTCCGTGCCAACTCTCCAATTGCGCACATGAATACGGCTTTGCAATCTGTGCCGCAAAATAGGAAATGCTTGAGATTCCGGGCAACAGCTCAAGATTCATTCCACAGCAATCCCACTTTATTAATTCTTTATATAACTTTGTGCATCCGCTGTAAAATCCGCTGTCTCCGGATAATAGAATCACAATGTTTGCACCAGGATGATGCAGCAGATAGGATTCCAAATACGGGATGATATCCTTTGCCAGATAATAAGGCATCATCATTGCTTCCGTACAGCCGGCGGCATCATCCAGCAGTCGCTTCGCGCCCAGCACCAAATCCGCATTTTTCAACGCGGTTTTGCAGGCGCAGGTCATCATCTGTACATCTCCCGGCCCCAGTCCGCACAGACTGATATGAAACGGAATCGTCACATCTCCGGCATAAGTCCGGATTGCTTCTCCCACCGAAATGCCGGTCTCTTTCATTGGCCGTCCGATGACAAAGACTTTACATCCGCATTCCTTTGCGGCCATTACTTTTTCCTCAAAACCACCATTTCTGCCACTGTCTTTTGTCACCAGACATGCGATGTCATACTGTTGCAGCATCGCATGATTCATTTCATAGGAAAACGGGCCAAACATTGCAATGATCTGCCTGCCCGACAATCCGGCATTTTCGCACAGTTGCAGACTTTCTTCCACCGGAAGTACGCGCGCAATCAAGCGGCTACGCACCGCCTCGTCCTCTGCAAAAATGTGCAAATCCTTGCTTCCGGTTGTCAGCAAAATTTTTCCTTCAACCTGCTTCATCGCCTTTGCACATTCCTGCACGGTTTCAAAATAAACCAGGTCCTCATCCGCCTCATCATGCAGCTTTGATTCACGCACAATGCGCTGATAATCACATCCGCACTTTTCGGAAGCTTCACGTATATTTTTTGTCACTTCGCAGGCATAAGGATGTGTCGCATCCAGCACAACCTGAACCTGCTCTTTTACAAACAAATCTTCCATTTCACAGGCCTTTAGCCGTCGACTGATGATTCTGCGATGTTTTCCAGACGCCATCACCTCGCGGCCGACATGGGTCGCCACACAGACAATATGTGCGATTCCCGCATGCTCAAACACATCTGAAATTGTCTTTCCTTCCGTTGTTCCGGCAAAAATAATATACTTAGTCAATATGATATCCTCTCGGTGTCACCAGATGATTTCCCATGATTTTGGTCTGCGAATTGCCTATAAATACCGTTGTGAACATATTCACCTTCCTGCTGCGCAATTCCACAAGCGTACAGACAGAGGCTTTCGTCCCGTCTCTTCCGATATTTTCCACATATCCGCAGGCATTGGATTCCTTCCTGTATTCGAGCAAAATCTCGCAAGCCCATTGCAAATAATCATTTCGTTTATGGCTCGAAGGGTTATAGATTGCAATGGCAAAATCTCCCTGTGCAGCTGCGCGCAGACGTGCTTCAATGACAGAACGCGGAGTCAACAGGTCACTTAGACTGATCACACAAAAATCGTGATTCAGCGGTGCCCCAAGAATCGCAGCGCCGCTTGTAGCTGCCGTAATTCCCGGCACCACTTCAACTCCGACATCCGGATACTTGGATTGCAGATCCAGCAGCAGCGTCGCCATGCCGTAAACGCCTGCATCGCCACTGCATACCATTGCTACACATTTTCCTTTTTGCGCTTCTTCAAAACAAATTTCGCAGCGTCGCATTTCCTGACGCATTGGGGTCGATATCGTTTCTTTCTTTGCAAAACGTGCCCCAAGCAACTCCAGATAAACGGAATAGCCCACGATGGTATCCGCCTGTTCCAGTGCAGACAGTGCCTGCTGCGTCATCTGTATCTCTGCGCCCGGCCCCATTCCGACGACATAAACCAGATTTCTGACAGGCGCTTTCTTTTTCACTCCTGCCGGACTTGCAATTGCAACAGTCACCCCGTCGCATGCAGTCTTTTGTACCAGAAGTGATGCTCCGTCCCCTGCCGCTGCAATTGCAGCACGTTCACAGACATTGTCAGTTCCTGTCGTATTTTTTACAAAATCAGAAGACGAAAAATGTCCCTGTATCCCATTCAATATTTCTGCATCAAATGTCAAAAACGGAAGTTTGTGCACTTGCGAGAAGCGAATCAGCCCCGGTTCCTCCGCTTTTAAATCAATGGATGCGATTGCTCCGATTCTGCTTTCATCAATCTGATGCTCTTTCAAAACAGATTGCACGGCAGATTCAATTTCTTCAAACGATTTGCCTTTCTTGCATCCAATCCCAACCGCATAATCACGCGGGCACAGTGCCAGTGTTCCATGCCGGTATTTGGCAGAATCGCGTGTCACAACCACATCCGCAGATGCCGCCTTGAAATGTTCCACCATTAACCGGATTGGCTTCCCTTCAATGGCTTTTGCGGAAACACTGCGAATCCCTTCTCGGTTCATGATGCTCAAATTCTGCTCTTTTGCAAACAAATCAGCAGAAAAGGCATCATTGCAGTCTGTTGATGTGGTGATGACCGGTGTTGCAGACATTGCTTGTGCAATGGTAAGGGCGAGTTCATTTGCGCCTCCCATATGTCCGGATAAAAGCGGAACAACAAATTTTCCTGCATCATCCATTCCGACAACAGGGACATCCGTCAACTTATCCTTCACGCAACTGGCAATTGCCCGCATTGCAATTCCGATTGCGCATATGAAAACAAGCGCATGCCCGTTTTCAAATGCCTCCCTTGATTTTGTATAAATGTCCTCCGCATCTTTGTAATAAAGATGCCACTTCACCTCTTCATCCGCACATTTGCTGATGGATGTCATCATTTGATATGCAAGTTTTTCACCGTGTTCCGTAAAAGTTAAAACATCAATAAACATCTACTCTTTTGCCTTTCGATATTTTGTCGAAAAATCTGCCGCATACAGACATGATTTTTGATAGCCCTGCTGCGCGATTACCGGACCAACCAAGACCAGTGCCGTCTTCGTAATCTGATGGATCCTTGCCACTTCCGGTAAATCCCGAAGTGGGCAAATATATTTTTCTTCATCCGGCCATGTGGCCTTGTAAACAATTGCCGCAGGTGTCTTCGCATCATAGCCTCCTGCAATCAGCCGCTCTGTCAATTCATCCAGCATCCCCGCACTCAAATAGATTGCCATCGTAGACTGATGTGCCGCGAATTGCTCAATCTGTTCCTTTGGCGGAACTTTTGTGCATCCCTCCATCCGTGTCAAAATCAGAGACTGCGAGACATCCGGCAAAGTATATTCCAGATTTAATGATGATGCCGCACCGAAGGCTGCGCTGACACCCGGACAGGTCTCAAACGGGATTTCAGCCTCGATTAACGCATCCATCTGCTCACGAATCGCGCCATAGATGCTTGGATCACCGGTATGCAGACGAATGACACATTTGCCCTTTTTCGCTGCCGGAATCATCACATCCATGACCTCTTCCAATGTCATGGTCGCACTGTTATAAATTTTGCATTCCTCTTTGGCATATTCGAGAAGCTGCGGATTGACCAATGAGCCGGCATAAACAATCAGATCCGCGCGTGCAATCAAATCTCTGCCACGCACCGTAATCAGATCAACCGCCCCCGGTCCTGCTCCGACAAAATATACCATACCCTGCTCGTTCATATTAATCCTCACTCTTTATCCATGCCTCCGCCAATTCGGTAGCCGCAAGCAATCCGAATTCATTCGAAAACATGATAGTTTCCGCCTGTATTTTTCCGTTTGCACGTTTTTGCAAATGATATTGAATCCGCTCTGCAATGGACCTCATTGTCTGTTCGCACTGCTTTGGGCTGTACTCCTGTAAGATTCTGATGCCTTCTTCCGTGGTCACAGCCTGCATCACTTGCGAGAGTATCCCATTGTCAAAGTCATGCATTGCCGCATGTGCGGTCAGAATCTCCATTCTGCCATCCGCAAAACGCGAATGAGTATTCATAATCCCACCGGCCACTTTGATTAATTTCCCGATATGGCCAACCAGAAGCATTTTTTGAAAACCGCATTCCACCGCCAGATCGACGGTTTGACCAATAAAATTCGAACATTTTACACTGCGATCCAGGTCATAATGATATCGTCGCTGCATGAAATCCAGTCCATAATTCCCCGGCGCCACCACTGCAATCGGCATTCCCAAAGCTTTCTTCTGATTCAGTTCCACCCGAATCGTATCAACAAGGGCCTGCTCGCTCATCGGCTCGACAATTCCGCTGGTCCCAAGGATAGAAATCCCGCCTTCAATGCCCAGCCGTGGATTAAATGTATTCTGTGCGACTTCCTCGCCATGTTCCACCGACAGGATGACGGACAGGGAACCTCTGTAATCCAACAGTTCCATCACTTCCGTAACTTCTTTTCGAATCATTGCACGAGGCACTGAGTTGATTGCCGCATTTCCGACCGGTTGATCAAGTCCGGGCAATGTCACGCGGCCAATGCCTTTTGCTCCATCAATCCATATCCTGTCTGCCTCATCCGATTCCTGTTTGCGGAAGGATACTGTCGCACAAATCCATAATCCCGTCGTCACATCCGGATCATCTCCGCCATCTTTCTGCACTGCGCAGGAAACCTGATTTTCAGATCGATTAATGTCAGCCACTTCAGCACGGAAGCTGATTCCCTTTGGAGTTTCAATCTCGATTTGATTTTTCTCTTTTCCAGACAAAAGCATAAAGGTTGCCGCTTTTGCCGCCGCTGCCGCGCAGCTTCCTGTCGTAAATCCGTATCTCATTGATTCCTCATATCATATAATAATGCATTACATATCGCCGCTGCCACATTACTTCCGCCTTTGCGTCCGCGATTGACAATATACGGAATGTCCGTCTCCATAATCATTTCTTTTGATGCAACCACATTCACAAATCCCACCGGAACACCTATGATAAATGCCGGGCGGTAGCCTTTTTCATACAGTCCCCGCAAAGCAACCAGCGCAGTCGGTGCATTTCCGATTGCAAAAATAATTGGTTTGTCTATGGTCGCCGCATGTTCCATGCTGACCGTTGCGCGGGTCAGACCTCGCTTCTTTGCTTCCGCAGCCACAGATTCCTCCGCCATAAAACAGTGCACACAGCCACCGTATTTCGCCAGCTCTTTTTTGTTGATGCCGGACAATCCCATATTGGTATCCGTCACAATATCAGCGCCCTTTCGAATCAGGTCCTGTGCAATACGGACCGCATTGTCCGAAAAGCACAATGTATCCGCATACTCAAAGTCCGCAGAAGTATGAATACAGCGCAAAATCACAGGCGCCAGTGTTTCATCCAGCTGGTAGTTCATCATCTGCAGTTCTTTGCGAATGGTCGCCATACTGGTTGACTCGATGTCCTGTGGCAGTACATGTTCAATTATGTTTTGTTCAAAAGTTATTTTTTCATGGGTTCGGCCGTTTGTAATCTCCGCCAGGGCATTTAACAGCAGCGCATTTTCCTTTGGCTGGCGGATGGCAATTCTCCAATAAGCTCCGGAAAGCCCCTGAAAAGAATCACAGTTTCGGATCAAAATCCCATACTCATTTAACAGGCGTTCCGCCATTTCAGCTGCCTGTTTCTCATCCGGCCATTTCACCAAAAGGAAATTTGCATCACTGTCATAAACCTTTGCTCCCAGATTCGAGAGCGATCGGCGCAAATTTGCTTTCCATTTTGTAATCTCACTTGCGCATTGCAGGACATATGCGCCCTCATGCACAGCTGCAATCCCCGCAGCCTGTGCAAAAATCGAATTGTTCCATTCCGGCATCGACATTCTGATTCTTTCCGCCAATTCCGGATCCCCGACAAAACCATATCCGATGCGTACTCCGGCCAGCGCAAGTGTTTTTGTAAATGCGTTTACAATCATCAGGTTGGAGTGATTGACCAGATTACAGATGCGCAAATGACAATCCATCCATTCCTGCTGACATTTTGGATCCATCAATTCAAAAAAGCAAAGGTCCAGAACCACCATCGTTTGATTCTTTTTTGCGATTTCGATAATCTTCAAAAACAAATCAGGGTTTAACATTGAACCGTTTGGATTGTTCGGGCATGCCAGATAGATGATATCCAAATCATCGGTCAGCTGTTCAAGCACCGCTGAAGTCAGGCAAAAGCCATCTGCTTCCGCCAGATTGTATTGCACGATTTCACAGGAGACTGCCTTTAAACTTCTCTCATATCCGCCGAAACAAGGCATCGTCAGCAAAGCTTTTTTCGGCTGCAAGGTCAAAGCGATACTCGTAAACAATTCCGATGCTCCATTGGCGCACAGGATTTGTTCCGGTTTCACTGCATATCTTTTCGCGAGCGCATGGGTCAGTTTTTCATGCTCCGGATCCGGATAATACTGTGCCTGACTGATTGCGTCCGCCAAGGCGGCATGCACGCGGTTTGGTATCCCAAACGGATTGGTATTCACCGAAAAATCATATTTGATTTCGTTGCGATAACGATCGCCACCGTGTTTCATAATTACTCCTTTATAACCACCATATCAGCATCATCACCGACAGGCAAAGAATTTCATTGAAAAAAGCGACCTGAAGCATCAGACGATTCACGCGGCGAATGTCCGCATACTCAACCGGTCTGATGGCATCTCCGATTGTCGGTTTGTCCACCATTTTGCCGAAGTAGGACGCCGGTCCTGCCAATTGAATATTCAAAGCTCCTGCACATGCGCTTTCCGTCTGTGCGGAATTCGGGCTCTTATGCCGGTAGCGGTCTCTTCGAAAAATTTTCCATGCATTTCTTCCGCTTGTCTCATGATTCAATGCAGCGCAAATCACAAAAAACAATGCACAGATGCGCGACGGGATAAAATTTAAAATATCATCCAGTCTCGCCGCTGCCGTGCCAAAATGAAGATATCTGTCATTTTTGTATCCAATCATGGAATCCATCGTGTTCACAGCTTTGTAAAAGAATCCCAAAACCGGTCCGCCGAGCGCCGTAAACAGCATCGGTGCAATCACACCGTCCGATGCATTCTCAGCCACCGTCTCGATTGCAGCTTTTGCAATGCCCGTCTCATCCAGTTCTGCCGTGTCACGTCCTACAATCATGGAAACCGCATAGCGTGCAGCTTCCGTGTCATTTTTTTCCAATGCATGGCAGACTTTCATGCTCTCTTTTTTCAGACATTTGGTTGCCAGAATATAATATGTCATAATGCTTTCCACCACGATTCCGGCATACGGATGAATCCAATAGGCACAGACCAAAACAGAAGATGCCACAGTTACCGTAATCAGCAAAGTCAATATCACCAGTATAAATCCTCTTGCAAATGCAGACTGCTTGCGATACAACCACTTCTCCAGCTGCTGAATCAAACTTCCGATCCAGCGAATCGGATGTGGGAGCCAGTATGGGTCCCCTACACACAAATCAATCACAAATCCTGCAAGAAATGCGATCATATGATATAACACGAATTTCATTTTCTAAGCCAACCTCTAAATTCAGGAGATATCCATCTCCGTTTTTTACCTGAAAATCATAATAATTGCTTCCGGTTAAATGAGACATCAGGCTCATAACCGAACCGCCATGTGCAACAATTGCGGCATCTTTACAGCCGCGCGCACATTCCTGCGAAATGATTTGTGCCACAGCGCCGACCGTTCTCTCAATAAAAGCGGATTTGTTTTCGCCATTCGGGAATGTTGCCGTTCCACCGGAATCAATCCAGGCCTGATATTGAGGGTTCCCATTTAGCTCGCTATAATTTTTGTATTCAAAATCACCGAAGTCCATCTCCCGCAAATCCTGTACTTTTTCGAGCTTTTTATCGGGGAAACAGATTCCCGCCGTCTGCATTGCGCGCATCAAAGGACTTACAAAAACACAGTCGTTTGCAAGGTCAAAAGATGCCTTTTTCAGCATGCGCTGTCCTTCCTCTGTGACAGGTTCATCTGTCATACATCCGACATATCTGCCCTGCGCATTTCCCGCAGTCTGTCCATGTCGTATGATATATAATTTTATTTGATACTTTGACTCATTCCACATATGATTCTCTCCACATAATCCGCACGCGCAGCCAATCGCACCAGAACGCGGCCCAGTATTTCTCTCCAGACGCGCTCCGCGCGTTCCATTGGAATAATCCCGTTCCCGACTTCCGTCGAGATAAAAATAATATCCTGCGTCCGTTCCTGCAGATATTGTTCCAATTGTTCCCATATTTCATCCGTCAAATGCTGCTCATCGACAACCGAATCGTCTTGATGCGATTCACAGATGCGGCGAACAAAAAGTTCCAGATGATAGACAATCAATGCATTCTGCGTCATTTTTTGCATTTCATCTGCCAAATCCACCAGCTCCGCGTCCGGCAATTGCCGTTTTGCATATTCCAGTTTTCCCTGTGCATATCCGCCGATCAAAAGTTTTATCATAATTTTATTTGTCACTTCCTATTTGATGCTGTGTAAAATACAATTTGCAACTGCAAGTGCCAACGGGCATACCAGTTCGGTAACTGTCACAAACCATCCTGCCAGATCTCCTGTAATTCCGCCAAAGGTCCGTCTGCTCATCCATCCATAATAAGCAAAGGTCAATAATGCCGCACCAACAGCAACACATCCGGCAATCGGCTCATACAGAATCATTACCGCAACAATACCGATCAGTTCCAGACTCAAAACAATCAGATTCGTCATTCTCTGTGCCGTCTTTGCAGTATAAAAAAGCATGCCTTCCTGTCGTGCCGAACGAAAAGTCACCACAGAAATCCCACTGAGGATGCGCGACAGACAATAACATAATGCAAAAACAATCAGCCATTTTTGCTCCTGCAAAACAGAAAATGATGCAAGCAACAGCAATTCATATACGACCACACGAATCACCGCAAATGCTCCAATGTTTGGATCTTTTAAAATCTCAAGCTTGCGTTCCCTCGATTGATAAGAAGCGCGCGCATCCGCCGTATCCATAAATCCATCCATATGAAATCCGCCGGAAACCACTAAAGGAAGTGCTGCCAATACTGTAATCCTTGCCACTTCCGGGATTTCAAGCCGACTGCAGAGCAGACTCCAGCCGATGGTCGCTGCAGCAATGATACAACCAACCATCGGGAAAAATATCATCATATATTTGCCGTCTTCCTCGTCACATTCGATTTGCGGCATTGGAATTTTGGAATACATAGACAATGATAAAATCATTGATTTGATTAATCTCATTTGATCTCCTTCGGAATCCCTACAACAACTTCTGTCACACGGTCGCATAAAGGTGCCAGCAGAACATGCAGCTTTCCCAACGCATTCCGATATGCAATGGTCGACGGATCATAGGAATCTCCATCTTCAAAAATATTATTTGAAACAAGAATCAGATTCTTAAATTTACTTTTTACGCACGCGATGTCCGCAATGATTTTGGAACACAACTGCTCCGTTTTTTGTTGCTCCGGCGGCAGTGAAAACATCTCGTTGGCCAGCAAATTGGACAAATCCTCCAGGAGGATCGTCGCATATTCCGGTTGTTCCGCAAGGTCTGCTGCCTTTGCAATATCTTGCGTCAGCTCCATTGTCACAAAGCCTTTTCCCTCACGCAATTTACGATGCCGCCGGACACGAAATGCACCACTCTCACCATACGGCTGCATTGTAGCCAGATAATAATGTGCATCCCCACCGGCCATTTCCAAGGCCATTTTCTCCGCATATTCTGATTTGCCGGAGGCCGCACCTCCCAAAACCATCATCATCATTTTGGCTCAACATCTCCGTTTCTATGATATTGCCCGACTGCCATCTCACCGAATTTTTCTCCGTTTGCATATAATGCCATTGCCATATCTAACAGTGGAAACAGCATCACTGCTCCGGTGCCTTCGCCCAAAGCCATATTGCCTAAAATAAACGGCTTAAGCTGCATCTTCGAAAACAACATCGGCAATACAGGTTCCCTGCCCCAATGACTGGCAATGAAATAAGCGCTTGCGCCCGGTAGAATACACTGTGCAAGATAAGCCGCAGTTGCAGAAATGAGTCCATCAATGACGATTGGCACATGATAGATTGCACCGCCCAGAAAGACCCCACACAAAGCTGCAATATCAAAGCCCCCAACTGCGCAAAGCGCCTCAAACGGATTTGCCGTAAGCAGATCATATTTGTCGATTGCCTCAGATATCACCTGCTCTTTGCGACGCAGTCCTTCATCCGAAAGCCCTGCGCCCCGGCCCGGCATACTGCGGTCCCATATATGTAACAAAGCCGCAGAGAGTGCAGTTGCGGTTGTGGTATTTCCAATGCCCATTTCCCCGGTTGCAATAATTGTATAATCTTTATTTAACAACTCTTTTACTAATTTAATCCCAACATTGATGGCTTTTTCGGCCTGTTCTTTTGTCATTGCCTGCTCCATGCGGAAGTTTGCTGTGCCATAGGCAATCTTTTCATTTCTGACGCCTTCGATGGCATCGACGGTTGCAATCCCGACATCCACCGGAAAAGTATCTGCACCGGCAACCGCAGCCATTTTTCCGACCGAGCTCGAACAGCGTCCCATGGCCTGCGCCACCGCAGCTGTCACTTCCTGTCCAGACTGGCTGACCTGCTCCTCCACGATGCCATTGTCCGCAATCATCATCACAACAGCCCGCTTTGCAATATCCGGAATCTCTTTTCTCTGAATGGCTCCAATTCGTGCGATTGCAGCCTCAAAATCACCGAGACCGTCCAAGGGTTTCGCGACCCGATCCCAGTGTGCCTGAATCTGATGATAGACCGCATCGGATGGCGCCTCTATTTTTATTTGTTGTATTTCTTCAATTGTCATCCTGTATTCTGCTCTCTTTCAACATTGCATAGATTGCATCCATGTCCATATATTGGCGCATACAATCCGCCAGTTTGTCATATTCCTGCTCTTTGATCGCCTGATAATCCATTGCAGCCAGATCATCCATCTTCAGACCTTTCTTTTCGGCCAGTGATGTCACGATCGTCTTGCAGATTTCTTTTTGGTCAAACAGACCATGCACATAGGATCCGTAAATCTGCCCCTTTGTATATCCGCAGCCTGCCGTAAATTCCTGTAACAATTCATTCTCGGATTCTGTCTTTCCCATATGGATTTCATATCCGGATACTGTCAAACCTTCCAGTGCTGCAAAAATGCCCTGTGCCCTGCAAATGCGACCTTTATATTGACGGCGCACTTTTTCCTGTTGCAAAACCGTGCGCGTATCGAGCAATTCCATGCCCCGGATTGTGCCACCGTTCTCGACATTGTACGGATCCTCGATTGATTTGCCCATCATCTGATATCCGCCGCAGATGCCGATAATTGGCACAGTCTGCGCCATCCCGCGGATGCGCGCTTCCAGTCCCGATTCGCGCAGCCACATCAAATCCGCAATCGTATTTTTGGTTCCCGGCAAAATCAGCAAATCCGGGTTGCCCATCTGTGCAACCGAAGAAACATATCTTACACTGACACCATCAAACTGCTCGAATACATCAAAATCCGTAAAATTGGAGATGCGCGGGAAATGCACAACCGCAATATCAATCAATCCGACATCCTTTTGCAAGAATCGTTCCGACAGACTGTCCTCGTCCTCCAATTGCAAATACATATATGGCAGAACGCCTACCACATCGATTCCGCTTTTTGCTTCTATCATTTCCACACCCGGATCAAGAATGCTTTTGTCTCCGCGGAATTTGTTGATTACAAGGCCTTTGATGCGATTGCGTTCCTCCTCTTCGAGCAAGGCAACCGTTCCGTACAATTGTGCGAATACTCCTCCGCGATCAATATCACCGACCAGCAAAACCGGTGCATCCACCAATTCTGCCAACCCCATGTTTACAATATCATTCTCTTTCAAATTGATTTCCGCAGGACTTCCGGCGCCTTCAATGACGATGATATCCGCCTGTTGTTCCAGCTTTTTGAATGCTTCAAGAATATTGGGAATCAATTGTTTTTTGTATGCAAAATAGTCCTTTGCTTTCATATTGCCAAGGACTTCTCCATTCACAATCACCTGAGAGCCGACATGATTGGTCGGTTTCAGCAAAATCGGATTCATATAGACATTGGGTTCCATTCCTGCAGCTTCCGCCTGCATCACCTGGGCTCGCCCCATTTCAAGGCCATCTGCCGTAATATAGGAATTCAATGCCATATTTTGTGACTTAAAAGGGGCGACACGATATCCATCCTGATGAAAGATTCTGCACAAACCGGCTACTATCAAGCTTTTCCCGGCATTGGACATCGTCCCCTGAACCATAATTACTTTTGCCATACTGATTTATTATACCATAACGCAACACAGAACATGCATATTTATTTGCTGCCCCTGCGAATCGTGTCCTTTCCGTATTTGTCGTTAATTTGCCGCATCGCATCTTCAAGTTTACGCGACCGTTCATTCGATTCCAATTGCTTTTGAAATTCAAAAATATTCATTTGCTGCGGTTCATCCATATGTTCCAGTTTCGTGGTTCGAACACCCAGTAGACGAATCGGTTCTCCGTTCCAAAGCTCGTCAAACAATTCCACTGAATCATGCCACAAATCATCCACTTCATTGGACGAAAAATACATCCCTTTCTGGTGCGATACAGAATGGAAATCAGCATATTTGATTTCTACGCAAATGGAATTCGCGCGAAAATCTTTTTTCTTAAGTCGCGCAGAAACCGACTGACACAAATCCTTTAAAATTGGATAAGCAGCCTCCGCAGTCGTCACGTCCCGTTCCAGTGTCGTGGAATTGCCCACTCCCTTGACTTCTTCCCGGATTGGATGCACCGTCGATTCATCGATTCCATTTGCAAATTCCCAGAGCATCCCGCCATGACTTTTCAGCCACGATTCCACAATGCTTCGATCCGTCTGAGCGAGATCTCCGATTGTGCGAATGCCCATCTGCGAGAGCTTCTTTGCCGCGCTCTTGCCACACATAAACAAATCTCTTATCGGCAGTGGCCACATCTTTTCATAGATTTCGGATGCATACAGAGTATGCACCTTGTCCGGCTTTTCAAAATCAGATGCCATCTTTGCCAAAACCTTTCGATCTGAAATTCCTACATTGACTGTAAATCCGAATTTTTCCCGTACGCCGTCCTTGATTGCATATGCCGCTTCCTCCGGCGAAGCAAAACGATCCTTCATCGGATCGTAAAGCATATAGCACTCATCAATGCTCACCTGCTCAATCACCGGGCAAAAAGTGCGCAAGTAGTCCATCAGCATTCGACTTTGCTGACTGTAATATTTGTGTTCCGGAGGTACCATCACCAGATTCGGGCATTTACGCATTGCGGAAGCCACAGGCTCCGCTGTTTCTATCCCATATTTTTTTGCCGGAATGGATTTTGCAACCACAATCCCGTGACGGGTCGTGCTGTCCCCACCGACAATTGCCGGAATCTGACGAATATCCTGCGGATATCCTTCTTTCAATAATTTTACCGCTGTCCAGCTCAGAAACGCGGAATTGACATCAATGTGAAATATCATGCAATTATTATACCAAAAAAAGACCTGAATCGCCCACGATTCAGGTCTTCTTTTCTGATTATTTTATTATTGCATCAAAAAGCAATTGTTAACACTTCCAATATCAGGCGTATACAATAGCTCAACCTTGTGAGAATTGATATTATATCTGCACAGTCCATACGCACGACTATTTGAATTCGGATCCGATCCAATAAAATAAATCCTGCTGAAGTCATTTGGTAAAAAATAAATATATTCTGATACATTTGCAACTTCATCAATATTTAGAGCTTTCTCTGTTTCTAAGGTTTTAAGATCCATGTAAAAGCTTTCATATTCCGGATCCATATTCGGCAGCGTATCTGCCGTCGTTACAAACAGCTTTCCATCTGGAGTTGCCGCCATTCGACGAATATATTCATTTTTTGTGGTCATAATTTTTTTAGGATTATAAAAATCTTCACCAAATTCGAAAATGGTATAATCCGGAGGGGTAAAATTATCGTCATACTCTTCTTCCGGTCGTGAATTATATGCTTCGGTATAGGCTTCTTGCTCTTTCACATCACAGGCACTGGCATACAGTTTTCCGCTATAAATATCGTATACCAACAAGTTAAAAGTCCATATCCCTTCACGATCAAACACGCTTAATTCTTTTGTATTTAAATCATATTTCACTATCGTAAGATAATGCGTGTTCTGCATTGCCACAAGCATATATACATAATCCTTAACAGGAAAAATATAATTGATGGCATATATATTGTCCGTTAACTGCACCGATTCCTGTGTCTTTAAATCATAGCAAAACAATTGATCATTATCATATACTCTTTCCGAATAATAGACTACCTCATTTTGCTTATCATATATGGTCAGCGGATATTGTGAAGAATCCGCAACTTCATGAACATTTATAGTATTTTCTTTTTGATTCGGCAAAATACATTTCACATTCGATAACCATTCTCCCGAAGAGCCTTGATAGGTTTCAGTCAAGGAAAAATATTCCAAAGTTTCATTCTGAGTTTCTTTAACCTGCCTATTTTTTTCTGTATCTGCAGGTTCCTGGGCACCGCATCCAAACACAGTTGATAAAATTAAACCTGCAACAAAAAGAGACAACAGGCGATTGATTCTAATTTTTTTCAATATTGCATCCCCCTTATTTATCTTTCATATTCATAATTCTGTACAATTTTCAAACTAAAACCCATAAGTTCCTATAGAATTATAATACAGCGTAAAAAAAAAAAAA
>NZ_PDYG01000041.1 GCF_002735305.1 Agathobacter ruminis
AAATATGTCAGCTACGCTGACGCAAATCTCGCGCCAAGTCTCGCGAGCGAGACTTGAATATACCGTATTTAAGCTCAAATATTGTATATGTGGAGAATACAAGAGGTGAATGTTGACAAAAAAACGAGAAATCAATACACTTGTTTGTGTATAGTTGACAAAAAACAAAGAATGAAAGGAGACAAATATGGGGAGAAGGCAAATACGAAATGTGTTAAGGGGAATGAAAAAGAAAATCTATTTAATAACTTCAATAATGGTAATGCTGGCCTTGATGGGATGCGGAAAAGACAAGAAAACAGGAAATAATTTTTTTGAATTAGATAACCCGCAGAAAGTAGAAGTTTATGATTCTTGTAATGCTAATGAACCACCAATAGAGGTGACAGATCAAAAGGTAATTGCTGAGATTTGTGATTTGATACAGTCAGCAAAATTGGAAGAAGGCGGATCGCAAGGAGAAGGCGGATTTGGTGTAAAAGTGATTTGCAAATCGAAAGAGTATGATTTTGTATATTCAGCAAATGGAATTATGTATAAGGATAAGCATTATGATATTACAAATGATATAGACTTGCTTAATATAAAATACATAGCAGAGGCAGGGAATAGTCCATTTCGATTTATTGATCCAACGAAAATAGAAGTTCTTGATACCTGTGGTGCTACGGACCCTCCAATAGTGGTAACGGATCAAGAGCAAATTACCAAGATTTGCCATTTGATACAGTCGGCAGAATTAGAATCCGGTGGGGAGCCAGGAGAAGGTGGCTTTTCATTGAAAATCGTGTGTAGAGATAAGACATACGAAATTGGATGTGCCGGGGGTGGAATTACCTATGACGGCGAACATTATGATATTACAAATAGTGTTGATTTGACCGCAATATTAGAAATACTAAACGCGAATGATAAAGAATAGAGAGTAAAAAGGGACTGTGATGAACAGTCCCCTTTTATGTAAGTGCAATTTTGGAAGCTTTTAAAATGTCATATAAAAATTTAATCTCTTCTTTAGAACAATGATTTAATAATTCATTGAACTGTGGTTTAAGAGATAAATCGGAAAGCTCATTTTTGTCAAAGAGCAGTTCATCCGGTGAAACATTTAATTCTTTTGCCAAATCTATTAACACTTGCAAACTGAGTTTGGTATTGCCGGTTTCAATATGACTCATGTGAGTCGTGGAAATGCCTATTTTTGATGGAAGTTCTTCTTGTGAAAAGGAATGTGCCTTTCGTATATGGCGAATCCGCTGCCCAATTCCGTAGTAATCAATTGAATACATAATATGATACCTATCTATCTTGTCTGTATGGTTTATATCTACTTGAATTATATACGCAGAAAATATATAATTTAATAAACTATATAGACGAAAATATGCCTATTTGGTTCATATATGAGACTTGTAGTGGACATTCTATTTTAGCAAGAGTAGGAAAGCGAGGTAAACTATGCAGAAACGGAGTATATGCAAGATACTGTCAATAGTATACTTAATATTGGGATGTATAGGATCAGCAATTATAGCTTATGCATATGGATATAGGACGGTAGAGAATGTTAATTATTTTAATGGGGAAACTACAACAAGACTGGTGAGAGATTCGGCTTTAACTGCTGGAATATTTGGTGGAGCAATAAGTGTAGTTATTATTGTAACAATTCTTTTGTATGTATTTGGAGATATACATGAGAAAATTAGATTTATGGCCAGTCAAAGCCATAATATTACGACTTTACTTAAAGATTTGAAAGAGAATGCAGGAAACATGCCTACAGATAATGAGCATAATCAAGTAGCCCCGATGACAAATAATTTACCACCTCAATAAATGAAAACAGAAACTTTTTTATTATGTGTCTCATATATGAAAGAAAATTCAAAAATAGCAAGAGAATCGATTTCCCTATAATCCTTTAAGGAAAATCGATTCTTTTATTTGGAAAGAAGAAGGCGCGTGATTACTAATAATGGTCAGAAAGTCTGATTGAATTATTTTTTTGTACGAAGTATATTCTATTTAAAATCTATTTGGCTTATGAAAGCCATTATCTATATTATCATTGGCAATATGCATTTTTGTTGAGTTCAAGATAATTTATTTGAGAAATTTTTTCATTTCTTTTTATTGTCCTTGGTAATATCCGTGAGTGACTAGAATCGAGTCACCAAAATCCATTTTGTATTTGTAATATTTTTAATTAAGGGAGGGATGTAAAATCGACTATTATGTAGAACAATTAAAAGAGCAACTTTATCAAACAGAAAAATTGTTGCAAGAAGCGAAGATGCACAAAAATAAAGCGGAATCGGATAGGAAAAAACGCGAAATTGTGTGCTATTCCAAAAGAAAAAAGGGTTATCAATATTATTTGAAACAAAATAATGGAACCCGCGAATATGTGAAGAAAGATAATTTGAATCAGGTTCGTGAAATTTTACAGGCAGATTACGATAACCAGATCTGCGATGTACTGGAAAAAGAATCTCTACTGATTCGGCAATTTTTGAATCAATATAACCCGGATATGGTTAAGATGACTTATGAAAATCTAAGCGAGGCCAGAAAGGAAATGATTCATCCGATTGTATGCCCGGATGAAGAATTTATTCAAATGTGGTTAAAAAATCATGAGGGGCAAAAGAATGATTACCCCGAAAAGACTAGCTATTTAACCGCAAGAGGGGAGACAGTTCGATCGAAATCTGAAAAAATACTGGCAGATTTGTTTCACAAATATCAGATTCCATACAGCTATGAGAGTAAGTTATGCTTATCTAATGGAGCCGTAATTTATCCGGATTTTGTTCTATTAAATATTCGTACGCGAAAGACGATTGTATGGGAACATTTTGGAATGGTTCAAAATCCCGATTATGCCCAGCGTACTTTCCATAAATTGGATATGTATGAGAAAAATGGATTTGAGTTGGGAAAGAATTTAATTTTCACTTTGGAATCAAATGACATTTTGTTGGATGTTGCAGCAATTGAAGTAAAAATAAAAAGATATTTATTATAGACACGCAAAAGAAGAATAGATAGCGCATAAGCGTGCCCTAATGTCAAAGCTCTGACATGCAAAAGAAGAATAGGCAGAGCCTATGCGTGTCTCAATGTTTAAGCTCTGACACGCGTATAGGTGCCCAACCTGCTCCACGCGTGTCACCACCCTGGGCACCCGACACGCGAGAACGCCGCGCACCCGCTCCACGCGTGTCACCACTCC
>NZ_PDYG01000042.1 GCF_002735305.1 Agathobacter ruminis
GCCGCCTTCCGTGGCGGCGCATGCCTATAAACATCAAAACTCATTTTTATTTCACTAGGCGCACTCCAATTCACCCGGGGATCCTTTAGATGAGAAGTACATATACGATTGCTTTTGTGTGTCCGCCAACGATAAACCTTTTTTCAAAATTGTACAGGCATGCAAAAGACAGATGGTAATAAGGATGCGAGCTTTTGCATATATGAAAACCAAAATATTCTTGCAAAGTGAAGGGCACCGGGGCATGGACTGAGGATGTTTATCATAAGGTATACTGTGAATGGGAATCCATTTTCTTATAAAAGAGAGAGGGCCGGCAAATCTTCGATTTGCCGGCCAGACTTACACTAGGAGTAAGTTGCTAAGGGATTTTATATAGAATCAGCTTATCGCTGTTTCTAACATATATTATCTGCTGTGATCTTATACAGAAGCAATTGCCTTTCCAAGTGCTTCACATTCTTCGAGTACATGTTCATCAGGTGCATCCTGACAAATCAGTCCTTCATTGTTTACAATTGTTGCACCGGCATTTTGCATACGCTCCACCCAATCGCGCATCCACTCACCGTCGCCCCATCCATAGGAGCCAAATAAAGCAATGGTCTTGCCTGACACAGAGCCTTCCAGCTCAGATACAAAAGGCTCCATTTCCGACTCTTCAAGCACTTCAGCGCCCATTGCCGGACATCCTAACGCAAATGCTTTTTGCGCCTTTAAACTGTCAACCGATGCATCTCCAACATATACTGCACTGACGCCGGCTCCTTTGGCTACTGCCTCAGCCATTGCCTGTGTATTTCCTGATTGAGACCAATAAATTACACTTGTCATTTTTTCCTCCTAACACGCAGCTGAATCCACCTGCGAATTTTGATATTTTTGAATGATTGTGCGAATATCTTGGTTCGCAGCAATCAAACGAACCAGTTCTTCTTTTGCGGCTTCATATTGCGCAAAAATTTTCTTTTTCTCTGTCACATTGTCATATACTTTCCAGTAACCGCGATACAGATAATTCTGCCCATCATTCCGGATAAAACCGACCACATCCTCTACCGGATAACCGAGGATCATTCCCATCTCATGCGGAAATTCATTGCTTTCTCCCCGCATATAGTTCTCATAGCGCTGTTGAAAGCGACGCAGCACCGCACCGAGCGAATAAGACCGGTATCCACAGCTTTGCAAAAATGCTCTCACCTGCGCTTTTTGCAAATAAGCCAATAATTCGTCCCTGCGATAGAGCAAATATGTCACACGATCCGTCTCGCCACCGTCACTTAGGCGAAAATAATGTAAATGACTCTTGCGAAACAACATCCGAAACACTTCTTCCTGCTGACGTTTCATTGGAAACAAATTCGAGATTTTAACTCCGGTAATGGTCGGAGCACATTGAAGTGCCAACTGAAGGTTAAAATTCTTTTTATTCAATTTACAAACAATTTCCAACACTTCCTGGCACATCACATACTCCACTTTGTTTGAGAGAGAATCAAGAGGTTGATCTATTCTTCCACAAGTTAAAAGTCGCTATGCTTCAATATGGTTTCATTATTTAAACTTGTGTTAGTTATCTCTAACCTATGTACAAGTATATCCATACCTGATGCATAAGTCAACAAGATTTTTTTAGTATATAAGTACTATTTTTCAAAGTAAAAAAAAAGCAGAGGTGTTTCCACCTCTGCTCTATATACTATGCAATTTCAATTGCCGATTCACATTCGCCTTCATATAAGCGAATCAAATCATCTTTGCATTCCACAAAATAGCGGCCGAGAACCGGATCAAAATGTGTTCCCAATGAATTTTCGATGACAGAAAAAGCCTGTTCATAACTCATAGCCTGCTTATAACATCTCTCACTGACTAAGGCATCAAACACATCTGCAAGTGCCATGATTCTGGCCTCCATTGGAATGCGCTCACCCTTTAATCCTTCCGGATAGCCACTTCCGTCCCATTTCTCATGATGATAATGGGCGATATTGACAGCCACTTCCACGAATTCCGGTTCTTCAAATTCTCCAAAGACTTCCTCGACGATTTTTGCACCTTTGGCAGAATGCGTCTTCATTTCAGCATATTCATCTTCCGTATATTTACCCGGCTTGTTCAAAATATAATCTCGCACGGCGATTTTGCCCATATCATGCATCGGCGCAGCACGCCATACTGCCTCAAAATACTGTTCCGAGAATTGCAATTCCGGTTTCATACGCTTGAGATATTCCATAAACAGTCGAACGGTATGACTTGTCCTCTTGATATGGTCTCCCGTTGTAAAATCACGGTTCTCGACAATATTAGCCATGCTCATCAACACATGATTTTGTAATTCTTCAATATGATCAATCTTTTCTTTTACCTTTTCCTCCAATTCAAAATTGTAATTATTGAGCAGATTGATATATTTGAATTGCTGAGAGTCATCAAACAATACCACGGTATATCCGACCTGACGATTCTTATGACCGTAACGAAGCGGACGAATCATACAGCTTAATGCCTTGTCATCGTCATAGATGCGATGCGTCAATTTTTGTGCATCCGTACGCGAATCAAACTCGTTGAGCCATTTGTTGATGGTTCCGGTCACCGGAGCTTTCTTGCTTGTAAAAATATGCTCACACTCGAGATATCGCAGCTGTGGCAAAAGGTCTTCCGCCGTTTCATTGCATCCGAGATAATGGCGTTTCATATCTATAAAGATATATCCATAATCCTGCTGTTGAAGCATATGCGACACAATATTCGAATCAATGTCATGCATATTGATGGTTTGCACCATGGTAATCAATACAATTTCCATAATCAAAAATGCGAACGGATGTACTTTGACTGCAAAGTTGCCAAACCGCTCAAACAAAAAGGAAACCGTACCCAAAGCCATAATTCCTATAATACGAAAGCAATTGGAATATGCCATCTTTGTTCGATGTCGATGTGCATAGAAAAAAATCATGACAAACAAAGCAAAAAGGAAAACCAACTGGAATTCAAATACGAGTTCCAACGGACCGGTTGAATAAGAGAGCTCCCCCATTTCATTCCTGCGCGTAAAACTCAAATCACGTACAAACCAGTCTGTCTTGCCAATGGTCATTACCGACATCATCGAAAACACACATAGAACCGACACCGGTGCACACCATATCGCACGCGGATGAATTTTGCAGAAGGTACACAAAATCAAAATTGCAACCAGTTCCAGGTAGCAGCGCCCCACATAGGTAAGCTGAAGGCCGATCATTGCCTCCTCTGCCGTTTCCGACATTGCAATGGTCCAATATCCAAATAAGCTGATGGAGATTAAAACGCAAAAGAAAATATAGTGCATATTATTATGTCGCTTGGACGAAATAATCACACCTGCCAGAATTGCTAATGAAATAAAAAACGAAATCAAATATAAAAATGGTACAAAAAACATGTTGCTAAAAATGAAAAAATTACCCTTTCATTAAAAATTCTTTTTTAGTATACGCGAACTTTGTCACTTTTTCAAGACTTTAAAGTCATAAAATCGCCTGATTTTATAAATCTTTCACAAATTCTGCGTCTCGTATTGTTCCCACCCGGAGTTTGCGTTTTATTAGCACTCGATGTTAAAGAGTGCTAATTTTCTCTTGACATTTGAAATAAGCGGAATTATCATCATTTATGTACGATAAAAATACAAACTAAGGAGTGATAATAATGTCAGAAAAACATGGAACACTTTCCATTGATAGTGACAACCTGTTTCCTATCATCAAAAAATGGTTATATTCAGATCATGATATCTTCTATCGTGAATTGATTTCAAATGGATGCGATGCCATTACCAAATTAAAGAAGCTGGATATGATGGGCGAATGTGCTCTTCCATCCGATTATAAAGGCAAAATTTCCGTACTCGTCAATCCGGAGGAAAAGACCATCAAAATCATTGACAACGGTCTTGGAATGACCGCGGATGAAGTCGAGGAATATATCAGCCGTATCGCTTTTTCCGGTGCAACCGATTTCATCGAAAAATATAAAGACAAGAGCAATGATGACCAGATCATCGGTCACTTCGGTCTTGGATTTTATTCCGCATTTATGGTTGCCGATGAAGTTACCATCAATACCCTCTCTTATCAGGATGGAGCCACTCCGGTATTCTGGTCCTGCGACGGCGGTACCGAATATGAAATGAAAGACGGTGACAGAACCGAAGTCGGAACCGAAATCACCTTACATTTGAATGAGGACTGTCTGGAATTCGCCAATGAATACCGCGCACGCGAAATCATTGAAAAGTATTGTTCGTTCATGCCGACAGAGATTTATCTTGCAAAAGAAAATGCGCCGGAAGAATACGAAACCATCGACAAGGCAGATCGTCTGGACACCGACCGTGTCATCGAAGAGATTCATGAGGAAGCAAAGACGGAGGAGCGCGAAAAAGAGGACGGTACCAAAGAAACCGTTGAGGTATCTCCTGCTTCCGACAAGTTAAAGATTGTAAAGCGCCCGGTTGCATTAAATGATATTCATCCTCTCTGGGCCAAGAATCCTAACGATTGTACGGATGAAGAATACAAAGCCTTCTACCGTAAAGTATTCCTCGATTACAAAGAGCCGCTCTTCTGGATTCATCTGAATATGGATTATCCGTTTAATCTCAAGGGAATTCTCTACTTCCCGAAGATTAATACGGAATATGAATCCATCGAAGGTAAGATTAAACTTTATAACAATCAGGTATTTATCGCAGACAATATCAAGGAAGTCATTCCTGAATTCCTGATGCTCTTAAAGGGTGTCATCGATTGTCCTGATTTACCGCTGAATGTATCCCGTTCCGCTCTTCAGAATGATGGATTTGTCCGCAAAATTTCAGAATATATCACGAAGAAAGTTGCAGACAAATTGATCGGTCTGTGTAAGACAGATAAAGAAAATTATGAAAAATACTGGGATGACATCAGTCCATTCATCAAATTTGGCTGCCTGAAAGACGGCAAATTCTGCGACAAGATGAATGACTATATCCTCTTTAAGGATATCAATGACAAATATCTCACACTTCCTGAACTGCTCGTTCCTGTAGAAGAGCCTGAAGGCGAAACCGAGACAAAGCCAAAAGAGTCAGCAGACAATGAAGAAAAGAAACAGAAAACCGTATACTATGTAACTGACAAAGTACAGCAGAGCCAGTATATCAACCTGTTTAAAGAACAAGGATTAAATGCCGTCATCCTCGATCAGGCAATTGATACTTCTTTCATTACACAATTAGAACAGCGCAATGAGCATTATCGTTTTGCACGTGTGGATGCAGAAATGACCGACACCTTAAAAGATGATTCCAATGATACCAATCTCGAGGAAGAGACCAAAGCACTTTCCGAATTGTTCAAGAAAGTTTTGAACAATGACAAGCTGACCGTCACCGTCGAGGCATTAAAGAATGCAGAGATTGCATCTGTATTAACGCTCTCCGAGCAGGGACGACGCATGCAGGATATGATGAAAATGTATGCAGCCGGCGGTATGGGAGCCATGGATTTCAACATGTTTGCCGCAGATCAGACCCTGACTTTAAATGCCAACAACGAGCTGGTTCAGTACATCTTCAAGCACTCAGACAGCGAACATGTGCCGACATTTGTCGAGCAGCTCTATGATCTTGCCGTATTGGCAAACCAGCCGCTCTCACCGGAAGCAATGACCAAATTTGTCAATCGTACAAACAAGATTATGCTTTTACTTGCAAAATAATCAAAAACGACCTGCAATCGCAGGTCGTTTTTTATGCTTCTGTATGTTTTGCTTGAATTTTATTTTGCCAATATCGGAAGATGAAATGCATACAGACGGATGATAAAATCCCGATTGCAATTCCACCGATGATATCAGTCGGGAAATGACAATAATTATACATGCGCGAAAAAGCAATTGCCAGTGCCAGGATGGCAGCCGGAATACCAATTCTGCGGTCATAAAACAACAAAATCATGGCTGCAGTCACACCATTCATGGTATGACCTGACGGAAATGAAGCATCACCCGGCAGTTTCAGTCCCGCCGGAAAATCCGTAAATCCACTCACAACCCATGGTCTTGTTCGATTAAATGCATTTTTCATGATCAAATTGCCGATGATAAAGGTAAATAGCATTGCTGCGATGGTTTCCAGTCCCATCCAGCGCGTCTTCTTAGGAATCAGCAGAATCAATGCCAGGATAATCCAAAAAATACCGGCATTCCCAAGTGTTGATATTA
This sequence comes from Agathobacter ruminis, assembly GCF_002735305.1. Taxonomy (GTDB): domain Bacteria; phylum Bacillota; class Clostridia; order Lachnospirales; family Lachnospiraceae; genus Roseburia; species Roseburia ruminis. The sequence continues at coordinate 6,262 of NZ_PDYG01000042.1, forward strand.
CAACCATAATCCGGTCAAGAATTGGATTGCGTATCGTCTGCAGATAGTCAAGAAACGGAATTTCCCATGATAAACTCCAGGTCATATCTATTCTCCCATCTTTTGTTTATAGATCGAAAAAAACGAATCGGTTGTCAGCTCATAATCCGTATCAAGTGTAATCTCATCCAGCGCATCCTGATTCAGATGAAATACCGCCGAATCAATATAAGCATCATAGGAATCGTCAAACTGTGCTTTCTGCTTTTGCAGACGGATTTTTTCGATGTTTTCGCGTGTCTTCTGCTCATCAAATTTATTGATTACTTTTACGAAATAATAGCCTTCTTCCGTCTCAATCATGTCCGACTCCGCATCATTGTCGAGATTGAATACCACATCTTCCACTTCTTTCGGATAATCCCCTCGGGCAATAAATGTTTCCAGTGAATCATTCTCGTTATAACTGGTTCCAATTGCCGCAAAATCACTGGATCCTGACAATTTTTCTTTGACAATTTCAGCCTGACTCTTATCTTTGATAAAAATCATTTGAACTTCCATAACGCGGGCTTCGTCATCGCTTACTTCTTCGTTGACGCCCTCGGTCATCATCTTATAGACCTTTTGCGCAAGAATATAATGCTTATAAGCTTCTGTCAGATGTTTTAAAGAGATTCCCGTGAATTCGAGTTCATCATCGGTCAGCGACTCATAATATTCATTGGCCATCTCTTCCGCTTTTTGATTTTCGCTTTCGGAGAGCTCCACTTCCTGTTGCTTTGCCAGTCCGTTAATGGCATAAATGCGTTCAATTTCACTGAGCGAGATTTTCTTAATATATTCCCTCAGTTTGCTCTCATCATAGTCCTTGCCCCAAAGGTCGACACCATAAGATGTTCCGTACAAATTTTTGTAATTGGCAAGATAGAGCTTTACTTCATCGATTTCACATTCTTCTCCATCCAGAGTAAATGCGACATCGGAACTCATCTTTTTTTCTTTTAATATAAATTCGGTATTGCCGATTCGGCATCCGTTTAGCATCGTTGCACAGATGCAGCCGGCCATCAAAACTCCGACATGTTTTCTGTTCAATTTCATAATTATCCTTCCACAATCAGATAACGCCCATCCCCAATCGAAAAGACTTCATCTGCTTCTAATATTTCTTCGTGAGTCATGCCGGAAATATCACTTCCGGTTTCCTCAAAATATGTAACGACTTCTTTTTTGTTTTTGCAGACAGTCGCCATACAATCCTCGAGAAATGCTTCTGCCTCTTCGAGATTATCTGCTACCGGCTCCGGAAACAGTTTTCCCTGCTGTTCTAAAAAAGCTTCCAATACTTTTTCATCGAATTCACTCATATAATTCTCCTCTGTTCAGATACAATATGATATCAATTTTACCATTTTCTGATGTCAATGCCAATCTTCTTTAATTCAGAATAGAATCTCGCAAGCGGAAATCCCACAACATTTTGATAATCTCCTTCAATGCGCGAGATAAACATTCCAAAAGCTCCCTGAATCCCGTATGCTCCTGCCTTGTCCATCGGCTCACCGGTCGCGATATAATCCCTAATCTCCTGATCCGTTAATGGTGCGACATGCACCTGTGTCTCCTCAGAAAAAGTGATTTTGCCGCTTCTTCCCGACGGTTCCATCAGGACAATCGTCACACCGGTATAGACTTTATGGGCACGACCACTGAGATTTTTCAGCATTTCAAACGCATCCTTCTCATCTTTTGGTTTTCCGAGAATTTTGCCATCGCAGGCAACAACCGTATCTGCACCAATGACCATCGTATCCGTCACCAGTTTTTTCTCTTCAGAGCCCTCTTCCTCACAGAACAGATTCTCCAGTTGTTTTTGCGAATAATGATAAATATTTCCGGCGACTTCAAGTGCTTTCTGTGCAGACAGGTCCTGCACCACCAGATCCGGCTCGGTGTGAAGAATCTGTTCTTCCCCTTTTGCCGGAATAATTTCAAATGATAAGCCGGCAGTCTCAAGAATCTCCTTGCGGCGAGGAGAACCTGATGCCAGAATAATCATACTCATATTGAAATAACCTCCTTCAGGCGGAATGAATAAATCAAAGTCCTGCTAACCGGGCCAAAGAGTTTCTCCAGGGCATCTTTGTACAGGAGTAACTGTTCCTCATAACGCAGGATCAATTCCTGTGCCTGTTCGACGCGGTCGGTCTTGTAGTCAAGCAATACCATTCCCTCGTCTGTCTTCCAAAAAACATCAATGATTCCCTGTACCAGGGTGCCATCCTTTCGTTGCATGACAAATGGTTTTTCTCTATAAAGTTCTCCTGCAGCAGCTGCTTTTGCCATGGATTCTGCAATCGGACTTTTTAAGAAATCCAAAAGTTCTCCTCCATGCAAACGATCAAACAGCGCCTCCTCGAGTGCTCCCGATTCTTTCATCTGTGCCAGCTGTGCATCTGCATAAGCCCGCAACTGCTCTTCACTCGCAAAATCCACCTTGGCCAATTGCGCAAAATCAAGCACTTCCATCATACGATGGACCGCCGTTCCAAACAATGCACCTGCAGACACCTGTGGCATCTGCGGATCCTGCTCTTGAACGGTTCTTGCGAATGCAGGAATATATGGATCTTTTTCCTGCAGCAGAAACGGAGCGGTCTCCACTTCGCCCTCAAGTGCATCATAGCGCTGTTTCATGGATTCATGTTTGATTTCGGAAACAGAATATTTCGATTTGCGCGAAACATCTGCCTGATAAGGATATTGATAAGCCATGGAATCAAGTACCAATTGCACCTTATCGGAATCCGCCTTGTCTATCTTATCACAAACTTCGCCATATGCCAGCATTTTTTCGACGGTTTGCTCCTGTTGTCCTTTTTCGAAATAACTTTGATCAAGTTCTTTCACATAATCATGTTTTCCGGACTGATACAGGATCGGCAAAATCCAGTCATAATAGCACTTTGCCGCCGCTTTTTCTCCGAATCCCAGAATTCCGTCTGTTTCAATTTCTTTTTTCGGTGCCACTCCGGTCAGAATCAGTTTTTCCTTTGCTCTGGTTAAGGCGACATACAGGATACGCATTTCTTCTCCCAAAGCTTCCAGATGTAAATAATTCTTAATTGCAGAAAGCATAATATTATCTTTCTTTTTGCGCGGATTGCCATAGATTTCGCGCATTGCCATACCCAGTTCCGGATGCAGCAACATATCTCCCTTTTCATCCTGCATATTGAAATTCTTGGACATTCCGGACACAAATACAATCGGATATTCCAGACCCTTGCTTTTATGAATGGTCTTAATATGTACGACATCGCCATTCTCTCCCTCGGCATCCGCTTCCCCAAAGTCCTTTTCGTATTTGCGCATTTGCGCAATATAGCGAAGGAAATGAAAGATTCCTTTATAGCTGGTCTGCTCGAATATCATCGCTTTCTCCACAAGTGTGGTCAAATTCGCATAGCGCGTCTTTCCGCCCGGCAATGCAGCCACATAACTGTCATATCCTGTGCGTCGGAAAATCAACTGAATCATTTCATGTACACTCAGATCCTTGCGTGAGCGCAATTCCAAAAGCAGGTCATAAAACGGATGCTCATTTGCTTTCAAATAGCGCAATGCAGCTTCTGCGAACGATTGTGCTTTCGGCAATTCATCCTCTTTGCATCCTTCAATTTTAATTTCAGCCAAATCCTCATCTGTAAGTTGTACAATCGGAGATTTTAACAGGGCTGCCATCGGAATATCCTGATACGGATTGTCAATCAACCTCAGGAAATTCAAAATCAGATTGACTTCTGTTGCGTCAAAATAACCGGTCGTGGAATCCACATGCGCAGGAATGCCGTATTGCTCCAGTGTCTCTACAAATATTGGTCCGGCCGTCTTGATGGAGCGAAGCAGAATCACAATATCGGAGAATTCCGCACCTCGCATTTCTTCGGTACGCTTGTCCCTGATCTGCATTTTCCGGCGCAAATCCAAAATGCGATGCGCAACCATGCGCGCCTCCAATTTAATTTTGTCATTTTCCTGTTCTTCTTCAGACAGCTGTTCATTGATTTCATCTTTGTTAAAAATCAAAACTTCCGCACATGGTTCCTCTGAATCAGGATATTTCGCGCCATAATTCAATTTGGCTTCATCATCATATTCGACGCCACCGAGTTCACGGTTCATCAATTTATAAAAAATATCATTGCAAAAATCCAATACCCCTTCGCGGCTTCGGTAATTGCATTGCAGATCGATTCGCTGCTGCTTACTGTCTTCTTTGGAATAAGATTCATATTTTCCGATAAACAGCTCCGGTTTTGCCATTCTGAAGCGATAAATACTCTGCTTGACATCACCAACCATAAACATATTGTAATTGCCCTGTTCATGGCCGGAAATCGCGGTCAGAATTGCCTCCTGTACCTCGTTGGAGTCCTGATATTCATCAATCATAATCTCCTTAAAATGCTTCCGGAATTCCTCCGCAGCCGGGCGTGCCTGTCCTGTTTCCTCATCCACTAAAATAGACAGTGCCAAATGTTCCATGTCGGAAAAATCAACCATATGACGCTTTTTCTTTTCTTCCCGGACATAGCAGTCCAACTTGATTGCCAGATTAACCAGTGTTTTCATATAAGGGAAAACGCGCTGCTGCTGCGCGAGAATTTCTTCCTCCGACATGAAAAAATAGGTTTTTTTGAGTCCATCCAGCTGTTTTTTATATTTCTCACGAATTGCTTTTACTTTTTCTTTCAGCTCCGGTGAGGCTGTCTCACATTTTGAGCTGGAAAGCTTCTGATATTTTAATGACGAAAGGCCTTCCTGCAATTCCTGAAAAGTCTTACATTCTTCCAGTCCCCGAAGCATTTCCAAATCCGACTGAAAAACTTCACAATAAGGCGTATTTCCGCTCGGGCTCATACAAATTTCCAGTGCAAGTTGTGCCATACGGGTTGCAGATTGAATATCTGCAACTGCCAGATCAACCACTTTTTGAATCGCACGTTTTTCCGTATCGTCTTCGAGCAAGCCATTCATCCATTTCTTTGGCCAGGCAGCGGATTGCGCAGACTGATAGATTTTTTCTACCATATCACGCACTTTCGCATCACTTCGCGCATCGGCATACTGATCAATCAAAGCCAGGAAATCCGGATTTTCGACCGCATATTCCGCATCAAACAATTCCTTGAGCATATCCTTGACCAACAGCTGTCCCTCGGTTTCATCTGCGACACGAAAATTGGGATCCAGATTGATTTCCTCAAAATAATTGCGGATCACAAAAAGGCAAAAACTGTCGATGGTCGTAATCTGCGCATGCGGCACCAGTGCACTTTGCTTTCGCAGATTTAAATCATCCAATGCTTTTCCGATTCGCTCTTTCATCTCGCCGGCTGCCGCTTTTGTAAATGTTACAACGAGCAGTTCATCGATATCGATCGGATCAGTAGGGTCGGTAATTCTTCGGATAATGCGTTCTACCAGAACGGTCGTTTTTCCGCTTCCTGCAGCCGCAGAGACCAAAATATCCCGATTGCGCAAATTGATTACTTTTAATTGATCGTCAGACCATGTAATACCCATATTTCTTAACCAATATCCTTCCCTGAATTGATGTCTGTTTTCATCATTTCAATCCATTCTTCCGTCTCCCGTTTTGCATCAATATTACGATATTGATATCCCGGAATCTTTTTGTCGAATCCGCAAATGCCCCGATACTGGCAGTATGCACAGGCATTTGTCGCCTTTTGTTCATACGGATTCACGGCTACATTGCCTTCATAAATCGCATCTCCGCTTTCCTTCATTCGCATGATCGCATAATCCGACAAAATGCCAAAGTCTTCTTCATTCAAAACCGAAGCACCCGATCTCAATCCCATATCTTTCTTCACACCTACCGGAATCACATTAGAATCATATGACGGATTGGCCAGATCATAATCCATTGCAAGATAGACATCCTGCTCTGCCAAAACGCGTCCGTTTGGTCTTAATTCCTTCAGATAATCATTCATCGGGTCATCTGTTTCTTTCAAAACCGGATCGGTAATTTTCTGATACAGGATTCCTGCCGGAACCGCATGCTCTTTCATCTGCAGTATCGCATTCAAATATACTGACAGCTGCAATTGCAGACCATGATAAATACGTGACAATTCCATCTGGGTATTGCCCGTCTTATAGTCGACGATTTTGACATAGATTTTGCCATCTTTGCGATATTCATCCAGACGGTCAATCTTACCGCTGACGCGAAGCAGACGTCCGTTTTTCAAGGCAAACTGCAGCTCATTGTCTGCTCCTGCACCGAATTTAATTTCAAAATCCTCCGGGACAAATTCCCCTTTGGCAATCTGAGCTGTCATGACCCACGCATTTCTGCGAAAAATTTCACGCATGCGTTTCAGCTGATACAGATCCGCATCATGCTCTTCTCCGGATTGTTCATATCCAAGCGCAACAAGAGCCTCTGACATTGCGCGGTCAGCCAGTTCGTCTCTTTTTTCTTCCTGAAGCATCGACCAGGAAATACCGGAATCCTTTACCGCACGTCCAAAACGTTCCATTGCCATATGATACAAATCTCCGACGTCCATCACATTCAGGCCGGCCTCCTGTCGTTCGCGCAATTGTAATCCGTAATTTAAGAAATGTGCATAGGCGCATGAAAAATATTTTTCAATTCGAGTTACGCTGCCATACAAAACATCTCCGTATAGCTGACGCGCAACATTTTTGCTGATTGGCTGTGCCTGATAACTGCAATATGGAGCGGCAATCAATTGTTCTGTCATCTCATGATGTTCCAGCGCTTTTGCAGCTGCATACCACCAGTCATCTTTCCGTCCCTGCGCGAGATAAGAAAGTGTCACCATTTCCGTCGAAAAATCCGGTTCTTCCATCAAAGAAGGCAGAATCTGTACCTGCAGATTCTCAAACAGCTGCAATACGGTCTTAATCAAATAAGACTCCTGCAAAGCCTTTCCGTCGCTACCGCTTCGCGCAAAACTCAAATATAAACGTTCTGACGGCTTTGTCAAATTGCGATACAGATAGAATCTCTGGATAAATGCCTTTTCGCGTGCAGACGGAGCCAACATAATATCAGCATCCAGCAGAGCCTGTCTCTCATATTCAGAGATAATGCCGCCATGATTGGTATTCTTTGGGATCACGCCTTCGTTGATTCCGACAAAGAATAATACTTTCGCGCCGTTTAATCTGGTACGCTCGATATCACCGACGGTAATCGCATCATATCCCGGCGGAACCGCGGCCAGCTGGATTGCTGACAGACCTGCATCCAGCAATTCCGAAAATACCTGTAAATCATATGGTTCTTCTCCGAGAAGTTCTTCATATTTTTCAAGCAATTGCATGACTTTTTCATACAATTGTTCATATTCTTTTGCTTTGCTCTGCAATCCTCTCTCCAGATACTCATTGGCAGATTGCATCAGCTGATCCGCAGATTGCATTGCGACAATAATCTGATAAATGGCATGGATTCCATCAGCCAGCGTCGCATCTTTTTGCTTTTGCAGAAGAATCATCGGATTCCATAAATCCATCAACTGCAGACGCATGGACTCGACGCGCTCAAGATCAAAGTCCTTGCTCTTTCCTTTTCGTCCAAGCCATGACCTTGACCAGCCTGATTGCCTTCTGATTCCGGTTGCAATGAGATAATTGTCCAGATAATCAATCTCTTCTTCTTCGAGGTTTGCGAAGCCGCAACGCAGGAATCTCATCACCGACTCATAATTAAAATCTCGATCAAATATCTCGATCAGGGCTCGAATGCAGTCTGTAAACGGCGAATAAAATACCGAGGTCGTACTGTCAAGGAAATATGGAATTCCATAATTTTCCATCACTTCCTGCGCATAGATTTGATACTGTTCCAAAGCGCCTGTCACAATCGCAATATCGCGATAACGATAATGTTCCCTGCGCACCAGTGTGTTGATCTGTCTGGCGACAAATATCATTTCTTCCCGCGGTGTCATCGCATTCCAGATTGAAATTGCCTGATGTGGCTGATCGCTCTGATATTTCTGACAGTCCTGACGAAACAGATTGGCCTCGAGATGTGCAAGCTCCGGAACTGCGGCAAATCTGCGCTCGGACGGACTTTTCATAATGACAGGATCCTCCACAGGAATTCCCTGTCTCCCGGAAATCTCCGACAGTTTGCGAATGGTCGTCTTCGAAAGATCAAACAGATCTTCCATGCCCTCACTTGGCTTGAATGCTTCCCGTTCATCAATCGATAAGGATACATAAATGCGGTCGGTTACCGTCAGCAGCTGTTCGAGCAGTCGATACTGAATCGGGGTAAATCCGGTATATTCATCCAGCACAATCACACTGTCGCGCAACAATTCCGAATCTTTTGCAACGTCACATAAAACATTTAAAATTTCTTCGGCCATAATATAATGGTCTTTCATATATTCCAGAAATTTGGTATATAAGATATTTACGTCCTTCATCTTTGTGATAAAATTGCGCGAAAAGTTGCCAATTGATGCAAACTGATCAATCAGCTCCGGAGAAATATTATATTGCACAAATTCTGAAATCAAAGATTTTAACTGTTCCACATAGCCCATGCGGCTCATATTGTTTTTTAACACCGTCAGATTGGCATCCTCTTCCTGCGCGATTCGGCGCAGCAACAGATTCTTGCCCGTTTCTTCCAAAACAGCCAAATCGGACATTCCCATGTCATCAAAGACTCGATATGCCAATCGCTTAAAACTTAAGATATCAATGTTCATAATCGCGCCATTTGGCGACAATGAAACCAGCTTTTGCTGTGTGGAAAGCGTAAACTGCTCCGGTACAATCACAAGATAATTCTTGTTGGGATGTTCCATCGCCTGCTTTGTAATCAAACGATAAAGATATTCGCTTTTTCCGCTTCCCGATCCGCCTAAAATAAATTGAATTCCCATACTCGTCCCTTTATTTTATATTTTTGAAATATTGATATGTCCGTCGATGCTGGCCTGCATCACCTGTTCGGAGATTCGATGCGCGACATCACTGATTTCATGCGCATCAATCCAATCCTGCAATGCCGGTTCCACATGGTCCTTTGCCAGTTGCGCATGATAAGCATTCAGATGATTCATATATTGCATCAATTCCTCGAACTGATTCGTATGCGAAAGCAGATTGGTCCCATATTGCCGCTGCTCAAGCCCTGCAGTCACAATCACCTGCATACACAGATGTAATTCTCCTGTCACATCGGAGGCTTCCATCAAAATATCAGGCCGCTTCTGCCTACATTCGAGAAAATAATTCTTTGCGCCTTCAAAATCACATTTTGCAAAAAATCTGCCCAGCTGTTGTTTCACTTCTCTGGTCTCAGCCTTTTCCCCCAGCATGCCGACCATGCATTCGTAAACCTTCAGATTCCGGTGTACAATCCAGACATATTGCAGAAATTCAGAGATAAAGCCAAAGATTCTGCGGTGATAGCTGTCCTCTTCTTCGACTGTGATCCGCTTTTCCAGCTCAAATAATGTTCCAAACAAAAATTCCATATATGCATCATACAGTTCCTTTTTGCAAATCATCATATTGCCGAAATAGGTATGCTTTTCCTGCACCAGCCTGCGAAATGTCGTGGCATAGTCCGGATACAGATCATCCAGCACCTTCATGGTCTCATCGAGATAATAGATTTTATGATTCTCACCGAATCCATAATAATAAGAAAAATTCAGGTCCAGTCGTTTGGTGGTGATGATATCATAAGACTTCAGAATCGTTTGGATTTCATCCTGTCGAAACATATATCCGGCATGATTGAGCAGGTATCGCCGATAATGGCAGCATCCGACTATATCTGCGCATTTCTCATTTTTCCATATCCAATACAGACCTGTCAATTCGCTGTAATAACAATTCTTTTCGGAAATGGAATCTCCCGTATCATCTCCCAGATAAGAGGCCAGTTCCGGATTCGGGTGGGTTGCTCTGCCCACCTGCATCGGCAGATACATCGAATCCGACGGAATATCAAATTTTTTGTGTGTCATCACATATATTTTTGTTCTCATATCTTCTATTATACACATTTCTCCTTGACATCACTTCTAATTTTTTGCAAAATAGCCTTTGGGTGTTTTCTATTAAAAGGAAGGAAAAAAGAAATGAAAAACTGTTTTGTTGCTCAATCGGGCGGTCCTACCGCCGCAATCAACTCCTCTTTGGCAGGAGTAATTTCAGCTGTTCAAAAAACTGAACACTTTGATCGTATTTACGGTCTTCTCAATGGAATTACAGGACTTTTCGAAAATCGTTTTATTGATTTGTCCGAACATTTTGCAACGGAGCGTTCCCTGGAACAATTAAAGACCACTCCGGCCATGTTTCTCGGTTCCTGCCGTTTCCAGCTGCCATCCGTTGAAGAAGATTCTGCCGTCTATGAAAAAATCTTTGCCTTTTTCAAAGAACATGATGTGGCTGCATTCTTTTATATTGGCGGAAATGACTCCATGGATACCGCAATGAAACTGTCTGCTTATGCAAAGCGCATCGGCTCTCAAGTCAAAATCATCGGTGTTCCGAAAACCATCGACAACGATCTGGTTCACATCGATCATACGCCGGGATTTGGCTCCGCAGCCAAATATGTCGCTGCAAGTATGCTCGAGATGGCATATGACACTTCGATTTACAAATTAAACAGTGTCACCATCGTGGAAGTCATGGGACGCGACGCCGGATGGCTGACCGCCGCAACCGCGCTTGCCAGAACAGAATTCTCAGATGCTCCGCATTTGATTTATCTGCCGGAAGTACCGTTTGATACCGAACAGTTCCTTGAAGATGTCCGCGAAAAGGTCATCCAATATAATAATGTCCTTGTCGCCGTATCTGAGGGAATCCGTGATGCACAGGGTAATTATATCAGTGCAACGGAAGCAACCGTTGATCAGTTTGGTCACAGCCAGCTTAGTGGCGCAGGAAAGACGTTGGAGCGTCTCGTAGCCCGCGAGCTCGGCATTAAAGTACGCTCTGTAGAAATCAATATCCTGCAGCGCTGCGGAGGCCATTTTGCATCCCGCACAGACCTTGAAGAAGCATTTCGACTCGGCGCCAATGCTGTCGCTTATGCACAGGAAGGCATCAGCGGCATGATGTCCACTCTGACACGCGAAAACGGGGCTGAAGGCTATCAGGTAAGCTATGGATATGCTGATTTAAATGAAATTGCAAACCGTGTCAAATCCGTACCGCTTTCATTTATCAATGAGGCACATAATGATGTAACCGATGAAGCAATCAAATACCTGAAGCCATTGATTCAGGGTGAATACGAAACCCGCTATCAGAATGGACTTCCATGCTATACGCCGATTTATTGTTCTTCGAACATCTCCCGATAATCCTGTTCATCCGCAAAAAGCTGATAGGTACCATCGAGATAACCCATATATCCGTTTGAAGTATAATATCCTTTCATAAAAAAACTCCTTTCATAGCGAAGTAAATGTGTATCATTTCTTTGTTATGAAAGGAGTTTATTCTATTTAGTGTCCGATAAATCGAACATTTTAGTGATGGAACAGACGAATTCCGGTAAAGCTCATCACCATATCATATTTATTACAGGTGTCAATTACATGATCGTCGCGCACCGATCCTCCCGGCTGTGCAACATATTTCACACCGCTTCTGTGTGCACGCTCAATGTTGTCACCGAACGGGAAGAATGCATCCGATCCAAGTGCCACATCCGTATTCTGATCCAGCCATGCTCTCTTTTCTTCTGCAGTAAATACAGCCGGCTTGGTCTTGAAGATCTTTTCCCAGGCCCCATCAGCCAGGACATCCATATAATCCTCACCCATATATAAGTCAATTGCATTGTCGCGGTCTGCGCGCTTGATTCCATCCACAAACGGAAGATTCAATACCTGTGGAGACTGACGCAGCCACCAGTTGTCTGCCTTTGATCCGGCAAGTCTGGTGCAGTGAATTCTCGACTGCTGGCCGGCGCCGATTCCGATTGCCTGTCCGCCTTTTACATAGCAGACACTGTTTGACTGGGTATATTTCAAAGTAATCATTGCAATCGCAAGATCAATCTTTGCCTGCTCGGTCAAAGCCTTGTTCTCTGTCACAATATTGTCAAAGAAATGCTCATCGATTTTTAATTCATTGCGTCCCTGCTCAAATGTAATTCCGAATACTTCCTTTTTCTCGGATGCCTTTGGCACATAATTCGGATCAATCTTGATGACACAGTAATTGCCGTTTTTCTTTGCCTTTAAAATTTCAAGCGCCTCATCGGTATAATCCGGTGCAATCACGCCGTCAGATACTTCTCTTTTGATAACAAGTGCGGTGGAAGCATCACAGGTATCGGAAAGAGAGATAAAATCTCCGAAGCTTGACATTCTGTCTGCGCCTCTTGCACGGATATAGGCATTTGCCATCGGTGTAAATTCGATGTCCATATCCTCTACCCAGTAGATTTTCTTTTCTACATCTGTCAGCGGAAGTCCGACTGCGGCACCTGCCGGTGATACATGCTTGAAAGAAGTTGCGGCCGGAAGTCCGGTTGCACGCTTTAACTCTGATACCAGCTGCCATCCGTTAAATGCGTCAAGGAAATTGATATATCCGGCTCTGCCGTTTAATACCTCAATTGGAAGATCACTTCCATCTTCCATGTAGATTCTGGAAGGCTTCTGGTTTGGATTACATCCGTATTTTAATTCATATTCGTTCATCGTCATTCTCCTATTTCTGATTCAATTTTTTCGCACAATCGGCTTTTTTATTGATTCTTATTGATGATGCGGGTTTCATATTTTCCGGTTTCAATATCGATGTAGCGGACAAAAAGAGAAACCTTATTGTCTTCATTCAGGTTTGACCATACAAGATTGGTAAATTCATCGATGTCTCCGCAAATATCAACCCAGGTCGGTTCTCCTTCAAAGCTTGGAAGCGGATTGCCGTCTCCCATATAGGTATGGATGAATCTGCCCTCTCCTGCCTTTGGATTCTCATAAGAGAAGGTGTAACGGTTGCAGGAATCCGAGTCTCCGTTGTTGCTCTTTAAAATAGACATTGCATATTCAAATGCACCGTCTTTGATTTCCATAACACCGGAAATACGAGGTGTATAATTTGGTCCGTCCGGCTCAAATTCACGACAACGCAGAGAAACTTCAAAAGTCTCCCCTTTGCTCATTCCTTTATAAACGGTATCAGTCTGATCTCCATTCGTAACAATGGTCTTATCTCCCAGCACGCGAACCGGTGCATAGATAATCAGGCTTGGATCAGTTAACTTGCTCGGATCAAATGCCTGTGTGCGGATGCCTTCGCCATCTTCCACAAATACACGGTTACGGCTATTCTCGCTGCGGCCCATAATAAAATATGCTGTTACGGCATATTTTCCGTCTGCTGAGCGGCCGATTACAATTCCGCGGCCCGGATAAGTTGTTGCAGATAATTCTGTTGCAAGTGAAATTCTGTTCATTTCTTGTCTCCTTTTTTGACACAAAACCATTACTTGGGAAGAAGTCTCTGTTGCATCGGCAAACCAGAGGGGGGGAAGAATACAAAAAATGCCGACAGTCCAAGCAACAATTATCGAAACTTCTTCTTCATAATTGGTGCCCAGACGGTCGGCTTAATATTCGTTATACTTCATGTGGTATGCTCCACTTTCCGTCAGTCATATAACACAGTTATTATAATCAAACGATTGCCCCAAAGTCAACCCGCAATTTTTCCTAAAGTTAACATATGCAAAAGCTCCGGCGAAAGCCGGAGCATGGTTTTAGTTTTTGAAACTGTGAATTGGAGCCGGAATGCGTCCACCGCGGTTGATGAAGTCTGCACATGAGAACGGGTTAACCGGCATAATCGGAGCATATCCAAACAGACCTCCGAATTCCACCTGGTCGCCAACTTTCTTTCCGATTGCAGGAATCAGACGTGCCGCAGTCGTCTTCTGGTTCACCATACCAAGCGCCATCTCGTCTGCAATCATACCCGAAATCGTCGTTGCAGGAGTGTCTCCCGGAATGGCAATCATGTCAAGTCCGACTGAACATACACAGGTCATGGCTTCAAGCTTTTCGAGATTGATTGCGCCGGCTTCGACCGCATTAATCATACCCTGGTCTTCCGATACAGGAATAAATGCGCCGGACAAACCACCGACGTAAGAGGATGCCATAACACCACCCTTTTTGACCTGATCATTGAGCATAGCAAGCGCAGCTGTCGTACCTGGAGCACCTGCATATTCAAGTCCGATGGAGCAAAGAATATCTGCAACACTGTCGCCGACTGCCGGCGTCGGTGCCAATGACAAATCCACAATACCAAACGGAATATTGAGCATACGGGATGCTTCTTTTGCCACCAGTTGTCCCACACGGGTTACTTTAAATGCGGTCTTTTTGATGGTTTCGCAGAGAACTTCAAAGCTTTCGCCCTTTACCTTTTCTACTGCACGCAATACCACACCAGGGCCGGATACTCCGACATTGATAACTGCATCGGTCTCTGTCACGCCGTGGAATGCACCGGCCATAAACGGATTGTCATCCGGTGCGTTGCAGAATACAACCAGCTTCATGCAGTCTGCAGAATCATTGTCTTTGGAAATTTCAGCCACTTCAAGAATAATCTCGCCCATCAGCTTAACCGCGTCCATATTGATACCGGTCTTGGTGGATGCAAGATTGACAGAACTGCATACACGCTCGGTTCTGTGAAGTGCAATCGGGATGGAACGAATCAGCATCTCGTCCGCTTTCGTCATACCCTTTGATACCAATGCGGAATATCCGCCGATCAGGTTGACACCAACCTGCTTTGCGGCACGGTCCATGGTATCTGCGATGGTTGCAAAATCTTCCGGACTCTTGCAGGCTGCTCCGCCGACTAATGCAATCGGTGTTACGGAGATGCGCTTGTTGACAATCGGAATACAGTAGTTGGATTCAATCTCATTTCCAACTTTTACCAGATTTTTGGCAACCGTTGTAATTTTGTTGTAAATCTTTTCGTTTAATTTCTGCAAATCGGAATCTATACAGTCCAAAAGGCTGATTCCAATGGTGATGGTGCGGACATCAAGATTTTCCTTTTCGACCATCTCATTGGTTTCCAATACTTCGCCAATATTAATCATGTTCTATCCTCTCTCACTAAATTCTGTGCATCATCTGGAAAATTTCTTCTTTTTGACACTTGATCACAACGCCGATGGATTCGCCCAACTGATCGAGTTCATCGGAAATTGTAGCAAAATTCTTTGCTGCATCAGCGGTATCTACAATCATCATCATATTGAAATACCCTGACACGATGGTCTGGGAAATGTCCAGCACATTAACACCTGAATCAGCAAGATATGTACATACCTTTGCAATGATACCAACGGTATCTTTTCCTACTACAGTAATGATAGTTTTGTTCATGATTCTCTCCTCTTTTGACTATCTGCCTTAACCTACCTGTATCATTGGAGAAACGGTATCCCGCTTTGCCACCTGCAGATGGAAATCATCTGCATGATATGGATTATCCGCCGCATTGATTTCGACGCGGACGGTCTCATACGCCAGCTCTTCAAGATTATTCTCCTTGCTTAAATGTCCGAGCATCACACTCGTCATTCTATCGCTTAACAGTTCACTCAGGAACTGACCGCTTCGTTCATTGGACAAATGACCTTTGTTTCCCAAAATACGCTGTTTGAGCGGATATGGGTAAATTCCGGTCTCAAGCATACGAATGTCATGATTCGATTCCAACAAAATCGCATCAAGGTCCTGTAATTGCTGAACCTGATGCGAATCATAAATTCCCAAATCAGTTACGACCGCAAAGCGATGTGTTCCATCCGTGAACCGGTAACAGACGGGATCGGCCGCATCATGCGAAATTTCAAGAGGATGAAATGTCACATCTCCAATCATAAAATCCTCATTTTTTTCAATCGGATGAAACAATTCGGCATCAATTTTCCCGAGTGATGACATAGACTGCATCGCTGTAATGGTCTTTTGCGTAGCATAAATTGGCAAGTGGTAGCGACGCGCCATGACACCGAGACCGGCAACATGATCGATATGTTCATGGGTAATCAGAATGCCCGACATATCTCTTGCAGTCATATCGATGGAATTCAAACCGTTCTCGATTCTCTTTCCACTGATTCCGGCATCAATCAGCACATGCGTGGAATTGCTTCCGACACAGATGCAATTTCCGCTGCTGCCACTTGCGATACTGCATAATTGTAACATATTAATTCTCTTTCCAATAAATTTCAAGGACATCGCCCTGATTCAGAGGCTGCGAATACTGTGCATTCTCACCGTTGATTGTGGTGACAACAGCTCTGCCCGCACCCGCTTTCAAATCAAAGTCAATAAAATCAAAGATATCAACAAAGATATATCCACTCTTTCCGTGCAAAATCACATCTTCTCCGTTGACTTTCACACGAAGAGCGACATCGATGGTATTGATGTTGTCTGACTTCGGCTCTGATTTTGTTTCTGATTCTACAACATTTTCAGAATCTGCGCCAGTATTTTCCTCTGTTTTGTCTTCCGGAACATCATCTTTGTTATATTCTTCGATGACCTCGCCCTCAAAAAGCGGATCATTATCAAATACACAGTCCAGAGAGAAATTCTCATAAACCAGAGTATCCATGTTCGCGGTTTTGTTGTTCACCAGAATTTCATGATTCTCGTCGATGACGACATCCAAAAATTCCGCAACCTGTGCAACTGTATAATAGCCGCGCGTTTCAATGACATCGCCCTCTTTGATCCGATAGCTTTCCGGCTCAAGAATGCCATTGACTTCCACAAATTTCGGACAGGTTACACGCTTGCCGTTTACCACAAAGCTCATAGAGGAATTGCGATATTCTTCCAGCTGTCCGACGGTATATACCGCATCCGAACCTGCCGATGAAGGTGTGATGGTGATTTCGCAATTTGGCTCAAGCGGTGTGTTGATATTGGCCGGTTCCCCGTTTAAGGTTACAACCGCAGAATCACCAGCCTCGCCACGCGCGATGCGCTGAGCACCATTCACCGTAAAGTTGATTGGTGTACCCCGTTTCGGGAACAGGGCATCATTCGGGAACCCTGCCGTCAATGCAGCATCGACAACCGTCAAATGATTATTGTCATATAATTTCAGACGCTCCCCGTTGAAATGTACCATGATAAAGTTGTTCTTTTGATCGTAATAATTCAGACAGATACCAACCGGTGTGACAATCAAAGGATCTTTTTTGATTTCCGCCTGTTCAAATACAACATCTCCCAATACCTCCTCGCCACGCAATGCAACGCGCTCATACGGAAGCTCGAGATGATCTGCCAGATGTTCGGTAAATCCATGGATTTTTCCGCCTCCGCCGACCACAAAACATGCACTGACCGTCTTGTCTCCGTTCAATTCACGAATCTTCTGGGCGATTTCACCGGTAATGCGGTCTACAACAGGCTCTACCAAATCCCAGATTTCTTTGGAAGGAATCGTATGTGAAATGCTCATAATATCTTTGTAGGTCACCTCATCCTCTGTTGTGGATGCAAGTTTCATGGACTCTGCGGTCTTGAAATCTACAAGATATTGCTGCACGATTACTTCCGTCAATTCATCACCCGCATGAGGAATCATGCCATAGGCGATAATACTGCCGTCCCGGGTAATGGAAATATCACTGGTACCTGCGCCGACATCGACCAGAGCGATGTTCAGCAATCTGAAGTTTTCCGGAATCGCCACATTGATTGCGGCAATTGGCTCGAGAGTCATATTCGCAACGGTCAGATCCGCCTGTCCGACAGCAGAATATAATCCGTCTACAACATCTTCCGGAAGGAAGGTCGCAATGATATCCTCTCCGATTTTCATCGCTTTATGCGCTTCAAGATTGATGAATACTTCATCATTCAAATAATATTTTACAACAGAATAACCCACACAATAAAATTTGTACTGGGTATCATTATTTTCTTTCAAAATATTCTGTGCTTTTTCCACACCAAGCAGGTCGAGGGTATGGATGTCCTCATCCGTCACCACACTCTCTTCCGGATATTCATATTCAATATGTGTGGTTACCGTCTTTAATACGCGACCAGCGGCTGCGATACATACATCCGAGAGAGTCTCTCGCGTCTGTTCTTCGAGCGCTTCTTTTACCTTTTTGATGGTACGGCCGACGCGACCGATGTCATGAATCTGACCGTCCAGCATGGCTCGTGTCTCATGCTCCTTGTTGTATTGCGCAATGACAACAAACTGATCGTCTTCATTTTTGTATCCAACTGTCCCCACAACATTTCTTGTTCCAATATCAAGACCAAATACATTGTTACTCATGGATTTTTCTCCTTAACACATTATAAATTTGGTTTTTTAATTCATCCGTTGTTCCATTGTTTGTGATGATTTCTTTACAAACAGCGGAAAATTCTTCTCGTGACTTCTGGCTTGCAAAGATCTGTGAAATCTTTTCATCCGAGTATCCTCTGGATGCCTTTAATCTTGATCGACGAATCGTATCATCCGTATCAATATACCAAAGTTCGTCACAAATTGCATCATATTGTTCTTCAATTAACAGTGCAGCTTCGAAAAAAAAGAAATTCAGTTTTCCTTTTTCACGCTCCGTTTCAACCTGATGCAATACATATTCTTTTACCGCGGGATGCACAATCTGATTGATACGCGTGCGCCCATTCTCATCGCGAAATAGCCATTGTGCCATCTGTATACGATCAAATTCGCCATCCTCTGCCAGCAATTGCGGGTCAGGAAATTCTTTTATAATCTGTTTATAGCAGGGCTGTCCTTTTTGCATCAGCAAATGTGCCACTTCGTCCGCCAGCAAAACTCTTGTGTCTTCTCTTTCCTCGAGAATGTGCATCACTTCTGATTTGCCGGTTCCGACACCACCCGTAATTCCGATAAAATACATCCGTTTCCTCCAAGCTAGTGCGCTTCGTACCAGTCTTTGCCGATTTGTGTATCCACAACCAGATCCACGGCAAGATTGGCTGCGCCACGCATCTCCTCTTCAAGCAGCGCAATCACGGCCTCTTTTTCATTTTCCGGTGACTCAATCAGCAATTCATCATGCACCTGAAGCAAAAGACGTGCCTGATAATTTTCCTGAATCAAGCGGTCATGTACACGAATCATCGCCACCTTAATGATGTCCGCCGCCGTTCCCTGAATCGGGGAATTCATCGCCACACGCTCTCCAAACTGGCGTGTCATGAAATTGCCGCTGGACAATTCCGGAATTGGACGAATGCGTCCAAACATAGTTTTAATATACCCTTTTTCTTTTGCATCTTCCACTGTTGCATCCAAAAATTCTTTAATTTTCGGATAGGTTGCAAAATATTGATCGATATATTCCTGTGCTTCTTTTCTGCCGATTCCGAGATCCTGGGACAGACCATATGCGCTGATTCCGTATACAATACCAAAATTCACGGCCTTTGCATTGCGTCGTTGAAGCGTCGTAACCTCATCAAACGGTACAGAAAATACCTTTGACGCCGTGCTGGTATGGATGTCCTTTCCTTCGCGGAATGCCTCTATCAGATTCTCATCCCCGGATACATGTGCAAGTACACGCAATTCGATTTGTGAATAATCTGAGTCGATAAATACACATCCTGCTTTCGGATAAAATACTTTGCGAATCTGTTTGCCCAATTCGATACGAATCGGAATATTCTGCAGGTTCGGATCGGTGCTGCTCAGACGTCCCGTCGCAGTAATCGTCTGATTGTAGCTGGTACGGATGCGTCCGTCCGCCTCTACAAAATTGCTCAATCCATCTGCATAAGTGGATTTTAATTTGGTCAGCTGACGATATTCGAGAATATCCGCAACAATCGGATAGGATCCCTTTAATCCTTCGAGCACATCCGCAGAAGTCGAATAACCGGTCTTGGTCTTTTTTGCGCCCGGCAATTCCATCTTTTCAAACAAAATCACACCCAGCTGCTTTGGCGAATTGATATTAAATTTTTCCCCGGCAGCCTCATAGATACGGCTTTCCAGTGCGTCCACTGACACCTGAAGTGTTCTGCCGTATTCCTGCAGTGTCTCCTTGTCCATCAGGATACCTTCCTGCTCCATGTCAGCCAGGACAAAGGCGAGTGGCATCTCAATTTCACGGAACAATTGCATCATTCCCATTTCATCCAGTCTGTCCAGCAAAAGTTGGTAAGAACGATAGGTCACATTTGCTTCATGACACAAATAGGTCTCGATTTCATGATTCTTTTTGCCAATTAGTTCATCCTTTGAAGGAAGGAATTGTCCGAGATAATCCTTTGCAATCAGATCATACGGATAATCGCCGATGGTCGGATTGATCAGATAAGCTGCAATGGTGCGGTCATAAAAATGATTGCGATACGGATTCAGCGAAATGCCATGTGTAAGCAGATAGCGCAATGTCTTTTTCACTTCAGCCGTCTCAAATACAGCAGTCTCATCCTGCTTTGCAATGCGGATCACAGCATCCGCAAATGCAGCAGCCAGTTTCTGTTCCTCATATTGTTCGGTACTCGGAATATAAACCAGATGCTCTCCATCAGCGATGGAAATTGCGATTCCGGTCTCTGTCTGTGTAAATGCAAATGCAAACCCGCTTTTCAGATTCAGCAAAAATGCATTTGCAATCATCTCATTGTCCAATATCGTAAATGATAATGCTTCTTCTTTTGCATTGTCCGCATGTTCAAATCTGGACAGCAGGTTCTTAAATTCCAGACGTTTGCACATCTTATAGGCTTCGTCCGTATACAATGATGCGATGCCGTCGAGTTTCGCCTGTTCAAAGTCATAGACGACAGGCGCATCCAGAATAATTGTCGCAAGTTCTTTGCTCATCACGGCCTGGTCCCAATATTCGAGAATATTCTTGGACGCGCGCGGCGGCTTGACATTTGCAGCATCCTCATGCACCGCTTCGATGCTGTGGTATTGCGCGATCAGCGCAGATGCTGTCTTTTCTCCAATCCCCGGCACACCCGGAATATTGTCGGAGGTATCGCCCTGTAAAGCCTTGACATCAATGAATTCTTTTGGGGTCACCTGATAACGTGCGAGCACATCTTTTGCATAATAATTTTCGATTTCCGTTCCGGTCTTTTTGGTCTTTGGAATGCGGATTTGAATCTGTTCCGTCGCAAGCTGTAGCAAATCGCGATCTCCGGAAATGACTGAAACCTGCATTCCGCGCTGTTCCGCCAGATGAGAAATGGTTCCAAGAATATCATCGGCCTCATATCCCGGCAGTTCAACAACCGTCACTCCCATGGAGCGAAGCATCTCTTTCATCAAAGGGACCTGCTGACGGAGTTCATCCGCCATCGGTTTACGTGTGCCCTTATATCCATCATACATTTTATGGCGGAAAGTCGGCTCGTGAACATCGAATGCCACCGTCAGATATTGTGGTTTTTCTTCTTCAAGAATTTTAAACATAATATTCAGGAAACCATATACCGCATTGGTATGCAGTCCTTCCGAATTGGTCAAATCCGGCAGTCCGAAGAATGCTCTGTTTAAAATACTGTGTCCATCTATCAATACTAATTTTTCCGCCATAAAAATTCCTCTGTCTTTCCTGTTACTTTAAATGCTTCTGGTGGCCTCTTTCAACCATGCCAGCTCATCACCTTCGAAATACGGTGCCAGCTTGTCGTAAACCATCTTATGGTAAGCATTCAAATATCCGATTTCCCGTTCACTCATCTGTGCTTTGTCAATTGCATCCAGATCGAATGGTACATAGGTAATCGATTCAAAACTCATGAATTGTCCGTATGCATTTTTTTCATCTTTTTGACATACCAATTCATTTTCAAGACGAATACCGAATTTACCTTCCAGATAAATTCCCGGTTCGTCAGTGGTAATCATTCCTGCTTCCAGACAACTGTCTTCATGTCTGCCCGGAGATGTTCTCCAACGGAACGCGTTCGGTCCTTCATGCACATTCAGGATATGTCCGACGCCATGTCCGGTTCCGTGATTGTAATCCATTCCAATCTCCCAGAATGGAGCACGCGCCAGAATATCGAGATTGATGCCGGAACATCCGTATAAGAATTTTGCATTTGCAAGATTCATATGACTGCGCATGCAACGGGTGTACATTTCTTTCTCTTCGGCCGTCAGCTCCCCAAGTGCAATCGTTCTGGTGATATCGGTGGTTCCCTCCAGATAATGTCCGCCGGAATCCACAAGCAAAAAGCTCTTTGGTTCCAATGGAATATCGGTTTCCGGTGTTGCCTCATAATGTACAATCGCACCATGTGCCGCATATCCGGAAATCGTATCAAAACTGATTCCGAGGAATCCCTCCTGCTGCTCTCTCAGCGAAAGCAGATAGTCGGAAGCCGAAATCTCTGTCATCGGAATCTTTCCGATATTCTTTTTCATCCAGTAAATGAATTTGGTGACAGCGATTCCGTCCTTTAAATGTGCTTTTCGATTGTTTGCAAGCTCGGTCTCGTTCTTGACTGCCTTTAAGGTGGTAGTCGGTTCGAGTTCACTGATTACCTTTACCGAATCATCAATCGAAGTATTGGTGCGGTAATTTGCATTGTCTCTGTTCAGCAGAACCGTCTTGTCACGCAGCGCTTCCACATAAGCATAAAAATCATCATACGGTCTGGTCTCAATTGCATTCTCTCGCAGATAGGCTTTTACCTTTTCATCAAGCGCCTCCTCCTGCACAAACCAGATGCAGGATTCTGCAGTCAGTGCCAGGTAAGACAATACGACCGGTACGCAGGCAATGTCATCACCGCGCACATTCAAAAGCCATGCGATATCATACAGGCTGGTCAAAAGATGTACATCCGCTTCTTTTTCCGCCATTGCTTCGCGTACTTTTGCAAGCTTGTCTTTTGTGCTCATTCCGCTGTATTTTTCTTCGAGAATCCATACCGGCGCCTTGGACAGTTCCGGACGGTCGGTCCAGATTTTTCCAACCAGATCTTCGTCCACCTTCAGCTTGCCGTTTTTCTCTGATGCAATTGTTGCAAATGCATTTCCGGTATTTGCATCGATGACTCTTCCGTCAAAGCCGATGACTTCATTCTCTTTTAAGGTATTTTTGATATATTCGCGAATGGTAGGAACGCCTTCTTCTCCCATCTTGCGCAAAATCACACAGCTGTCTTTTAACTGATCTTCCGCCTGCAAAAAGTAACGGCCATCGGTCCATAGATTTGCCTCTTCCATTGTGATGACGGCAATTCCTGCGGAACCGGTAAATCCGGTGATGAATTCGCGTGCTTTAAAATGATCGCCGACATATTCCGAATTGTGAAAATCCGAAGTAGGCACCACATAAACTGCAATATTTTGCTTTTGCATTTCCTCCCGTAATTGTTGAATTCTTGTGTCGATTGTTTGTGACATGATAGTACCTGTCCTTTCTACGAATAATGATATCCCCAATTGTTCTCACGCAGCTGACTGCATCGTTTGCATAAGCGCGTGCCGGAATCGAGCGGCAGCACTTTTCCGCAATACTTGCAGCGCAGAATGAAATCCCCTTTATCCTGCGCGAGCAACTCCATAATCTTATCCTGTGTCTTCTCTCTCTCTTCTTCGAGCCACTTGCCATCGTAGAGTTTGCCCATGCGCATGGAGAATTGATAATACAAATCCAGTTTCTTGTAATAGGATTCATATTTTCTCAGTTCGTCATAACGGCTTCTCTTCGTCGGCGGTGTCAGCATAATATCTGCAGTATAATTCTCGCAATAATCATTCCATTGCCGCACCAGCTCACGGTCTTTGATATCAATCGGGCATGTAATCATCTTGTATAATACAAATTTATCATCAAAGTCGACAATATATCTGCGGTTCTTATATGCCTCCTGATACAAAAACATCATCTCTTCAATATTAATTTTTTCAAACGGATCCGAAGGCTTAACATCTTTCCATAAATTGATAATGACATCAAGCGGTGCATCCATATTGAGCAATACCTGTGGGAAGCCAAGCGTAACTTTTTTGATTGGCTCCTCTTCCTTTGACAATTGCCGGCTTAAAAAGCGCAATTTGCTCTCATCCATTGCGGTGATATATCCGGTCTCATAAATACCAAATCGTCCCGCGCGACCTGCAATCTGTTTGATTTCAGGCAATTCGAGCGCACGCATCTGTCTGCCGTCATATTTGTCCACTTCCATGAAGACAATGCGGCGAACCGGAAGGTTCAGGCCCATTCCGATGGCATCGGTTGAGACCACCACTTTGGTTTCCTTGCTCAAGAACATCTCCATCTGGCGACGACGGATTTCCGGTGGCAGACTGCCGTAAATGACACTGGCATTGATGCCATGCTGTTCCAGACGCGCAGCAATATTCAAAACCGATTTCTTTGAAAAGACAATCAATGCGTCTCCCTCACGGACATCCTCCGGGAAGGAAATCGGTTCTTTTTCAAGTTCAAGTCCTGTCATTCGTTCATACTGCTTGATTTCATAATCCGAATTCTCACATAAACGAATCAGATGCGTAACAACATCTGTCGCAGCAGGGCTCATACAAATATGAATCTCATGTGCTCTGACGCCAAGAATTGCACGTGTCCATGAATGTCCACGGCTCTCGTCCGCAACCATTTGTGCCTCATCGATGACAGCCACATCATAGGTTTGATCGATATCGAGCATTTCTACCGTAGAAGCAGTGATGCGCGCATCCGGCACTTCCAGACACTCCTGTCCGGTCAGCATGGTACATGGCACCTGCGCACCATTCATCTTTTCATATACTTCCAGAGCAAGCAGACGAAGCGGTCCGAGATATACGCCATGTTCGGCAGTCTTCAGACGCTCGAGTGCATGATATGTCTTTCCGCTGTTTGTCGGACCGATATGCAGGATAAAATGACGCTTCATCTTGTGTGTCTCTGCAAATTCCATCTCCGGTCGTGCCGGAACGAGTTCCACAATCTGCTTGCGCAGAATCCTTGCCATATATCCGCGGTATACCTGCGCAAACGACTGTCTGGTCAGCGCACCGCCGCTTTCTTTGCGTATCCGCTTTAATACATCTTCCGTAATATAGTCCAGTTCGGCCGGACTCATATCAAACAGATCGATACGCATCAGTTCCGGCATTAATTCCAAATTAAACCGTCTGATTGCGCGCTTGTCATTATGAAAATATACGGTTTCTGCCAACGCCTTGACATCCTTGTGATGCTTTTCAAGGCGCAGCGGATTGGCAGTTCGTGTATTTTGTAATTCTCTGATTTTGGAATTCATGCGATGCAGATATTTGTTGATATGCGCCGGCTTTTTGACCGTGCGCGCCGCAGTGCGGTATTGCTCAACATAGAATTCCAGAATCATATTCATATTATTATCCATTGTATTCACATTCTCGATTCGTCTCTCCGACAATATAATGCGGACGACGCTTCACTTCCATATAAGTTTTCGAGATATATTGCCCCATAATTCCCATACAAAACAGTTGAATTCCACCGATAAAGGTGATGATACAAACCAGACTCGGCCATCCTGCAACAGGATCTTTAAAAATCAATGCGCGAATCACTTCAAAAATAATCGCACAAAAAGAAAGAATGGTCATCATGATTCCCAATATGGATGCCAGCCGAATCGGCGCATTCGAAAAATTCACAATGCCATCCACTGAATAACGCAGAAGCTGCCAGAAATTCCATTTGGTCTCTCCGGCACTGCGCTTTACATTTTCAAATTCAATCCATTTGGTCCGATATCCTACCCATGCAAAAATTCCTTTGGAAAAGCGATTATATTCCGGCAATGCAAGGATGGAATTCACCATTGCTCTGTTCATCATACGATAATCGCGCGCCCCGTCCGCAATCTCAATATGCGTCATTTTGCGCATCCATTTATAAAATTTGCGTGCGAAAAAAGAACGGATCAAAGGCTCCCCTTTTCGCGTCACGCGACGGCTTGCCACATTGTCATACACACCGCTTTCAAGCGCTTCCACCATCTGCGGAATCAGTTCCGGCGGATCCTGCATATCTGCATCCATCGTTGCGATATAATCTCCGGATGCATTTTTCAACCCGCACAAAAGTGCGGCTTCCTTCCCGAAATTGCGCGAAAAAGAATAATATGATACTCGCACATCTTTTTGTGCAAGTGTTCTCATCACTTCGAGTGTATGATCATTCGATCCGTCATTGACCAATACAAATTCAAAGTCAAATTGCGTCATCTGTGCTGCAATTTCGACCAGTTTCTCATAAATAATTCCGAGCGCCTGTTCTTCATTATAGCACGGAATCACAATGCTGATTTTCTTTTGCATAAAAAAATCTCCTTCCTACTAACAATAGCAGAAATATCGCAATACATAAAGCAGAAATTACAGCTCCGGTCAAAAGTCCCGGCGTATGATATTCCAGATGAATATCATGTGTTCCGCTCCCCAGCGAAAGAGACAAAAATGCATCTTCAAACGGTTGTAATTCACACTCTTTTCCATCCACATAAGCTTTCCATCCCGGCACATACGGAATCGAAAAAATCATCTGACCGCCCTCAGTCTTCACGGTGCCGTCCAATGTTGTATCGGAATGTCCGGTCACCTTAAGCTGTTCTTTTGCCAATGTCTCATATGCGGTTTGAACCGTTTCCTCATTCAATGAAAACAGATTAAATTGCAAAATATCACCTTTTGCATTCGAAATCTTTATTTCATCTCCGGCTTCACATGCTCCAAGCTCGAGCAGATAGCGGTGGGAAGCCTTTGAGAAAGTCCTCTGATAGCCTCGCGAACTGCTCATCGTCAATCTGTCACTGCTATTGGTGAAATAAGATGCATAATAATATCCCGGCTCTTCAATATGGATTGTGGTACAGCCTTCTTCCCGGTCTTCTTCATGCGCACAAAGACGCAGATAGCGATCGGATGCACCAAGCAGTTCCGTAAGTTCTGTCAGATTGTTAATCCGGTCGCTTGTGGTCGGATACGCACTGTCCCACATCTGCGGAATTCCGGAATCAATCACATATCCTGCGGAAAGTGAATAGGTTGCCCGGTACAGATACAGATTTCCGGATTGTTCTGCCAATGTCCAATAAGGATTCTCCGCCAACTCATTTTGCGTAATGATATAGTCGACCGAAAGCATTGCGGAAGTCAGCGGGGTAGCTCCGTTATAGCAGTAGTAATTCTTGCCGCCCTCCATATAGACACTCTGATAAAAATGACTGACATCAATATTCATCAGGGAAGAAAATACCGTAGCAGCCGGATAAGAATGATAACTGCAGTCGTTTTTGGTCAACCGGTTCGGTGCCTCCACACGATAAAAGTCGTCCCCTTCCCTGTCGCGCACAACCGAAAGCAGGTAGGCATAGTCCGCATCATTTTGCTTATAGCTGACACGACTGGTCACGCCGATTCCCGTCGCCGTCATATTGGCTGCAATCTCTGAGAATACAACAAGCATCAGAAACCATTTCATGCCCTTGCTCCTGCGCACGAGATAAAGCAGCAGATATAACAGGAAAAACATTGCCGTCAGCGCATAACTCCAGAATGGCGTAATCTCCTCTTTCCCGTTCCAATAAGACAGACCAAGCAATGCGAGCGCAACCGCTACGGCGACAAAAATCTGCCAGTTGTAATAACTGCGTTTGCGCCAAGCATCAAATGCCATCGTCAGCAACAAAAATGCAAACAGATAGGACTGTCTTCCCGGCAGTGATTCTGGAAAATGGAATCCATGCCAGAAGAAATCCAGATAATTATTCGCATATCCAATCATGAAAAATGCCACCATGGCAAATGCCGCCAGTTTGTTTTTCCATGAAATTTTTCGATTAAAGGCATATAAAATCACAAGCAGGATCGTAAATGCGCCGCAATACAAATTCGGCCAGTGCTCCGTGCTTGTATAGATATCGGTTGCCACATTCATACGACCAAATTCCGCAAGCACATTAAAATACCATTCCATCTTTGACGGGAATCCGTCTCCCATCGATGATCCGGAATATCCAAGCACAATGATTTCCGGCAGGATCAGTATCGCCGACATGCCGCCGGCGAGCAGAGAATACAGTCCGAAGCGACCGGTTGCAAGTATCTTTGCCTTCCATCCCTTTGCTTTTGTCATAAAAAGCCATACAAAATAGCAAACCAAAAAGATGCAAAGCATAATTGCAATATAATAATTAGACCAGATGGCAACTGCAAGCGAGATGGTATACAATGCCGGTTTCTGATCTTTTACCAGCTTTTCCAGTCCCAGAATCACAAGCGGGGCCAGTGCTACCGTGTCCATCCACATGATGTCCCAACTATAGGCTGCGACAAATCCGCTGAGCGCATAGGTCGTGGAAAAGACAAGTGCGGCTCTCTTTAAGCTGTTGCGCTTTGCGCTTGCAAGTAAATTCAGTCTGCCATGGTCGCGCAGATATAAATACATCATCATGCCGGAAAGACCAATCTTAAACAGAATGGTCAGCTCCATAAATTCTATGACAAAAGCACGCGGGCACAAAATCAGCAGAAAATTGAGCGGACTGGCCAGATAATACGCATATAGCGAAATATAATCCGATCCCAGCCCCAGATTCCAGGTATAAAGCAGACTTCCGCCATGCTTCAGTTTTTCTGCGAATTCTGTAAAAAACGGACAATATTGATGGTACATATCGATATGCAGCATACTGTTTGGTCCAAATGGGAAAACCCGATTGCCGATGCAAATCAAAACAGCAATCAAAAAAGGAATTCCAAAAGCCATCAGTCCATATCGTTTCTGTTTTATATATTTTGTTATGCGTTCCATTTTCAGTCCCCGTTCATCCATTTAATCCGCTTTGTAATCAAACATGGAATAGTATTGCAATTTTTGATAAGTATCCAGCATCTCCTGCTGTGCCTCATCTGTCTGTTCCATCCGGACAGATGAAATAATCGGATATTGTTTTGCCAGCTCCAATAAGAAATTTTGATACTTCGAGCGTGGCATTCCAAGATCCTCCAGCATCTGAGCGGCCAGATAGTTTGCGCTGGTGTCGCATTCTTTCTCCGGGATATCATAGTTCGCCCAGATCATATACGGCACCTGATATCGGATTTCTTCGTCGCCCGAAGCGCTCCAGATTGGTCTGACCGTATAATCATTCGGCTGATGGTCGCCAAAGAATACCACCACCGTCTTTTCTTTTTGTTCTTTAAAATATTCAATCAGATCCGCCAGTTCCCTGTCAGTTACCTGAATCAGCGACAAATATTGCGAAAGCTCAAACTGGCTGGATCCGCTTATGGTCACATTCGGATGAAAATTCTCATAAGCATCTGAATAACTGCCATGATTTTGCATGGTTACATTAAACAAAAACAAAGGTGAATCCGAATTTTTCTCATAAACCTGTCGAATCATATCAAAATCACAGGCATCGCTGATATAGCTGCGCAGATAGCTTCTGTAAAACCAGTCTTCGTAAAAGACGGTATGATCAAGTCCCAGCAGCGGATAAACCGTATCTCTGTCCCAACCGCTCGCATAATACGGATGCATTCCATAGGTCTCATATCCAAGTGTTTTCAAAAACCGGGCCAGACTCGGCATCTCATTTTTCACATACTGCTGATACGGAATACTTCCCGTCGGCAGGAAACGCATGGTATTACCGGTCAGGAATTCAAATTCCGTATTGGCCGTATTGCCACCGCATACAGACACGTTTAAATATCCGTGAATCGTATTTTCGACCTCTCCTGCCATCACGCGGTGCATAAATGGCATATAATCTTCATTTGTCTGAAAATCAGACAAAATTCCGACATCCGAAAAAGCCTCATTCATAATGACAATAATATTCGGATACTCCTCCGTCACAGTGCTGTCATCGTCATCATATTCCTCGAGAATCTCCTGTGCCTCATCCGCATGATATCCGGCCGGTTTCTCAACATGCACATATTCCAGATTCATCATAAAGGTTACCGTCATGCCGTTTACTTTGGTCATATAAGCCGGTGTAAACAAAAACGGATATAAATAATGTTTTGTCTGAAATTCATCGTCCTGCAGCAGCTTTGCAAACAGAATCGTCAATAAAAAGCAGGCAGCAAACGGAATCAGACGATAATAGATTTTTAATTCGATTTGAAAATGAAAAAACTGCAGTCCCGCAATCACGGCAAGAAATAAGACGGTTACGATTACGGTACGCACATCGGGCGTGAAATCATAATTGCCGGCCACTGATTTTGCTGTTTTGATGGAAAAAATATCCCACGGAACAAATGGTGTGGAACGAAATTTCATGACATAATGATTGATCAATCCGAACAGCATCGCACAGATGCTAAGAATGCGAAGCGAAATCATCGCTTTTTTGCATATAAAAAATAGTCCCCATCCAATTAGTTCAAAGATCAGGACATTAAAAAACTGTGCTTCCGCACGCACTTCCACAAATGGGTTGTGCTCATAGAATTCCATGAGATAAAACAGCATTGCCGGAACCACCGTAGCAATCAAAATGTTCACGGCAAGCTGTATTCTCTCTTTTTTTGTTTTTGGCATAATCGCACTTCCTTAGTAATTACTAAGGACAAGGCGCTCCTTTGTACCTTGATCAAGGCGGTCGATGGCTCTGCGCGCCTGTCCATAACGGTGCGGATTTGTCTCAATGACCCATACCTTTTCTGCGCCATTATATTTGTCGCGCTTAAAGAAAGGAATCTTTCTGCAATTCTTTGTGAATGGAATCTGTTCATCCAACAAAAGCTGCACCGTCCGATTACCGACACGCTCATTATATGTGTGACAAAGTTCAACATTATTTCCTGAAAAATTATCCAAAAATTTGCCTTTGTTCATGTACCTGTGTCTCCCCAAGATATTGTTTATTGGTGTGTGGCTAAAACATATTTAACCCTACATATAGTACATCGGTAATTCTAATAATAGATTAACCCATTTGGGGATATTTTTTAATGGTACTTTAGTATCGTATTTTCATAAGCATAAAAAAAATGAGTTCTTTCGAACTCATTTTGAATGCCGGCAGTGGGACTTGAACCCACACGACCATACAGCCAACAGATTTTGAGTCTGTCTCGTCTGCCAATTCCGACATGCCGGCATATCACTTTTTGCGACTTAACTATCCTATCATAAGAGCAGAATAAACGCAAGGGAAAAATTTATTTTTTTCATTTTTCCCCGGTTTATTCTGCAAACGAGACTTGAATTTCTACTCTGTAATCTTGATATCCTCAAAACAGTCAAAGGTTGCGAAATAATCTGCCGGAGTCTCTGCACGGCGGATCAGCTTCACACTGCCATCTTCCTGAAGCAGCAATTCTGCGGAAAGCAGGCGTCCGTTATAATGATATCCCATGGCAAATCCATGCGCACCGGTATCATGGATATAGATATAATCGCCCATATCAATCTTTGGCAATTTGCGGTCAATCGCAAATTTATCATTGTTCTCACAAAGCGAACCAACCACATCATATACCTCGGTTGCTTCGGCATTTTCTTTTCCAAGTACTGTCACATGATGATATGAGCCATACATTGCCGGTCTCATCAGATTGGCGGCACAGGCATCAACACCAATGTATTCTTTATAAATATGTTTCTCATGAATGGCTTTTGTCACGAGTGCGCCATATGGTCCGAGCATGAAGCGGCCCATCTCGGCATAAATCTTTAATCCATCCAATCCTGCCGGAACGATAATCTTCTCATATGCTTTTCTTACCCCTTCACCGATTGCACGAATATCATTCGGCTCTTTGTCCGGTGTATATGGGATTCCAACTCCCCCGGAAAGATTTACAAAATCAAAATCGCATCCGGTCTCTTTTTGAATCTCTACAATCAGTTCAAACAGCTGTGCTGCAAGCTCCGGATAATATTCATTGGTTACGGTATTGCTGGCGAGGAATGCATGGATACCGAATTTGCGAACGCCCTTACTCTTTAAAATCTTATAGGCCTCCACAATCTGCTCTCTGGTCATTCCATACTTGGAATCGCCCGGATTGTCCATGATTCCGTTTGAAAGTTCAAATACCCCGCCCGGATTAAAGCGACATGACATGGTTTCCGGAAGGGTTCCCACAATCTCCTCAAGGAAATCGATATGCGTAATATCATCGAGATTGATGATGGCATTTAATTTGTTTGCATATGCATATTCTTCAGCCGGAGTCTCATTGGAAGAAAACATAATATGTTCTCCGTCAAAGCCACATGACTTTGCAAGCATCAGCTCAGTATATGATGAACAATCGCATCCAAAATCATAATCTTTTAAAATCTTTAAAATATACGGATTCGGAGTTGCCTTTACTGCAAAATACTCACGAAATCCTTTGTTCCATGCAAAAGCTTCCTTGACTGCTTTCGCATTCTCACGGATTCCTTTCTCATCATAGATATGAAATGGGGTCGGATAGGTTTTTACAATTTCTTCAACCTGTTCTTTTGTAACAAATGGTAT
Source organism: Agathobacter ruminis (assembly GCF_002735305.1). GTDB lineage: Bacteria > Bacillota > Clostridia > Lachnospirales > Lachnospiraceae > Roseburia > Roseburia ruminis. The sequence continues at coordinate 38,841 of NZ_PDYG01000042.1, forward strand.
TTTTTTCATGGTTCTCTCCTGTTACTTCATTCAATTAGAGTGTCACATCATTGTCCACTATCTTACTATACAAATTGTACTAATTCAAGTACAATTTCATTTTCTTAAGAAAATAAAGTCTGATCCCTTTTCACAATTTTATTCCAGACAGAATCTTTTTTATCTGCAGTCTTTTCCTGTCCGCTTTGCTCCTCACGCAATTTTTGATATGCGCCCGACTCATAATATTTTGCCATCTCATCATAATCATCGAGGAAATTATGGCGCACACCATCTTTTTTGTATTCAATTACCGTATTCAGATTGACATTCTCAACACTCCTGAAAATATTCATCTCAATATACGGATTTGTTTTGGCCAGTTGTGCGATTAGCCGCTTCACTTCCTTTCGCTTGGACTGACTGGTCTCCTCCACTTCCGCTTCGAGCATTTCCGTAAATCTGCATGCACAGCGAATAAATTTCAAATCATTCAGCTTCATCCATCGGATGATATCCGCTTCACGAATCAGATAAAGCGGGCGAATCAATTCCATCCCCGGGAAATTGGTGCTGTGCAATTTCGGCATCATGGTCTGAATCTGCGCCCCGTAAAGCATTCCCATCACAATGGTCTCAATCACATCATCAAAATGATGTCCCAATGCAATCTTATTGCAGCCAAGCTCCTTTGCCTTTGCATACAGATAGCCACGGCGCATGCGCGCGCAAAGATAACACGGATTGTCTTTGATATCCACCACCGAATCAAAAATCTGTGTATGAAAAGGCACAATCGGCACTTCGAGCAGTTTTGCATTGTTGATGATATTCTGATAATTTTCCTCATTATATCCCGGATCCATCACAATGAATTCCAATTCAAAATTATTCTTTCCATGCCGCTTCAACTCCTGAAACAGTTTTGCCATCAGCATGGAATCTTTGCCGCCCGAAATACAAACCGCAATTTTATCCCCGTCCTGAATCATCTGATATTCATTGATTGCCTTTGTAAATTTACGCCAGATTTCTTTCTTATAGGTTTTTATAATACTGCGCTCAACATCTTTGTTCTCTGTCATTGCGATTTCTCCGCTGTTTCTTTATAATAATATCTGCAAGTATAACACGGTGTATTCATTTTTTCAAAGAATCTGCCGATACATTTTATGAAATCTACTGTTTGCTTAAAATTCATTTTAATTGCACACAATTATTATGCATTTTGTCAGAGGGAAAAAAGATGGATGTAAAAATTTACAATTATCTGAATCAGGATGCCGTACGCGACAATATAAAAGAAGCTTCGGAAAATGCTTCAAAAAATTCAGTCAAGGCCACATTTCATCAAACCTATGAACAGGCCAAGCGTACCGAAACCGCATTAAAAGTGGATCAAATCCTTCATCAATTAAAGGAATCCGGTCAGAACGGATTTTCGCTGAATTCAAAAATTGCATATGATCTCGGTCTGGTCAAATCATATCAGCCGACTCCATCCGCATCATCCGCTCCGGCCCCGTCAGCATCGACAAACAAGACGTCCCCGATTACCTCGGTTGACCGTTCTAGCCTTCCTGTTGATGTCACCGGTCATACAACTTCGAAATGTCCAAGTCATACCGGTTCAAGCGGATATGAAAATACCGGCGATTTGAAATGCTCTGATGAATTGCAAAAATATTTTGAACAGGCTGCAGCCGCAACCGGTGTTGATGTCAAATTATTAAAGGCCGTTGCCTATCGTGAATCCAGCTTTAATCCAAAAGACTTAAGTCATGCAGGCGCCATGGGAATCATGCAGCTGATGCCTTGCAATGTCGAGGATTACAATATCAAAGATCCATACAATGCACAGCAAAACATTCTCGGCGGTGCATGTGAGCTGGCCGACTATCTGAACAAATACAACGGTGATTTGCGTTTGTCGCTGGCCGCATACAACGCAGGATCCGGTACCGTCAAGAAATATGGCGGTGTCCCTGAATTCTGCAACAGATACATTGACAAAATCGTCGAATTATACAACAGCTGACAGATGATTTTGTAAATAAGTGTATTCAGTTTTGCATCATTCGCGCCGATATATATTTTGTCTGAACATGAAAGGGAATACATGTAAGACCCGCCGGAGTATGGTGGTCCTCCGGATTTTACACAACAAACAATTCAATACAGTAACGCCATGGACGGAAAGCATAGTCTTTTCGTCTTTTTTTGTTTCTTGCTTGAACGGACTCATAAGAGAAATCATCGTTACTCACAAAAGGAGTGAAAAGAATGATTATCACATCAAGTAATGTAAACATGGCATCTGCACGAAGTTACAGGAAGCGCGAACTCTCTTTTTCTGAGTATTCCTCGAGCCTCGTTGATACAGGTGCCAAAATCACACAATCCGATTTTGAAAAACTCATGTCTGCAAAGGAGGATGATTTGGCAGAACACAAAGAATCGCTTGCCGCCAAATCCAATGGAGTGCGCAATACACTCTTCTCCAATCAGATGGGAAAAATCGAAAAAGTGCGTCAGGAAATCTTTCAGTATTTTCTGCGTCTGCTCTTTGGAGACCCTTGCTCATCGGAGTCTGTCAATCCATATGAATATGCTGAGGATCGTGCAAATAATGAACAGACTTATGAATTCGGCTTTTCAACGCAAAGCTATCTGACACATTATGAATTTCAGGAGGATGAATCGGTGCAGTTAAATACCTCCGGAATCATACAGACTGCAGACGGAAGGACCATCGAATTCGGCATGCAAATGAATCTGTCGCGCAGCTTTACAATGGCTGCTTCTCAGCAGATTGATTTTACACAGCCGGTTCTCATCGATCCGCTGGTGATACAGGTGGATTCCGATTTCATCCAAATGGATGATCAGACATTTTTCTTCGACATGGATGCCGATGGCACTGCTGAAGAAATCAAAGGGCTTGGACAAGGCAGCGGCTTTTTGGCGCTTGACCGCAACAACAACGGCACCATCGATGACGGCAGCGAGCTGTTTGGCACCAAAAGCGGCAACGGCTTTGCCGATCTTGCAGCTTATGACGAAGATGGCAACGGCTGGATTGATGAAGCCGATTCCATATTTTCAAAATTAAAAGTCTGGTGCAAAAATCCGGACGGAACCGACCACATGATGGACTTGAAATCAACATCTGTAGGTGCCATCTACCTGGGCAGTTCCGCAGCTGATTTTTCACTGACAGACAGCATGAATCACACCGATGCGATTATCAGACGACACGGCATTTTCCTATATGAAAATGGCAATGTAGGCACCATCGCTCAGGTCGATATGGCTGTCGCAGCCGATTATCAGGCATAATCTCTTTTGACCACCAAAAATGGCCCGGCATCTGCCGGGCCATTTTCTTTTTTAAGCTTATATCATTCTTTTGTGCGTCTATTTTGCTCTACGCGTTTCAACTACGCACCTTCGCGAACCGCCCGGATAAACGCCTCCACTTTGGCCGCGTCTTTTCCCATCTCAGGCAGCTCCACTCCACTGCTTACATCAACAATATCCGGTTGGAACAGTTGTATGCCTTCGCAAACATTCTCTGCATTCAGACCGCCTGCCAGAATCAGATGCGGCAAAGATACACAGGCCTTTGCGAGTTCTTTCGACCATGCAAACGACTGCCCACTGCCATATTTTGCTCCATCTACCACATATCCGACAATTTTCGGATGCGACATAATCTCCGGAAGATCTTCCCCTTCAACATTCACAGCCTGCCAAATCTGATTTGGCCACTGTTCAATCATCTCATTCGTCAAATTTCCATGAATCTGTATGATTGGAAATCCCAACCGCGCAATCGCTTCAATACGCGCAGAATCCGGGGAAACACATACTGCAACAGGAGTAATCCCATGATCCAGATTTGCAAGCAAATCAGCCGCCTGATCATAAGTCAAATGTCGCTTGCTCTTTTCAAAAAATACAAAGCCGGCATAATCCGGCTTTGTACGGTTCATAATCACGATATCCTGTTGTGTTTTGATGCCACAGATTTTTATTTTGGTTCTATTCATCGATGTCCTCATCATGAATCTTCAATTTCAATTCGCGTTCTATTTCAATTCCGTCTTTAAAGAAGGCACGCGGTACACGCTTTGAGACCGCACAGGTCAATTCATACGGGATTGTGCCTGCCGCCTTTGCCATTTCATCCAGAGAGTTATGTGCTCCGAAGACCGTCACTTCATCGCCTACACCGACATTCGGTGCATCCGTCAAATCAATCATGCACATATCCATGCAAATGCGGCCTCTGATTGGTGCCGGACCATCTGCTGTATAAAAGGCATATTGATTGGATAGTGCGCGGAACAATCCATCCGCATATCCGATTGGAACCACACCCATTCGTGTCTTGCGTGAACTTGTCCATGTTGCGCCGTAACTCACACAGGTTCCCGGCTCATAAATCTTGATGGTACTGATGGTTGTTTTCAGTTCCATCACCGGTTTTAATCCCAGGGAATGCGCTTCCGGTCCATAACCATACAACAGCAATCCCGGACGCACCATATCCAGATATGTCTGCGGATAATTTGCAACCGCTCCTGTATTGGCACAATGACGAATCTGAAAATGGAATCCTTTTGCCTCGACCGCATCAATCACTTTGCAAAACAAATCAAATTGCTTTTGCGTATATTCCTTTGCAAAATCGGTATATTCATCTGACAACGCGAAATGGGTAAAGATCCCTTCCGTGTCCAGATTCGGTAACGTCACAGCATGATAAATTGCTTCCACGCCATGCTCAAAATGCTGATCGTTGCACAAAAATCCCAATCGCGACATACCGGTATCCAGTTTGATATGCACTTTTAACTTCTTTCCAAGTTTTTGTGCTTCTTCGTTGTATTCGATTGCTTTGCTTTCGCAGGTAATGGCCTGTGTAATCTGATATTCGATCAAAGTTGCAACCTGATCTTTTGGGGTATGTCCCAATACCAGAATCGGCATCGTAATGCCTGCGTCACGCAACTCGCGTCCTTCATCCGTGCTTGATACAGCCAGATAGTCCGCACCAAGATTCTGTAATTCACGGGCGATCTGCGTCGCGCCATGTCCGTAGGCATCCGCTTTTACCACGCCCAAAAATTTGCAATTTGAGCCGATTCGTTTTCTGAGCGACTCATAATTATATTTCAAATGATCCAGATTGATTTCCGCCCAGGTTCTTCTGAGTTCGGTGTACATTTCATCATCTCCTACTATTAGTATTAGTCATAGTCTTTCTTTACCTTTTCAATAGGTTCGACTATGCT
>NZ_PDYG01000043.1 GCF_002735305.1 Agathobacter ruminis
TCGCTCGATGTTCGGCTCTCGCCGAATACAAGCTTTTGAAAATCTTTTCGCACTTCTGCAGGCAGAAGCTCAAATCTTTTCAAAACCATAAAATTATTCTCGAGTTTTTCAAATCTTTCAAGGTTATTCACTGTTCAGTTATCAAGGTTCTTGCTGTTCGTTACTGCTCTCTCGCAGTCAGCTTTTGTATAATATCATCTGAAATGGATGTTGTCAACAATAATTTTCAAAAAGTTTTCGATTTTTTTATTTTTTTCTGATGGAATATCTCTCAACCCCTTATTTTAAAAGAACATCATCCAAATACTCAAAACAAAATTATTTTCGTATAACCAGTTTAGCACCGGCGACTCATATATATATGGACCGATAAACCTTCCCGCGGCAGTTCCGGCTTCCAATGCCAGCAGTGCCAACAGAACCCATATGATCACCATTCCTTTGATAGCACCGGCAGCAAGGCCAAGCCCATGATTGACAAAGGAGATTCCCGGCAAATTTTCCAGTATTCGAAACAGAGTTACCATTATATGGCAAGCCAGAAATGCAATAATCAATACAAGGATCGCAGCGATGCCATATATCGCGAGACTGCTGATCTTTGTTGCCAGTTCATGATATACGCCGTTTTGCTGCAACTGCTCTTCTGCGAGGGTTCCCAGATTCGGCACCTTTTCCAGCAATGTCATTGGCAGATATACACCCAGTTCTTCCGGTGTCAGGACACCCGTTTGGTTCGCATCCTTCTTTTCATCCGTAAGGACCTCTTTTGCCTTTTCTTCAAAATGTTTTTCTACACGCGTTTCTATCGTGGTCTGTAACGCGGTTTGCGTGGACAAAATATTTGCCACCATCGGTGTCAGCCAGATCAGAATTGCTATAATTAATACCCACTTTGCAAGTGAGTATATTACGCGCAGGAATCCGGTTGTATATCCCCACGCAATCTGCCACGCCAGTATCAGCGCAAAAACGACCAGTACCCAATTCATCGCAAATGTACCTCCTGCGTAGAATCCGATAGGATAAAGATATAGTTTGTTCCCGATCCCTGTGACAATATGCGATAAATATCCGTGTCAAAGACATAGTGGAATTTGCGGATACTGTGCGTGGTATACAGCTCAACCGAATTGCCATCGCTGATGCACATTTCTCCGTTTTCCAAAAAATAAAAATCGCGATACATGATATCGGTCTCTACCTTCATCACTTCTTTTCCCCGGAAATTGTAAAGGGAGATTTGATATCCTTCCTCATTTTGCGATGCGGTCGCGATATAATTTTTGTTATAAATAATACTGCGCGGTTGTATCTCAAGTTTCTGCTCCGATGCCAGTTGCGGCTTCTCACTTCCTTCAAAAATCATGATTTCGGAGTCGCTTAATGCAACCATCTTGTCATTTGATACATATTCAATTTCCGGAATCAACATTTCTTCATATTCAAAATTTCCGACGTTATTATCAATTTCATTTTTTCCGACTGAGCCAAAATTATAGAAGCGGATGACACTTTTCATTTTTCCTTCCGATGCATCCACGAGGGAAAGCGCCATTTTCTTTGCATCAAAAGATAAGGCAACATCCACAGGAAAAGCTCCGTTTTGCAAATAGAATTCACCGTTTGCAAGTTCATCGCCCTCTTTGTTGTACAATTTGACAACTGCTTTTTCCTCATCTTTCATCAGCACCGCTACGGTTCCCTGATTGGAAACCGACAATGCCCGAATCGGGCGTGCCATCTCGAGATGCTTCTGTGTTCCGCTTTCGGAAATGATATAAACCTCCGTTCCGCCACAATCAAAAATCGCCAGATAATCATCGCTTTTGGCCAGTGTCGGCGTGGTCATCTCATAAGATTGGTTCCAGATTTGCATATTCTGTCCATCCATGCAAATCGCGCCATCATTCGTATATTTCACGATATTTTTTCCGAAGAAGTCGAACGAAACCGCCTCGCTGTCGCGGCGCTCCGTCTTATGATCGATGCGATAGGACGAATATGTGCGCAATGCAAGATATAGCTGCGTTGCGGCAAAAATGATAATCAGAATTCCCACAACACAAAGAATCCGTCGCGCAATCGCTCTGCGATGCGAACGGATTTGTTCATTCATTTCTTCTATATCAGATTCAATTGTTTGAAAACCATTTTTGTTTGCCATGGCAATCCCTTTGTTTCTATAATTCTGTTCTGCCATCCAGTGCGCGCAGCAAAGTCACCTCGTCAATATATTCCAGATCGCCCCCGACCGGAACACCACTCGCTATACGTGTGGTCTTGATTCCTGTCGGCTTGATCAGTTTGCTGATGTACATCGCCGTGGTTTCCCCTTCCAGGCTGGAATTCGTCGCGATGATCACCTCATCGACATCCTTTTGCAGGCGGTGCATCAGCTCCGTCAGTTTGATATCCTTCGGTCCAATGCCCAGCATCGGTGAAATCGCACCATGTAACACATGATAGACGCCGTTGTATTTGTTCGTCTTTTCATATGCTGCCATGTCACGTGCATTTTCCACTACCATGATGGTCTTGTGATCGCGGGATGGATCTTTACAAATCGGGCACAGCTCTTCATCCGTGATGGTAAAACATTCCTTGCAATAGCATACCCGTTTCTTTGCATTGATGATGGAATCAGAAAGAGACTGCACATTCTCTTCCGGCAGACTGATAATATGAAATGCCAGACGCTGTGCAGTCTTCTCACCTACTCCGGGCAGAGAGGACAATTCTTCGATTAATTTCGAAATCTCTTTGCTATAATATTCCATTTAGAACAATCCAGCTCCCATTCCACCAGTGATTGCAGACATTGACTGCTGTGAAGCTTCTTCGATTTTGCGCAGCGCTTCATTGGTCGCTGCCATAATCAAATCTTCGAGCATTTCCACATCATCCGGATCAACTGCTTCCGGATCGATTTTTACTTTTGTCACTTCTTTTTTGCCGGATACGGTTACTTCAACCACTCCGCCACCTGCTGCTGCAGTCATTTCAAGTTCTTCGAGATTCTTCTGAGCCTCTTCCATCTGGCGCTGCATTTTCTGCGCCTGCTTCATTAAATTGTTCATGTTTCCCGGCATACCCATGCCAGGGAATCCACCTCTTTTTGCCATAATTATGCTTCCTCCTCATCTTCTTCCAATTCGATGTCAAAATCAATATTTCGCAAATCTGCGTATGCCGCATCATTCGATTTGCCGGTGTCATTCATCCGCACTGTGACTACAATCTCTTTGCCGATGTGCTCCTGGATATTCTGTCGAAACAGATCCAGACAGTTCGCCCGGTTCTCGGACAAATATTCATATGCATCAGGATTGTCAACTACCAACAATAATTCTCCGTTCGGCCCCAATGATGGGGTCACCATGATAAAGAATTGCTTTGCCGCACCGGTCGCCATGGAAATATACATATTCCAGTCGCGAATCACCGCCTTGATATCATCCGGCACACTCGCCGGCAATGGGGCCGGTGGTTCATTTCTGTGTGAAGGCGCAGCAGTTGCCACCGTTACGACTCCGTTTTCCACTTTCTTTTCCAGATTGTTCAATCGGTTCACAATCGAATCATCGGAGCTTTCCATCTCCGGTTTGCACAGCTTGATGACTGCCACTTCTATTAAAATGCGCTTTTGTGTCGCATTTTTAATCTGATTGGATAATTCCGAAAAAACACGGATGTATCGATAGAGTACTTCTGCCTCTACCATCTGTGCTTCTTCTTTTAAAGTTGCCAGATTCTCGGTTGAGATGTCCAAAACATCTTCGAGTTCATCCGAAACCTGTACCAGCAACAGATTGCGCAAATACCAGATAAAATCATTGACTGCCTGGGACAATTCACGTCCTTCGTTCGCAAGCCGGTCGAGCACCGCAAGAGCAGATGCCACATCCTGACCGATCACTGCGCGAAGTAACTGCGAGAACACCTCCGTATCCGCAGCCCCGAGCACTTCCAGGACTTTATCATATGTCAGCGTCTCGCCCATATGGAAAGCGATACACTGATCAAGCAAAGAAAGCGCATCTCTCATCGATCCGTCACCGGCTTTCGCCACATAACGGATGGCGCGCTCCTCCACCTCAATATTTTCCTGACGCATCAGATCCATCAAACGATCTGTAATCGTATCAATCGTAATGCGGTGAAAATCATATTTCTGGCACCGCGACAAAATGGTCAGCGGGATCTTATGATATTCCGTTGTTGCAAGAATGAAAACGACATATTCCGGCGGTTCCTCCAAAGTCTTGAGCAAAGCGTTGAATGCTGCAACCGTCAGCATATGCACCTCGTCAATGATATAAACTTTGTATTTGCCTTCTGCCGGAGTATATGCAACCTCGTCACGAATCTGTCGAATGCTGTCGACACCGTTGTTGGATGCCGCATCAATTTCAATTACATTAAGAGAAGTGCCATCTGCAATTGCTTTGCAGGTCGGGCACTCCCCACATGGACTTCCATCTACCGGGTGCTCACAGTTGATTGCCCGTGCAAATATTTTTGCTACCGATGTCTTACCTGTTCCGCGTGTTCCACAAAACAGGTAAGCATGTCCCATTCGATTTGCATTTATCTGATTCTTGAGTGTTGTAACAATATGATCCTGCCCTTTTACCTCATCAAACGTTTGCGGGCGGAATTTTCGATAAAGTGCTGTATAAGCCATTTAGTCTCCAAAGCTGATTCCCATGCGCTTTGCCTCGATAATCATCTGTCCGTCCGGATCAACGGATTTTAATTTGCCTGCGCATTCTTCCAGCGGTACTTTTTTCGTTTTTCCGTTTATCATTGCAATCATGCATCCAAAATCGCGGTCCATGATTGCCTGTGCTGCAGCAGAACCCAATCTCGTGCACAATACACGGTCATACGGGCAAGGACTGCCGCCGCGCTGTGTATGTCCCGGAACCGTCACGCGCACTTCCGTACCACACACTTCCTTGATTTGCTCTGCAATTTCATAAGAAACAGATGGGGCTTTGCGCTTCTCCACCTTTTTCTTGTATTCTTTCTTAGAAAGCTTTGCATCCTCTTTTGAAATCGCACCTTCTGCGACAGCAAGAATTGTAAAGCCTTTTCCTTCACTGCTGCGTTTTTGGACTGCTTCCACAACTTTATCAATATCATATGGAATTTCCGGAAGCAGAATAATGTCTGCGCCACCGGCAATTCCGGCATATAATGTCAGCCATCCAACCTTATGTCCCATAACTTCCACAATAAATACACGGTTATGGGAAGCAGCAGTTGTATGAATGCAGTCAATTGCATCTGTTGCAATATTGATTGCGCTCTGGAATCCGAATGTCACATCGGTACCATAGATATCATTGTCGATGGTCTTTGGCAAATGAATGACATTTAATCCCTCCTCGCGAAGCAGATTCGCAGTCTTTTGCGTACCATTGCCACCGAGAATCACCAGACAATCCAGACTGAGCTTGTAATAGGTCTGCTTCATCGCCTCAACTTTGTCCACGCCATTCTCATCCGGAACGCGCATAAGTTTGAACGGCTGACGCGAAGAACCCAGAATCGTTCCGCCTTTTGTCAGAATGCCTGAAAAATCCTTCGAAGTCAACAAACGATAATTGCCATAAATCAATCCCTTGTATCCGTTCTCGAATCCATAAACCTCAAGGTCCGCAACATTCGCCGCGAGGCTTTTTACCACACCGCGCATCGCTGCGTTCAAAGCCTGACAGTCACCACCACTGGTCAACATACCGATTCTAAGCATAAGCAAGTCCTTTCTGTCCATATTCTTCTGCCTTATTGGTTTCTTTATAATATGTTTCATTATAATATAAAGAAAGCGAATTGTCATTTGCAATCATGATTTTTTATGTTATACTTTTTCGTATTGAAAGAGGTAATTATGGCAAATAATAATCATCATCGCAACAATGCGAATCAACACAAGGAGCCGGCAATCAAAAAATTTATGCTTGGCACCAAAGAATTGGAAAATAAAATTGCAGAATTTGAATATGACCGCGGTCAATATACGATTACCGATGTCATCGGAGAAGAGCGCACGGAAATATACCGCTCCCGCAATATGCAGGAAGCATATATGAAATGGAATGTTTATATCGGTCGCAAGAAGGAGCGCCCTGCCAGAGCGAAGGCTGAAAATGCCGAAGCAACCGAGGCACAGGCAGCACCTGCGCCGCAAAACAATCATCGACAGGAAAACCGCAAAAACAACAATCATTCCAAAAACAACCGGTCGCGCAATCGCTCACAGAAGCGTCAGACCAAGCGCGTCGATTATAACGGCGAATCAGACGAATAGTCTTTTCATCAAAAAAGGTAGTGTCAAACGACACTACCTTTTTTATGCTTTTATAATACGTCCACCACACAGTACATGATCGCCCTCATAGAACACAGCCGCCTGCCCCGGTGTCATCGCGCGCTGCGGTTCGTTAAAAGTTGCTTTAACTTTTCCATCCAGCATGGGCTCAATCACACAATCCGCGCCTCGATGCGAATATCGCACCTTGCCAAATGTATTGACAGGCCCTTCGATTTTGTCCACAGCCATGTAATTGACATCGTCTATGATGCAGGTTTTCGTAAACAAATCCTCCGATTTGCATATTACCACTTCATTCGTCTCCGGGCGGAGTTCTTTGACAAACAGTGGTGTTTCTGCTGTAATTCCAAGCCCTTTACGCTGTCCGATTGTATAGTGAATCAAACCTTTGTGTTCACCGATTACAGTGCCATCTTCAAGTACAAAGTTGCCCGGAACCGGCTTGCGGCCGGTTTCACGCGCGATAAATCCGGCATAATCATGATCCGGCACAAAACAGATATCCTGGCTGTCACTCTTATGTGCGACCGGAAGGCCAATCTCCTCCGCGATTTCGCGAATTCTGCTTTTTTCAAAGTCTCCTACCGGCATCAGCGTATGCTTCAGCTGATCCTGCGTCAGATTATATAATGCATAAGTCTGGTCCTTTGCCGCAGTCACCGAGTTGCGAATCGCATAACGCCCATTCGCCAGCCTGTCAATGCGGGCATAGTGACCTGTTGCAATATAATCCGCACCGATTTCGATTGCGCGATGCAGCAAAGCTTCCCATTTCACATAGCGATTGCAGGCGATACACGGGTTTGGCGTATATGCTCTTTCATATTCCGACACGAAATAATCAATGACCGCTTTTTGAAACTCTGAGCGGAAATTCATTACATAATACGGAATTTCGAGTCTTTCCGCCACGCGTCTGGCGTCCTCAACCGCACTCAGACCGCAGCATCCACCTGATTCAGATATGATTTCGGGCTCTTCTTCCTGCCAGATCTGCATCGTCACACCGATGACATCATATCCCTGTTCTTTTAGCAGATAAGCCGCCACCGATGAATCCACTCCACCGGACATCCCGACAACAACTTTTTCCTTCATAGATGATTTAGTACTCCTCTTCCGGGGCTTCTTCCTTTTCACCGATGTCATTCACCGGCTTCTGCAACCCTTCGATTTGTGTTCCTGTTTTTTCACTGTAATCCCACAGTGCCGCATGAATTGCCTCTTCTGCAAGCAAGGAACAATGTACCTTTACCGGCGGAAGTCCGTCCAGCGCCTCCATTACAGCCCTGTTTGTCACAGTCATTGCTTCCTGTACGGTCTTGCCTTTGACCAGTTCAGTTGCCATGGAACTGGTTGCCACTGCTGCACCGCATCCGAAAGTTTTGAATTTTGCTTCCTGAATCACACCCTGATCGTCGATGTCCAAATACATACGCATAATGTCACCGCATTTTGCGTTGCCGACAGTTCCGACACCGGATGGATTTTCCATTTCTCCGACGTTTCTCGGATTATTAAAATGATCCATTACTTTTTCGCTATACATTGTATTCGCCTCTCTATTCTATCAGTTTATGCGTTCTTTTTCACGTAATCTTCGTAAAGTGGAGACATACTGCGCAAACGCACGATAATCTTCTTTAAATTCTCTATAGTAAAATCAATCTGCTCACGCGTTGTCTCGCGGGAGATGGTAATGCGCAATGAGCCGTGTGCACGCTCATGCGGGATGCCGATTGCAAGAAGTACATGCGACGGATCGAGCGAGCCGGATGTACATGCCGATCCGGAGCTTGCGCAGATGCCGTTTTGATCCAACAGAATCAGCATCGATTCTCCTTCGATAAATCGGAATCCGAAATTGGCATTGTTCGGCAAACGATATTCTTTGCTGCCATGCAACACCGCATGCGGAATCTCTTCAAGCACACGTGAAATCAGATAATCGCGAAGCTGGGTTTCGTATTCGGCTGTTTCCTTCATATTGGCAATCGCCAGTTCTGTCGCCTTGCCCATTCCGACAATTCCCGGTACATTATGTGTTCCCGCACGTCGATTGCGTTCCTGCGCACCGCCGTGAACAAAATTGCGAATCTTGACACCTCTTCTGATATAGAGGAATCCGATTCCTTTCGGACCGTTGATCTTGTGTCCGCTGGCAGAAAGCATATCGATTCCCATTTCATCTACATCAAGTGGAATATGTCCAAAGGCCTGCACCGCATCGGTGTGAAACAGGACTGAATGTGCCTTTGCAATGGCACCAATCTCCTTCAACGGTTCAATGGTTCCGATTTCATTGTTTGCTGCCATCACCGAAATCAATATGGTGTCCGGACGAATCGCAGCCTCTACATCGGCCGGATTCACACGTCCGTCCGCGTCGACATCGAGATATGTCACTTCATATCCATTCTGCTCGAGCCACTGCGCCGTATGCAAAATTGCATGATGCTCGATTTTGGTCGTGATGATATGCTTTCCTTTCGAAGCATATGCCTCTGCAGTCGCTTTGAGCGCCCAATTATCGGACTCACTTCCGCCTGCAGTAAAGTAAATCTCTTCATTTTTGGCTCCGATTGCGTTTGCAATTACTGTGCGAGCCTTGTCTACCGCTGCTTTGGACTCAGATGCAAAGCTGTATATCGCGGATGGATTACCGTAATGCTCGCAGAAAAACGGAAGCATCGCTTCGAGCACCTCCGGTGCAACCGCTGTGGTTGCCGCATTGTCTAGGTATATTAATTGTTCCATGATTGTACCTCTTTTCTTGTTAAATCACATACATCCCGTTCTTTTCGTTCTTCCAGTCAAGCAGATCCTGGAGTGTAATATTGTCCACAACCTCATTAATTGCATCATTAATCTTCTTGTATACGAGGTATGTAACACAATCGTTCATCTTCAGACATTCCGATTCCGCACCGTCAATGCAGGCAACCGGCGCCAGCGATCCTTCCGTCAATCGCAAAATGTCGCCCACACTGTACTCCTCCGGGCTACGTGTCAGCAAATATCCGCCTTGCGCACCGCGAATACTTCGCACATATCCCGCTTTGTTCAGAATCGCAATAATCTGCTCAAGATATTTTTCAGAAATATCCTGGCGTCGCGAAATGTCTTTCAGGCTCACCGGTGTCCCTTTTTCATTTAATGCCACGTCCAACATCAGACGCAGTGCATATCTTCCCTTTGTGGATATCTTCATATTTGTTCCTCCGGTATTTCAAATGGATTTTAATTCCTAGTATGATACTATACTATATAATTCCTAGTTGTCAATAGGGATTTTTAGGCAAAAAAAATTCATAATGCCGATTTCGTCGGATTATGAATCTAAAAAACCGAGCGTTTGACTTCGAATTTGACCAATAAACGCTACCTGTACAGCCAACTCCCCCCAGGCACCCCTACGACACATGAAAGGTTTCCCTTAGGGCTGCTGTGTTCCCACCCTGACCCGGTTCGGGAATTCTCATTGCGTAAGACCCAGGCGTCAACGCCGTCTGTACGGGGCTGCTTTACCAGCATAACCCTCTGCCAAACATCACCCCAACTATAGCGGATTGTTGGTTCAAGGCACCGCTACCACCCCGGCTGCTCGGAGATTTTAGTATAATTGTTATTGCGGAAAATGTCAAGATTCTGCGGTGTCCCTTTGCTTTTCGAGGCGCTTGCGTGCACGCAGTCCGCGAAAGTAATCCGAAAGCATTTCACTGCATACCTCTCCAAGCACGCCTCGGTCGGTCGGGACCTGATGATTGAAGGCTTCCATCTGCAGCAGATTGAGCACGGATCCGGCGCAGCCCGCTTTGGGATTCATCGCTCCAATCACCACGCGCCCCATACGGCATTGGACGATTGCGCCCGCGCACATCTGGCATGGTTCCAGCGTCACATATAAGGTACAATCTTCCAGTCTCCAGTCTCCATAGCGCTTGCTGGCCTTTCGAATCGCAATCATCTCCGCGTGTGCCAGCGTATTTTTATCCGTATTGCGACGATTGTATCCCCTCGCAATGATTTTGCCGTCGTGCACAATCACACAGCCAATCGGGACTTCATCGAGCCGCATGGCTTTTTTTGCCTGCCGCAATGCTTCTTTCATAAATTTTTCGTCTTCTGTCATTTTCTTCATAAATGCGTTATTTTCCTTATATTCATTCATCTGCAATCATGTTATAATAAATCATAGTAGCACTTTTATCCTAATTTTAAAACTACTTGGAGTGCAAAATGCAATTAGAATACGAAACCCCGCGATTACTTTTAAAAGTACTCAAAGCGGATAATACCAATGCGACAAGGGTTTTGGATTTTTATTTAAACGACAAATTATTTTTTGAGCGTTATGAGCCGGATCGCATCCCCAATTTTTATACGCATGCATTTCAGAAAAGTGTATTGAAATTCGAATTCAATGCCATGGTGAAAGGCACCCATATCCGATATTACGTTTTTCGCAAAGAAGAGCCGAATGTCATTATCGGCACAATTTGTTTTCATGAGATTACACGTAATTATTTCAGCAACTGTGAACTCGGTTACAAATTTGCGACGGAATTTCACCATCATGGATATGCACGCGAGGCCATTGGCTATGCACTAACCTCTCTGTTTACAGAAGAAGGCATTCATCGTGTGCAAGCCTTTGTGGAAATCCACAATGCGCCATCTATCCGCCTTGTGGAGAAACTTGGTTTTGAGCAAGAAGGGATATGCCATGATTATATTAAATTAAACGGAAAATGGTCGGATCATTATCGTTACTCTTACATCAATCCGTTTCAGTCAGAGCCACAAATATAACGAAAATATTACCGATTCATTGCAAATTGTCAGACAGTTTATCCACAGTTTCCACATCGAATTGTGCATAACTGGTACACTAGTACTATCTGTTACTTGAAAGGAGACACTTATGCGTGACGATTTGAATATGTCAGTCTCATCAATTGTCGAAAAAAATGGTCAAAAACAAATCTACGTTGTTTTTGAAGATGATACCCGTTCGGCTGAGGGGCGACTGCCGGACGGCAAGATTCTCTCCAACAACGGATTCAGCGACGAAGAGGTTGCAGCGCTTGAACTTTATCTGTCTGCCAATTCTGCACAAATCCACGAAATGGCAAAAAAAATCAATATCATGGATGCCTTTTTAAAATAAAACAGTAATCATTCCTGTTTTTGCTTTTTAAGTATTGACACGATTGAGTTTATTTGTTATATTCTAAACATAGTAATGATTCCTAATTTGTTTAGAAAGGAGCGTAAACACGGTGATTAAGTATAGTCGACAGCGAGAGAGCATTCTCAACGATCTGCTTTCCCGATATGATCATCCAACAGCTGATATGGTTTATGAAAGCGTGCGCACGCACCAGCCGAATATCAGCCTGGGAACTGTTTATCGCAATCTTTCGCAGCTTGCAGAGAGCGGACAAATTTTGAAAATTACCACCGGAATCGGTCCGGATCGATTCGACGGACACACGCATGAACATGTGCATTTCATCTGCACCGCATGTGGAAACGTCTACGATATGGACTATCTTCCGAGAGAGAGACTAACTGAAGAGGCCGCAAAGGCATTGTCCACAAAAGGACAGATTGATGGCTATCATCTGCAATTTTACGGACGCTGTCAGAACTGTCTCAACAGCACAACTAATTTTTCATAATTTAAGGAGGAAGCAACTATGGCAAAATGGGTATGTTCAGTATGTGGTTATGTACATGAAGGTGACAATCCACCGGAGGAGTGTCCGGTATGTCATGTCGGATCAGACCAGTTCAAGAAGGTGGAAGGTGAAATGACACTTGCTGCAGAGCATGAATATGGTGTTTATGCCAAGACCGTGAAAAATAATGATGCCATTCCTGAAGAGGATAAGAAATATATCTTTGAACAGTTAAAGGCAAATTTCGATGGAGAATGTTCTGAAGTCGGAATGTATCTTTGCATGGCGCGTATCGCACATCGTGAAGGTTATCCGGAAATCGGATTATATTGGGAGAAGGCTGCCTTCGAAGAGGCTGAGCATGCTGCAAAATTTGCAGAATTGCTGGGCGAGGATCTCGAGGCAAATATGACCGCCTCTACAAAGAAGAATCTTGCATGGCGTGTTGATTGCGAATTTGGCGCAACTGCCGGCAAAACCGATCTTGCCAAATGCGCAAAGAAATACAATCTCGATGCAATTCATGATACGGTTCATGAGATGGCAAGGGATGAGGCACGTCACGGAAAAGCATTAAAGGGACTGCTTGAGCGCTATTTTGGATAATATAAAACCAGCATAAAAGGAGTGGCATTTGCCACTCCTTTTTTATAGTTCTATTGTTTCCATGATTTCAGGAATCCTGCAGATCATCCCTCTCCTTAATCCGCATGAAGCTGGAAATATTTTTGCAGATTATCCAGCAGTTCATCTTTTTGAATTGTCTTCAACAAATAGCCTTCCGGTTTCAAAGCCACAACCCCCATAACGCTGGCTTTATCTCCTTTGCCTGTTAAAAAGATGACCGGAATATGTTTGGTCTCCTCATCGGCTCGAAGCATCTCAAGCACCTGCGGGCCTGAGGTAATCGGCATTTCATAGTCCAGCAGAATCAGGTCGGCCTTGTTTTTGCCAAGCCACTTAATCGCCTGCAATCCGGAATTCGCCATTGCTACACGATAATCATCTTTGAGCCACTCTCGCACGAGGCCCAGATAAGTCATGTCATCATCCACAACCAGAATGCTCTTTTTGAATTCACCATGCTCAATTTTGTCGAACAAATCGGACACTGTCTTAATATATAATTCATTGTCAAGTGGACGTGGAAATATGGTATAAATCACATCGCTCGGCATCTTGTCTCTTTCTGCCTTGGCATCCACTTTGTCGCCAATCAGAATCAGCGGTTTCCCTTCATCCGTAATTTTATCAATCAGGAACCGGCGCACCTCATCATGTATGACTTCTCCGCCGTCCATGTAATAGGTAATCAAAGAACATTTATTCCATCCCTCATTAATGGAATCCACCGTTGCCGGAGCGTAAAATGCATCAATCTCCGAGTCAACCAGCTTCTTTACCAGAACGCGAATGACAAAAGATTCCTTTCCTCCGATTACCATTACTGTAGTTTTTCCCATGCAAAATACCTCCGCATTTTTCAGTCGCGTCTATGCACCAAACCCCATATTGCATAGTTTATGTATATTGTAATCTTTTTTTGTCCTATTGTCTATTTGGACAGCTCATATTTTGCCATTGCTACCGTTTCATCATACATATCCATGACTTCAAAATGATTCTTGCGAATATAATCTATATTTTGATTCTTACATGCATCCTCCAGATCACGCGCACAGCCGAACAATTCCAGTGCTCCGATTGTCTTGCTGTTGGACTTTAAGGAATGCGCATGCACGCGATACGCTTCCAGATCCTCTCTCTCCAGCGCGGCATCCATCTCGTCTTTCACTGACTGGGCAGAATCGATAAAGACTTCCAATGTCTCATGATACAGTTCTTCCAGTCCTCCGCAATACAGCATCGCCATATTGTGATCGAGGAGCTTTTCCGGAGACGGATGCTGCTCAGATTCCGATGTTTCCTGCTCTTCCGAAACAGTTGAAGCCGTCGAAGCTTCCGCTTCAAACAGACCACGAATTGCCGCAATATTCAGCTCCTCTGCAACCGGTGCCGACGGAATGGCCGATTCCGAATGTAAATAATCGGATTTTGTTGTCTCGCTTCGTTCCGGATTTTGCTCAGAGGTTTTTGCACCATCCGATTCATATTCAGGATTTTCCGATGCCTCAGACATTTCTTTCTCCAAATGCAGATATTTGCATAAGAGTTCTTCCAAATCCGTCCAGCGTATCGGCTTACTCAGATAATCCGTGAATCCTTCCTTCAAATATTCTTCCCGCGCTCCCTCGATGGCATTTGCCGTCAGTGCAATATAAGGGGTATCCCGGCACAGACTCTTCTCCGAATTTTTTGCGCGATGCAGTGTTTCAATGCCATCCATTCCCGGCATCATATGATCCAAGAAAATGATATCATAATGATTCATCTCGATCAGATCGAGCATTTCCGCGCCACCGGTACAGGTATCGATTCGAATTTGCGAATCTTTCAGCAGTCCGCAGAACACTTTCAGGTTCATGCGATTGTCATCAACGACCATAATGCGGGCATGTGGTGCGAATATATTTGTAGTCTGACCATCTCTCGTAGCCTGATGGTAATTGCGCATGTATCGATCAAATGCCCCGATTGGTTTTGGATCAACAATCTGTTGCGGAATCCAGACCATAAACTCCGAACCGATGCCATATTCACTTTTGACATCAATCAGTCCGCCCATCAAATCAAGTAACTGATGCGTGATGGCCAGACCAAGTCCGGTTCCCTCCACATCCCGGTTACGCGCATAATCGAGACGTTCAAAATTGGTAAAGAGCTTATCAAAGTCACTTTCCTTGATTCCGATTCCGGTATCTTTGACGGAAATGAACAGATAAAATCCGCTCTCCGCGTCGCGGCGACTCATCGTAATCGTGACGCTACCCTCATTGGTATATTTAATCGCGTTATTCAGGATATTCAGCAGAATCTCACGAATACGCTTATCGTCACCGTAAAGTGTGCGCGGCAGTGTCGGATCCACATCCACAAAGAATTTCAATCGTTTTTCCGCCGCTCTCATCTGCATCATCGGAATGATTGCATTAAGCAGCGCACTGATGTCATATTCCTGATCCACGATTTCGACTTTGCCCGACTCGATTCTCGAAAAATCAAGAATATCATTTACAATCTCAAGCAAATGTTCACTGGCTTCTTTGACATTGGTCGCATATTCGCGCACCTGATTTTTCTCGGATTCGCGAATAATCAGCTCGTTTAAACCGACAATCGCATTGATCGGAGTGCGAATCTCATGCGACATATTGGCAAGGAATTCCGTCTTGGCGCGGTTTGCCTCCTGCGCATGTGCCGCCTCATGATGTGCATTCACCGTCTGATTATAGGCATCAATCGATGAGAGAACCAGCAGGAAATACAATCCGATAATCAAAAAGATTCCATCCAGACGATATGGTTCGCCAACCACATTCAGCATAAAAATTTCTACTATGGAGAAGAAAATCAAACCGGCAAAACCAATCGCCAAAGTGAGATATTCCCGATGTGCCTTGACAAAAATATCATAGGCCAGCAAAATCAAAGCCACCAAAATCACGGTAGCAAGCACACTATTCATTGCCAACATGGAATCTGCAAAGCTGACCACATGGCTGAAGTGAAGTCCGGAAATCACCACAAAATCTATCAGAAGAATCAGCGATAACACCTGGAATACTTTATGATAACGACGCTTTTGCAGGCAGTCCACATACAGGAAATACGGATACGGAATCAGCATGGTGATCAAATATCCCATGCATCCGTCCACATAATAATTGCCGAAGATAAACTGATACAGCAGACTGTCAAAAATCGACCACATCGCACTCGCAAACAGACCTCCCGACAGATAGCCGAGCGGTACGCGATAATACTTTCTGCGCTGCACGAACATTGCGATAATCCACACAATCAATGCGACCACCGCCAAAATGACGGAAAGAATCAGCTGCAATCCGTTTTCCCGGACAAGTCTGGAAAGGATTCCATACATATTTCCCAGATAAATCTCATGAATATATCTATTGCTCAATTCTGTATCGTTGCGCACTATGCGAATTTCCTTGCCGCTGTCCTGTGCGGACAGTTCAACCGGAACAACCACCGACTTGACTACATAGCCCGGAAATTTCCGCTCGTTGTCTGAGTAGACATAGCGCAAATGATGATCAATATATACCTCAAAATCACGACCGGTAACAAAGCACAGCATGTCATCATCCTTGATATTATCCGGCAACTGCGCAGACATGGTAATCGGCGTAACCTCGTCCTGATCCAAAATTGCGGGCAGCACAATCCCCGTTTCGTCTCCGTCTTCTTTTTCCCAAGTCCAGGTAATATCGAGAATATCGCATCGCGGATTGAACAAATCCGGATTCTTAATCATAATCTGGCCATAGACCAGCAGGGCTATAAGTCCCGCCAATATCACCGCCATGATTGCCCCGATGATGATCGAGAAAATATCTCTTTTTATCTCTTTCTTTTCTGTAACTGACTCCATAGTATAACCTTATCTGTATATAAATTTTGTAAACTATCCCAATTTTTTATAATAACTGAAGCCATGTTGTTTTTCAATCCCTCCGGAGGAGCATTTTCCCGGAATTGTTACCATTTCCAGCCTGTGACATTACAATCACATCCTCGTCCCTTGGCCTCGGTAAGCCCTTCACATTTTGCGAATATTTCAGGTTTTTAATATGCAAAAGGCGAGCATCACACATGTGTCTTTTGATGAATGAACCATTTTGAAAAAG
>NZ_PDYG01000044.1 GCF_002735305.1 Agathobacter ruminis
GAAATATGTCAGCTACGCTGACGCAAATCTCGCGCCAAGTCTCGCGAGCGAGACTTGAATGAAATGGAGAGCAGTATGAGACGACTAAAAGTGTACAAAAAAACAGTTAGTATTGTGAATGAAACGGCAATAGGAATTTATGAGTCCATTGTTGGAGATGGCATCGGATTTTTGCTTGAAAGTTATGACAAAAATTATGACCGCTATACATTCCTTGGGGAAGAACCGGATGAAATCATTTCAAGCAAAGGCAATTCACTGATTATTCAAAAGAAGAATGGCAGCGTAGAAGTACGGACTGGCAATCCGGTGGAGCGTCTGAAAGAATATTATGATGAATTTGAAATTATTAAAACCAATGACGAATTATCATTCTCGGGCGGACTGGTCGGCAACCTCGGTTACGATTTCATTCGTTATACCGAAAAGCTTCCGGATGAGAATCCGGATGAAATCGGAATCGAAACCATTCAAATGATGCTGATGACGAAATTTATCATGATTGATCATGTTGCTGAAACCATGACGGCAGTCGTATTGGAGGAAGACAGCGAATACGGTGAGCAAAAAGCATTATCACAAGCACAGAATTTGATTGACAGAGCACGCAAATGTAATTCCCGGAATCAGGTAATCAATCCGGACTGTGACGGAAAGATTGTAAAGCAGTCCGATTCACTGGAAGAATATTGTGCCAAGGTTGAAAAAATAAAAGAATATATCCGTGAAGGTCATATCTTCCAAACAGTTTTATCACAACGCTGGACAGTGGAGACAAAGCAAAACGGATTTGATTTGTACAAGAAATTAAGAGAACTGAATCCTTCTCCATATTTGTATTATTTTAATTTTGGCGAATTTGAAATCATCGGTTCATCTCCTGAGATGATCGTGAAACAGCAGGGCAATCATATCTATACCTGTCCGATTGCCGGAACCAGACCTCGCGGTGCAGACGCACAGGAGGATGCATTGTTAAAGGATGATTTGCTTCAGGATGAAAAAGAGCGTGCTGAGCATGTCATGCTCGTGGATCTGGCCAGAAATGATATGGGACGCGTCAGCGAGTTTGGAACGGTCAAAGTGACACAATTTATGGAAGTACAAAATTATTCGCATGTGATGCATATCGTTTCCATGGTTGAAGGGCGCAAAAAAGGAATCTATCATCCATTTGATCTGGTCAGCTCCTTCCTTCCTGCCGGAACATTGAGCGGTGCTCCAAAAATCCGGGCGATGGAAATCATCGATGAACTTGAAACGGTGCGAAGAGGTGCGTATGGCGGTGCGACAGGATATATTGATTTTTCCGGTGATATGGATTTTTGCATCACGATTCGTACGATGATTAAGAAACAAAACAAAGTATATCTTCAAGCCGGTGCAGGAATTGTGGCTGATTCCGATCCGCAAAAAGAATATATGGAATGCTGCAATAAAGTGATGGCGCTGGCGAAAACTTTGGTAAAGGAGAATGACTTATGATTTTGATGATAGACAACTATGATTCGTTTACATACAATCTTTATCAATATATCGGAATATTTGATCCCGATATCAAAGTTGTACGAAATGATGAGATTACACTTGATGAGGTCGAGAAATTAAATCCGGATAGAATTATACTCTCACCTGGGCCGAAATCTCCGAAAGAAGCCGGAATATGCGTGGGGCTGGTTCAAAAATTTTATGATCGGATTCCAATCCTTGGTATTTGTCTCGGACATCAATGCATCGGAGAAGCATTTGGCGGTACTGTCAGTTATGCAAAACAGCTTCTGCATGGAAAGCAATCACTGATTCAACTGGATGACGATTTGCTCTTTCAGGGAATTGATTCTCCGATTAAAGTGGCAAGGTATCATTCTCTGGCAATCTTATCTGATTATTTACCGGAATGTTTGAAAGTGATTGCGCAGACGGAGGATCATGAAATCATGGCCATCCGTCATAATGATTATCCGGTATACGGATTACAGTTTCATCCGGAATCAATTTACACGGAACATGGAAAGCGATTGATTGAGAATTTTTTAAATATCAGACAAAGGACTGAATGAGGAGAATGAAATGATACTTGATACGATTGTTGCGGACAAGAAGAACCGGCTAAAAGAACAAAAAAATTTAATCCCGATGAAAGAAATGATAAACCTGGGGGAGACTACAAAGACACGTTGCAAAGATAGTTTTTATCAGGCTTTGAAAAAAACTCAGATTTCCATTATAGGGGAATGCAAAAAAGCATCTCCGTCTCTTGGCAAAATCGAAAGTCAAATTGATATTACTACAAGAATTGCAGAATATAATGATGCGGCAGACTGTATTTCATGTCTGACAGAGGAAGATCATTTCCTTGGATGTGCAAATGATTTGATACAAATCCGTAAACTGACGGATCTGCCGATCTTAAGAAAAGACTTTGTTATTGATCCGTATCAGATCTATGAAGCAAAACACATTGGCGCAGATGCGATACTTTTGATAGCAGCGATTTTGGATGATGCGCAACTGGCTGATTATTATCAGCTGGCTCAAAGTCTGGAGCTTGATGTGCTCGTGGAAGTACATGATGAGCAGGAAATGGAGCGTGCATTAAAAATCAATCCACGCATCATCGGTGTTAATAATCGGAATTTGAAAGATTTTCAGATATCGCTGGACAATACCAAACGACTTCGTCATTATGTTCCGGAAGACAAGGTATTAATATCTGAAAGTGGAATATTAAATGATGATGATATTATTGAATTAAAGAATTGTCATGTGGATGGATTCCTGATAGGACGCGCTTTTATGGAATCGGCAAACCCAAAAGAACTGGCATTACATTGGAAAGGATTATAACTATGAACCAGAAAGCTTATTACGGAAAATTCGGTGGACAATATGTTTCTGAATCTTTGATGAATACATTGAAAGAAGTTGATGAGGCTTTTGAAGAAGCAATTCACGATCCGAAATTTATGGAAGAATTTCATTATTATCTGAAGCAGTATGTTGGTAGAGAAACACCTCTTTACTATGCACAGCGTTTGAGTGAAAAATATAAAACCAAGATTTATTTAAAACGAGAAGACTTAAATCATACCGGCGCACATAAAATCAATAATGTGCTCGGACAGATTCTGCTTGCCAAGAGAATGGGCAAGAAAAAAGTTATCGCCGAGACCGGGGCCGGTCAGCATGGAGTTGCAACCGCAACCGGAGCTGCACTATTTGGAATGGAATGTACGGTCTTTATGGGAAAGGAAGATATCGCAAGACAGAAACTGAATGTTATGCGTATGGAAATGCTTGGTGCAAAAGTGGTGTCTGTCGAGAGTGGAAGCAATACCTTAAAAGATGCGACCAATGAGGCAATTCGTACATGGGCCAAGGTGGCGGAAGATACCTTCTATATCATCGGTTCTGCGGTAGGCCCGTATCCATATCCGAAAATGGTCAAAGAATTCCAGTCTGTCATCAGTAGGGAAGCCAAGAAGCAGCATTATGAAGTTGAAGGCCGTTTACCGGATGTGGTAATGGCTTGCGTCGGAGGCGGATCCAATTCAATTGGAATGTTTGCAGATTTTATTGAAGAAAAAGATGTGAAACTGATTGGTGTGGAAGCAGCCGGCAAAGGAATTGAAACAGGGGAACATGCCTCTGCAATGGCGCTCGGCAAACCGGGGGTATTGCATGGAATGAAATCGTATTTACTGCAGGATGAGAATGGAAATGTACAATTGGCTCATTCCATTTCTGCAGGACTCGATTATCCTGGGGTTGGACCGGAACATGCTTTTCTGAAAGATAGCAAGCGTGCTGAATATGTTGCTGTTACGGATATGGAAGCAATGGATGCACTGATGGAGTTGACCCGGTTAGAAGGAATCATCCCGGCAATTGAAAGCGCACATGCAGTTGCATATGCATGCAAATATGCTGCCAATATGACAGAAAATCAGTCAATGATTGTATGTCTCTCCGGCCGTGGTGATAAGGATGTACATACCATCGCAGATTATCTGGATGGCAAAGGATATTTGAATTAATGACAGACCGGAATAGAGAGGACAGGAAAATGAATCGAATCGAACAAAGATTAAATCAGAATATAAGCAATGGTGTCAAATCATTTATCACATATATGACAGCCGGATTACCAAATTACGATACAACCAAGAAACTTGTGAAAGCGCAGGAAGAGGCGGGCATCGATGTAATCGAAATCGGTGTTCCGTTTTCGGATCCGATTGCGGATGGACCGGTGATTCAGCAAGCTTCTTTTGAGGCAATTCAAAACGGTGCAACCATTGACAAAACATTTGCGATGATGAAAGAATTGCGTGAGGAAAATGTGAATGTACCAATTGTATTTATGCTTTATTATAATACGATTTTACATTATGGACCGGAAGAATTTGCAGTTCAATGCAAGGCATGCGGCATAGACGGATTGATCGTTCCGGACCTGCCGATGGAAGAACAGGATGAACTGAAAACATTTTTGTCGGATGATACGATTTTGATCCAACTGGTATCTCCGGTGTCGAACGATCGTGTAGATCAGATTCTTTCAGATGCAAAAGGTTTTGTATATTGTGTTTCTTCAATGGGAGTGACCGGTCAGGCTGCTGATTTCCATAAGGAGGTGAAAAATTATTTATCCATGATTAAATCAAAATCAAAGATTCCGGTGATGATGGGATTTGGTATTCGCGATGCAAAAGATGTCAGTCCGTTTATATCGGATATCGATGGTGCGATTGTCGGCACCCATTTCATTGACCTGATGCGTACTTCAAATTACGATTCAAAAGTCGCATCTGATTATGTAACTAAATTTAAACAGGATTTAAATAACACAAACAAATAATATCGGGAGGTTTACCATGATTAAAGAAGCGATTATCAAAATTGTGCAAAAAGAAGATTTGACCTATGAAGAAGCATATACGGTCATGAATGAAATTATGGATGGCGAGACGACTGCAACACAGAATGCAGCCTTTCTTGCAGCCCTGTCTACGAAGAACACAAAAGCAGAAACCAAAGATGAAATAGCAGGTTGTGCGGCTGCCATGAGAGAGCATGCGCTTTCGGTTCAATCCGGCGATCTTGATACCTTTGAAATTGTAGGTACCGGCGGAGACAATGCAGGAAGCTTTAATATTTCAACCACTTCTGCATTCATTGCAGCTGCTGCCGGAATGCATGTGTCAAAACACGGTAATCGTGCAGCATCTTCAAAGAGCGGTACAGCCGACTGCCTGGAAGCATTGGGCGTTAATATCAACCTGGATCCAAATCAGGCCTTTGCATTGTTGAACAAGACCGGCTTCTGTTTCTTTTTTGCGCAGTTGTATCATTCCTCAATGAAGTATGTGGGAGGAATCCGGAGAGAACTGGGATTTCGAACCGTCTTTAATATTCTTGGACCATTGACGAATCCGATTCATCCAAAGCGTCAATTGCTCGGTGTATATGATGAATCTCTGGTGGAACCGCTTGCAAGAGTATTATATGAACTTGGCGTATCAGACGGTATGGTTGTATTTGGTCGTGAAAAGCTTGATGAGATTTCAATGGTGGGCCCTACCTTTGTCTGTGAATTTCATAATGGAACTTATCAGTCATATGATATCTGTCCGGAAGATTTTGGTTTTACCCGTTGCTCCAAAGAAGATTTGAAGGGTGGCACTCCGGAAGAAAATGCGCAGATTACCATCGATATTTTAACCGGAAAAGAACAGGGACCAAAGCGGCAGACAGTATTACTGAATGCGGGAGCTTCTCTATATATCGGTGGAAAAGCATCATCCTTTGCTGAGGGTGTCAAGCTTGCTGAAGAATTGATTGACAGTGGAAAAGCCTATGCAAAGTTGGAAGAAGTGATTCAGCTTTCAAATGTTAACCTAATTGAAAATGTGGGTTGACATTTAGCGCTGAATCAAATATAGTAGGATAGAAAATTGATTAAGGGAGGAACAAAAATGAAATTTTCTATTCGACAAATTTGCATGATTTCGATTATGACAGCAATCATTGCAGCGGTTTCCATTTTAACAATTCCAACTCCTTGGGGGGTTCCGTTTACATTGCAGACCTTCGCGGTTGCTTTGAGCGGATATCTGCTTGGAAAGAGAGACGGCACCATCGCAGTCTTCCTTTACTTATTGCTCGGCACAATCGGTGTACCGGTTTTTGCACAGATGTCTTCCGGTGTAGGCGTTATCGTCGGCCCGTCAGGCGGATATTTGATTGGATTTGTGGGAATGGCTTTTCTCTGCGGAGTCGGTAAAGACCTCAATCGTGGAAAAATCGGAATGGTTTATTCCGGAATCCTGGGAATCCTTGGATTGGCAGTATGTCATTTGATTGGAGCTTTACGATTGATGTCAGTGGCACATTTGAGCGTAAAAATGGCATTTGTATATGGTTCACTGCCATATTTGTTGAAAGATGTTATTTCTGTGGTAGGTGCTTTGGCAATGAGTATGATCTTGCAAAGAGCATTACAGGCTGCACATTTATTTGACAATATGGAAGCAAAAGAAAGTGTCTGATGCATTGCATCAGACACTTTTTTTATCTGGTTGTTCGATTGATATAATTGGTTTTGTATTTGGAATAAATGATTTTTTGACTTCGATATAAACCATAATAGCCGGAAAACATATAGCTGAGTGCAACACTTAGCAAGAAATAAGGCATTCCGTCATAGCCAAACAATTCAAAACTGATTAGTAGAGAAGTGATTGGCGAGTTGGTCACTCCGCAGAATAACGAAACCATACCGATTGCGGTACATAACATTGGTGAAAATCCGATTAAATTACCGAATAAACATCCGAATGCGGCTCCGGTGAAGAAGGATGGGACAATTTCTCCGCCTTTGTATCCTGCGCCCAATGTCAAAGCAGTGAAAATTATTTTTAAAATAAAATCTTCCGGTCGAACCGTTCCGTTGATACATTCACCGATAATCGTGATACCGGTTCCGTTGTATCGCTGTTCGCCGACAATCGTGGTCAGAAGAATGATCAGGCATCCGCCTGCAAACACACGCAGAAACGGATTTTTGAAAATCTTTTTATATAATTCACCGGTCCCATGCAAAATGATACAAAAGAAGATGGACAGCAATGCGGTCAAAACTGCGAGCAGAGAAATAATCAATGCGTTTTTGATATCAAATTGCGGGATATGATCGATGAGAAACAGCTCCGAAGATACACCAAAATGAATCGCAACCGCATGAGCTACCAGAGAACTGATGACACATGGTACAAAGGCCGCATAATACATTACGCCGACGCTGATCATTTCCATAGAAAAAACCGCGGCTGCCATTGGTGTGCCAAACAAAGCCGAAAATGCAGCGCTCATTCCGCACATAATCATAATATGTTTATCTTTTTGATCGAATCGAAAGATCTTTCCAAGAGTACAGCCAAGGCTTCCGCCAATCTGTAAAGCGGCGCCCTCACGTCCGGCGGAACCACCAAACAAATGCGTGATAATCGTTGAGATAAACATCAAAGGTGCCATATCCCAAGGAACATCATCTTTATCAGATTGAATGGCATTGATTACCGCATTGGTTCCCAGATCTTTTTCGATTTTTCGTAAATGGTAAAGTCCTGCAATGACCAGTCCACCCAGAGGTAAAAAATAAATCAGCCACGGATATTGTCCACGCAATTGCGTGACGTATGCCATTCCGTGATGGAAGAGTGTTGCGATGCCACCGACGACCGCGCCTGTGAGCAATGCAAATATTACCCATTTTACAGAAGTGAATAATCTTCGTGTTGTTTTTTGTGTTCTGTCTAATATCATTTCTTTGTTCATCATAAATTTATACTATCATATTTCTATTTCATTACAAGAAAAACCCGAAAAAGTAATTTACCTCAGTCGGGGTTACAATCTCCGACTGAGATAAACGCTCCGCGAGGATGCGCAGAGATTT
>NZ_PDYG01000045.1 GCF_002735305.1 Agathobacter ruminis
TCACCTCCTTTCTAAGGAAATCAAGTAGAGATTATTCACTGTTTAGTTATTAAGTAACTATCAATTTAATAACGCCATATTCTGGTGGCGATGCGCTTAGGGGTAACACCCGTCCACATCCCGAACACGATGGTTAAGACTTAAGCGGCCGATGATACTATGCTGGAGACGGCATGGGAAAGTAGGTGGCTGCCAGATTTATGGGCTTGTAGCTCAGCCGGTTAGAGCGCACGCCTGATAAGCGTGAGGTCGGAAGTTCGAGTCTTCTCAAGCCCATTGTGGGGGTGTAGCTCAGTTGGGAGAGCACCTGCCTTGCAAGCAGGGGGTCAAGAGTTC
>NZ_PDYG01000046.1 GCF_002735305.1 Agathobacter ruminis
CGGAAGGTGCGGCTGGATCACCTCCTTTCTAAGGAAATCAAGTAGAGATTATTCACTGTTGAGTTTTCAATGAAAACTAAATAGTCATCGAAGATGACGCCATGATTCCGGTGGCGATGCGCTTAGGGGCAACACCCGTCCACATCCCGAACACGATGGTTAAGACTTAAGCGGCCGATGATACTATGCTGGAGACGGCATGGGAAAGTAGGTGGCTGCC
>NZ_PDYG01000047.1 GCF_002735305.1 Agathobacter ruminis
AGCATAGTCGAACCTATTGAAAAGGTAAAGAAAGACTATGACTAATACTAATAGTAGGGGATTATTATGGAACCAAAGAAATTATATAAGAGCAATCGCGATAAGAAACTCTGCGGCGTATGTGGAGGCCTGGCAGAATACTTTGAGGTGGATTCCACATTGGTCAGACTGGCATGGGTGGTTCTGGCATTGTGTTTTGGATCAGGATTACTTGCATATCTGATTGCAGCACTTGTGATGCCGAATAATCCAATTTACTAAAGTTGAGATCAGAGTATGGCACTATCTCTTGACAATTTGGCGCTTGGAGCGTAAACTATTGTCAGTTTATATATGAAAGACTTTGACGGAGACAGTAATGATTTCATGAACGCTTCAGAGAGCCGGAGCAGGTGTGAACCGGTGTTAGTAGTGAGATGATGAACATCACTCCCGAGTCGCGGGGCTGAAAATTTTTGATCAGTAAGCAACGACGCATTTCCAGCGTTAAAGGGAACCTGTATGCGAGCGCATGCTCAAGTACATTGTAATCAGGTGGTTAAGCGTAGCTTTTTTGCTGTGTCCGATTACGGACACAGCTTTTTTTTGTATTCTGCGTCCTGGTTGCAAACAGAGAAACATTTTAACCATTGCTGAAGGAGGCAAAACATGTACAACAAAGTTGATACGAACCTGAATTTCGTTGACCGCGAGAAAGAGGTTGAGAAGTTCTGGAAAGAAAATGACATCTTTAACAAGTCATTGGAGAGAAACAAAGGAAAGGGCGAGACTTATACATTCTATGACGGACCGCCAACGGCAAACGGAAAGCCACATATCGGTCATGTAGAGACCCGTACCATTAAAGATATGATTCCGCGTTTCCAGACGATGAAGGGCAAATATGTGCCGCGTAAAGCAGGATGGGATACCCATGGTCTGCCGGTTGAGCTGGAAGTGGAGAAGCTGCTCGGCTTAAACGGAAAAGAGCAGATTGAAGAATACGGCATGGAGCCGTTTATTACCAAATGTAAAGAATCTGTATGGAAATACAAGGGCATGTGGGAAGATTTCTCCGGAACCGTTGGTTTCTGGGTAAATATGGATGAGCCATATGTCACTTATGACAATAATTTCATTGAGTCTGAGTGGTGGGCACTTTCAGAAATCTGGAAGAAAGGTTTGCTTTACAAAGGCTTTAAAATCGTACCTTATTGTCCTCGTTGCGGCACCCCGCTTTCTACCGCAGAGGTATCTCAGGGATACAAGACGGTAAAAGAGCGCTCTGCAATCGTTCGATTCAAGGTTGTGGGGGAGGATGCATATTTCCTGGCTTGGACGACAACACCATGGACCCTTCCAAGCAATGTCGCACTCTGTGTGAACCCGAATGATACCTATGTAAAGGTAAAAGCTGCAGACGGATATACCTATTATATGGCACAGGCGCTGTTGGACACCGTGCTTGGCAAGCTGGCCAAGGCTGCGGACGAAGAAGCCGGTACACCTGCAGTGGCAGCGTATGAAGTGCTTGAAACTTACAAGGGAACCGATCTTGAGAGAAAAGAATATGAGCCGCTCTTTGAATGTGCAAAGGCAGTTGCCGACAAGCAGAACAAGAAGGGCTTTTTCGTAACATGTGATGATTATGTTACCATGTCAGACGGTACCGGTATCGTTCATATCGCACCGGCTTTCGGTGAGGATGATGCCAATGTAGGTCGCAAATATGATCTGCCATTTGTACAGTTTGTCGATGGCAAGGGTGAGATGACAGAAGAGACTCCGTTCGCAGGCATGTGGGTAAAGGATGCAGATCCGGAAGTGTTAAAGAATCTTGATGCAAGAGATCAGCTGTTTGATGCACCGAAATTTGAGCATGAATATCCACATTGCTGGAGATGCGATAAACCGTTGATTTACTATGCACGTGAGTCATGGTATATCAAGGAGACCGCGGTTCGCGATGATTTGATCCGCAACAATAATACCGTAAACTGGATTCCGGAATCCATCGGATCCGGCCGTTTTGGCAACTGGCTTGAGAATATTCAGGACTGGGCAATTTCCCGTAACCGTTATTGGGGAACTCCGCTCAACATCTGGGAGTGCGAGTGTGGACACCAGGAGTGCATCGGCAGCCGCGCTGAACTGGCGGAAAAGACCGGTGATCCGAAGTCTGCAGAGGTAGAACTTCACAGACCATATATTGATGAAGTGACCTATCCGTGTCCGAAGTGTGGCAAGACCATGCATCGTGTGCCGGAAGTAATCGACTGCTGGTTTGACTCCGGTGCGATGCCGTTTGCACAGCATCACTATCCGTTCGAGAACAAAGAAGTATTTGAGCAGCAATTCCCTGCTAAATTTATTTCGGAAGGTGTGGATCAGACAAGAGGATGGTTCCATTCCCTGATGGCAGAGTCTACCCTGTTATTCAACAAGGCGCCTTATGAGAATGTCATCGTGCTCGGACATGTACAGGATGAAAACGGACAGAAAATGTCTAAGTCAAAGGGAAATACCGTAGATCCGTTTGAAGCACTCGAGCAGTATGGCGCAGACGCAATCCGCTGGTATTTCTATACCGCATCCGCTCCATGGATTCCAAAGCGTTTCTCAGGAAAGCTTGTTATGGAGGGACAGCGTAAATTCATGGGTACTTTGTGGAATACGTACGCATTCTTCGTATTGTATGCAAACATCGATGGATTTGATGCAACCAAATACAGCCTGGATGAAAAGTCATTAACCGTTATGGACAAGTGGCTCTTATCCAAATTAAATTCAGCAGTGAAGGCTGTTGATGAGAACCTTGAAAATTACAGAATTCCGGAAGCTGCCCGTGCACTCGAAGAATTCGTGGATGAGATGAGTAACTGGTATGTACGCCGCAGCCGTGAACGCTTCTGGGCAAAAGGAATGGAGCAGGATAAGATCAATGCTTATATGACCCTTTATACTGCTTTGGTAACCATCTGTAAGGCAGCCGCTCCGATGATTCCGTTTATGACCGAAGAAATTTATCGCAATCTGGTTTGTTCCATCGATGCATCTGCACCGGAATCCATCCATTTATGCGACTTCCCGGTTGTCAACGAGGCGTTGATCGATGCAAAGCTTGAGGAGGATATGGAAACGGTACTTGAGGCAGTTGTACTCGGAAGATCATGCCGTAACGAATCCAATATCAAGAATCGTCAGCCAATCGGCAAGATGTATGTGAAAGCAGAAGATGACTTGTCTGAATTCTATTTGAATATCATTCGTGACGAATTGAATGTCAAAGAAATTGAGGCAACAGATGATGTCAGTGCATTGACCAATTACAATTTCAAGCCACAGCTTAAGACCCTCGGTCGCCGCTTCGGCAAGAATATCAATATGGTGAAGGAAATCCTTGCAGGTCTTGACGGACAGGCAGCAATGGCACAGTTAAAGGAGACAGGAAGCCTGACCATTACCGTTGACGGCAACGAAGAGGCACTCGGCGAAGAGGATCTTTTGATTGAGGCTGTTCAGATGGAAGGACTTGTATCGGCAACCGATCATGGAGTGACCGTGGTATTGGATACCAATCTGACTCCGGAATTGCTCGAAGAAGGATTTGAGCGTGAATTGATTTCAAAGATTCAAACCATGCGTAAGGAGGCTGATTTTGAAGTGATGGATCATATCAGAGTCGGCTATCGTGCAGATGAGAAAGTGACTGCAATCTTCAACAAATTCGGCGAGAATATCAAAGCCGAGGTACTTGCAAATGAAATTGCAACCACTCTGAGTGGCTTTGAAAAAGAGTGGAATATCAACGGAGAGACGGTTACTTTGTCAGTTGAAAAATTAGCATAAATGCGAATGGTTCAGTATCGGGGAAGGGGCAGGACATGAAAGCTTTTAACAAAAAAATCTTTATCAAACAAATTTCCGATAATGTCAAGAATATGTACCGCAAAAATCTGGAAGAGGCTTCACAGGAGGAACTCTTCCAGGCGGTGGCGGATGCAGTCAAAAATATGATTATGGATGATTGGATTGCGACACAGCAGGTGATGGAAAAAGATGAGCCAAAGACGGTTTATTATCTGTCCATGGAATTTTTGCTGGGACGTGCACTGGGCAATAATCTGATTAATATGACAGCTTATGCGCAGGTGAAAGAAGCACTTGAGGAGATCGGTCTGGATTTGAATACCATAGAGCAGCAGGAGCCGGATCCAGCACTCGGCAACGGCGGCTTGGGTCGTCTGGCGGCATGCTTTCTGGATTCTCTTGCATCGCTTGGATATCCTGCATACGGATGTGGAATCCGCTATCGCTATGGAATGTTCAAACAGCAGATTGTTGAAGGCTTTCAGGTGGAAGTGCCGGATAACTGGCTGAAAAACGGTTATCCTTTCGAAATGAAGCGACCGGAATACTGCTATGAAGTCAGATTCGGCGGTCATGTGCGCATGGAAATGCGCGAAGATGGCAATATGGATTTTATTCATGAAGATTATCAGGCGGTAAATGCAGTCGCATATGATCTTCCGATTGTAGGTTATAACAATCATGTTGTGGATACACTTATTATCTGGGATGCACAGCCGGAAGTGGAATTTTCGCTGACTTCATTCAATGAGGGACAGTATCATAAAGCTGTTGAAGAGTCGAATTTGGCACGCACACTTGTCGAGGTGCTTTATCCGAATGATGAGCATATTCAGGGCAAGGAATTGCGCTTGAAACAGCAATATTTCTTTGTGTCTGCATCCATTCAGAGAGCGATTGCAAAATATAAAAAGCATCACAGAAGCTTAAAACAGCTGCCGAAAAAAGTGGTATTTCAGATGAATGATACGCATCCGACTGTTGCAGTGGCTGAGTTGATGCGTATCCTGATTGATGTGGAAGGCCTTTCCTGGGATGAGGCGTGGAAGATTACGACACAATGTGTTGCATATACCAACCATACCATTATGGCAGAAGCGCTTGAAAAATGGCCGATTGATATCTTCGAGCGTATTTTGCCACGCGTTTACCAGATTGTGGACGAAATCAACCGTCGCTTTGTACTTGATATTATGGACCGTTATCCGGGAAATGAAGACAAGATTCGTTCGATGGCCATCCTTTATGATGGACAGGTGCGTATGGCAAATCTTGCAATTGCTGCAGGATTTTCTGTCAACGGCGTGGCAAGACTGCATACGGAAATATTAAAGAATGAGTCGTTAAAAGACTTTTACGAAATGTTCCCGGAAAAATTCAATAATAAGACAAACGGAATCACACAGCGTAGATTCCTGGCGCATGGCAATCCGCTTTTGGCAGATTTTGTGACGAAATATTGCGGAAAAGGATGGGAGACTGATTTGCAAAAGACACGCAAACTGATTGCAAAGGCAGACGATCCGAAAGTGCAGAAGGAATTTATGGAAATCAAGCGCGAAAATAAAAAGCGGCTTGCGAAATATATTCTCGAAAAGACCGGAATTGAAGTGAATGTGGATTCCATCTTTGATGTTCATGTTAAGCGATTGCATGAATACAAGAGACAGTTGATGAATATCCTTCATGTGATGTATTTGTACAACCGGTTGAAGGACAATCCGGATATGGATTTTGTACCTCGTACCTTTATCTTTGGTGCAAAGGCTGCAGCCGGTTATCGAAATGCAAAGAATACCATCAAGCTGATTAACAATGTTGCGGATGTGATCAACCATGATGTTTCGATCGGCGGAAAAATCAAAGTGGTATTTATCGAGGACTACAAGGTTTCCAATGCAGAATGGATTTATGCTGCGGCCGATGTTTCAGAACAGATTTCGACCGCTTCAAAGGAAGCATCCGGAACCGGAAATATGAAATTCATGCTCAACGGGGCTCTTACCATCGGAACAATGGATGGCGCAAATGTAGAGATGTTTGAAGAAGTCGGCGAAGAGAACATGTTTATCTTTGGCTTGAGTGCACAGGAAGTAATCGGATTTGAGCGCAATCATAATTATCGTCCGGGAGATATTTATAACAATGATCCGGATGTCAACCGCGTGCTGAATCAATTAATTGACGGAACCTATTCGCATGGAGATTATGAATTGTTCCGCTCATTGTACAATTATTTCCTGAATGACAGACCGGACAATCCTGCAGACCGTTATTTTATTCTTGCAGATTTCCGCTCCTACATTCAGACACAGGAAAAGGTTGCGGCATATTATAGGAATCGCAGCGCATGGGCAAAGAGTGCAATCATGAATGTCGCATGTGTCGGAAAGTTTTCATCAGACCGGACCATTCAGGAATATGTGGATGATATCTGGCATTTGGAAAAAATAAAGGTGCGCACCTCGTTATTTTAAGAAATGAAGATGCAGGAGGAATATTGTGGATTATAATCCAAGAGGAAAAATCAACGGTTTCACATTGAAAATGATAGCCATCATTACAATGCTGATTGACCATACCGCAGCTGCAATTTTGGAGAGGGCACTCAATTGTTATACATTTGAAGTAATCAATCAAAATCGTCAGGCGTGGGTAATCGTATATTATATTCTTCGTCTGATTGGCAGAATGGCTTTCCCGATTTTTATTTATCTATTGGTGGAAGGTTTCCTTTATACGAGAAGCGCCGGCAAATACGCATTACGGTTGCTGGTCTTCGCTGTGATATCGGAGCTGCCGTTTGATCTGGCATTTTCATATGCGAATTACTGGTATGACAATTATGACGGCGTTCATTGGTATACACACTGGATTGGATTGCTGGCACATCAAAATGTGTTTTGGACTTTGGGAATCGGAATGCTTGCCATGTGGGCGATGGAAGCTCTGCGTACAGCATTCTATGAAAAGGAAGACAGTGAGAAACTGCGTGGCCTGGCATGGATGATGCTTCGCGTTTTGCTTCAGATTGTCATTGCCGGAATTGCAATGATTGCTGCATATATCCTGAGAACAGACTACGGACAGTTTGGCGTGGCTGCAATTCTGGTGATGTATCTGCTTCGCAATTATCGCATCATTGGTTTGACACTTGCAATTGGAGTGCTGAGTCTGCAGTCCAATATAGAAATTATTGCGATTTTGATGCTTTTACCGGTCTATTTTTATAATGGAGAACGGGGCAAGCAGATGAAGTATTTCTTCTATGGATTTTATCCGGTACATTTGCTGGTTTTGACTTTGATTGCTGCAGCAATCGGGCTTCCGATTTTTGCCAAATTTTAATATGGGAGGGATACCATGCAGGAATGGACAGAGAAACAGCAGGCATTGCGTGATGAAATCATGCATCAGCGACATTATACAATTGATCAGACGGGAAAGACAGATACTTATATTCGTGCATGGACAATGATAAAAAACAGTGCGGAACAGGGTGTTACCTGGTTTGGCATGAAACATCGCAAGAAAGTATTGATCCGTTACATGGAAGATTTGAATTTGTATGCATATGTAGAAGCTGATGAGGAGAGCAAAGCTGTTTATTATGAGCAGTGGGAAGACTTTGCTTGCAAAATTATGGATTTATGCTTTCGAGACAAGACATATGGCTCTGCGATGTTTGGGCTATTACCAATCAGTAAAGAAGCATTGGTGAATAAAGTGATACATGATATTGCTTTGGCTACTATTGAATATCCGGAGAAATTTGGATTGGAATCCTATTTTTCTGTATTGAATGGGATACTGATGAAACAGTTGGAAATTCATAAAGAAGTGATTTTGAAGGAGGAA
Organism: Agathobacter ruminis; assembly: GCF_002735305.1. GTDB lineage: Bacteria > Bacillota > Clostridia > Lachnospirales > Lachnospiraceae > Roseburia > Roseburia ruminis. The sequence continues at coordinate 7,708 of NZ_PDYG01000047.1, forward strand.
GTATAATTGTCATTCGTGACAATTATACTTCTTTTTTATGATATAAGAAATTTCTCCGACTGAGTTAAATTGACTTGAAGTTGGGGGGGGCTGGGGAGTACAATAAATATAGTTGGGATGGATCATACAAATGGAGCTGTGATTATGAACCCATTAAAGGAATTAATGCATTGTATTAAATTCAAGGAGGAAAACGATATGAGAGTAAAAAAACCATTGATTGCGGTCGGCATTATTATCGTTGCTTCAATTTTAGTAGTATTCATTTGCAGCTTTCATGAGAAAAAGACATATCAAAAAGAGTTTATGACTGCAAGTTGGGAATATGGGTATGCGGATGTTCAGGAATTGACAGAAAATAGCGATTTAATTGCAGTTGTAAAGGTAAAACAAACCGTTCAAGAGGGGACGATAGCAGGAGGAATTCCTTGTACGGATTATTCTTTAAAAGTGACGGAATCAATTTTAAATTGTGAAGATCATGATGAGATTATTATGCATATGACAGGAGGTATTGTCGATGATACCATCTATGAAATAGAAGATGATCCTCTTCCGGAAAAGAATGATCAATTTGTTATCTTTGCAAAGAAAAATGATGACGGCTCTTATACTGTTTTAGGCGGACCACAGGGTCGATTTGTTGTTAATGGTAGTAAAGTGAGTTCATTAAATGTTGCATATGCTCAGGTTAAAAAAGTTGATGGTGAAATTGGAATAAAGCTGGATTCGCAGGATTTAAGTCGATTTGTGGAACAAGTAAAGGGATATATAGAATAAAAGAACCGGATGACATGTCATCCGGTTCTTAGTTTTATTCGCAATAAATATCAATATGTCCAAATCCGTTATCTGCCTGAATCATTAGAAGCGGAGCATCGTTGTCGGTAGATGGAGTTCCATGAATTTCTACGGAACCAAATCCGCTGTCATCAGAGAGTGAAAGGCGCCATGTTTTTGGCAGATACAGACTCATGCTTCCGAAACCGTTATCGAGGGACAGGCTTGCAGCAGGGCCGGCAAATTGGACATTCTCAAAATAAACGACCAGATTGCCAAAACCATTCTCGAATTCGCCATGCTCAAAAGATTGACTTTTGATATAGCGGATGGACTCGCCAAAGGAATTAGACAGGTGGATTCGACGTTCGTCAACAAAGGAAGAATCTACAACCGAATCATCATCCTTTTTTTGTTTGTGGTCATCATCACTATGATATGTGAATTCGAAATGGTTGTGTTTGCGATGTTTCATTTTTTTCTTTGGTCCGCGAAAAATCCAGTCAAATCCGCAACCAATCAAAAAACTTGCAAATACAAGCAGCCATGAGCTGAGCGAAGCCGGAATCTGCAGTTCATTTCGATACATGACAAGTGCAACTGAAATAGAAAGTGTAATTCCAACGAAAGAGAGTGTCTGGATACTGTTCACAAGACAGCAGATGCAGATCAGAGTCACAATAATCTGTACCGGACTGATTGTGAAATGAAATCCTTCAAAAACACCGGCGGCATTGAGAATCAAAGCAACGGCAAACAGGATTAACAGGATTCCGTAAATGATTGATTTGGTTTGTTTGCTGATTATTTTTTTATGTGTCATAGATATCACCTCGTTTTTATGATCGTGTCATTTTGTCAATCAAAGCTTTGTAGTAGCTTCTGGATACATAAGTTTTTTTGATGCAATCCGCAAATTCAATTTCGCTTGCACCGGTAATGTTTTTGTGAATGCTTCGGATTTCCTTTACATTTAAGATGGTTGATTTTGAGACGCGCATGAAATTGAATGGAAGCAACTCTTCGAGTTCATATAATTTTTGCTTCGTAGAATATATCTGTGTCTTGGTATGGACCGCGACACGATTGCCGTCTGTCTCAAGAAAAATGATTTCGGGAAACCGGAGGAAGTAGTCGAGCTCGCCGTTGCTGACAGGTAATGTGGCCTGCGTTTTTAACAGCATCTGGAGTTTGCGTTGCAATTCGATGGTATCTTCGCTTAAATCACGGCATCGAATGATTAATTCCTCCTCTTCAAGAGAAGCATCTGTTTCAATTTTTATTTTCATTCAGAACCCCCTTTGTTTGTATAGTCACATTATATGGAACTTGCCGGACCGGGTAAAGGGAAAAACGGTAACAGGTAAAAAAAGACCGGTCAAAGGTTAATTAAATTGACAAAGGGATATGCGTGTGACATAATTTTCGTTGGGTGTGTGTGCCCGTACAATATCATATTAGGAAAGGTAGAAAATTATGAAAATGATCTACAATGTAGAGGACAAGCCTGGATTTGGCCAGACTCTTGTCTTCGCGTTTCAGCAGGTTCTTGCGATTCTTGCTGCAACGATTGCTGTTCCGGCGATTATCGGAAATGACATGTCTGCATCTGCAGCGCTCTTTGGTGCCGGTGTCGGTACAATTGTGTACCTCCTGTTCACCAAATTTAAGAGCCCGGTATTCTTAGGTTCTTCCTTCGCTTTTATCGGTTCCATGTTTGCCGCTTTTGCCGGTGGGGTTTCTATGTCACTTGGCTATCTGGGATTGATTCTCGGAGCATGTTTTGCGGGATTGGTTTATGTACTGATTGCAATTGTTGTCAAGTTTGTCGGTGTAGGCTGGGTGAATCGTATCATGCCGGCTGTTGTAATCGGACCGACCGTTGCAATTATCGGATTGTCTCTTGCAGGCAATGCAATCGGTGATCTGACTTCCGGAAATGTGAAACAGACTGTGGATGTAGTGACACAGGCTGTGACAGAATCCGGTGAGACGGTCAATATTGTGACTCAGGAAACACAGCAGCTTGCATCCGGATATCTTTGCCTTGGCATTGGATTGGTTACTTTGTTTGTGACCATGTTCTGTTCTGTTTATGGCAAAAAGATGTTAAAGATGATTCCTTTTATTATCGGTATTTGCGCTGGATATGTGATTGCAGCAGTATGCACGGTAATTGGAACCAACTGCGGAATTGATGCATTGATGGTCATTGATTTTAGTAAATTCCAGAGCATGAAGTGGGTTCCGGACTTCACATTCCTGACGGCTTTCTCCGGCAATTACGAATTTGGAAATGCCGGCAGCATGGCAGCTTATATCGGAACCATCGCAGTGGCATATGTGCCGGTTGCATTTGTAGTATTTGCAGAACATATCGCAGATCACAAGAACCTGTCATCCATTATCGAGCGCGATTTGTTGAAGGATCCGGGTCTTTCACGCACCTTGCTTGGTGACGGTATCGGATCTGCAGTGGGTTCTTTCTTCGGTGGATGTCCGAACACCACATACGGTGAGTCGGTTGGATGCGTGGCAATCTCCGGAAATGCTTCCGTTGTGACCATTGTAACAACTGCAATTCTTTGTATTGTATTCTCATTTGTTGGACCGTTTGTGACTTTCCTGGCTACGATTCCTAGCTGCGTCATGGGTGGTATTTGTATCGCATTATATGGATTCATTGCTGTCAGCGGTTTGAAGATGATTCAGCATGTGGATCTCAATGAGAATTCTAATCTGTTTACGGTATCGGTGATTTTGATTGCCGGAATCGGTGGACTGGAAGTGACATTTGGTGCAGTTACCATTACAGAAGTGGCAGCAGCATTGATCCTTGGAATTCTTGCAAATGTATTTTTGCATAACAAAAAGGAACGAGAGGAACTGGAAACAGAATTATAATTTGGATGAGCAATTCTAATTGTGCAAAAAAACCCGTGGAATTTCCACGGGTTTTTTTGTGCTATGATTTTGTTTATGGAGTGATACATCTCGTCCCACTTTTGATAGAACGAAATGATACCAGCGATTGTAAACATAGAAACAATGCCATTACGATGCTGTATCGGTCAAACAATACAACCGGCATATGAATATTTTCTGTAAAGAAAAATTCAGCAATGGCAATTGCTGCTACCGGGACGCTCATTGCGGCCGACATGTGATTCGACTGCAGTTGCTGTGGAGAATCGCTTTTGGAATTGTGACTCAAATGGTGATATTCATCCGATTTGTTGTACATATGAATCGCCAATGCAACAGTGATAATTGCTTCGATTACGGTCAGCAGCATTAATATCAAATTTCCAACGGCAAAGGTGTTGGTATATTTGCTGAGCGGAATGCGGTCATCATGAATTGTTGTAGAGGCGAGAACAGCTAATTGTAAGCTTATATTGGATAGCATACAAGTTTCCTCCTTACTCTACCGATTATATCGTCCCTTTTGTAATAATCTTAAGGAATTTTAGTCACATGAAAGTCACATTAAAAATATTGAGTCCTGCGGTTAGGATTTTGCAGTTTTGTCCGATATATGAAGTATGGGACAGATCATTGCGAGAGAGGATCGATTTTCCTCACCACGCAGGGATGCGGAGTTGGCACTTAAGCCAAGCGGCAAAAGGATTTGCAATGAGAAACGTTATTTGGAAGAACTGAAAAAAGGTGCGCGTCATTTTCGCAAGTTAACAAGCGATGCGGCGAGAGAGTATATGCTTCCGCTTCTTTTGCGTGGACTGATGCAGGATTTTAATATTCATATGAGCGCACGCAACGGACGGTTTGATGATGAAGTGGAAATCGAGATGATTCCGGGAAGTGATGGCAAATTCTATTTTGCAATCTATACGGATGCACTCGCTGCTTATCGGAGCACAAAAGCACATTATTATAATTCAGATTATGTGATTTCGCTTGATTATTTGTTTTCTGCTGTATGCCGCGATGAAAATTGTGGAGGAATCTGCATCAATCCGTTTGATGACGGGGGTTGTATGGTGACCAGGTTCCGCATTGCGCAGATGTATCAGCAGAAATCAAATTGGCAAAGGACGATGGCGATATGATTCAGGAGATTGGAGCTGGACGCTTTCAAAACCAATTTCGTCAATGCAGTCCGAGGTCGGGCGATTATGTCATTGCCTTTTCCGGAAAAGAAAAGCGCGATGCAGCAGTACTGGTCGAAGCAGGGCAGTCTGCGATCGTCTATCCGACGGTTGGACAATTAAAAGAGCATGCTCAGGTGAATGAGGAGGATTTATGTTATCTGTTCTCATTGGATGAGGATGCTTTTTATTTGTGGAAAAATTGGGATGAGATGCCAAACGCGTCTGAAGAATGGGAATATCGCAGTATCAGAATGTTTCGGACAGCGGAACCGATGGAACTGTGTTTTGCGGGAATGACCGCTTATCATTTATATGTCTGGTATCGCAACAATCGCTATTGCGGATATTGCGGTGCACAAAATGAATTCGGACAGAAAGAGCGGACGATGGTCTGCCCGTCATGCGGGCACCTTCATTTTCCGAAAATATGTCCGGCGGTGATTGTGGCGGTGCGCAATGGAGATTCCCTGATGACAAGCCGCTATGCCGGCCGTGAGTACAAGGGAGTTGCGCTGCTGGCCGGATTTTGTGAAATCGGAGAGACACCGGAAGAAACAGTTGCGCGTGAAGTGCGCGAGGAAGTCGGAATCCGGGTAAAGAATATCACCTATTTTGGCAGTCAGCCATGGGGATATGACCGAAATCTGCTGCTGGGATATTATTGTGATCTCGACGGAAACGCAGATATAATGATCGACAGGCAGGAACTCGAAACTGCCGGCTGGGTGAAGCGGGCGGATATTGCGGAAAACAAGAATCTCCGCAGTCTGACGGCAACGATGATCGAAGCGTTTCGACGCGGAGAAATCTGATTATTTTTTCTTTTTAAAACTATTGGTTACAGCGATACGAAAGGCCTTGATTGCATCTGCAAGAAGGGCCTTTTCCTGTTCGGAATAGGTATTGTACTGTCTGCCGGCGGCAAGGACGGTTTTGAGCTTTGCGATATCTTCCAGATTGCTGGCATCGGATTCCTGCAATAGACCGAACAGGCGCTCCACAACTTCTTTTCGTTGCGTATTCGTCATGCTGCCAAGCCAGTTTTGCAATGCAAAATTCATATCCGGATTGGTGGAATTGCTACTGCGGATGACAGAACCACCCAGGACTTTCCAACTGTAGGGCTCATGCTGTGCGATGCCCATATTCTTGCTCTGAACAAATTCATATGGCTCCTCATGTACAAACAGGATTCCGACAATGGAACTTTCCGGTACCAGCGTGTGCAGGCGGGGAAGCATGTCCTGATAGGAAGGCTGTTTGACAAAGGCTGTGGAAAATCCGGGACCATCATAATTATAGACATCGGCAATGCGTGATGCGATGTCCCTTGAGCAGGTGGTCGCTGCATAGACTGCCAGATTGCCGCCTTTTGAGTGCCCGCACAAATACAAAGAACCTTTATGCGCGGCAGTTTCTTGCAACCATTCGAGCGCCTGTACCTGACTTGGTATTTTTTCAAGAAAACTCATATTAAAATCTTCTTTCCATCCGGTGAGGGTATGGTCTGTGCCACGGTATACAACCGCCGTTTTGTTTTTGCACAATTGCAAACTGTATGCGGCAAATTGCGATTCGTTTTCGGAGTCAATGCGTTCCGTGAAAGCCAGAATTCGGATCTGCCCAAAGCGGATACTGCCTGCAAGCACTTTGAGCAATTTCAGATCGTTGTCATTGCGGATGGATTTCTTTTGCTCGACAAGAGGGAGGCGATTCATCGCTTCATTCAAATCTGCAATGGTATATTTCTTTTTTTTCTGTAATTCCGGTGGTGGATTGATATAGGAAAAGGCAGACAGAATCAGACCGTCCACTTCGGTAAACAGGCTGTCCTCAAAGCGCATATCGCCTCTCCATTTTAAATATTCAAACAAATCACCCATAGAACCCCCTCCTGATATTTTGTCTGAATCTATTATAACATATGGTTACCATTCACAGTATGTATTGCCTGACATCCTGAAAACCTGATATGTAATGACCTTTGTCAAGAGGCAACTAGAGTTCGTATGCATGCCAGCGCGGCAAAAGCATACGAACAAGCCAAAAAACCTAGGGTTCGT
>NZ_PDYG01000048.1 GCF_002735305.1 Agathobacter ruminis
GCGCATCCTCGCGGAGCGTTTATCTCAGTCGGAGATTGTAACCCCGACTGAGATAAAGTTCACAGGTATTGTTCTCCGGAATAATTTCTGTGCCGAGGAATTCTTTCCAGTATTTTTCTTCCTGAAGTACAAGACCTTCCGTCAGTATCATGTTTCCATCATTGTCCAGTATTGTATCGAGGCCAAACAGTTCATGATAGCGATTAATACATTCTTTAGTTTCATTGCTTTCCCTTCTCCTTTGAATTATAGAAAAAAGATCACATAATACAGATAACCAAGCGCCAGGATTGTCCCTATGAGTGTGCAACCGGGAATGAATTGCAGGATAAATGCCAGGACCAAAATCCACCATTGAACTTTAATATTTTTCTTTGCGCCTCTTTGATGAAAAGTACCATGATCGTCGTGCTCTAAGAATTGTAAAGAATCATACAACTGAGCATTTTTTTCGAAATCATCCAACTTTCCATCATGATTTAAATCATATAAACCATCCTGCAATTCATCAAAATCATCTAACATAAGCTTCCTCACATTCTATGATTCTTCTCAATCGTTTCCAGTATAAACAGTCTTTGTCTCTGTTCTGACATATTGGCCAGATTGAAAAGAAACAGCTTTTCCATGATTTCCGAGTAACTTTTTGCTCCACAATTTCGGATCTTTTTTAAATCGGCTCCGTTCGATAAATCAATGCACAGTTCTCCAACTGTATGATATCCTGCGCGTCGCAATCCATTTGTTGCCCGCACGCTTAAGTCTAATACTGCGATATCGCAGACTTCCATTTGGGGTGTTAACCGCATTGAAAAATAAAATTTTCCCCCGTGCCTTTCGTGTAGTCCAATTCCTGCTGCATCTTTAAATATCTTTTTGATTTGTTCGTATTTTTCGCTGTTCTTTGTCATAGCGCACACCTCCGTAGACATCTTTGATGATTTCAGTAACGGCATGACAGCTGAAATGTTCAATCTCTTCTCCACAGCTTTTCTGAATCATCTTGAGTAAATATTTAAGGTCACTGATATCTGTTGATGCAGCTACGATATGAATATGATTTTCCTTGGTGGTGCGAAAGATTTGTCGAACAAAAGCCGTTCTGGTGGATACATACTCCAATACTTTTTCGAATGATTCCGGAGTTGTCGTGATGTCTATCATCATTGTCACTTCATCCTCTCTGTATATCGTCGTATTATATCCGCGGATGATGCCTGCTTCTTCCAATTTTTTCACACGCTTTTTTGCTGCCATTCTTGTCATGCCAAGAGCATTTCCCATTTCCTGGTATGTCATTCTGGCATTTCCCTTGATCATATTCAAAAGCTTTTCATCAATCTCGTCCATTGACCTCTCCTTTGTTTCCTTCAATGATGCGCGCTATCTTTGAATAATCTTATTATATTTTCTATTTTTGAAAAACTCAACAGGACCGGTATCGATTCGATACCGACGAGCAAAATATTCAAAACATATATTAAGCTCGCATTTTATGATTACAACATTTTCAGGAAGTGATATCATAATGAATAGGGGAAAGAGCCTACTCTACACAAACATTCATCTAAGTTTAAACGGATATCTGATAGGCTCACATATTATTTATAATTGGAGGGTTTTTATGTCATCAATACCAACTATTAAAACACAAAATGGCTTCAAAACACTGTTTGTAAATGATGAGCCGTTTTTTTGTCTCAGCGGTGAATTGCATAATTCAAGTGCCAGCGATTTAGACTATATGGAGGCTCATGTTTGGCCGGCTCTACAGGAGATTGGATTAAACTCGGTCATCATTCCATCTTATTGGGAATGTATCGAACCGGAAGAGGGTCACTTTGACTTCACCCTCATCGATGGCCTGATTTCGCAAGCGCGCACATACAATATGAAAATTATTTTTCTCTGGTTCGGCCTGTGGAAAAATGCCCAATCCATGTATGTGCCGGGCTGGATGAAAAAAGATACGAACACTTATTTCCGCGCCGAAACCATAAACGGAGAGAAAACCAAAACCATCTCTCCATTCTGCCGCGCTGCAATCGAAAAGGATGCCTATGCATTTTCGAAACTGATGGCACATATTCGCGATGTGGATCAGGAAGCGTCCACCGTTATTGTCATGCAGGTCGAAAACGAAATCGGTCTTTTGGGAACGGCGCGTGATTACTGCGACGCTGCAAATAAAGCATTTCTCGAAGCGGTTCCGGATACAATCGCTTCTCTTTATCAGGTGTCAGGCTCCTGGAAAGAAGCATTTGGCACTCAGGCAGAGGAATACTTTATGGCATATTATTTCGGAAAAGCAGTCGAAGAGATTGCAAGCGCAGGCATCAAGGAATATCCGCTTCCATGCTATGCCAATTCCTGGTTAAAACAGTATCCTTGGTATCCGGGTTCTTATCCATCCGGCGGTCCTGTTCCTGATGTTCATAAGATTTGGCAGGCTGTTGCCCCAAGTTTATTCACTCTGGCTCCGGATATCTACGTGCCATATGTGGCCAACATTATGGATGAATATACAACCTTGGACAATCCGCTGTTCATTCCGGAAGTGCGCAAGGATGCCGTGGCTGCTTCCTACTGCCTCTACGCATTTGGAAAGCATCATGCGATTTGCTTCTCTCCTTTTGGAATTGAAGAATTAGCGCTACCTCCTGAAGTAGTTGACCATCCACCGATGGAAGTAATGATTGCCTTAAATATTGATCCATCGGCATTCGATATCACAGGCAGCAAAGAATTATTAAGAAGCACCTACAACTTTATGAATCAAGTGAAACCGCTGTACTTGAAATATCGCGGAACCGATCAACTTCAAAGTTATGTTCGAAAAGGAGAAACCGATTACGGTACTTTTCTTCACTTTGCAAACTATGATCTGGCAATCAAATATGCTCCCCGTGCCACTGCAAAACCGCTTGGCGCCGGAATGATTTTTGAACTGGATCCAAACCGATTCCTGATCGTAGGAATGATGAGTTCGCTTGAATTTAGAGTCAAAGAAGGCGAGAAATGTAAAGTCGATGTTGTACGCTTAGAAGAAGGCGAAGTCGTAAACGGCGAATGGAAACGCGGACGCATCCTCAACGGTGATGAAGTGATGGCGCTTTCTCTCGGAGAAAATCTCACAAGTCTTATGATTGAATTATACAAATTTTAACTCAGTCGGAGAAATCCCCCACCTCTAAGCATTAGCGTAGGTGGGGGTTATGACAAACTATACTCAGTCGGGGTACAAGCTCCGACTGAGT
>NZ_PDYG01000049.1 GCF_002735305.1 Agathobacter ruminis
AGCATAGTCGAACCTATTGAAAAGGTAAAGAAAGACTATGACTAATACTAATAGTAGGAGGTTTTTTAATGAAGTGGATCTATCTGTTTATTGCAGGAGCTCTTGAAATAACATGGGCGGTAGCAATGAAATTGTCTAACGGATTTACTGTGCTGATCCCATCAATCATCACTGGTGTGGGATATATAGCCAGTGCAGTGTTTTTGTCAATCGCACTTAGGCAGCTTCCTTTGGGAACAGCCTATGCGATGTGGACAGGGATGGGGATCGTGGGGACTACGTTGCTTGGGATTTTCCTTTTTAATGAAAAATTGTCAGTTCCGCAGGTTATATGTGTTATTTTAATTGTAGTTGGAATTGCAGGATTAAAACTATTAGCAAAGGATTGAGGTGCTGAAAAATGCAAAGCGTGGTGTACTATCCCTGATTGGTGAGGATGGTTATCCGTATGGTTTGCCAATTAACCAGTGGTACTGTGAAGAGGATGGGAAGATATATTTTCATGGAGCTAAGGAAGTGAAACAGGTGGGTATAACTTATAAAACTTTATAAATAGTTGTTAAGTTTTATAAGTTATTGGTATAAAATAATATTAAAAGAGAGTTAATTCTTTTGAGTAAATATTATTCTATACGCGTATTTTCAAAAATTATAGGCATATCAGCGCAAACATTGCGAAACTGGGATTCCAATGGAAAACTCCGCACGCATCACACTACGACAAGTGGATACAGATATTATTCTAACGAACAGCTTAACCAAGTGATGAATGTAAAGCCTAAAAATAGCATTACATTTGGTTAGTGTCGCGTGTCTAGTCATAAGCAAAAAGATGATTTAGAGCTAATGTAAAGGCATATCTCAAAATGAAGTTGAACGGGTTGTCGTTTGTATAAAGACAGGCTTTTACGATTTGGCTTTGAATTGATAGAATAATTGAAATCATTGATAATACTAAAAAATCTGAACAACAAGAACTTGTTGAAGATTTGGTTCAAATAATCACAGTGTTTAGTTGTAAATTACAAGGCAAACGAGCCAATAAAGCCAAGAAACTTGTTCAAGAATTGATACAGGAGGGTGGGCGCGATGATAAAGACCGTAAAAGTAATGCTGATACCCAATAACGTACAGCGAACGAAAATGTTTCAGTACGCAGGTGCAGCGAGATTCGCTTATAATTGGGCTTTAGCCAAGGAAAAAGAAAACTATGAAAAGGGCGGCAAATTCATCTCTGATTCAGAACTTAGAAAAGAATTTACTAGGCTGCGCAATTCCGACGAATATGCTTGGCTACAGAGTATTTCCAACAATGTAACCAAACAGGCAATTAAAGATGCCTGTACAGCCTATAAGAACTTTTTCAAAGGTTTGCAGCGATACCCGAGGTTTAAGCTCAAAAAGAAATCAACACCAAGATTCTATCAGGACAATGTCAAAATACAGTTTAGCGATACTCACGTTAAATTCGAGGGCTTTTCTTCTAGCAGAAAAGTCAACAAACAAAAATTAAACTGGGTGAGACTTGCAGAGCACGGACGTATTCCTACGGACGCTAAATATATGAATCCAAGAATATCTTTTGATGGGTTAAATTGGTGGATTAGCGTATGCATAGAGTTCCCAGACTGCAAAAAAAGTCTAAACACTGATGGTATTGGCATTGATTTAGGTGTTAAAGATTTAGCTATATGTTCTGATACTAATAAGTATAAAAACATAAACAAAAGCCAATCTGTTAAGGAACTTGAGAAACGTAAGCGTAGATTACAACGCAGTGTTTCTCGTAAATATGAGCAAAATAAAGAGAAAGGAAAATACTGTAAAACTCATAATATAGTTAAAAACGAAATACTTTTATTAAAAGTAAATCACAGATTAACAAACATCCGAAAGAACTATTTGAATCAGACCACATCTGAAATCGTAAATCGAAAACCAAGATTTATCTGTATTGAAGATTTAAACGTTAGTGGAATGATGAAAAATAGACACTTATCTAAAGCAGTTCAAAATCAGGGCTTTTTTGAATTTAGAAAGCAGCTTGAATACAAATGTAATGCTGAGGGTATTCAACTTATCGTTGCCGATAGATTTTATCCATCATCAAAACTTTGTAATTGCTGTGGCAGAATCAAAAAAGATTTGAAACTCTCTGATAGAACTTATAGATGCGAGTGTGGAAATGTCATAGACAGAGATTTCCAAGCAGCGCTCAATCTAAAAGATTATGGAGAACAATTTGCAAGCTAACATGTAAACGTTAGTGCAAATATGTACGGATACGTTAGTTCGGAATTTACGCCTATGGAGAGTACAAGAACTTGTGAGTAGATAGGTATTTATACCGTCAAAAGCATACTCGTTGAAGTAGGAATGGAACATAAAAGTTTATATCTTTTTATAAGTTTTCAGTAACGGACATAAGATTGATGCAATTAAAACCTGCGACAAAGTAAGCTTTTGTACATGGGATGAAGGCTATCGGAAAGGCGACGATTGGGCTCTAAATATTAACAGCGTAATTGTCTTTGGCAGAATCAAGCTTGTAGAGGATGAGGATATAGCAATAAAGATATGTACGCATCTCACAAAGAAGTTTACGGATGATGAAGAATATTTACAAAAGGAATTAAAAAACGCACTGCCGAGAGTACAGTGTCTTGAACTCATACCTGAACATATGACGGGAAAGCTGGTTAATGAGTCATAAATAATAGAGCAGAGATTTGATCTCTTCTATATCATATTCCGGCATAAGCTTAAAATATTAATAAAGTATAAAACCTCTTGTAATCCGAAAAAGATGTGATACAATTATATTGCGCAAAATGAAAGCGAAAAATTGTAAAGCGCAAATATGATGCATACAGAAAGGATGAAAGAGTCAATGAATACTTTGGTTACATATTTTAGTGTAGGTGGAACCACAAAGAGAATTGCAGAAGAATTTGCAGCGCAAATCGGAGCAGATGTATTTGAGATTGTTCCGACAGAGCCTTATACGAAGGCAGATATCAATTATATGAATCCGCTGTCACGATGCAATAAAGAGCAAATCGGCAAGAAGGATGTACCGGTGAACGGAACGGTAGCCGATTTTGATCAGTATGACACTGTTTATATCGGTTTCCCAATCTGGTACGCACAGGCGCCAAGAGTCGTATATACTTTTTGCAAAGAATATAACTGGAACGGCAAGAAGGTATGCGCATTTGCAACTTCCGGCGGCAGTGGAATCGGCAAGACCGCAGAAAAGCTTGCGCCATATGTTGAAGGCGCTGCTTCGGTAGATGCAAAACTTGTGCATAACGTTGACGAAATCAAAAAGAAAGGTAAACAGATATGAACGAAATTTTTAAGAGAGTCAGCATCAGAAAATATGAGGATAAGCCTGTTGAGCAGGAAAAGATAGAAAAGGTACTTCGTGCCGCTATGGCAGCTCCGTCTGCGGGCAATCAGCAGCCATGGGAATTCTATGTTGTAACAAATAAAGATACCATCAAAGCACTCTCAGAGTGCAGCCCGTATTCCGGCTGTGCAGCAGCAGCACCGGTTGTACTGGTACCGTGTTATCGCACCGAGGGACTCATCTTCCCGGCATTGGCACAGATTGATATGGCGAATGCGACAGAGAATGCCCTTCTGGAGATCACTTCCCTTGATTTGGGTGGTGTATGGCTTGCTGTGACTCCGGATCAGGACAGAGTTGAGAAAGTGACAAAGGTCCTTGATTTACCGGCAAATCTGGTTCCGTTTGCACTTGTGCCATTCGGATATCCGGCAGAAGATAGACCGCAGCAGGATCGATATGATGAGGCAAGAATTCACTGCATCGATTAATGGTGCAATGCGATATTTAGTACCATAAAAGTGTAGTTGTTAGAGAGTAATTAACTCTAGCATCTGCACTTTTTTTATATAAAGCTGAAGTCGCTTAAAATCGAATTGACACCCTATTGAATAGGGGATATATTAAAGATAACAGAAGGTGAATAATATGAGTAATAGCGTATATGAAAGCATTATGACAGGTCTTAATGAAGCATTGGAAGATTCCAAAAGTGCTAAGAAGGTACTTAAGAGGCATAAGGTAACAGTTGAGCCTGTTAAAGTGTATGAAGCAGATGAGGTAAAGAAAATTAGAAATTCAACTGGAATGTCACAGAAGATATTTGCAAGTTATATGGGCGTTTCAGACAAGACAGTTGAAGCATGGGAAGCAGGTACAAATCATCCATCAGGAGCTGCAAGCAGACTTCTCAGCATGATTGAGAAGGATAAGGAGCTTATTATTAAGTTTCCTTTTGTGACAAATGTAATGGCAAAATAAATGGCTAACACAAAACAAACCCGTCCGAGAATGTCAAAGACAGAGAAGATTGCTCTGGTGATTGACGTATCTGGGTGGGTTTGTTAATAATATATTATTATTAGATTGAAACCATATTATTAATGTGGTTGTCGATTCCATCTGCAGATTGTTCTAGATAATCTGGTGTTGATTCAAGCATGTCTTCATCAAGAGTATTTAGATTAACCCAGTTTGAAGGAATTCTGAATTGAGTATGCACATAACTTTTACAATGACTACACCATACCCAGGCGGCCCCCATTGAATCTTCAGGATTAAAGCGATGAAGGTAGAGGTGAGTAGATGAAGCGTTACATACTGGACAAACTAATGGATATTTATTGGCAAATATTATATTTTCATCCATAACATTTAGCATTGTATCATTTTCATTCCACATATTATTTTAGTCCTTTCATATATTTTTCTAAAGAATTACCAGCTTTGTATGCTTTTTGTTCAGGAGCATTTACTCCTTTTATAAAACTTCTTGATTTCGGTTAAATAATGTAATTCATAACCTAAACGTTTTGCGCTATCAATAGGATTGATAGGAATAGTCAATCCTAGTTCAATGTATAAATCCACTACATTTTCTTCAATCTTGTCATATACTTTTTTTGGTAACGATGGTTTAGTAATCTCATTTGCCATTGTTCAATAAAACCTTCATAATCTGCATTCGTTCTCCAAATCCTGTCATGGTGGTTACCTCCTTATATGAAAACTATATATTGGACTTGCCAAAATGTTAAGTATGAATTTCACAAACGAAAAACTACAGCTGAATAATAAATAAAGTATAAAAACCATTGAAAAAGAAAAAAGATGTGAT
The DNA here is from genome assembly GCF_002735305.1 of Agathobacter ruminis. Classification (GTDB taxonomy): domain Bacteria; phylum Bacillota; class Clostridia; order Lachnospirales; family Lachnospiraceae; genus Roseburia; species Roseburia ruminis. The sequence goes on from NZ_PDYG01000049.1 coordinate 5,190, forward strand.
ACAATTAAATTGAATAAAATGAATTAAAGAGAAAGGGAACTAAAATGGATAAGATAACGCAGAGACAGAAAGTCATTAGTCTTGTTCTCAAAAGTATTGTGTTTTTTGCAGCGATAATCGGTATCGTATTAAGCTATTTGGCCGGACGGAATTCTTTTATGGGTGGCGGACATGTATTCATGTACTTCACAATCCAGTCCAATATTGCGATTGCAATCATCTGTGCAATCGGTTTTATATTCCTCTGCAGAGGAAAAGACATCTCTAAAGTATGGTACATCATCAAATTTGTAGGAACTGTATCAATTACACTGACCGGAGTTGTATTTGGATTTGTGTTAGCGCCGACACTTGGCTCGGCTGCATGGAATCTTCAAAATACGTTAACGCATCTCATTGTGCCGGTTGCAGCTGTGATTGACTTTTTTGTCATAAGCAGCGTGCAGCGCATCAGAAAGAGCAGCGTAGTCTTTGTGACAATTCCACCGATTCTGTATGCTATATATGCAGGAATTGGCTATGTTCATAATTGGCAATTCGCAGAAGGATATAATTATCCATATTTCTTCTTAAACTGGGGAAGTAAGGCAGGCGCCTTTGGATTTACGAATGAACTACCATTTATGGGAAGCGCATGGTGGATATTGGTTTTGCTGATATTTTTATTAGTAGTGGGATTTTGTTATCTTAAGATTGCTGATTTGATTTATAAACGAAAAGGGTAAAGAGGGAGCACAAATGGAGAGAGAATTTGACATTCAGGAGTATATGACAAAAGGCGTGGAACGTGTGGTTTCTGATGCAATCAAGGCGACGCTGAAGAATCCGCGGGAGAGTGCTTTCATGCTTGGTTTTGCAAAGGCGAGTACAGCTGCTTCCAAAAAGCGTAAAAAGGCAGAAAAAGCCGGTGAGCCAGCTTACAAATGAAGAATGGTATCGTATCTTTGATGAAGCAGACGACCTGGGAATCAGCTTTATCCTGCTTGCGGGAGGAGAACCGTTGCTTCGCCGGGATGTTATAGAAGCGGCCGGACAAAAGAAGAATATCCTGTTTCCGATTTTTACCAATGGTACATTTATGGATGCCAGAAGCGGCGAAGGAATCTATGACCGTCTGATCCAAAATATGGATGAACTGCAAAAGCGCGGCCTGATTTTCGGGGCATCTGTAACTGTCACTTCAGAGAATGTCTCGGAGGTGACATCGGAAAGCTTTTTAAATGAGCTGTCGGAGAGAGGCTGTAAGGCCGTGATCTTTGTAGAGTTTGTGCCAGTAACGGAAGACAGTCAGCATCTTGCTCCGGGAGAGAAAGAGCGGGAATATCTCAAGAATGAGATTGCACGTCTGAGAGCAGAAAAACCGGAGATGGTATATATCTCATTCCCGGGAGATGAGAAATCCTCCGGCGGATGTGTGGCTGCGGGAAGAGGATTCTTCCATATCAATTCACATGGTGGTGCAGGGCCGTGTCCATTCTCTCCGTATTCGGATGTGAATATCAAAAATACTTCTCTTCGGGAAGCAATTCATTCACCGTTGTTTATGGCATTGCAGAGCGAAGGACTGCTGACGGATGACCATGAAGGCGGATGCGTTCTATACGAAAAGCGCGAGCAGGTGGAGCAACTGTTCAAGTCTCGCTCGCGAGACTTGGCGCGAGATTTGCGTCAGCGTAGCTGACATATT
>NZ_PDYG01000050.1 GCF_002735305.1 Agathobacter ruminis
GATGAAAGACGTGATAAGCTGCGAAAAGCCACGGGGAGGTGCACATAACCTTTGATCCGTGGATGTCTGAATGGGGAAACCCGGTACGGAAAACCCGTATCAACCATAGCCCAATACATAAGCTATGGTGGGGAACCGCCTGAACTGAAACATCTAAGTAGGGCGAGGAAGAGAAAACAACATGTGATTTTGTGAGTAGCGGCGAGCGAAAGCGAAAGAGGGCAAACCGGTGTGCGTGCATGCCGGGGTTCGGACTGCATAATTGATTCAACGATTCTAGCAGAACGGTTTTGGGAAAGCCGGCCAGAGAGGGTGAAAGCCCCGTAAGCGAAAGGAGAGTTGACATGGCAGTATCCAGAGTACATCGAGACACGTGAAACCTTGATGGAACGCGCGGGGACCACCCCGTAACCCTAAATACTCCTTAGTGACCGATAGCGCATAGTACTGTGAAGGAAAGGTGAAAAGGACCCCGGGAGGGGAGTGAAAGAGAACCTGAAACCCTGTGTTTACAAGCTGTGGAAGATCCTTATGAGATCAACCGCGTACTTTTTGTAGAACGGTCCGGCGAGTTACGCTTACTGGCGAGGTTAAGCACTTAAGGTGTGGAGCCGAAGGGAAACCAAGTCTTAATAGGGCGACTAGTCAGTAGGAGTAGACCCGAAACCGGGTGATCTATCCATGGTCAGGTTGAAGCTGCCGTAAGAGGTAGTGGAGGACCGAAGCCACATCCGTTGAAAAGGGTGGGCATGAACTGTGGATAGGGGAGAAATTCCAATCGAACCCGGAGATAGCTGGTTCTCCTCGAAATAGCTTTAGGGCTAGCCTCGGTTTAGTCTGGTGGAGGTAGAGCACTGAATTTCTGCGGGGGCGTCAAAGCTTACCAAGGGATATCAAACTCCGAATGCCATACAGATGATGACCGGGAGTCAGACTACACGAGATAAGTTGGGTAGTCAAAAGGGAAACAGCCCAGACCTACAGCTAAGGTCCCAAAGTACGTGTTAAGTGGAAAAGGATGTGGGAATTCGAAGACAACTAGGATGTTGGCTCAGAAGCAGCCATTCATTCAAAGAGTGCGTAACAGCTCACTAGTCGAGAGTTCCTGCGCCGAAAATGTCCGGGGCTAAAACACGACACCGAAGCTTAGGAATTACATTAGTAATTGGTAGAGGAGCATTCTTATATGCGACGAAGCTGTACCGTAAGGAGCAGTGGAGAAATAAGAAGAGAGAATGCCGGAATGAGTAGCGAGAGAAAGGTGAGAATCCTTTCGGCTGAATATCCAAGGTTTCCAGCGTAAAGCTGATCTGCGCTGGGTAAGTCGGGACCTAAGGAGAGGCCGCGAGGCGTATCCGATGGACAACAGGTTTAGATTCCTGTACCGCACATAATCAGAACTGTAGGGACGCATGTGGAGAGCACGAGCCGGGAATGGAAAAACCGGTACAAGCGAGGTAGATGGCTGTTAGGCAAATCCGGCAGTCAAATCGAAGACGTGATGTGGAGCGAACTTAAGTAGCGAAGCGTGTGAGCCATGTGCCGAGAAAAGCTGCTATTGTGTTATGTGTGCCCGTACCGTAAACCGACACAGGTGGATGAGGAGAGAATCCTAAGGCCGACGGAAGAAGCATTGTTAAGGAATTCGGCAAAATGACCCCGTAACTTCGGGAGAAGGGGTGCCTCGAAAGAGGCCGCAGAGAATAGGCTCAAGCAACTGTTTAGCAAAAACACAGGTCTATGCGAAACCGAAAGGTGAAGTATATGGGCTGACGCCTGCCCGGTGCTGGAAGGTTAAGAGGAGAGGTTAGCTTCGGCGAAGCTTTGAATTTAAGCCCCAGTAAACGGCGGCCGTAACTATAACGGTCCTAAGGTAGCGAAATTCCTTGTCGGGTAAGTTCCGACCCGCACGAAAGGCGTAATGATTTGAGCACTGTCTCGACAATGCATCCGGTGAAATTGAAGTACCAGTGAAGATGCTGGTTACCCGCGCCAGGACGGAAAGACCCCATGGAGCTTTACTCCAGTTTGATACTGGGATTCGGTATTGCACGTACAGGATAGGTGGGAGACAAAGAAGAATGGACGCCAGTCTGTTTGGAGTCGCTGTTGGGATACCACCCCTGCAATACTGGGTTTCTAACCTGTGGCCGTAATCCGGTCAGGGGACAATGTCAGGCGGGGAGTTTGACTGGGGCGGTCGCCTCCGAAAGGGTATCGGAGGCGCTCAAAGGTTCCCTCAGAATAGTTGGAAACTATTTGCAGAGTGCAAAGGCATATGGGAGCTTGACTGCGACACCGACGGGTGGAGCAGGTACGAAAGTAGGACTTAGTGATCCGGTGGTATAAAGTGGGATTGCCATCGCTCAACGGATAAAAGCTACCCTGGGGATAACAGGCTTATCACTCCCAAGAGTTCACATCGACGGAGTGGTTTGGCACCTCGATGTCGGCTCATCGCATCCTGGGGCTGTAGCAGGTCCCAAGGGTTGGGCTGTTCGCCCATTAAAGCGGTACGCGAGCTGGGTTCAGAACGTCGTGAGACAGTTCGGTCCCTATCCGGCGCGGGCGGAGGAAATTTGAGAGGAGCTGTCCTTAGTACGAGAGGACCGGGATGGACGGACCACTGGTGTATCTGTTGTCGACCAACGGCATAGCAGAGTAGCCAAGTCTGGAAGGGATAAACGCTGAAGGCATCTAAGCGTGAAGCCCCCCTCAAGATGAGATTTCCCCTCCTATAAGGAGATAAGACCCCTGAGAGACTATCAGGTAGATAGGGCAGAGGTGGAAGCATGGTAACATGTGGAGCTGACTGTTACTAATCGGTCGAAGGCTTGACCAATGGTTAGGCATTAAAGTTTGTAAGAGATGTGAATGTATGAAGTTTTGAAG
>NZ_PDYG01000051.1 GCF_002735305.1 Agathobacter ruminis
ATGCATACGAACCCTAGTTGCCTCTTGACAAAGGTCATTACATATCAGGTTTTCATATATGCAAAAGCTCGCATCTTGATTGACAAGTGTCTTTTGCATATTGAAAGTCTAAAATATTCGCAAAATGTGAAGGTTTTAGCGGGTTTATGGGCTGAGGATGTCATAAAACAGACTGTAAATGGTAACCTTTTTTATGCACAAAAAAACCTCTGTCCGCCATTTGGCAGACAAAGGTTTCTTTTTATACTTCTTCTTTATCTACAATATTTTGTACCCATAAATCACTGCGCACCATGAAATATCCAAGGATTACTTTGACGATTTCCGTATAGGTAATGATTGCAAACAGCAGTTTGAAATTCATGTCCGTATGATAGGAAAGGAAATAACACAACGGAATCTGAAATGCCCATGCAAATACAAAATCAAATAAAAAAGTCAATCCGGTCCTTCCACCGCTTCGCAATGTAAAATAACAGGTATTCGTATATGCCCACATCGGCATCGCAACCGCTGTAATCAAAATGATATAGCTTGCAAGCGCTCTGATTTCATCCGTCGTATTATACAATTGCGGAAAGATATATACAAACGGCAGCATTGCAACCGAGACGGTAATCGATACAATAATGCTAAACAGCAACAGTTTGTTATCCGTATCCCGCGCCTCTTCCATCTTGCCGGCTCCAAGCTTATTCCCAAGGATGATGGATGTTGCTGATCCAATCTGAATATATACCACTCCGAACAGGTTGGTGATGACATTGGCAATATTTCTGCCGCCAACCACATCCAGTCCGCGAATGGAATAACATTGTGATACCACAGATACTCCGACCACCCAGAGAAACTCATTGATCAAAAGCGGTGTACCACGGCGAATCATCTGCACCAGCAAATGCGGATTGATTGCAAAGCCCTTGTATAAGCCCACGATATAACGGTTGCGCTCCGGTGTGCGATGTGCCCACACGATGACCACCGCAGCCTCGATAAATTTTGCAACCACTGTCGCGATTGCGGCGCCCGCAACCCCCATCTCCGGCATTCCAAGCTTACCGAAAATCAATCCGTAATCCAATATTAAATTGACAAAGACCGCAGCCATCGAACCATACATCGGCACCTTTGTCTCGCCGCACTCGCGCACCACCGATGCATATGCCTGTCCCAGCGCAAACGGCAACAGGCTGACCATAATGATGCGCATGTATTCCTTGCCATAGCGCAAAGTCTCCGCTATCATCAACGGATCATCATCTTTTGCAATATACAGAGAAAGTAGCGGCTCCGCAAAAATCATATAAATCAGCGCGAATACTACCGTAATCACAAGTGCCATCAGAATACGAAACCGCACCGTTTGCTTTTGTCCTTCATGATCCTGTTTTCCGTAAAATTGCGCACCAAAAATAGTCGGTCCGGCAATCGCACCAAAGATGGTAATATTAAAAATAAAGATGAACTGATTTGCAATTGAAACACCATTCATCTGCGCAGTTCCAAGGCGTCCCACCATAATATTGTCCAGCATGCTGACAAAATTGGTAACCACATTCTGAATTACCATCGGCACAAGAATTGCCAGAACGGTCGCATAAAATGCCCGATCTCCGATAAATTTTTCTTTAAACTTTCGCATTGAGCAAAGTATCCTGCCTTTCATTTAGTGCAAAAACAGCATGATATGCTAAATCATGCTGTTTTCATCTTTTGATCATAGTGGACTAGACGGGAATCGAACCCGTGTCCGAAAGAAAATCCCCTGTACTTCTACGAGTGTAGTTTATTCTTAATCATTCCCTCTGCCACTCAGGAACAAACAACCGAGTGGGTTTGGTAGCTTCATGATACGCCCTTATGCGCAAAGCTTTGCATAAGTCGTTTCTCACATAGTCGAAGCCTGGGTCCTAATGTGTGAGTGCACTAGGTCAGACTGCTGCAACTAGGCAGCGTATGCTAAATTATCTTCAGCGTTTAATTTTAATTTGGCCATTTAACGCATCGCCATACGACTCGCTTCTCCAGTTTCAGTTCCCCCGTCGAAACCTTTACTAGCCCATATTCATTTTACAATACATTTATCGGCAAATCAGGCTCTTGCTTTTACCTTGAAGTCTCTTTCCGCTTCGCGCTTCATATCCTTCTTTGCAATATCCTGGCGCTTGTCATACAATTTTTTTCCCTTTGCCAGAGCAATCTCCACTTTTACCAAAGACCCTTTGAAATAGACTTCTACCGGCACCAGCGTAAATCCTTTTTCCTTAATCTTGCCGGCAATCTTGTTGATTTCCGAACGATGCATCAGGAGTTTCCGAGGCCGAAGCGGATCTTTGTTGAAGATATTGCCCTTCTCATAAGGACTGATATGCATACCGTATAAATAGATTTCGCCATCCTGAATGCGCACAAACGCTTCTTTGATGGACCCCTTGCCCATTCGGAGTGATTTTACCTCCGTTCCGGCAAGTGCGATGCCGGTTTCATATTTTTCTTCCAAAAAATAATCATGATAGGCTTTTTTGTTGTTGGCAATCAGCTTCTTGGTCTCTTTTCCCATCCCGGCATCTCCTTTCTATTTCATAAAAAAGGACCTGCGATAATGCAGGTCCATGACTTTGCTTATGACCAGATTCCAAGGTTCAATACAACTGCAAGAACCAGGAACAGAATCACTGCTGCGCGGGTAAGTTTCACAAGAATACCTTCCATAGAACGGCCCTTGTTTTTACCCCAGTATGTATCTGCTGCACCGCTGATAGCTCCAAGTCCTGCAGACTTTCCTTCCTGCATCAGGATTACTACAGCGAGAAATAAACTAATTAAAATAAAAATAACTGTTAAAATCGTTCTTAAAATATCCACGGATATTCCTCCTACCATGTAATGTCACTTATCAACTTGACAAGTATATCATAGTTCCATTACGATTTCAAGACAAATCCGAAGTACAGTGTGCACATTTTGTAGCACCAATCGGAATCATGCTCTTGCAGTATGGGCATTCCTTTTCTGTCGGTTCCGCCGGAGTACCGTCTTCCTTCTTCTTTCCGATGGTTGCAGCCTTATTGAGTGCTTTCACAATCAAAAAGACAATCAGTGCCATAATCAGGAAGTTCAAAATTGCGGTAATAAAATTACCATATGTCAAAACGGAATCGCCTCTCAATTTTACCGATAAACCGCTAAAATCAAGACCGCCGAAAATTCCCAGAATCGGATTGATAATATCCGCCACAAGTGAATTCACGATTGCGGTAAATGCGCTACCGATGATAATGCCGACAGCCATATCCATTACATTGCCCCTGCTAATAAAGTCTTTGAATTCTTTTGCAAACTTTTTCATTTGTTCTTTCTCCTTCCAAAATAAAGTTTCCTGTAAAAACCGTTCGCATATACTATATCATAAGCAAGCAAAAGTAACAATTTATTATTTTCAAGAATATGCAAAAGCATTATAATAAGAATGTATACATCAAACAGAAAGTATATTAGGAGAAGTGTATGAAAAGAGCAATCCCTCTCATACTGCTCCTGTGCTTTTTCATAACGGCATGTTCGTCCGGTTCGGATCCGCAACCTGATCCGGGAACTCCGCCCAAGCCATCCGGGTCCAGCTCGCAGACTTCCCAGTCTCAAAAGGGATCCCGCGATAATACACCAACTGTATTGGTGCCATCCGCTGACGGGAAATCGGTCGAACAAAGTGACGTCGCCGTAATTGACTATTCTAATGCATCGGAGGGTTATCTAATGGTCAATTACACCGGTAGCAATGCAAAGGTCAAATTGCAGATTACCGGAGCAGATGCCGTCACTTATACCTATAACCTGTCCGGCAAGGGATATGAGACATTCCCTCTGACTGCAGGCTCCGGAGACTACAAAGTTGTCGTATATGAAAACATCACGGGCGACGAGTATGCAGCCGTACTGTCCGCTTCGATTTCTGTAGAATCGGGCAACGAATTCGGCCCATATCTTTATCCGAGTCAATATGTCAATTTTACCGCCTCCTCGCTTCCGATTGCGAAGGCAAAAGAACTGGCATATCCGGCCAATGAAGATTTGGATGTCATTTCCAATGTCTACAATTATATCATTGCAAATTTCACATACGATTACGATAAAGCAGCCAATGTCCAAAGCGGATATCTGCCGGATGTAGATGAAATCTTTACCATCAACACCGGAATCTGCTTCGATTATGCCGCGGTCATGGCAACCATGCTCCGCAGCCAGCGCATCCCAACACGACTTGAGGTCGGCTACAAAGGTGAAGAATATCATGCCTGGATTTCAACCTATGTCGAGGATGTCGGCTGGATCAACGGCGTCATTGAATTCGATGGCAAAGATTGGAAATTAATGGATCCGACATTTGCTGCGACGAGTTCTTCGCCGGAAAGCTTTACGGCGGATGATGACAGTTATATTACGAAGTATGTATATTAGGAGGGAATTATGTCCTTGAAGAAAAAAACACAATCGATTCGGCTCAACGAAGTCGAACTTGCCAATTTCTGCCGGCAAATCGGGATGGTCATTTCTGCCGGACTTCCAATTTATTACGGTATCTCAATCCTGATGGGAGAAGCCGAAGACGAAAATACCAAAGCGCTCTACGAATCGCTCTATGAGCCGATGGAAACCGGTGTCAGTTTCAACCAGGCGCTCAAGGAAGTAGACTGCTTCCCGGAATATATGGTCAAAATGATTCAGCTCGGCGAAGAAACCGGACGTCTGGACAATGTCCTCGCATCGCTTGCCACCTACTATGAGCGCGAGGATCAGATTCGCACCAGCATTCGGCGTGCAGCATTCTATCCACTGATTATGACCATGCTCATGGTTGTGGTAATCATCGTATTGATGACCAAGGTGCTTCCGATTTTTGCCAATATCTACGAAGAACTCGGAAGTGAATTGACCGGTGTCGCGCGCACGCTTTTGACCATCAGCACCAACATGAATCGCTATCTTGCAGTGATTGTCATTCTGTTTCTGGTACTTGTCACTGCCGGTTTGATTATCTTCCATACGCACTTTGGGCGTGTGATGTTCCAGGGCAGCAAATTATATATCAGCATTGCTGCCAGCCGTTTTGCAAACAGCATGTATCTGAGCCTTGCCAGCGGTCTGGATACGGATCGAGGACTCGATATGGCTTTGAGCCTTGTCAACAATCCTCATATGGAACAACGCATTCAGAAATGCAAAGAGCATATCAAACATGGAGAGAATTTTGAGAATGCATTACAAAAATCCGGCATTTTTTCAAAGGTTTATTCCAGTTGGATTGCAATTGCATACCGGACCGGAGACATGGAATCCGTTATGCTTCGCATTTCAGAAGCTTATGAAGAAGATACCGACGAGCGCATCTCCCGTGCCATTGCAACCATCGAGCCGACGCTTGTCATCATTCTTTGCTTCTTCGTTGGATTGATTTTGATTTCATTCCTGTTACCGCTCCTTGGCATCATGCAAAGCATTGGTTAGGAGAACGCTATGAAAATAAGACTTCATGCATTGTTTCCTATGCTTTTGATGGTTGTTGTACTTGCGATTTTTGTCTATGCGGCAAATGAAGTCGGACAATCACAAAGCACTCAGGAAACAGATATTTTAAACAAAGCCCTGAATCGCAGCATCACGCAATGCTATGCTCTCGAGGGAGCCTATCCGGCGAGTTTGAAATACCTCGTCGATCACTACGGTCTGACCTACGATTCCGAGCATTATTACATTGATTATCAATACATCGGTTCCAACTTGCGGCCGGATGTAACAATTATAGAAAGGCATTGATTTTATGAAACGCATAAGATCCTCCTCTCGCAAAATTGATACGGCATTCGCGGTTTTACTTTTTGCAGTCTTTGCGGCAATTGCCATTTTGGTGGTACTTCTGGTAGCCAAACAATACAAGATTACCACAGAAGTCATGGAAAAAGATTATCGCACACGCACTGCCAACTCCTATTTACGGGAGATTGTGCATCAGCATGACAAAGCCGGAAGTATTTCCGTAGATGAGTTCTCCGACACCTGCGCATTGCGCTTCACAGAAGAAGTCAACGGATATACCATCCACACTTTTGTATATTGCTATGACGGTTATATCTGTGAGCTTACCTCCGTCGATGATGCCGCAGTTTCTCTGGATTCAGGGACGCAATTGATTCCTGCAAAATCATTGGTCCCGGAGCTGGTGGATGATGACCTGCTCAAAATCTCCTATACGGATGAAGAAGGCATTTCACGCAATCTCTTTATCAAGCTGAATTGCCCGACCGGAAAGGAGGCATCATGAAACCGCTTCGAAAACATCAGATGGCAAATGCATTTCTGCTTGAAATATTACTGGATATTCTGCTATTTGCCATTTTGTTAATCGTTATATTAAATCTGTTTATCAAAGCACACCGTCTGACCAATCAGACGGAGCAATTGCATCAGGCAGTCAGCATATGCGCGGATATCGCGGATATGTATCAAAGCAGCGATGGTCAGATGGATGCCATCAAAGAGCATTATCCGAATTGCAATTTGTCTGATGCACAAGGCATCATTTATCTGAGTGATGATTTTACGGAAGCCTCTCGCGACGAGCACAAATATAAAGTTGTTGTTTCTCAAGTGGATGCTTCTGCACTGGCTTTCAGTGGATCAGCCATTGAAATCGAATGTTTCGATGCAGACAACCATTCCATCTACAAGCTGAGGGCTTGCCATTATAATGCAAAGGAGGTGGCTTATGTATTTTAAAAATACACCTCCGGAGCTTCGCAAACGAAAAGAAAGTTTTTCTTTTGCCAATTTTGGTTTTCCGACCATTCTGCTGACCTTTGTCATGATGAGCATTATGACATTTGGTGTGCTGGCACTGATTACAGCCAATTCCGATTTAAAGCTCAGCAAAAAGGTTGCGGAAAAAACAACCGGATATTATGAAGCAGAGGAAAAATCCTATAGTAAATTACAGGAACTGGATTTGATCCTGCAAAACATTTACCAATCCGCACCAACAGAAGATAATTTTCATACGATTCTTTTGGATCACTTGTCTACCACCACGCTTGGTGATGTAAACTTTGATGAAAAAACGCGTCAGGTGCGAATACATTGGGAGATTCCATTCTCCGATATGCAATATCTATCGGTAACGGTGCGTGTTCATTCGACCAATGAGATTTCCAACGGATTTTATACCATTGAAGAATGGACCAGTAATCATTATGACAATTCCGACGAGGTAGACGACAGTCTGCATCTGATTGGGAGCGACGATAACGATTCGACAAACAAATAAGAAAGGGATAAAAAACTATGGACGTACAAAAAATTCTTGAAGAAGCAACCTTACAGGGCGCATCAGATATTTTTATCATTCCAATGTTGCCAATCAAATATAAGCATTTAGGTGTCATGGAATCAATGGACGATCACACTTTACGCGCTGATGATACCCATGAATTCATCCAGGAAATTTATAAGCTCGCCGATCGCGACATTTCTCATTTTGAAGAAACCGGTGATGATGATTTTTCCTTTGCGATTCCGGGCATTTCCCGCTATCGTGTCAGCACATTCAAGCAGCGCGGTTCCTACTCTGCTGTCATTCGTATCATCGTCTTCAATCTCCCTTCTCCGGAGGAATTAAAAATTCCGGCAAGTGTCATGGACCTGGCCGATACCGGAAATGGAATGGTTCTCGTCACAGGACCTGCCGGAAGCGGAAAATCAACTACACTTGCCTGCATCATCGACAAAATCAATCGCGAGCAGGAAGAACATATCATTACATTGGAGGATCCGCTGGAATATCTGCATCGCCACAACAAGAGTATTGTATCGCAGCGTGAAATCCGTTCCGATACCGAAAGTTATTTGACTGCGCTCCGTGCCGCGCTCCGTCAAAGCCCGGATGTCATTCTGCTTGGCGAGATGCGCGACTATGAAACCATCAATACTGCTGTTACCGCTGCCGAAACCGGACACTTAATCTTTTCATCCTTACATACCATCGGTGCAGCCAATACCATCGACCGTATTGTGGATGCATTCCCGGCAACACAGCAGCATCAGATTTCAGTACAGCTAGCTTCTGTTCTGCAGGCGGTTGTCAGCCAGAAACTGCTACCAACCGTAGATGGCTCCATGGTTCCGGCCTTTGAAATCATGGTACTGACACCGGCAATCCGCAATCTGATTCGCGAAGGTAAAGTTCATCAGATTGATGGCATTATATATGCTTCTCAGTCTGAGAATATGATTCCGATGGATACCAGCATTTATAATTTATATAAGTCCGGTATCATAGACAAGCGAACTGCCATTGCAGAATCTGTCAATCCGGAGATGATGATCAAACGACTGAATGTCGGATAATATAAAAAAGGATTGCTTTTAGATATTCTAAAAGCAATCCTTTTCTCGATTCTATTTTTCTAAGATATATCCTTCCTGGAGTTCGATGATTTCATCCGCCAAGAGATTCAATTCTTCTCGATCGTGACAAGCTACTATGATAATTCTGTCTTCACTCTTTAAATCGAATAGTATCTTTCGAATCTGTTCCACGCCTTTTTCATCAATTGCGTTAATTGGCTCATCCAAAAGAAGCAAGTTTGGTTTTTCCATAATTGCCGCAGCAATTCCAAGTCTTTGTTTCATTCCCAGAGAATACTTTTTGTATTTCTTTTTGTCATTAGGATCCAAACCAACCATTTGAATTGTCTTTCGAATTTCATCTTCTGAAATCAAATGGTTCATATCCGCAAGCGCCTTTAAATTCTGATAGCCGGAATAATTATCGATAAACGATGGATTTTCGAGTAGGATTCCAATACTTTCCGGAAAAGACATATCTTTTCCCAACCGCTTTCCATCGATGATAATCTCACCATCCGTTAATGTAATCAGTCCACTGATTGCACGCATCAGCATTGTTTTTCCGGAACCGTTTTTTCCGCGAAGTCCGTAGATTTTTCCACCTTCAAAAGTTAAATTGATTCCTTTTAGTACTTCATTCTTCTGAATAATTTTGGTTACATTTTTTAATTCTACTTTCATATCTCACACTTCTCCGTAAATATCTCTTCTTTTCATCACAAAGCAACCTGCCACACTGGTTACAACTATCACCACTACCAATCCAATTATACGGTTCACAAAAGATCCATCATATACAAACGCATTTGATCGTATGCTCATCCCGTTCTCGTAAATCCAAATTGGGCCGCTATAGAACACGCTTAATATTATAAACAAGAAAACAACTGCATATGCTGCAAAATGATTACACAAAAAAATCAAAAGAAGCTGTATCATTGAGATTGCAATCGATGATAACATTGGAAGAATAAATCCAATCAGTGCAAGACCCATACCGTTAAAAACAGAATAATCTCCCTTTAACACGCCCGCAGCTTCCGGTCGAACCAGCAAAACGCTTCCACCTGACAACATAGTAACCACTGCAATCATCAACGCTCCTAGCAGATAGACGACTCCTACCAGTTCCATCACCCACAAAACTTTTCCAATCCACCATTTGCTTCGGCTCTTGGTTCGGACCATTAAATTAATACCATAAGTCTGCAAATCATATAATGGATATCCACCGATTATATATGCCAAAAATATTTGCAGAATCATCCAGATAATCGGAAGGTCAAACTGTGCCCCGGTTTGCATAGTCTGGCTACATGGAGCACATCCCTGCATTACATAAATCCAATTTTCCATAAATGAAAATGGAGCAACCCCAAAAGAATTTGCAAATGTATCTGCAATCAGGCCACACATATAGAATACAATAGAAATAATGAACAACTGCTTCCAGTTACCAAGTAATCCGGAATACCAGTCATGTTTTATAATCCCTTTCATTTCACATTCTCCCCCACACTCATAGGAATACTCATTTCAACGCGAGCCGGCCATCCCATAATACGAAGTCGCCAACTATCATTTTTCTTAGCCTGATAGTCCGATTTGGTCATAATGGCTGAAACGGTAATAATTTTCGTTTCTTTGGCTTCTAAAACGCCAGTCATATCTTCCATCAATTCAAAATCCACTCCATTTGACCATAAGTCACACAAAAAGCTACCGTCGAACATATTCATAATCGACTTTTCTTCCGATGCCCCATTATATAACTGAACTTGTACAATTGGAACCATATCCCCTGCAGCAAGGCCTAACAGACTCATGTCCGTATTTAATCGCTTGGCATATTCTTCCGCTGTTATTAGTTCTCCGGAAAGGACCGTATATTGTATCTCATCTACAATAACGCTTTCACCGGCTTGAACAATCTCACAGGTCCCAATCGAATATTGCTGATTTAACTGCCGAAAGCGTATGACATAACCAATTGTAGCAAATGCTATCAGAATTATTATCACCGCAATCCAAATAATCCTTTTTTTACTTCCCCATCTATTCATAATGATCCTTCCTTTGTACATACTTCCAGATTGCAAACATATCAATTAAGAGCATTAAAATCAAGTAAACTACAATCGTAATCCACGAAACATTCCCCTCAGGCTGTGTCGGTATTGTAACTGCAAATAATGACCAATTTCCAACCTTCAAAAACACACTGAAAAAATAGAGAAATTGAAAAATCAAAAATGGAAACATCACAACAGAAAACTCACTTTTTAAAAAATAGGAAAAAGATAATGCCATCGTATTTAACAATCCAAACAGAACAAAATCAATGATTAAATAGATTAATAAATACAAATATGGATTTGTATAATACACCGAAGCTAAAAGAGAATCCGAAAAAATGCCTACATAACCAATTCCCGGATATGGGAAGGTGGAAGGGAGAAGCAGTGCCGTTACCAGAGTATTAATCACTGCCGGAACCAAAGAAATCACTCCTGCCGTCAAAAAAGCTGTCACATATTGCGAAACATAATAGTTAACCTTTGGTGTTTTGGTAAATACATTTTTCGTATAGCCCTTCTTCCAGTCATGGAATAGCACGCCACCAAAAGGAAGCGCACAAAAAATTGGAAGAATCATGTAAAAGTAATAGGTTAATGAACTTGATTGGTTAAAGCATATTCCTTTTTCAAATACAGTATGCGGGAACATAATTTCCTTCGCAGGTGTATCTGCTGTAATTGGTTTAAGATATTGTAGCATCGGGAAAACATCCAATGCGATTTGACCAAATGAAATCAAAAGAACCGCAAGAAGCGCCCATAACATATTTCGATTCCAAAATCCTCTTCGTAATTCAATTTTAATATAATTCCACATTTCTAATTTTCACCTTTTTCTTTCGATACTCCCGGAATTGGATAGTATATTTTATTTTCATTATTCGTAGTGTTACTATTGGTTGCATCAAGATAAAGATCCTTACATTCATCCAAGAAATCATCTGCAATAAAATATCCAACCCGAATATCTTTTTTCTCGCCCGGCTCAATTTTTAATAGAAATGCATTATGATCATTATCTATCGTCCCCATATAATTAAAATAT
>NZ_PDYG01000052.1 GCF_002735305.1 Agathobacter ruminis
AAGAAAGCATGTTGCTTGCAACATGCTCGCGCCGAGCGCGGTTGCTGAAGGCAACATATTCCTATCGCGCGAGTGCGCATCCATAGCGGAGCTCTTTTATATAATTAGGAAATCCGAAGGAATTTCCTAATTATATAAAAGACGCCATTCCTCTACCTGCTATGACCTAACGGTAAAGAAATGACGTTAATCCCACTACTCGGTAGCAATGGGCGCCTTTTATAATCAACTGTCCTGATTTTACTTAATAATAACAATTCTGTCAATCTACCAATATGCATTTTCCTCGAAGACTCCGACATTTTACAGACATTTCTTAAAATCCGCTTATTCCCTGCTAATGGTTATCGTAACATCACCATTAGAAAGAAGATCTGCCATCTCTGCTTCATCCTTATCAGATATATGACCTAGCCTTGTGTATGACCAACTGTTGGAACCATAAAACACCACCATCTGGTTTCCTGAATACAGAACTATATCACCTGATGATGTTGTTGTCTGCTTATCATCTCGTGGCAAGCTCTGTCCTATGGAACCCACCTGTTCAAAACCGCCATACATTGACATCTGAATGGTAATATCACCATCTTTAGCCATATCCCGCAGCGCTTCTACAGCCTGGTTGTCTTCCCATTCCACATTAACTTTTGTATCGCCAATCTTCATTATCATTGTATTATCTCCAATAGCTTCATCATCTACTGATTCCGACATGACATTCTCTTCTGAGCTTTCTCTTTCAATATTTTCTGATTCCGTTTCACCTGAACAGGCACTGACACAAAGCATCATGAACACACTAAGTGTCATCATGATCATTTTCATAATTAATTTCATTTATTTTATGACCTTTCCAAACTCGAAAGCTTCGTTTAACTCTTCTGTTTTCTCAGATGCCTCACCCATATCACCTATGCCACCGCAGAATAAGGAACCTGAAAACTGAGCTTTTTCAAAGCAATCAATCCATCCCTGGAGTCCACTTTCAGCCTTTTTAGGCACAAACTCTTCATCCTCAGCTGCGACGGAGAGCATATATACATTTCTAAATTTATAATCTGAAGGATACAGAGGATTGAGTCTGTCCAAAAGAGTCTTCATCTGCCCACTCATCTCGTAATAATAAATAGGAGTTGCAAAAACGAGAGTATCTGCATTCTTTACTTTTTCTGCAATAGTGGCAACATCATCCTTAATGACACATTTCTGGGTATTCTGACATGCCAGGCATCCGATGCAGAATCCGATATTTTTCCCTTTTAGGCTTATATGCTCCACATCATGACCTGACGCTTTTGCTCCCTCTATAAGCTTTTCCGTAAGTATGTCTGAATTGCTTTTTGCGCGAAGACTTGTTGAAATTACTAATACTTTACTCATATCATTACTCCAAATTCTCCTTAAAGAAGTTCTCCAGCTTGTCAAAAGGTATATAATCCTTATCCCCGCCATCATAAAGATCAGTATGTACAGCATCCGGGATTATCATAAGTTCCTTATTGTCTGCATACTTACTGTCTCCTACCATATCTGCATAAGCATCTTTTGAGAAATAACATGAATGTGCCTTTTCTCCATGAACAAGTAAAACTGCACTTCTGATCTCATTGCTGTACTTAAGGATTGGCTGGTTAATGAAGGACTCACAACCAATCACATTCCAGCCTCCGTTGGAATTAAGACTTCTCTTGTGATAACCTCTGTCAGTCTTGTAGTAGTCATAGTAGTCTTTTACAAAGAATGGTGCATCTTCAGGGAGTGGATCTACAACTCCACCGCCAAGCTTATATTCTCCGGCCTTAAGGTCTTCCAGTCTCTGAGCACACATAGCTGCTTTCTTCTGATATCTTGCTTCTTCACTATCTTCCGAGTCAAAATATCCATTGGCATTCACTCTTGTCATGTCGTACATTGTGATTGCAGCTGTAGCTTTGATCCTTGTATCAAGCGCTGCTGTGTTTACAGCCATTCCGCCCCATCCACAGATACCAATGATTCCGATTCTATCCGGATCCACCTTCTCATTTAAGGAGAGAAAATCTACTGCAGCCATGAAGTCTTCTGTGTTGATATCAGGCGATGCCATGTATCTCACATTTCCTCCGGACTCTCCTGTGAATGACGGGTCAAATGCTATGGTCAAAAAGCCTCTTTCTGCCATTGTCTGTGCATAGAGTCCTGAGCACTGTTCCTTTACTGCTCCGAAAGGTCCGCATACAGCAATTGCAGGAAGTTTACCTTCTGCATTCTTTGGCACATACATATCTGCCGCAAGTGTGATTCCATATCTGTTTACAAATGTAACTTTGCTGTGGTCTACCTTATCACTTTTCTTAAAGGTCTTATCCCATTCTGTTACAAGGTTTAATTCTTCTTTTCTGATCATTTTACATTCCTCCGTTTGAATCATTTCTCTTTTTGAATCTGTCTTATCAAAAAATCCATGTTATCTACTTTTTTCTGGCTGTCATGAAGCTCATCCATAAGATGGCACCGGCATTTTCTAAGATCTCTAAGAAGTGTATCTGTATCTCCTTCTTCATACATCTTTTTCATAAAGCTTATTTCTTTCTCATTGCAGCCCATGTCTGAAAGGCTTTCAAGAATCTTTTCTGTATCCATCTTTTTTGCTCCTTCTGATTTCATAATAAATCCTTGACCAGTTTTTCGCTAATGAATAAAATAAATATCATGATATTCCTTTTTGGAATAACACATAAATTGTCAACTTTATGGAGGTTTTCATGGAAATAAAAAATCTCAAATACTTTCTTGCAGTTGCAAGGGAAGAAAATATGTCAAAGGCTGCTGAGCAGCTTCATGTATCGCAGCCTACTCTTTCAAAAACATTAAAAGCATTAGAGGAAGAACTTGGGAAGAAGTTATTCGTAAGGCACAGTTTCAGCATTTCGCTTACGGACGAAGGAATGCTTCTACGCGATCGTGCTCAGGATCTTGTGGCTATGTCAGATAAGATAGAACAGGAATTTAATTCCCTGGATGATATAACAGGTGGGGATATATTTTTTGGACTGGCAGAGAGCTATCAGATCAGATACCTTGCCAGAGAGATTTATAAATTAAAAGAAAAATACCCTGATTTCACCTATCATATAACCAGCGGAGATACTGAGCAGGTTACTGAAAAGCTTGATAAGGGCCTTTTGGACTTTGCTGTGCTATGTGAAACACCGGACAGCAACAAATATGAATATGTGAAATTTCCAGAAGCGGATGTATGGGGCGCAATCATATCTTCATCCCACCCCCTTGCGCAGGAAAAAGCCATCCATGTCGCTGACCTGATCGGCCAGCCTCTGTTCGTTTCTGAACAAAGCTGGAACAATGAAATCAAAGCATGGTCCAAGGACAGATTTCATGAGCTTAAGCTCGAAGGTTCTTTCAGACTTTCCTATAACGGTTCTGTATTTGCGCGGGAAAACCTCGGGATCCTTCTTACGTTTAAACATCTGATCAATACGGAAGGAACAGACATGGTATTCAGACCTCTTTCCCCTGAGCTGAAATCAGAGCTATATCTGATTTGGAATAAGTATCAGACCTTTACGCCTATTGCCGAAAAATTTCTGGAGCAAATCAGGAAAGCCTTTCAATCGCAAATGTAAAGTCTGATAAAAGCCCACTTACGAATAAGTGGGCTTTTATCGATAGCTTGCGATTATTTTTTTATTATCTTTCCTCTATTTTTGCATCCCTTAATCGTAGTATTGACTGCATAACCACAGATTCCAGGTTTCTTATCGTTACCTCTTGTATAAATTTTCCCGGTGTTTGTGCAGGATTTAATGACATTCTTTCCTTTTTTCACCTGCCAATTTCCGGAACGATCTACAATTCCTGAAGAGATGCCGTCGCCGGAAATTGTTCCGGAATTGCTGCATTTGTAGACAGTACTATGATGTTTTTTCGTCTGACCAATGTGATTTACGATACCTGCTGCACTTGAGGCGTGATAACGTTTATTGACAGCCGTCACTTTGGCTTTATTTTTGCAATCGCGGATTGTTACATTTCTATATGCAGAATCAACATAGTTCACGATACCTGCTGCATTGCTATCTCCATCATAGTGAATGATACTGGCAGAATTTTTAATAGCTCCGGAATTCGTGCAGCTTTTCACATTCTTATAAGCCCAATTAACGATTCCTGACACTTGTTTTGTATCCACACCTGTAATCTTTCCGGAATTACTGCATTTCGTAATTGTTCCGTTTGCGGTATTTGTGATTCCGGCTATGCCTTCTGAGAAAGGAGCAGTAATACTTCCGGAGTTAGAACAACTTTGAATATCTCCATCCGTAAAACCTGCGGTAATTCCTGCAACATTTACAAGTAGTCTTTCTTTATTTTTCCATTTGGTGGTTACCTTAATCGCTCCCTGGTTTTTACATTTATAATATCTGCAGCCGGTTTTTTTACCATCTAATGGATAGCTTCCGAGTCCGGAGATACCGGCAATATTGCAGCCTACTTTTTTATTTGGTAATGAAACAGTAATTTTTGCATTATTAACAGAATCCCTAACCGTTCCTTCGATATTACCGAACATACCTCCGATGCAGCTTACCGCTTGCTTCTTTTTCACATAAAGTATTGCTGCATTGAGTGTTCCTGCAGTCTTGATGCCTGTTGCATTTCCTCTGAAATTTCCATAAAGCATGCCATAGACACCGGTGC
Source organism: Agathobacter ruminis (assembly GCF_002735305.1). Taxonomy (GTDB): domain Bacteria; phylum Bacillota; class Clostridia; order Lachnospirales; family Lachnospiraceae; genus Roseburia; species Roseburia ruminis. Next base: position 4,705 of record NZ_PDYG01000052.1, read on the forward strand.
CCTTGATCGTCATGTTAATATTTACATTTACTTTTTCTGTTTTGGTACCATAAACCCAGTTTACAAGCCCACCGTAGTGTAACTTGCCTCCATAATTGGACTCATCTCTAAAATTTTTTTTATTCTGGTTATTAAAACTTACCTTACTGTTTGAAAAAGTAATATTTGATAATTTACCATCAAAAATATCTTTCGCCAGGAGCGGTGTATTCTTAAGATTGCAATTTTTAAATTTAATATTTGTAATCTCAGTTTCATTTACACGGTTGAACAAAGATTTTCCGTTGGATGTGATGCCACTGACTGTGTGACCTTTTCCATCAATCTTACATTTGGTCAATCCTAGTTGCGGCGCACTAATCTGTTTGGAACTGTTATACGCGATATCCTTTGTTAAGACAAAATACGTGTCATAAAAATCCGCATGATCGTATCCATCATCTACTTTTAAATTTCCCCTTAAAATCTCGAATTCCTCTACTGTAGCTATCTGGTAAGGATCATCTTTCGTCCCACTTCCTCCATGAAAGCCGTCTATTACATCGGCTGCTTTTACAGTATTTGGATGATACAGCGCGACAATCGCAAGTAGTATTGCCAAAAATAATGTTGTTACCCGAATTTTTTTCTCCATATTCCACACCTCTTTTTACTTTGATTATATTTTATTAAGACGCAAACGGTTTCATCTCAGTCGGGGTTACAATCTCCGACTGAGATAAACGCTCCGCGAGGATGCGCAGAGAT
>NZ_PDYG01000053.1 GCF_002735305.1 Agathobacter ruminis
GTTCCGCATTGTTGAAATATATATGATTCTTTTCACTATGTATAAAGGCACACCCTTGCACACAACAAAGCATTGTTATCAGCATTAAGGCCCATATAATCTCTACCGTTTTCTTTCTCATTATTTAAAATCCTCTAATCTGATTTTTCATTTATGAACTAAAACAACTATTCATCATCGTTTTCTTTATAGATCTCACTTGGATAATAAAGCCCATTCTCCTCATAATATGTTTTCCCCTTCCAACTTTTGAAGAGGTAACATAAGATACTCTCCTCTAGTCTATACCATCCAAAATCTTTTGCGAATCCATGTACATACCTCGGTCTAATCGGAATCTCTACATTTCCCAAAAAGT
>NZ_PDYG01000054.1 GCF_002735305.1 Agathobacter ruminis
CCCTATGAAGCCTTATAAAAAGATAAAGAAATTTGAGCAATTAGAATTGTGGAATATGGGAGACGTGTATGCATATCAGTTTTCTACAAAAGAGGCGGAAGAATCCGGTATATATAAGAAATATATATTGATGCAAAAAGTAGGAGAAAACGGTATGGGTTACCCATATGAAGGCTTTCGATATGATGTTATACAGATATATGATCGGTTGTTTGATGAGTTGCCGGACCCGGAAGTAATAAAAGATATTCGATTATTACCGGAAAGTACACCGTATCGAGTAAATGAAGAAATGAAGAAAAAGTTTCCACTTCATATGTCCGCTGGAATGGATTATTTAAAAGCATCTGAGTATCCTAGAAAAAGGCTACACTTTTTGGGA
>NZ_PDYG01000055.1 GCF_002735305.1 Agathobacter ruminis
CTGGGAGAGCATCTGCCTTACAAGCAGAGGGTCACAGGTTCGAGCCCTGTAGGTCCCATTTGCGAAATCTTTCGCATTCAATTCAATATGGCGAGATAGCTCAGCTGGCTAGAGCACACGGTTCATACCCGTGGTGTCGAGGGTTCAAGTCCCCCTCTCGCTACTATCTACAAAGCCCGGAAGTTTCTTCCGGGTTTTTTGTTTTCTGCAATTCCAAGTTGACAAAACGGATTCGGTAGAGTACATAAACCGTCAGAAATGCTTGAAACGGATAGGTTGCTATGATAAAGTAAATAGATAATATGGAACAAGGAGAAACGGCAGATGTTACAGATACCGGGACCGCTTTGCGGAGACAAAAGAGCGAATGAGATTATCAATGGCTATATGAATCAGAGATTGGTGGCTCTGATGACGGATATCATCGCAGATTTTGATGAGGATACCATCGAGCAGAACCCCGAATTCGCAGAGGAAATCTTTTTCCTGTTTCCGGAAAATTATGAGAAAGAAAAACAACCGAAACTGTTTATGAAACTCTATCATCTTCTAAAGGCGGAGGATGAATTCGCCCCGGAGCAGATGATGGAATATGTTCTTGCACAGATTTTATATCTGTACAAAGATCTCGAAGAAAGCGTTCAGCCAATGATGCCGGAAAGGGCCTATGTATTGGAAAAACTGATCGAAGATTTCGAGGCAGACGGGGATAAGCAGGCGGAAAATGATGCGGCGGAATATCTGTCACAGCTTGAGAATCCGGCCGAATATCTTGACTTGATATTCTGGGATATGGATTTTGCGTTGCTTGATGAATATCAGGAAGAGGATCTGGCACGAAGTAATCCGGAGATTGCAAAAAATGCCAATTTTGAGGAGAAGTAGAGGAATAGCATGTTAAGACCAAAAATCGGATTGGATTGGGATGATGTGACCGCTCCGTTTAATGATATTGCAATTGAGATGGCCAATGAAAAATATCAGTTTGATCCTCCGCTGACACTCGGGGAGATTACTTCATGGGCCAATACCGGGCGCGCATCGGTCATCAAAGAATTTTACGGACAGGAAGCGCTTTATGAGCGTCAGACCGTTCCGGAAGAAAATAAAAAAATGATTGAAAAATTGATGGAGATTGCGGATGTGTATTTTATTACCGCTGCATATCCTCAATTTATGGGAATCCGCGCAAAACAGATACTGGATGCCTTTCCGGATTTTCCACCGGAGAATATCATCCTTGGAAATGCCAAGAATCTGGTACAGTTTGATATTATCCTGGATGATGCGATTCATAATGTGCTCGAATCACCTGCGGCTTATCCGGTATTGATGCGCAAGCCATGGAACTGGAAGATGACCGGACTCCTTTCGGTCAATTCCATGAAGGAGTTCGTATCGCTTGTGGAGCAGATTATGCTGGCAAGTCATACGAAAGTGACAGAAATCCAGGCACCTGCCGTATTGGCACTGGTCGGTCCGTCCGGATCGGGCAAGACGCATTTGTCGAACAGTCTGTGCGTGGATCCGCGCTTTGAGAATCCGCGTACCTATTGCACGAAGCGCAGTCATAATCACCGCTATTTGAGCGAAAAAGATTTTGCAAAGCAGAATTTTATTGAGCAGACACAATATGCGGGTGTGAAATACGGTACCAAAAAAGAAGATATTCAATCCATTCTCGATCAGGGGAAGTTTGCGGTAATGCCGCTTGATATGTGTGGCGCAATTGCGATGAAACAACATTTCAAAACCGCAATCATCTATTTGAACCGGGACAAAGAAATCCTGATTCATGACATTTTAAAAGAAGACTATACAATCGAAGAAAAGACATTGCGTATCCTTTCGATTGATGCGGAGAAGCGAAATCGGGAGATTTGTGATTTTGTCATCAACAATGACAAAGAGGATGCACTCGAGCAGGTAATCGGACTGACAGTCGGTACCATGATTACGGATGGCGGATTCTTTTCACAATTTGGTACTCAATAAAAAACCATGCACAACTTGTTTTTTGATGGGTAGGGGTATAAAATAACAATAGTGTTTTTCACGCATTTTATTATGAAGAAATAAAAAGGAGACGAAAAAATGTTTGGAAAATTGATTGATAGTTTAAAGGCCAGCCCTAAGAAAATTGTATTTACAGAAGGTTCTGATCCTCGTATTTTAGAGGCTTCAGCACGCCTTTTGTCAAGTAATTTCCTTCATCCGATTCTTGTCGGAAAAGAGGATGAGATTTTTGCAGCTGCAGAAAATGCAGGATTTAATGTTCACGGTGCGACCATCATCGATCCGGATCATTACGATCGCTTTGATGAAATGGTTGATTTGTTCTGTGAACTTAGAAAGAGCAAAGGTGTGACACCTGAGCAGGCAAGAAAGACCCTTTCCGCAGCAAATTATTTTGGAACCATGCTTGTAAAGATGGGTGTTGCAGACGCACTTCTCGGTGGAGCAACCTATTCTACAGCAGATACAGTTCGTCCGGCACTTCAGGTAATCAAGACCAAGCCGGGTAACTCAATTGTATCTTCTTGTTTCATCATGGTTCGTCCGGCAGCTTCCGGTGAGAACGAAGTACTCGCAATGGGTGACTGTGCAATTAATATCAAGCCTTCCGAGGATGATCTGGTTGAAATTGCAGGAGAGACAGCAGCTTGTGCGAAAATCTTTGGTATTGACCCGAAGGTTGCATTTTTAAGCTATTCTACATTGGGATCCGGAAAGGGAGAAGATGTAGACAAAATGCATAATGCATGTGCAAAGGCAAAGGAGAGATATCCAGAACTTGCCATTGACGGAGAATTACAATTCGACGCAGCGGTTTCACCTGCTGTAGCTCGTACAAAATGCCCGGATTCAAAAGTCGCAGGACATGCAAATACATTTATTTTCCCGGATATCAACGCCGGAAATATCGGATACAAGATTGCACAGCGTCTTGGTAACTTCGATGCATATGGACCAATCCTTTTGGGCCTGAATGCACCAATCAATGATTTGTCACGCGGATGCAACGCAATGGAAGTATATTCTATGGCAATCATTACAGCAGCGCTTGCTTAATCTTTGTAAATAAACAAGTTCATGAATCGGGCAGGAATCGAAATTTGGATCCCTGCCCCTTTTCTGTAAAGAAAGAGGACACAAATGAGAATTGGAATGGGATATGATGTACATCGTCTCGTTGAAGGCCGAAAGCTGATTGTGGGCGGTGTGGAAATTCCACATACTTTAGGATTGCTTGGGCATTCTGATGCAGATGTCCTGCTGCATGCCATAAGCGATGCGCTCCTTGGAGCTGCAGGACTTGGTGACATCGGGAAGCATTTCCCGGATACCGATCCGAAATATGCCGGAGCAGACAGTTTGAAACTGCTTGCCGAGGTTGGAACAATGATACAGGAAAAAGGATATTTGGTCGACAATATCGATGCAACGATTATTGCACAGAAGCCGAAATTTCGCCCTTATATCGAAGAAATGGAAGAGAATGTAGCCCGTGCACTGGAGATTTCTCCGGAGCAGGTAAATATAAAGGCAACAACCGAAGAGGGACTGGGATTTACAGGAACCGAAGAGGGAATTGCCGCACAGGCAGTCTGTATGCTCTCCGGCATCTACGAGTCGAGCATGGCAGTAGGTGGCGGCTGTAGCGGCTGTAGCGGCTGCGCAGGTAGATAATTCAGAACATACGGATTCATAAAAGGAGTACAACAAAAACTATGGAAAACAACTTCAAATTTTACAACACATTAACCAGAAAAATTGAAACTGTCATCCCGAACGAATCGGGCAAAATTGCAATGTATACCTGTGGACCGACAGTTTATCATTTTGCACATATCGGCAATATCCGATCTTATATCATGGAGGATCTGCTGGTGCGCGCGCTTCGCTATTACGGATATGATGTAAAGCGCGTTATGAATATTACGGATGTAGGCCATTTGTCCAGCGACGGTGACACCGGTGAAGATAAGATGGTAAAGGGTGCACAGCGTGAGCACAAGACCGTTATGGAAATCGCAAAAGAATATACGGATGCGTTCTTTCATGATTTTCAGGCAGTCGGCAATTGCATGCCGGATGTTGTAGAGCCGGCGACCAACTGCATTCCGGAATTTATTGAGATGATTGAAGGCTTACTCGATAAGGGATATGCATATCAGGCAGGTGGCAATGTTTATTTTGATACCTCCAAGCTGGATGATTATTTTGTATTTTCTTCTGCAGTTGAAAAGGAACAGCTTGAGGTTGGTGTCCGCGATGATGTGGAAGAGGATGCAAACAAGAAAAACAAGAATGACTTCGTGCTTTGGTTTACAAAATCAAAATTTGAAGATCAGGCTTTGAAATGGGACAGCCCATGGGGCGTAGGTTATCCGGGCTGGCACATCGAATGCTCATGCATCAGCAAGAAGCATCTCGGTGAATATATGGACATCCACTGTGGTGGTGTTGATAATATCTTCCCGCATCATACCAATGAGATTGCACAGTCTGAGGCTTATTTCGGACATAAATGGTGCAACAACTGGTTCCATGTACATCACCTGAATGACCGTGGCGGCAAGATGAGCAAGTCCAAGGGTGCGATTTTGACCGTATCGGTTCTTACAGAGAATGGATACAATCCGCTTGCATATCGCTTCTTCTGCCTGCAGTCACATTACCGCAAGCCACTTGAATATTCGACAGAAGCGCTCGATGCTGCACAGGCAACCTATGACAAGCTTGCAAAAAGAGTCGCTTCCCTCAAGGAGGCGGATGGCGCTGTGGATCAGAAACTGTTTGATGACTTTAAGGCACAGTTTACCGAGACAATCTCAAATGATTTGAATTCTGCGATGGCAATCACACTTGTCTATGATGTGCTCAAAGCAGATACCAATGATGCGACAAAGCTTGCAATCATCAATGATTTCGATCAGGTGCTCGCGCTTGATTTATATAACAACGGCAAAAAACTTGCAGAGAATGCGACAAATGTCGATGCAGATCTCGAAGCATGGATTTTGGCAAAAATCGAGGAACGCAAGGAAGCCAAGAAAGCAAAAGATTTTGCAAAGGCAGATGCAATCCGTGATGAAATGTTGGCAAAAGGTGTTGCAATTAAGGATACCCGTGAAGGCGTCGTATGGGAGCTCGTTTAATGGATCGTTATATCAAGGAAATCTTTGAAATACCGGAAGTGGATTTGCGTACCTATTCACCTTTGACTCTGGCATATATTGGTGATGGTATTTTTGACCTGATCATTCGTTCTGTCGTGGTTGGAAAAGGCAATACAAAGGCGTCCAATTTGCACAAGCGCACCAGCCGTATTGTAAAGGCGGAGACGCAGGCAAAGCTCGTTGAGGCGATTAAGGAGTCACTGACCGAAGAAGAGCACGATATTTACAAAAGAGGACGCAATGCAAAGTCATTTACCATGGCAAAGAATGCTTCCATGTCGGACTATCGCAAGGCAACGGGATTTGAGGCACTCGCGGGATATCTGTATCTCTCGGACCGCACGGAGCGCCTTGTGGAGTTGACCAAAGAAGGCTTGCAGAAACTGGAATTATTATAATTTTATAAAACATGTTTCGCCATATTTTATTCTGCTTAGAAAGAGGCTATAATGGAATTAGAAGAAAACAAAATTGAAGGACGCAATGCGGTATTGGAAGCGTTTCGTTCCGGAAAGACAATTGACAAGTTGTTTGTTCTTGACGGATGTCAGGATGGGCCGGTTCGCACGATTGTGCGGGAAGCAAAAAAGCATGATACACTGATTAATTTCGTCGCAAAAGAGCGATTGGATCAACTTTCCGAAACGGGAAAACATCAGGGTGTGATTGCAATTTCGGCAGCATATGATTATGTAGAGGTTGAGGAAATCTTAAAATCTGCCGAAAATAAAAATGAACCGCCATTTATCATCCTGTTAGATGGAATTGAGGACCCGCATAACCTGGGCGCGATTATTCGTACAGCAAATCTTGTGGGTGCACATGGAATTATCATTCCAAAGCGCAGAGCTGTGGGATTAACCCCTACGGTTGCAAAAACTTCCGCAGGTGCAATCAATTATACTCCGGTTGCAAAAGTAACCAATATGACACAGACCATCAAAGAATTAAAAGACAAGGGCATGTGGTTTGTATGTGCAGATATGGGCGGCACAGCCATGTATGATCTGGATTTGACAGGCCCGATTGGTCTCGTGATCGGCAACGAAGGAGATGGAGTCAGTAAACTTGTACGCGAGAATTGCGATATGATTGCATCCATCCCGATGAAAGGGGATATCGATTCGCTCAACGCGTCGGTTGCAACCGGTGTGTTGGCATATGAGATTCTTCGGCAGCGTATTCAAAAAGGCTAGAAGGGATGAACCGTGAATTATCAATCATTGACCGATGAAGAATTGATTTTGCGCAGCAGAGCTGCAGATGCGCAGGAATGCGCAGAAATAACCGATTATCTGCTGGCAAAATTTAAACCTTTGGTCCGAAGCATGTCAAATGAATTTTTTATCATCGGAGGCGATTCCGATGATTTGATACAGGAAGGGATGATAGGGCTTTTCAAAGCAATTCGTGATTATGATGTGCAGCGCGAGACGAGCTTTTCCACATTTGCAAATCTGTGTGTGAGAAGACAGATTTATTCCGCAATGGAAGCTTCAAATCGCAAGAAGCATACACCGCTGAATTCGTATATTTCGCTTTTTTCGGATGATGAAGAAGAAAAGAATTCTTTGGAAGAGCATTTGTTTGATGAGACAACCGTCAGCCCGGAACAACTGGTAATTGAACAGGAATTTTGGGAAGAATTCTATCAGGAATTGTGGAAGCGACTCAGCAAACTCGAAAGAGAAGTGCTTTCTCTCTACCGTGAGGGCAGAAGCTATACGGAGATTGCGGCAATCATGAATAAAGATCCAAAGGCAATTGATAATGCTTTGCAGCGGATAAGAAAGAAGGTGAGTTTATGGAATTTTCAAGAATCGGAACACGCACCATCCGGTGCATAATTACTGAGGAAGAGATCGCAAATCTTGGATACAGTCTTGATGAAATTCTGTCCAATGCAGACAAAACACAGGATTTCATGAATGAAATTTTTGATATTGCAGAACGGGAGATGGGCATCCAGTTTGATGTGGGAATGAAAACTGTTCGTGCCGATTTTCTTCCGAATCATACCATTTCGCTCACCTTTACAGTTGGAGATCGCAAGCAGGCTGTGACAGAATTGTTTGAACAGCTGGTTCGAAAAATTGAAAATGCTGATTTCTTATCATCTACGGAGGAAAAAACGGATTCGACAAAAGGAGACCTCAGCGAGATTAAACTCATGATGTTTACTTGCGATTCGTTTGACCGGCTCGCGATGGTCGCAAGAACCATTCAGCAGAATTATCCGGAAGTCGATGAGACAAGTGCACTTTATAAATTCAATGGATATTATTATATTAAGGTGGATACGGGTGATTTGTCAGAAGAAGGATATGATAACCTTTATTATATTGGAGATGAGCTGACGGATCATATCGTCCTGTTAGAAGGCGAAGTGGTTTACCGTATGGAGCATGGAGAGGTTGTGCTTGCAGATCATGCAATCTCAGCCCTTGCACAGCTGTAACAATCGGAAATCAAAAATAGTTCGGTACAGATTGTACCGAACTATTTTTTTTCTGCAGTAACCAATTGGTTACGACCATGTTCTTTTCCGTAATAGAGTAATTCGTCTGCGTGCTTGACCATTTCATCCGCACTGCGGAAACCGTTGGAATGAATCAGTCCGAAAGTCATATTGACGGAGAGTAGCTGTCCGTTGTACTGCACTTGATGTGTGCGTACTACATTGAGTGTCTGCTCCATGACTTCTTTGCACTCCGCGAGGGAACCACGCGTGAATATAATCAAAAATTCCTCGCCGCCCCATCGTGCACAGACACCGTAATTGCGCACCTGATTCTGCAAAATCCGGGCTATCTGCTGTAAAACGAGATCACCGCAATCGTGTCCGTAGTTGTCATTGAATTTTTTGAAAAAATCAATATCGCCGAGCGCAACACAGAATCCGTTTTCCATGCCGGCATTTTGCGCAAAGGTCTGCTCAAGTCTCATTTGTCCGCTGCGTCGATTGGACAAACCGGTCAGCATATCTTCATCGACAAGTTTTCGCAAAGAAGACTGCATATCGACAACCGAATGTGCCATATCGCCGAATTCATCTCTGCGTGCAAGCAATTCGGGTGAGACCGTATTGGACAGAGTCCCTTTTGCAACCTTGGCAAAAGCTCCGCTGAGCTTTTGGATGGTCTTGCGAAAATCATTCGAAAAATATTGAGACCAAAAGATTGCCAACACAGCAACCACCAGAATGAGGCAGACAATCGGTGCTACGGCCTGCAAAATCAATTTGCGCACACCTGATTTGGATTTGACGGCTGCCATCATTCCGACACATTGGTCGTTTGAGTTGTAAATAGGAGTGTAGTAGGCGTAATATTGTTCGCCGAGTACATTGATATTCTTGTAAAAATGATCTTCCTTCGCTTTGAAGACCGATTCGGTAATCTTGTCGTTGGCCTGCGAACCGACGATGCGCACATCATCCTGAGTCAGGGTGGTGAGGATACGCAGGCTACCGAGGAAGAGTGTATAATCGGTGCTGGAAGCCTCTTTCAGGGAATCAATCAACGCATAATTGGAATTTAAAATGGTATCTCCTTTTGTCACAACAGGCGACTCTCCCGAGGAGTCGACTGCGTAATCACCGGGATAAAGCTGATTGAATGAATTGATTGCGAGATTGGCCTGCGCACACAATTCTTCTTTCACTTCATCCTCCATTGATGATGTGACCCAGAAGATACCAAATATTGCGACTATGATTCCGATAAAAAGAATTGGAATAACGGTCATTCTTGCAAGAGAAGCCTGAATCCCCAGGCGCTTGGAAGTCTCTCGCATAAATGCCTCCTTTATTATCCGATTACTTTCTTGATGGATTCAATTACACGGTCAGCCTGGAAAGGCTTAACGATAAAGTCTTTTGCTCCGGATTGAATTGCTTCAATAACCATTGACTGCTGGCCCATAGCAGAGCACATGACACATACTGCATTAGGATCAGCTGCTTTGATTTCTTTCAATGCCTGAATACCGTCTTTGTTCGGCATTGTGATATCAAGGGTTACAAGATCCGGCTTTAATTCTGCATATTTTGCAACGGCCTCGTTACCATCGGCTGCTTCACCTGCAACTTCGTAACCACCCTTTGTAAGGATGTCCTTTAACATCATTCGCATGAAAGCTGCGTCATCAACGATTAATACACTTGCCATTTATTTTTCCTCCTGTTTTAAAATCTGTTTAACAATACTGATAGGATATAATTGCATCAACTGTGAATCAATCAAATCGCCTACCGTAAGTCGAAATGTTACTTTTACGATATCGCTGCCATTGCAAAGTTCCTCCGGAATTGTGAAAGTGGTTTTGAATTTGCTGTTGACCAGCGGAAAACCAATATCGGTTGGAACTTCCAATATGGTAGCCATGGATGTTGCTATGGTACCGCACATCTGATTCATGGCTTCAGAAATAGCAGATACGGACAATTCGTCCAAATCTGTTTGCTCCGGATGTCCATCGCCACCCATCATCAGATTCGCGATGATTACGGCATCGGAGACTTGTAGAACCATAAGATTCGTTCCGTCGAGACCTTTGGTATAAGGAATCTTGACCAGAACTCTGTCATCCCGCTGCAATTCGGTCTCATTGGTCAAAACATCGACAACCGGAGTCGTGATATTTGTGGCATGATTCAACATCAAACTGAGCGTAGTAGCTGCATTACCGATGCAGATATTGGCAACCTCACCAATGACATCGGCTTGTTCCATAGTAATTTTCTCCATATAAGATACCTCCATTAGTACCTATTTCCTAAACTAGATTATAACAAAGATAATAAGAATATGGAAGAAATATTTTCATTTTTTTTATTTATGTTAAAATTAATAAAGGGAAAATATAAAACCATTTCATCTACAATGCATATTGAACAAAAAAAGGAGTGTAATATGAGCTTATCAGACTATGAGGAAGCACGAAAACTCGGGAAAAAGGAGTATAAGTATTGCGTCTCAATCGGACGCTCGCCATACCTCCCTGTCCTCGAGGAGATTTTGTCGAATGAGCAGGTTCAGACAGAACAATATATGGGACTGTTGAATATTCCGCTTGATTTTGTGGTGGGAACTGCAACTGCGGGACGAACGACGGCTTTTGCGGCCAATTTCATGCCGATTTTGGATGATTCATCGGAATTCTCATTCAAATGGGATGTCCTGTCCGATGCCCAGGTCAATGAAGGCATTCGTGATCCAATCAAAGTATATGAATATATGAACCGCTATTACGTGGTTGAGGGAAATAAGCGTGTCAGCGTTATGAAATATTACGGAGCGGGGGCAATTCCGGCTTTTGTGACACGTAAAATTCCGAAACTGAGTGATGATCCGGAAATCAAATTGTATTATGAATTCATGGATTTCAACAAGAAGACCGGCATCAATACCATTGAATTCTCTGTATTCGGAAGTGCGCAGAAACTGCTGGACCATGTTGGCGCTCCGACACCGTGGGATGACAAGACGCTCGATGACTTTAACCGGGTGGTATTTATCTTTACAAAAGTATATAATGCACAGGGCGGACAGAAATTAAATCTCAAGCTTGGCGATGCGCTGGTCGCTTTCTTTAATGTATACGGTTATCAGGCTGCAACGGAGATGAACGAGGCGCAGTTTAATACCAGTATTCAGAAATGCTGGAATGAGATTACCAATATGTCCGAGCATTTCAAGGTAGATCTGGTTATGAATCCGGCGGAAGTCAAGGAGAGAAAGGGCTTATTCGGATGGCTTGGCGGTAATACGCAAAAGACCTGTACGGTTGCCTTTTTGTATCCGAAGTCCCCGGAAAAATCAGACTGGATTTATGCACATGAGCTGGGACGCAATTATCTCGAGGACACATTCCCGGATACGATTAAGACGATTCGCGTGGACGACGTCACTCCTAACAATGTGGTCAATGTGCTCGATGATGTCATTGCAGACGGCGCCACGATTATATTTGAAGTGGCACCGCAGCTGATGCAGGAGTCGCTGAAAATGGCTGTTGAGCATCCGGAAGTGGTGATCTTAAACTGCTCGCTCAATGCCCCGCACAAATATATTCGCACCTATTATGCGCGCATGTATGAAGCAAAATTCCTTGCCGGCATGATTGCGGGAGCACTTGCGGAAAATGACAAGATCGCTTATATTGCGGATTATCCGATTTACGGAATGATTGCGAATATTAACGCATTTGCATATGGCGCATCACTTGTGAATCCACGTGCAAAGATTTATCTGGACTGGTCGACACGCAAAAATTATGATTTTGAAAAACTGATGAATGACAATCAGATTCATATCGTATCCGATCAGGACATGATTACGCCGACGGATCCTTCGAGAAGCTTTGGATTGTATGCATATGATATTGATGGAGAACGCAAGAATCTGGTTATGCCAATCTGGAACTGGGGCGTATTCTACGAAAAACTGATTCAAAGTATCCTCTCCGGAACATTTGATTCCGAGGAATGGGATGAGAGACGACCTCTGAATTACTGGTGGGGCATGTCTGCAGGTGTGATTGATCTGATTGCATCCAAGAATGTACCTGTGTCGGTAACGGCTTTGATCGATCACATGAGAGACAATATCTGTCAGGGTGAATGGAATGTATTCTCCGGAGAAATCAGAGACCAGAACGGTGTGCGCAAAAATAAACAGCATCATACAATGCGCCCGGATGACATCATGAACATGGACTGGCTGGCTGAGAATGTCATAGGTTCGCTTCCGGAGATGAAAGATCTGATTGATGGTGCAAAAACAGTAGTAGAAATTAAGGGAGTCGAAGCATGAGAGTATTGTTTCTGGCAGATGTAGAATCACAAAAATATTGGGACTTTTTTGATAAAAGTGATTTTAAAGATATTGATTTGATTATTTCCTGCGGAGACTTAAAACCGGATTATCTGACCTATCTGACTACGATGACGGGGCTTGAAATCGCATATGTTCATGGAAATCATGACAAGCGTTACAAAGAGAGCCCGCCGGAAGGATGCATTTGCATCGAAGATCGTATTTTTACCTATCATGGAATTCGTTTTTTGGGTCTGGGCGGAAGTATGCGCTATAAACCGGGTGAGCATCAATATACCGAAGAGGAGATGCGCAAGCGAATCAAAAAATTAAAACACACAAAAGGATTCAAAAAAGGATTTGATGTGCTCGTGACGCATTCACCGGCGAGAGGATTGAATGACGGAGAAGATTTATGCCATATCGGATTTGAGTGCTTCAATGAACTGATTGAAAAATATGAGCCAAAATATTTTGTGCATGGCCATGTGCATATGAATTACGGCCGCAATGTTCCGCGCATTACGCAGGTGGGAAATACCACAGTAGTGAATGCATATGAAAAGTATATTTTGGATATCGATATTGACGAAAACAGGCCAAAACGTTTTTTCGAAAAAAATTAAAAAAAAGTTAGATTTAGTGTTGACATTTCATCGACCATACTGTATATTGTAATAGCTGTCGATGAGCAGCAACACATTGCTGGCATGGCTCAGGAGGTAGAGCGTCTCATTGGTAATGAGGAGGTCACGAGTTCAACTCTCGTTGCCAGCTTGAAAGGAAATCCGATTCGGATTTCCTTTTTTTGTATTCCGGATGATTATTACTTGAAATTGCAAGGCAAGTTATGATACCCTAGGAATAACCTGTTTAAACATGTGAAGGTAAGAGGGAGAAAACAATGGGCAGGACAAAATACGAAACAATTTTCAGGAACCTGAAGATGAAAATTGAAGCGGATGAATATGAATACCAGAGCATTTTGCCGTCCGAGCGCGAACTGATTCAGGAATATGACTGTTCCAGAAATACAGTGCGCAGAGCCCTGGCACAATTGGCAGAATTGGGATATGTGCAGGCCATCAACGGAATTGGCGTGCGCGTGATTTATAAAGAAGCAGATAAGGCAAGTTTTGTAATCGGCGGAATCGAGTCGTTTGAGGAGACCGCACGCAGGAATATGTTAAACAGTACGACAGAAGTTGTTTTGTTTACGGAAGTGATCGCGGATGCGCATATTGCAAGGCGCACCGGTTTTGCGGAAGGAACGGAACTGTATTATATACAGCGTGTGCGCAAACTGGATGGGAAACCTTGTATTTTGGATATCAACATGTTTGACAAAGAAAAAGTACCGGGACTGACAGAAGCAATTGCCCAAAAATCCATTTATGATTATATCGAAAACGAATTGGGGATGGAAATTGCCATGAGTAAGCGCAGGATGACCGTTGAGCGTGTCTCGCCGGCAGATGAAAAGTATCTGAGCCTGGGAGATTACAACTGTCTTGCGGTTGTGACCGGCCAGACATACAACGGTATGGGATTGATGTTCGAATATACACAATCCAGACATGTTCCGGAATATTTTTGTTTTATGGATACAGCAACCAGAAAGAAGGCGTAAAGCCTTCTTTTTTTTGCGCAAAAAATGTCATATTTCCTATTGACCTGTTTAAACAGCTGTGTTATATATAAGTTAGACCTGTTCAAACAGGTTAAAAAGTAATTAGAGAACTTAATGGTAAGTACCAAGGAATGAAAAAGAAGGAGAATGACATGGGAAAATTCACAGAAGAGAGTCAGCAATTGTTAAAGCTGATCGGTGGAAAGCAGAACATTGCCGCAGTGTCACATTGTGTGACCAGAATGCGTTTTGTTCTGAATGATCCGAGCGCGGCAGATGTTCCCGGAATTGAAAAAATCAAGGGCGTAAAGGGAACATTTACCCAGGCGGGTCAGTTTCAGGTAATTATCGGCCAGGAAGTAGCTGAATTTTATCAGGACTTTGTAAAAGTGGCCGGAGTGGAAGGCGTATCCAAAGACCAGGTAAAGAAGGCTGCAAAACAGAATCAGAATGCGTTACAGCGCGTGATGTCTGCTATCGCGGAAATTTTTGCTCCGTTGATTCCGGCTCTGGTAGTCGGCGGTTTGATTTTAGGTTTCCGAAATGTAATCGGCGAAATTGATTTCGGAAATGGAACCATTGTGTCACAGTCACAGTTTTGGGCCGGTGTGCATAGCTTTTTGTGGCTGATCGGTGAGGCAATTTTCCATATGCTTCCGGTCGGTATCTGCTGGTCGATTACGAAAAAGATGGGAACAACACAGATCCTTGGAATTATTCTCGGCTGTACGCTTGTATCAGGACAGCTCTTGAATGCGTACGGAGTGGCGGGTGCTGCTGCAGATGCAATTCCAAAGTGGGATTTCGGGTTTGTACAGGTGAATATGATTGGATATCAGGCACAGGTTATTCCGGCGATTCTTGCAGGATTCTGTCTGGTATTTCTGGAAAAATTCTTCCAGAAAATCTGTCCTAAGGTTATTTCGATGATTGTCGTGCCATTCTTCTCATTGGTTCTGGCGGTTATGGCATCTCATTTTATCCTTGGACCAATCGGCTGGAAAATCGGTTCATGGATTTCGGCCGGTGTGCATGCAGGTTTGACAAGTGGCGTGAACTGGTTGTTTGCAGGTGTATTCGGTATGTTCTATGCACCGCTTGTAATCACCGGTCTGCATCATATGACCAATGCCATCGATACACAGCTGGTTGCAGATTTCGGCGGTACCATTCTCTGGCCGATGATCGCACTCTCCAATATCGCACAGGGATCTGCGGTACTTGGTATGATTTACTTACAGAAGAAAAATACAAAATCAAAAGAGGTATCCATTCCGGCATGCATTTCCTGCTATCTTGGTGTAACAGAGCCTGCAATGTTCGGTGTCAACATTAAATACGGATTCCCGTTTGTCTCCGCTATGATCGGATCCTGTGCGGCGGCAATCATTTCGGTTGGAAGCGGTGTTATGGCCAATTCCATCGGTGTCGGTGGTATCCCGGGTATTTTGTCCATCCAGACACGCTATATGCTGATCTTTGCCCTGGCAATGGTTGTTGCAATTGTTGTTCCGTTTATTCTGACTGTGATTGTAGGAAAGAAGAAACTGACGACAGAAGATATCTACGGTGATGAAGCCACAGATACTCCTGTGACAGCTGAATCTGTCACTCTGGCAGCTGTTGCTGACGGAGAAGTGTTCCCGATTGAACAGGTAGAAGATGAAGTTTTTTCAAAAAAATTAATGGGCGACGGTTTTGCAATCAGACCGACAGGTGATACGGTATATGCGCCTTGCGATGCAACAGTCAGTGTTTTGATGGAGGAGAGTAAGCATGCGGTTGGACTGACTTTACCGGATCAGACGGAAATGCTGATCCATGTGGGAATTGATACGGTTGCAATGAATGGGGCAGGATTTGATTATCTGGTCGAAAAAGGACAGACAGTCAAAGCAGGAGAGCCGCTTATGAAATTCAGTAGGGAAGAAATTGCGAAAGCCGGAAAATCAGATGTGATTGTTTGTGCTTTGATGCCGACGGATGAGGCAAAAACATTCCGTTTTCACACCGGTGTAACGGCGAAAGCAAATGAGACCATTATTGTGGAGGAAAACAATGTCTGATTTCAAAGACAAAGTTGTATATCAAATTTATCCCAGATCGTTTTATGATACAAACGCGGATGGGGTTGGCGATTTAAGAGGAATCACCGAAAAACTTGATTATTTAAAACTGCTGGGTGTCGATTATATCTGGATTACGCCGTTTTTCGTTTCCCCGCAGCGGGACAACGGATATGATATTGCCGATTACAGGGCTATCGATCCGCGCTTTGGTACCATGCAGGATTTCGAAGAACTCTCTGCACAGGCGAAGTTGCGCGGAATCGGAATTATGCTTGATATGGTTTTCAATCATACTTCCACAGAACACGAATGGTTCCAAAAGGCAATCGCAGGTGATCCAAAATACATGGACTATTATATTTTCCGGGACGGGACGAAAGATTGTCCGCCGACCAACTGGCAATCCAAATTCGGGGGAAATGCATGGGCATTTCTCCCGGAACTTCAAAAATGGTATCTGCATTTATTTGATGTGACACAGGCGGATCTGAACTGGAAGAATCCGCTTGTGCGGGAAGAATTAAAAGAAATCATTCGATTTTGGAAAGCGAAAGGAGTCAGTGGATTCCGCTTTGATGTCATTAATCTGATTTCCAAACCGGACCTGTTTGAAGATGATAATGAAGGTGACGGACGCCGGTTTTATACGGACGGAAAACATGTGCATGAATATCTGAAGGAACTCGTTCGGGATACGGGAATTGCGGATATGATCACAGTGGGCGAAATGTCTTCGACGACGGTAGAAAATTGCATTCGCTACTCGAATCCGGCTGAGAAGGAACTGTCCATGTGTTTCCATTTTCATCATCTGAAAGTGGATTACAGGGACGGTGACAAATGGAAGCTGATGCCTTATGACAAAAAGGCCTTGACGAATCTGCTTCGCACCTGGCAGGAGAGGATGCAGGAGGGTGGAGGATGGTCTGCCGTCTTTTGGACGAATCACGATCAGCCGCGTACCATTTCCAGATTCGGAGACGAAAAGGAATATTGGGCACAGTCCGGCAAAATGCTTGCCGGTCTGATTCATATGATGCGAGGTACGCCTTATATCTACCAGGGAGAGGAAATCGGAATGCTCAATACGCATTTTGATTCCATAACACAATATCGTGATGTCGAGAGCCTAAACTATTATAAGATTCTTTGCGGGAATGGACTGACCGAGCAGGAGGCACTCACGGTTCTGGGTGCGAGATCGCGTGACAACGGAAGAACTCCGATGCAGTGGAATGGTGAAAAGAATGCCGGATTTTCAGAACATGAGCCGTGGATTGCGGTTCCTTCTTCCGATTATAAAGTGACGGTGGAAGCACAAAAGGATGATCCGGATTCCATTTTTTCTTTTTATCAGACATTGATTCGTTTGCGAAAAGAGCATCCGGCAATCTCGCATGGCACGATTGAATTCCAAAATACCGGAACCGAACAGGTGATGGCATACCTCAGGAAATCTGCAGACGAAAAGATAGCAATCTTTGCCAATCTTTCTGCCGAATCAATCGAAGCAGATCTGCCGGAAGGAGCATGGGAAACGATTTTGCTTAGCAATTATGAAGAAAAACCATTGCGCAGGGCAGGAAGAGTAACGCTTCGTCCGTATGAATTTGTGGCATATACTGACTGATTTTTTTGATGGTATTTTTTTAAAAGCAAAAATATTTACACTTGCATAAAACGTGTTTAGTCATTAAAATAATCATACAGTATTTTACATATTATTAAGGAGGAAGAATATGAAAAAGAAAATACTTTCATTGCTTATGGTAGCAGCACTCGCAGTTACCGGATTAACCGCTTGCGGTGGAAAGGACAACAAGTCTGGCAGTGATTCTGATGTTAAGATTGCTATGATTACTGACTCTGGTGACATCACTGATATGTCATTCAACCAGACTACTTACGAAGCTGCTGACAAGTTTGGTAAGGATCATGACATCGATTTCAAGTACTACAAGCCAACCGAGAACTCTGATGAAGCTCGTATCGCTTCATTCCAGAACGCAGTTGCAGATGGCTATAATGTAATCGTTGTACCGGGATACTTATTTGCTCCAATGATTGTCAATGTTGCAGATACAAATCCTGATGTTAAGATTATTGCACTTGATGTTTCTGAATTTGATATTACAGATGCAGCTGAGAAGGCAAACAAGAAGGATTATAAGATGCCAAGTAATGTTTGCTGCTTCACTTACTCTGAGGAACTTGCCGGATACATGGCAGGCTACGCAGTTGTAAAAGAAGGATACACCAAGCTTGGTTTCTTAGGTGGTGTTGCTGTTCCTGCAGTTATCCGTTACGGATATGGATATATCCAGGGCGCAAATGCAGCAGCTGTTGAACTTAAGAAGACTGCTGATGTTCAGATCAACTATGTATATGGTGGAGCTTTCGCAGGCGATCCTGCAATCACCGCTGTAATGGACACTTGGTATAAGGGTGGCACCGAAATCGTATTTGCTTGCGGTGGTGGTATTTATACTTCTGCTTGCGAAGCTGCTAAGGCTGCAAACGGAAAAGTTGTTGGTGTTGATACCGATCAGTCCGGAGTAATCAAGGACAGCTATGGAGTTGATGATCTTTGCGTAACTTCTGCTATGAAGGGACTTGCTGCTACAGTTACTGCTACATTGCAGGGCGTACTTGATGGCAAGTGGGATAGCGATTATGCTGGAAAATTCTCTAACCTTGGACTTGTTTCCGGAGATGACCCATCTTTGAACTATGTACAGCTTCCGACCGAGACCTGGCAGATGAAGAATTTCTCTGTTGATGATTACAAGGCTCTTGTAGCTGCTATGTACAATGGTGATGTTAAGGTAAGCAATGATACCGAGAATGCACCTACTACAGAGATTAAGGTTGAATACTTCGACAATATCAAATAATTAAGCTGACTTAATTATTCGGGGGAGGAGCAATCCTCCCCCTTTTATCGAATAAACATAGGAAAAGCCATAGAACTTATTATTGCATTTCAAAATGGAACAGTAAATTCTATGGTTTTTATATGGCCTGTTATGGTAATATATAAGTATCAAAAAATACCTAAGAAAGGTGTCAGTTATGGAAGATTATGTAATTGAAATGTTGCATATTACGAAGGAATTCCCGGGAATTATTGCAAATGATGATATCACCCTGCAATTAAAGCGCGGGGAGATTCATGCACTTCTCGGAGAAAACGGTGCAGGAAAGTCTACATTGATGAGTGTATTGTTTGGTTTGTACACTCCGGAAAAAGGTGTCATCAAAAAGGATGGCAAAGAGGTTAAAATCAATAACCCAAATGATGCAACCGATTTGGGAATCGGAATGGTACATCAGCATTTTATGCTGGTTGATATCTTTACGGTACTGGATAATATTATCCTTGGTGCAGAGCCGAACAAAATGGGCTTTTTGACAAAAGCACAGGCGCGTGAGAAAGTGATTGCACTTTCCGAAAAGTATAATCTGAGCGTGAATCCGGATGCAAAGATCGAAGATATCACGGTTGGGATGCAGCAGCGTGTCGAAATTCTCAAGATGCTTTATCGTGACAATGATATTCTGATTTTTGATGAGCCGACAGCGGTTCTGACCCCTCAGGAAATCAGCGAGCTGATGAAAATCATGAAGAATCTCGCAGCTGAGGGAAAATCGATTTTGTTTATCACACACAAATTAAACGAGATTATGGAAGTGGCAGACCGATGCAGTATCCTTCGAAAGGGCAAATATATCGGTACGGTTGATGTTGCAAACACGACCAAAGAAGAATTGTCATCCATGATGGTTGGCCGTGAAGTAAAATTTGCAGTAGATAAGGCAGAGGCAAAACCGGCTGAAGAAGTGCTGCGCGTGGAGCATGTCAGCTTAAAGAGCAAATTGCATAACAATGATGCGGTCCATGATGTATCTTTCAATGTGCGTGCAGGTGAGATTGTATGTATCGCAGGTATCGATGGAAACGGACAGACAGAATTCGTAAACGGTCTGACCGGTCTGGATCATTTCTATGAAGGCAGGATTACTCTGGCGGGACAGGATATCACCAAGAAATCCATCCGTTACCGCAATACACATGGCATGAGTCATGTCCCGGAAGACCGTCATAAGCATGGTCTGGTTATGGACTACAGTCTTCAGGAAAATATGATTTTGCAGCGTTATTTTGAGCCGGAATTCTCCAAAGCCGGATTCATTAAGAATGATGCAATGAAAAATTACTCAAACCAGCTGTCAGAGCGATTCGATGTGCGTTCCGGTGAGGGCGCAAAGACCATCGTTCGTTCAATGTCCGGTGGTAACCAGCAAAAAGCAATCGTTGCCCGTGAGATGGATCGTGATCATAAGCTTTTGGTTGCTGTGCAGCCGACACGTGGACTTGATGTCGGTGCTATTGAATATATTCATAAAGAAATTGTCAAAGAGCGTGATGCAGGCTCTGCCATTCTTTTGGTTTCGTTGGAACTCGATGAAGTTATGAATTTGTCCGACAGAATTCTTGTCATGTACGAAGGCGAGATCGTCGGAGAAGTAGATCCAAAGAAGACCACATTGCAGGAACTCGGATTATACATGTCCGGTGCAAAACGAGACGAAAGAAAGGAGGCCTAAGTCGATGAAGAACAAGACAGGCTTTATGAGACGACCTGGGGTACAGACCCTGATCGCATCGATTTTATGTGCCGTTCTCGGTATCGTAATCGGATTTTTGATTTTGCTGGCAATCAATCCTTCCCATGCAGGAGAAGGCATCTGGGCCATCTTAAAGAATTTTTTCAAATACAATAACAATACCACCACGATGTTGTATTATCTGGGATCAACTCTGGTGAAGTCACTTCCGCTGATTCTTTGTGCGGAAGCAATCCTGTTTGCCTACAAAGCAGGTTTGTTCAATATTGGTGCAGCCGGACAGTACACAGCCGGACTGATCGCCAGCTTATATACCTCTCTGGCTTTGGGCTGGAGCTGGTGGGCATGCCTCTTGTCAGCATTACTTGCCGGAGCGTTTTGGGGCTTTTTGAGCGGTATGTTTAAAGCATTTTTTGCAGTCAACGAAGTCATCGCTGGTATTATGTTAAACTGGATTGCACTTTATCTGGCCAATACCATTCTTGCGAATGAGAAGATTATGGATATCAGTAAATCCGAGACCTATGGCATTCCGCAGAAGGGAATTATCCCGGGATTCATGCAGCCGGTATTCGGAAATAACCAGTATATGACGATCGCATTGCCACTCACAATTATTGTTGCGATTTTGATTTATCTAATTCTGAACCGCACAACCTTTGGTTATGAGCTCAAAGCAACCGGATACAACAAAGATGCGGCAAAATATGCCGGAATGAATGCAAAGCGCAATATTATCCTTACGATTGTGATTTCCGGTGCGATTGCCGGACTTGCTGCGGGATGTCATTATTTGACTGGAATCGAGCATTATTCGATTTCCGCTTCCGTTCCGGCGATGGGCTTTAACGGAATCGCTGTTGCTTTCCTCGGTGGATTGAATCCAATCGGAGCGATTTTTGCGGGATTCTTTATCGAATATCTGACTATGGGTGGTCAGTACCTCGATACGAGATATTTCAATCCACAGATTGCGGACCTGATGGTTGCAATTATTATCTATCTTTGTGGTTTTGTATTATTTATCAAATATCTTCTCAACAAAAAGAAGAGTGCGGTAATTGTAAATGCAAATGCCCAAACAACACAGGATGATGGAAAGGAGGAGCAGTAGAATGTTATTATTGATTCAATATACTCTGATCTTTGCATCTGTTTTAATCCTGGTTGCGCTTGGCGGAATGTTTTCCGAGCGAAGCGGAATCATCAACCTCGGACTTGAGGGAATTATGGTATTTGGTGCAATGGCCGGTGCAATGGTAATGGTTTTACTCCCGGACAACACACCAAAGATTGTGGTGATTGTTTTGACAATGCTTGCTGCTGCGGCAGCCGGAATGATTACGTCATTGTTCATCGCTGTGGCTGCAATCAATTTCAAGGCGGATCAGACACTGGTTGGAACTGCCGTTAATATGATTGGTGTTGCAGGTGCAACCGTAATCGTAAAGGCATTTAATACAAATCGTTCTAACGGAACGGATTTTTCACCAAAGCTCGATTATGTAAAGGGACAGGAAGCATTCTCATTCCACATTGGGGATTTGCGTTTGAACTGGTTCATTGTAGTAGCAATCGTTTTGCTTGTGGTAGCAACCGTTTATTTCTACAAGACCAAATCCGCATTGCGCCTTCGCGCATGTGGTGAGCATCCGCAGGCTGCGGACTCTGTCGGCATCAATGTTTACAAAATGCGCTATCTGGGTGTTCTGATTTCAGGATTCCTCGGAGGTCTCGGTGGTATTATTTATATTTCCGCAGCAACTTCCACCTGGCATTTTGATTATGGTGTTGCCGGTGCAGGATTTCTTGCCCTGGCAGTTATGATTTTTGGACAGTGGAAGCCGGAGAGAATTGCATGGTCTGCTGTGATCTTTGCATTATTTAAGGCACTTTCAAGTGTTTATATGGGAATTGATTTCCTCAAAGCACTTCCGATTTCAGGAACGGTATATAACATGTTGCCATATATTGTTTCTCTGATTGTGCTTGCGTTTACTTCCAAGAATTCAAGAGCTCCGAAAGCCGAAGGTATTCCATACGATAAAGGAGCCAGATAACAGAAATGTATTATTTAGTAATAGGCAATATCATATCCTTTGCCGGAGCCATTGTGATGGTTCTCATCGGATTGATCAAAGAACGAAAAAAAATATTGTCTGCTCAGATTGCTCAGTTCTCTTTAATGGGACTGGGCAATCTCGTGCTAGGCGGACCGACAGGGTTTATCACCAATATGGTCAGCATTGTGCGCAATCTCATTTGCTTCAAATGGGAATTTACATGGCCGCTTAAAATCGGCTTTATTGTATTACAGACAGTGCTTGCCGCAATCTTTAATCAAAATGGTTTAATCGGCTGGTTCCCGGTCATCGGAACAGCTATGTTTACTTTCTTTATGGACACTGATAGTGATATCACCTTAAAAGTGATCATCATCCTATCCGAGGTACTTTGGTGTATCTTTGATTTTTCTGTGAAGAATTTTTCTTCATTGGCCTTCGATGTATTGACGATGATTTCCACGACAGTCGGAATCATTATGATTTTGAAGGAGCGGGGAAATGAGAAGATGGATGTATTGGGCGAACACGCATAAGCTAAGAAGGAAGGAATAATGATGAAACCGATTATTATTGGAATTGCCGGCGGAACAGGTTCCGGAAAATCGACTTTTACAAACAAGATAAAGGATGCTTTCCCGAATGATACTTCGATTATCTATTATGATAATTATTACAAATCGCAGGATGACATCCCGTTTGAACAACGCAAATTGCAAAACTATGATCATCCATCCGCTTTTGAAACAGAATTGCTGTTGGAGCATCTCGAATGCCTCAAGCGTGGAGAATCGGTGCAATGCCCGGTTTATGATTACACACAGCATACCCGTTCCAAGGAGGTTGTCGAGATTAATCCGAGTCCGGTCATTATTCTGGAAGGAATTCTTGTTTTGCAGGATGAGCGTCTGCGCAACCAGATGGATATCAAGGTTTATGTGGATGCGGATGCAGATGAGAGAATTCTTCGCCGTGCCGTGCGAGATGTGGAAGAGAGAGGTCGTGACCTACAGGGAATAGTGGATCAGTATCTGACTACGGTAAAGCCAATGCATTATATTTATGTAGAGCCGACCAGAGCACTTGCCGATGTTGTCTTAAACAGCGGAATGAATGATGTGGCCTTTGATGTGGTTTCTGCTAAAATTCGCAGTATCTTAAATGGTGTATAGAGTGCTATAATAGTACGAGCAGAATTATTAAGACTAACTATTAAAGAAAGTCAATAAAAATGTTTTAAAACAGAAATGTTTTGAATAA
>NZ_PDYG01000056.1 GCF_002735305.1 Agathobacter ruminis
TTTGGTGCCTGAAGTTGCATACGAACCGGCAGATTTTAGATGGGTTCGTATGCTTTGCTGTCGATGGGATGCATACGAAGTGCCTGGGATTCGTAAACTTCGTATGCATTTGGTGCCGGAAGTTGCATACGAACCGGCAGATTTTAGATGGGTTCGTATGCTTTGCTGCCGCCGGAATGCATACGAAGTGCCTGGGATTTATGGACTTCGTATGCATTTGGTGCCTGAAGTTGCATACGAACCGGCATATTTTAGATGAGTTCGTATGCTTTGCTGCCGCCTGGATGCATACGAAGGGCCTGGGATTCGTGGACTTCGTATGCATTTGATGCCGGAAGTTGCATACGAACCAGCAGCTTTTTGGCGGGTTCGTATGTTTTGCTGTCGTCGGGATGCATACGAAGTGCCTGAGATTTATGGACTTCGTATGCATTTGGTGCCTGAAGTTGCATACGAACTAGCAGCTTTTTGGTGGGTTCGTATGCTTTGCTGCCGCTGGGATGCATACGAAGTGCCTGGAATTCGTGGACTTCGTATGCATTTGGTGCCGGAAGTTGCATACGAACTAGCAGCTTTTTGGTGGGTGATGCCGGAAGTTGCATACGAACCAGCAGATTTTTGGCGGGTTCGTATGTTTTACTGTCGTCGGGATGCATACGAAGTGCCTGAGATTTATGGACTTCGTATGCATTTGGTGCCGGAAGTTGCATACGAACTAGCAGCTTTTGGGTGGGTTCGTATGCTTTGATGACGCCAGGATGCATACGAAGTGCCTTGGATTTATGGACTTCGTATGCATTTGGTGCCTGAAGTTGCATACGAACCGGCAGCTTTTTGGTGGGTTCGTATGTTTTGCTGTCGTCGGGATGCATACGAAGTGCCTGGGATTTATGGACTTCGTATGCATTTGGTGCCTGAAGTTGCATACGAACCGGCAGATTTTAGATGGGTTCGTATGCTTTGCTGCCGCCGGAATGCATACGAAGTGCCTGGGATTCGTGGACTTCGTATGCATTTAGTGCCGGAAGTTGCATACGAACCAGCAGTTTTTTGATGGGTTCGTATGCTTTGCTGTCATCGGGATGCATACGAAGTGCCTGGGATTTATGGACTTCGTATGCATTTGGTGTCTGAAGTTGCATACGAACCAGCAGCTTTTTGATGGGTTCGTATGCTTTGCTGCCGCCGGAATGCATACGAAGTGCCTGGGATTCGTGGACGGACTTCGTATGCATTTGATGCCGGAAATTGGCGATCCATATGAAGAATTTTATAAATTGGAAAGTTTTGGCGTCGAAGTCAGCATCCCGTATTGCATCGGACAGATTGATGCCTACTTTGAAGATGCGGTGCCAATAGATTTTGGGACGACGGATGCGGTTTGTGTCGCGCACGATCCGAGTTGGTATCATTCAAGAAAAATCAGCGATGCTTCTTCATCGTGATAAAACATCGGGAAGCCGCGATAGCCTTTTGGCAGCGGTGCCGGCTGCTCGCAGGTCGTGGTCATTTGATAGAATGATCGCGTGCGGCCGCTCGCAAGAATTCCCTGACAAATTTCAAGACAATGGATGCCCAATGATGCCTCTGCACGCGGGGTGCGTCCCATACGGATGGCCCACGCCATTTCTGCAGCGCCCACACCACGAGAATCGTGATCGAACCCATGAACCGGTTGCAACAATGATGGTTCATGCGAATCTTGTCGATGCAATTTCACCTCACCGCTGAATTCAGACGGGCGCGACATCTCAAGCACACCATATTTTCCATAAATCATAAACGGAGCCGGTGCTTCGATAATACTGTTCGCATCCAGATGAACGGTCGCAATCACACCACTGTGGAATACCAGAGTCGCGCTGACGAGATCTTCGTTCATTGCCTCATAAGAATGCCCCAGTTCCGGTCGCGAAATACGACGATGCACATGATGCGGATTGGTCGTTTGCATGGTTCCGCACACTTCTTTTACCGGCCCGAACAATGCCAACATCTGCGTAATCAGATAAATGCCATAATCAAATCCCGGACCGCCTCCCGGCTCATTGGTGTAACGCAAAAAATCCATCAGTCCATCCTGATTTTGCGAAGCTGTCGCAATCACAGAGCTTACTTTGCCGACGATTCCGGCATCGATATATTCACGCGCACATTGCCATGCAGCACCCATGAAATGATCCGGCTCGCTACACAGATACAATCCTTTTTTGTGTGCCAGATCGCGTAGTTCCTGTGCCTTTTTGAAATCTGTCGTAATGACTTTCTCTGTAAAAACATGTTTTCCTGCATCCAGCGCAGCCTTGATAATGTCATAATGCTGCGAAGTTGGAGTCGCATTGATGATCAATTCAATTTCCGAATCTGCAAGAATTTCTTCGAGCGTACTATTTTTGATGCCATATTGCTGCGCTTTTTGCGCTGCGCTTGCGCCGCCTTTCGAGCAGCAATATTTCAAATCAATCATCTCAAATCGTTTTGTAAAATTCTGAAAAAAGATATCGCTGATTGCCCCACAACCCACAATAGCCGTCTTCATCGGCTTCAAATCAATTTGTCCCATAGTAGCCTCCTAATTTTGACGAAATGCGTTCCCCTTCTTTGCTCAATAATATTTATTATACCATATATCTCTTTTAGCGCGGCGCGTGTTGCTTTAGCAACAATCATCTCGCGCAAGTGTGCATTCTTAGCGGAGCACTTTTACTTTATAGAAAATTCAGAAGAATTTTCTCGTAAATTCAAGTCTCGCTCGCGAGACTTGGCGCGAGATTTGCGTCAGCGTAGCTGACATATTAAAAGGTGATTCCGAAGAATCACCTTAAGCATGCATATGATACAGCTTCTCATAGATGCCTCCTTTTGCGAGCAGCTCGTCATGGCTGCCGGACTCGGCAATGCCGTTTTCGGTCAGCACGAGAATACGCTCGGCATTCTGGATTGTGGTGAGGCGATGCGCAATGACAAAGGTGGTGCGGTTCTTTGCAAGTTTCTCCAGTGATTCCTGCACCACACGCTCGCTCTCGTTGTCGAGTGCGGAAGTTGCCTCATCAAAAATCAAAATCGGCGGATTCTTTAAAAAGACACGCGCAATGGAAAGACGCTGTTTCTGTCCGCCGGACAGCTTGATGCCGCGCTGCCCGATATCCGTATCATAACCGTCCGGAAAGGACATGATAAAATCATGCGCATTCGCATTTTTTGCGGCAGCAATGACTTCCTCTCTGGTCGCACCCGGCTTGCCGTAACTGATATTTTCATAAATCGTACCGGCAAACAGATAGACATCCTGCTGCACGATTCCGATGTTATCGCGCAGACTCTTGAGTGTGATTTCTTTGATATTGTGCCCGTCGATATAAATATTTCCACCCGTCGTCTCATAAAAACGCGGGATCAAAGAACAAAGTGTGGTCTTGCCGGCACCGGAGGAACCGACCAGAGCCATATATGCCCCCGCCGGAACATTCAGTGATACCTCATTCAATACTTCATCCTGATTTTCCTGATATGCAAAAGAGACATGATCGAAACAGATGTCGCCCTTCACATCGGTGAGTACCTTTGCATCCTTTGCATCCACGATATCCGGTTTCGTATCCATGATTTCACGGAAGCGCTCGAATCCGGTATAGCCGTTCTGGAACTGCTCGGTAAAGTCCACCAGTGTGCGCACCGGTTCGGTAAATACACTGATGTAAAGCATAAAGGTAATCAGGTCCTGCACCTGCAGCCTGCCGTAAGCAATCAGCACTGCGCCTGTCACGAGCACACAGACCTGAATCAGCGTTGTAAATCCTGCCATTCCGGCCTGGAACATGCCCATATAGTGATAGCTGTTTTTCTTTGATTCCAGGAATCCGTCGTTTCCTTTTTGGAATTTCTGATTCTCGATTTCCTCGTTTGCAAACGATTTGACCACGCGAATTCCGGACAGATTGTCCTCAATCTGCGCATTAATCTCCGCGATTTTCTGCCTGTTTCTGCGCGATGCGCGACGCATCTTGCGATATAATTTCGATGCAAAAAAGAACATAATCGGAACCATCACAAAGGCCGCGATGGCAAGCATCCAGTTGATATTGACCAGAATCACGAGTGCCCCTGCGATTTTGATGACAGAAAGAATAATATTTTCCGGTCCATGATGCAGCAGCTCCGTGATATCAAACAAATCCGTTGTAATGCGGCTCATCAGCTGTCCAACTTGTGCATCATCATAAAATGAAAAAGAAAGTTTCTGCATATGTGCAAAAATTTCCGCGCGCATATCATATTCAATTTTTGCCCCCATCACATGTCCGTAATTGCCGATATAAAAACGGCTGTAGCAGTCGATTGCCACCAAAAGCAGCAGGCCGGCGCCCAGATAAAGCATGGTATGCAAAATCACCGCACGCTCCTCATAGACCAGATTGTAAGCGATATAGCGCACAATCAACGGAATGGTCAGCGCGACTGCTGCCGATACCGTTGCAAAAAACATATCGGTCCAGAACAGTCTTTTGTATGGTTTGTAATAAGAGATTAGTTTTTTCAGATTTGATTTCTTTTTCATAATTCCTCACTGTTTCAATAGTACTATTTTTATCCGGTCTTTTCGTCCTCCTCGAGCATTTTCTCAAACGGAGTATGGTCCTTGCCGATATCGGATTCAAACCGATTGGCTGGATTCCTCTTTCTATCTATTCTACTCCAATGACTTCGCCATAAATGAGCACTGCATTGCGCACGCATTCTTCACATGGGCAAAGTGGTTTTCCATCGGTCATTGCCTTTAGGTCACCGCACTTGATTGCACCACACTTCTGATGGAATTTCTCCTGAATCTGTCGTGCAATTGGCAAGGTTCCCTGTCCCTTCGTCTGTGCGCCCGCAATTATGCCCGCACCGATAATTGCGCCACAGGTCGCTTGCAGATTTCCCATTCCTGCACAGAAACCTGCTGAAATCTGTTTTAATTGTTCTTCGGTCAAATCCGTCTGGTCCGCCAGCGCCGCAGTCACTGCCTGCGAGCAGTTGTATCCACCGGAAGTTTTAAGTTGTACGGCTTTTTCAGCCCGTTCATTGATTGTCATAATTTTAGTTCCTTTCTCCTAGGCCATTTTGGGTCTCTGCGTGAGCACGCGTACGCGCAAATAGCACAGCCCCGACAGCAGTGCATACACCCCCATCCAAATCAGGTTCAGCAGAAGATGATCCATCTGCATGCCAATGAAGATAGCAAGTGCTGCCACAGCCATGGTTAAAAACATATTCACAAGCAGGTATACTGACACCGCCGCGCCCTGCTTGATGACTTCCACTTCATTTTCCCAATCCAGGCGCATATGCTTAACACCGCATACACATCCCCATGTTGCAGAAAATAAACATAATAAACATCCAATCAGCAAATAGCAAATTGTATCGACGATTCCAATTCGTGCAGAGATGCAGATTCCAAGCGTTCCGATGGCCATCGACGGCACAGACAGACACAGCTGAAATAGCATCTTGCCCTGATAAAGCGTCTTTTTCTCAATCGGGAGGCTCTGCACAATCCAGTAATTTTTTCCTTCCAATGATGGGGAGCAAGCCGTCGTAGAAACCATTCCAATAAAGAAATAGATGATAAACGGAATCGATGGGTAAACAACCTTCGGATCAAACGGAGCCCCATTCGTCAAGAGCGCAATGATTTCATCAAACCTTACAAAAAGTGCAATCACTCCGAGCAAAATAATCAATACATATCCCAATCCGGCATTGACCAGATAGGTCGTCGAGCCGGTCATCCGCTTTAATTCTTTAAATGCAATCGTCCATACGACCTTCTTGCTCTTTTGTCCGGTCATACGGTATTTTCTTGCTGCCGCATGTGACTTTAATGCGGAATTGATATTGCGATAGGAACTTCCGATGATTGCAAATACAATCGCAAACAGGCACACACTGATGACAAGCAATAAGGTAAGACTCACCAAATCTGTCTGTAGAATTGCCTTTTCAAACCACTTCGCCGGCAGATAAAGCTCCACCGTCTTTGCTGTCATATAATAAGTATCCTGTAGCGTCGATTCCACTGCATCATTTCGAATCATATTGTCGATAAAGAAACGAAGTCCAAAACAAAACAGGACGAGCAACATAATCAATATTGTCTGCACCAGATTTCTTTTGCGGAACCCGGAGCTGATCTTTGCAAATAAAAATCCAAAGAAAGTTGCCACCAACATCGGAATCAGCGGAAGCACAAGCGCAAGCATGACCCAAATCGGATAAATATAAAATGCCGGCTTGGCAAAATATCCATATCCGACCATCATCGAAAGCGCAATACTTGCATACCACGGCAGACTTTTTATATACATGTAGGCAAACTTGCAGGCTGCAATGGTTTTCTCTTTCAGCGGCAATGCCATCAGCATGTCATATTCCTTAAATTGGAAAAGATATCCATTTACTTTTATGATGGTAAAAACAAACGAAAGCAAACTGATTGTCAGCGCGCAAAGTCCCGGAACTGCATCAATCATCTGATACATTCCATAGCCTATGCACATGAAAAAGCAATATGCCATCAACATGAAAAAAAGAACAATTATTCCAATATAATTTCCAATGATACGACTCTTTTTCTTTTTGTCCGTGCAATATTTCAGTTGATTTCGCTGACTTGTGGACAAAAGCAAAGTCCTAAGCAAAATCAGATTATGCATCATACACCTCCAGAAAAGCTTCTTCCAAAGATTTTCCGGCCGTCAATTCTTCCATCGTACCGGAGGTAATAATTTTTCCCTGCTTGATAATCGCAACTTTGTTGCACAATTTTTCTGCGACATCCAGCACATGCGTCGAGAAGAAAACCGCTGCACCTTTCCTACAAAGGTCATGCATGATCTCTTTGAGTGTAAAGGCCGCTTTCGGATCAAGTCCAACAAACGGTTCATCCAATACCAACAGTTTCGGCTCATGTATCAGCGCCGAAATGATTGCGACTTTCTGCTTCATTCCATGAGAATAAGAGCTGATTAAATCTCCGAGCGCATCCGTGATTTCAAATGCATTTGCGTAATGCGCAATCCGCTCGCTTCGCTCTGCGTCTCCGATTTGAAATACATCCGCCACAAAATTTAAAAACTGAATCCCGGTCAGATTCTCGTACAAATCCGGATTGTCCGGAATATAGGCAGTCACTTTTTTGCATTCCATCGGCTCTGTTTTTACAGAATGTCCGTCAATCAAAATTTCCCCATCTGTAAAATCAAGCACCCCAACAATCGCGCGGATTGTCGTCGACTTTCCGGCTCCGTTATGTCCGATAAATCCGTAAATATCGCCACTCTCCACTTTCAGTGAAACAGAGTCCGCCGCCAGTTTATCTCCTCCATACGACTTTGAATAGTTACTAATTTCAAGCATTGCCATCTTATCTGTCCTCCTGAGTCATCCAATTCACTCATCTACTTTCAATTATAGGGATTTTGGGAGATAACATCAATATTGAAGAAATACATGCACTAGATTATTCTTGACATAATATAATTAAATCAAAATATTGATTCAGGTTGACCGAAGCGGAGATTGAACCCTGAGACCAATCACACTCCCGCATCTTCAATAAACCTCAATTTTTATTTGGCGGGATGTGGGCGCTAGTTTAGCGCCGACTAGAGCGGAGATTGAACCTGGGACCAATCACGCTCCCGCATCTTCAATAAACCTTAATTTTTATCCAGCGGGATGTGGGGCGCTAGACGTCCGGTGGACGTCTGTTTAGCGCCGACCGTAGCGGAGCGGAGATTGAACCCTGGGTTCAATCACGCTCCCGCTACTAAAAAGGAAATACCCCAGACCACAGGTCTGAGGTATTTCCTTTTTACTATGCGGGATGTGGGACTTGAACCCACACGCCATAGGACACGAGAACCTAAATCTCGCTCGTCTGCCAATTCCGACAATCCCGCAGGTCACATGCGATAGAATATCACAATTCGACAGTTTATGCAAGGTACATATCTACATATGAATCATCGCAGGTGTACTCCAATGGAATCCCATATGCGCGCTCATAGATTTCCTTCCATGCACGTGCATTTTTTTCCATCATCTCCTGCGCATTGGCAGCTTTGTTTTTATTTTTGTCCGGATAAATCGGTGGAGCAATATGGATGCTGTAAGCCTGCACCGGCAGACCACCCTCGCCCGGAACATTGGTGTCCTCCATCGTGATAAACATCGGGATGATTGGGACATTGTTCTTGGCCGCAAAGGTAAAGCCGCCCTTCTTCAGCGGTTTCGGTTTGCGATAGTTCCACCACATGCTCTGCTCCGGATAGATGAGAATCAGATGGCCGCGCTGCAAAATCTTGTCCACCGCTTTCATGAATTTCTTCATGGTGTCCTTGTTGGAACTGAGCGGAAGCGTGTTGCAGTTGCGCATCAAAAATCCGTAGAATCCCGGGAAGCTAGTGTAATTGCCTTCCTTGATGATGCGGAACAGTTTCTTTCGCAAAGGCAGTCCGCGCGGAATGGCTTTTTCATAAGCGATTTGCGCTGCAAATGAATCAAATGCATTGAAGTGGTTGCAAGTGATAATCGCACCACCGGTCACACTGCGGAAATTCTCGACACCGGTGATTTCCTTGATGACCAGCTGTTTTTTCTTAATCATGGTATTCATGAAGAAGCGTGCAATCTTAAATGCATAGCGTGTACGAAGACGGTTCGTCATATTCCGGCGCAGGTAATCGACTTCGTTTGGCATCAATACGCGTGATGGCGGATCATCCTCAAGGTCTTCCACAAAGCGGCCTTCGCGCTCATACTGTTCCCGCTTTGCCACGATTTCCTGACGCGTTGTTGTATGACGGCTTTCATCCACGAAGCGGCGCAGATAGTTATCCTCATTTGCAATTTCATGAAGCGCGAGATTCTTCAAATTTTCTCCGGCCTGCTCCACTTTTTTGACATCTTCCTCATTGAAGCTCTTTTGCTCTTCTTTCAGGCTTTCATAGACCGCCGTATCTTTTGCATATTTCCAGAATTCATCGCCGTAACGGCACTGCGCACTCTGCCATGGTTTGATGGCCAGATTGTAATGCACAAGCGCAATCGAATCGGCAGGTCGCTCTGTCGGCTCCGGCATCTGGACATTCCATTTGGAATCAATCCAAAGGATGTGATCCTGACACAGAATATTCAGGTAGTCCTGATCCTGTGCTACGACAAACGAATAGGTATTCAATAATTCCACAAACTTATCTTTGATATGATTGCGGCGAAAAGCATCGCTGTTGATCAAAACCACACCGGCATTGAAATATGCCGCGCGCGATACGCCGAGTACCTTTTCCACATACTCGCCGTAAATGTTGACATGTGCCACGAGATAATCCTGAATACCTCCGATATAATTGTCGCCCATCTCATAGCTGTAGAGATCCGCAATGTCACGATAGAGAATCGTATCACTGTCGATATAAAGCACTTTGTCAAATTCCGGGAACAATTCCGGAATAAACATGCGATAGTAGGTTGTCAGAGAATAATAATCACGGACAGACAGCTGACTTTCCACACGCTTGAGTGCCTCTGACACATCACAAAATGTCACAGAGACATTGTCCGTCATCATCTGTTCCACCTTCATGATATTCTCCGCCGAAATATTGGTATGCAGCACATAGAGCAAATATTTGTTTTGCGGCGAAGCATGTGCAATCAGAGACTTCATTGTCACCATCATGTATTTGACATAATTATCATCGCAGGCAAAAAATACCGGAATCACAGGTCTTTTCACCTTTAAACGCTTTCTACTTTTCAAATTCAATTTCATGTTCATACTTACCTTTCCAATATAAATATTCGTAGAGAATATCATCGAATTGCGCATATCCGAACAATCTGTACATGCGGCTCAACTGCCATTGTTTCACATTCTCCGTGTGCGGATACGGCAGATAAAACAACCTCTTGGAAAAATGTCGCACAACCGTATGCTTATGCAGGAATTTCTGATCATTGAAATATTGCGGAAGCATTTTCTTTTTTGTTGTGCTCCGATAAATTGCATCCTGGTCCGCGAACAGCATCTTCTTCGTCTGGATTAGTTTGCGTGCTTTGACCAGCAAACCGGTCTGTCTGATCAGAGGAACATTAAACAGGATGACACCCGCATTGATATAATTCGGATGAATCAAAAACTTCCCGTAATGGTCACGTGCTGCCGCATATTCGTAGCCCGACACATCCTGATTATAGAGCAGTGCAATATCCCGCTGAAACATGATATCCACATCCAGATACAGCATCTTGTCCGGAATATCCGGAATCATGTCCAGAAACAGACGAAGCAATGTATATGGCGAACAATAACACTGCTCGTTCGGACAGCTTGCGAATTCACGGTTGTAGATTTCGGTCACATCCAGCCGAATCACACGATTGTCCGGGTTATATTTTTTTGCAATCATATCAAGATAATCAATCCTCTGCTGACTGATTGCCACATATTCCGGTTTCAGATGCGAGACATCCATTGTCATCACATAAAAGCAAAACGGTTCCGTCACCGCAGTCCGCTTTAATATGGACAACATGCAGGTCAAAACGCCATCAAAAACACGATCATTTCCTGAGAATAAAATATTCATGGTTTTTCATTTCCTTTACACATAGTTTAGAATACTACATCTAATAACATTTGTCACTACCTATGCGTTAATTTTTTCATAATGGATATATTCCACGGTATTGTTTGTGCTCCGTTTCGTCATTGTCTCATAGACTCTGTCGCGCAGTTCCTGCTTTTGTCTGCCTCTCGGCAACGATTCGTCCGGATAAAACGGACCGTCCACATAGGTAACCATCCGCGGTCTTTTAAAAAACAATCGCTTCTGGTAGGTATTCGTCAAACAATATACCGGCTTGTGAAACAGAATCGGAAATTGAAAAGAATCTGCCACGAACGGACGAATCTTTGTATAATACGGCCAGATATGTGCCTCCGGATAAATCATAATGACTTTGTGGCGGTCACAGTGATGCTCCAGCGTCTTTAAAAAATTTTTAAAGGCGCCTTTGGTATCCGGCAATGGCAAAGCGCCAAGCGACGGCGTCACTCTGCCCAGCACCGGCATGGAAACATTTGCCGGATGGACAATCACATAGACTGATCCCGTAAAATTTAACATGGTTGGAATAAATGCATCCGGAACCGGATTGGTATGATTCCCGTATAAGAAATAGCCTTCTTTACGAGCCGACTTCAGGATACTCCCATTGACGATTCGATGTCCGAATCCGATTTTCATAATCATCCATGCAATCGGTTTGGCAAGCAGATGATACCACAAGCCTCTTCCGAGCGGGCGCAACCGGCCACCCTCATATCGATACTTTTCATCGATGAACTTAGGGCTGATTTTTGCCTCGGAGAATTCTTCATGCAATTCATCTCTGTAGTAAATTACCTTTTTTTTCATAGCGTCACTATTTTATCATATTTCAAATTATTTGGACAACAAAAAAGAGGCCTGCAGAGCACTGCAGAACCCCTTTCTCACTGTTTGATTTATACAAGTGTTGTAAATGTGGCTGTTTCCTGCTTGAGGGTTCCCGCGATTTCGCTGTTGGAATCCATCTCGCTTGAAATCTTGCCGATGCCCTGCACCAGATCGTTGGTATTGACCGATGCGGAAGATACACCTGACGCACATTCTTCCACAACTGTTGCGATGTCCTGGATGGACTGTGTAATCTGACCCATACTGGTATGAATCTCTGCTGCGGAAGTCTTGAAGTTGTCAATAATCTCATTGATGTATGCCGCATCATCGCTGTAGCGCTTGCCGGCTTCTTCGAATCCGTCATAATCCGGAAGGACATTGGAATTAATATAATCCACAATTTCATTTGAGCTTGCAATCAGCTCATGCACAGCTTCCGTCACCATTCCGTTGATGTTCTGGATGTTGTTGGCTGCCTCACGGCTGGAATCGGCAAGCTGACGAATCTCATCTGCTACTACCGCAAATCCCTTGCCGGCTTCTCCCGCACGGGCTGCTTCAATGGATGCATTGAGTGCGAGCAGGTTGGTCTGGCTCGAAATGCTAAGGATTTCATCGGTCAGGACATTTACCTGTTCCACGCTCTTGCTGTCCGCAATTGCTTTGCGAAGTGATTCAAGAATATGATTGATTGCATCACTTGCATTTACCTTGTTCTCTGCTGCATGATTCATAACCTCAACCGCTCTGGAATGCATTTCTCCGGCATAATTCAAAAGTTCACCGGAAGCATCTGCCAGAGCACCGACTGACGCATCGACTGCGACCGTCGTCTCATTGACATCCTGTGTGGTTGCGGAAACTTCTTCCATGGATGCCGACAACTCTTCCATAACTGCGGAAATATCTGTAGAGCTGCTGTTTGCAGTCTGTACACTGCCGACTACGATACCTACAATATCCTGCAGGCGTTCGGAGTTATCAGTGATCTTAATCATAATATTCTGTAAAGTCTCAATAAAGATATTGATTGACTTTCCAAGTCTTGCAATTTCATCTTTGCCGCGAATCGGAACACGCTTGGTTAAGTCACCCTGTCCCTCTTCGATTTCGCGAATCATTGTAGTCAGTGCCTTCTCCGTCCGCTCAATCGGCTTGATGATTTCGATGATAATACTGATAATTGCCAGAACGACAATCAGAATTGTGATTCCCAAAACAGCGAATACAACGATGCGTGCTGTATGAAATGATGTATTCATTGTATTGGATGCAGCTGCAAGTTCATCCTGACTCTGTGCAATGATGGTATCAAATGTTTCTGTCAGTGTTGCAGCCAGCGGATTGATCTGACTGGTCATCAAACGTGACGCATTCTTCACATCTCCGGTCGACATAGTTTCAAAAAACTTTGTCATATAAGTATTCATTGTTGTTGCATTTGCAAGGAATCCACCCATACTCTTTTGAGCTTCGTCTTCTCCGATTTCATCCTTGATGGAACCGTAAAGCAATTCAATCTGTTCGATAACGGCCTCGGCATCAGCCTTATAGGAATCAATCAGATATTTTACGGTCTCCGGGTTATCCGAATTTACGATTGCGGAATAACCGATGGTGCGCACATCCTTAAAGTAGACATTTGCCTGCAGTGCATATTGCACACGCTTGGCATAGACATCGATAGAATCGTCACCTGCTTTTTTGATTGTTTGCATCTGAAACATGCCTAAAAAACCGGTCAAGACACATAGAATTGCCAAAATAAAAACCGGAAGCAGTGTCTTCACACGCATGCTCATGTTTTTGAACATTAAATTTTACCCTCCTAGTACTTCAAAAGTGTTACATAAATATAGCATTTCCACTATGTTACATACAGCAAAGTAATTATAGTACTTATTCTCCACCATGACAAGACAGGTATCTATTATTTATAAAAAAATGCGCAAAAAAAATCAAATTTTCTAACAATGGCTTCTTGTATTTCTCTTCTTATTTTGTTATTGTTTGATTTGGTAGTAAAAACTATCGTATGAAAGAGAAAAAGGAGAAACAACAAAATGAAGAAATTAAAGAGATTTCTTGCACTTGCACTTGCTGCAACCATGACATTCTCATTGGCAGCATGTGGTGGAAAGGATTCTGATTCCTCAAAGGGAAACAAGTCCGGCGTTAAGATTGGATTCATCACCTTACATGATGAGAACTCCACTTACGACAAGAACTTCCTTGATGCAGCAAAGGCTGCTTGCGAGGCAACCGGAGCAGAGGCCGTATTCAAGACCAATATCTCCGAAGGTGAAGACTGCTACGATGCAGCAGCAGATCTTGCCGATGGCGGATGCGATATCGTATTCGCAGACAGCTTTGGACATGAAGATTACATGATCAAGGCTGCAAAGGAATTCCCGGATGTTCAGTTCTGCCATGCAACAGGTACCAAGGCACATACCGAAAAGCTTGCAAACTATCACAACGCTTTCGCAACCATCTACGAAGGACGCTATCTTGCAGGTGTGGTTGCCGGATTAAAGTTAAATGAAATGATCGACTCCGGAAAGATCACTGCTGACCAGGCAAAGATCGGTTATGTAGGCGCTTACACCTATGCAGAAGTAATCTCTGGATATACCGCATTCTTCCTCGGCGCGCGTTCTATCTGTGAGAGCGCAACCATGGAAGTAACCTTCACCGGTTCATGGTATGATGAAACCGCTGAGAAGACTGCAGCACAGGCTTTGATTGATGACAAATGCGTATTGATTTCACAGCACGCAGACTCCATGGGAGCTCCTACCGCTTGTGAAAATGCAGGTATCCCGAATGTATCTTACAACGGTTCTACCGCAAGCGCTTGTCCTGAAACCTTCCTCGTATCTTCCAAGATCGACTGGGCACCATACTTCGAATATATCATCGGACAGGTTGCCGACAAGAAGGATATCGATACCGACTGGACCGGAAATCTTTCTACCGGATCTGTAAAACTTTCTGAGTTTGGTAAGTCCGTAGCAGAAGGAACCGACAAGGTTGTTGCTGAGACTCAGGAGAAACTCGAGAGCGGCGATCTTCATGTATTCGAACTCGAACAGTTCACTGTTGGCGGAGCAAAGCTTGCCGACGATTACAAGGCAGATGTAGATACCGATGCTGATTATACCGCCGATACCGTTGTTGTAAAGGATGGCTATTATTCAGAATCAGAATTCCGTTCTGCACCATACTTCGATGTACAGATCGACGGAATCAAATTCTTGGGAGATCCTAAGTTCTAATATCGATTCGCTTGATTTTTCATGGGCGGCACAAAGTGCCGCCCATTTTTCGCTTTTTATGAATCTACGATAAAGAGGTAAAAACATTGAGTGAGAAAACCACTGCGGTGTCACTTCGTGACATCAAAAAGACATTCGGTCCTGTTGTGGCCAATGAAAATGTAACCCTTGATATTTACAAGGGTGAGATTCTTTCTCTTCTCGGCGAAAACGGAAGTGGAAAGACCACATTGATGAACATGCTCTCCGGCATCTATCATCCGGATGAAGGACAGATTTTCATCAACGGAGAAGCGGTATCCATCCGTTCTCCTCATGACGCATTCAATCTTGGAATCGGTATGGTTCATCAGCATTTCAAATTGATTGATGTCATGACTGCTGCCGAAAATATCATTCTCGGACTCGAAGGCAAATTAAATCTCAAAGAAGCAAAAGTGCGCATCAACGAAATCTGTGACAAATATGGCTTCGAGGTGGATCTTGACAAAAAGATTTATGACATGTCCGTCTCCGAAAAGCAGACTGTCGAGATCGTAAAGGTACTCTACCGCGGCGCACAGATTCTGATTCTCGATGAACCGACTGCCGTACTGACTCCTCAGGAGACGGAAAAATTATTTGCGGTTATGCGCAATATGAAATCCGACGGCAAGACCATCATTATCATCACGCACAAATTGCATGAGGTGGAAGCGATCTCCGACCGTGTGGCAATTTTGCGCAAAGGCGCATTCGTCGGTGAACTTGAAACCGCCAAAACCAACGCACAGGAAATGACCGATATGATGGTAGGTCGTTCCGTATCATTGAATATTGACCGTCCGGAGCCTGTAAACCCGACAGAGCGAATCAAAGTCGAAGGACTCAGCGTGCGGGATCAGGACGGTGTCTATAAATTGAAAGATGTATCCTTTACCGCAAGAAGCGGTGAAATTCTCGGAATCGCCGGCATCTCCGGATGCGGTCAGAAGGAATTGCTCGAGGCAATCGCCGGATTACAGCGTGTTGAGACAGGAAGTGTCTCCTATATTGCCCCGGATGGTTCCGTAGAAGAATTGATTGGCAAAAATCCTCGTGACATTGCCGAACTTGGAGTCTCTCTTTCATTCGTCCCGGAAGACCGTCTCGGAATGGGACTGGTCGGCAATATGGACCTGGCAGATAATATGATGCTTCGCTCCTTCCGCCATGGCAAATCACGCTTCTTTACCGATCGTAAAGCACCGCGTAAGCTTGCCAAGACTGTCGTAAAAGAGCTCAAGGTTTCTACCCCAAGTATTGAGACTCCGGTTCGTCGTCTCTCCGGCGGAAATGTCCAAAAAGTATTGGTAGGTCGAGAAATTGCATCCTCACCGACCGTATTGATGACAGCTTATGCAGTCCGCGGTCTGGATATCAATTCGTCCTATACCATTTATGATTTGATTAATCAGCAAAAGAAAAACGGTGTCGCAGTCATCTTCGTCGGCGAGGATCTCGATGTGCTTTTGGAATTGTCCGATCGCATCCTGGTTCTCTGCGGCGGTGAAGTCAGCGGAATCATCGACGGACGCACTGCTGACAAGCAGACTGTCGGCATGATGATGACCAAGAAAGGAGGAGAAGCATAATGAAATTTCATATTTCGAAACGAGATGCCCTTCCTTGGCAAAAGTCGCTGTTTGTACATGTCGTTGCAATCCTGCTGGCAGTCGGCCTGATTGCAGTCCTTTGCATGACACTGACCGGACAGGATCCGCTCTCTGTCTTTGAATCCATTTTTAGCGGTGCATTCGGTACCACCCGCCGCAGCTGGGTTACGCTTCAGGAACTGTCCATTATGCTGATTATTGCACTTGCACTCACACCTGCATTCAAGATGCAGTTTTGGAACATCGGTGGAGAAGGTCAGGTCCTGATCGGATCGCTCACCGCCGCATCTTGCATGATTACGCTCGGCGACAAACTTCCAAATGCAGCCGTAATCATCATTATGATTATCGCATCCATCGCTGCCGGTGCATTCTGGGGCTTTGTTCCTGCTTTGTTTAAAGCCTTGTGGAATACCAACGAAACACTTTCCACATTGATGATGAACTATATTGCAACACAGCTGGTGGCATTCTTTACGATTGTATGGGAAGTTCCAAAGGGCTCCGGTAAAATCGGTATCATCAACAGCGATACCATGGCCGGCTGGCTTCCTCAGATTGTCAATCAGCATTTTCTGCCGATTGTGGTTGCATTGCTTTGCACCGCCAGTCTGTTTGTCTATTTGAAATATACCAAACACGGATATGAAATCACGGTTGTCGGCGAAAGCCAGAACACCGCGCGCTATGTCGGAATCAAGGTAGAAAAGGTTGTCATTCGTACGATGCTGCTCTCCGGCGGAATGTGCGGACTTGCCGGACTGCTTTTGACCGGCGGTATCAATCATACCGTTACCACCACCATTGCCGGCGGCATGGGCTTTACTGCGGTTATGGTTTCGTGGCTCGCCAAATTCAATCCGATCACAATGGTATTTACTTCCCTGCTCATCGTCTTTATGGACCGCGGTGCCTCGGAAGTGGCAACCAGTTGTGGATTAAATGAATCATTCTCCGATATCATGACCGGAATCATCCTGTTCTTTATCATCGGATGTGAATTCTTTATTCGATACAAAATCAATCGGACAAAGAAATCAGGAAAGGAGGCCTAAGCGATGTTTAATTTTGTAGCATTTATCCCTACCGCAGTGCAGCAGGGAATTCCACTTTTATATGGAAGTACAGGCGAAATCCTGACACAGAAGTCCGGCAACCTGAACCTTGGTATTCCGGGTGTCATGTATGTCGGCGGTATTTGCGGTGTCATCGGTTCCTTCATTTATGAGAACCATGCCACAGGCGCACTCAATCCGTTCCTGGCCATCATGATTCCTATGGTATGCTCATTGCTTGGCTCTCTTTTGATGGGACTGCTCTATTGCTTCCTGACGGTAACACTCCGTGCGAACCAAAATGTAACCGGTCTGGCAATGACTACTTTCGGTGTCGGCTTTGGAAACTTCTTCGGCGGTTCTCTGATCAAGATTTCCAAGCTCGATGTTCCATCCATCACATTGACCAAGACCTCTGCGTTCTTCAGCAAATCATTACCATTTGCCGGAAAGCTCGGATGGTTCGGAAAGATTTTTCT
Source organism: Agathobacter ruminis (assembly GCF_002735305.1). Classification (GTDB taxonomy): domain Bacteria; phylum Bacillota; class Clostridia; order Lachnospirales; family Lachnospiraceae; genus Roseburia; species Roseburia ruminis. The sequence goes on from NZ_PDYG01000056.1 coordinate 17,942, forward strand.
TTCCTATGGATTCCTCGCTTATTTGTCAATTGTGATTGCCCTGATTATGGCATTTGTATTCAAGCATACCCGCACCGGTCTTCACCTGCGTGCGGTCGGTGAGAACCCTGCGACTGCGGATGCAGCCGGAATCAATGTCACCAAATACAAATATGTGGCTACCTGCCTCGGCTGTATGATTGCCGGTCTCGGCGGTTTGTATTATGTAATGGATTATGCAAGCGGCGTATGGTCCAATGATGCATTCGGCGATCGCGGATGGCTTGCGATTGCACTGGTTATCTTCACTTTGTGGAAACCGGATTTAAGCATCTTTGCTTCCATCCTGTTTGGCGGTTTATATGTACTGTATCTGTATCTGCCAACCAACATGGCTCATATGGAATATACAGAACTTTACAAAATGATTCCTTATATTATCACACTGCTCGTACTTGTATTTACAAGTGTGAGAAACAAGCGCGAAAATCAGCCACCTGCCAGTCTTGGCACCAACTATTTCCGCGAAGAACGCTAAAAAAACTCCCATACCAAATGGTATGGGAGTTTTTTAATAACCTCGAGGAAAGTATCTGCTCTTTAGTATTCCTCTTAGGAATGGGTAGTATAACTTTTGTCTATTATTTTCCTATTTTTTCTGTTACTTTTGTCATATTCGAGTATTGAATCTCCTCGCAAAAGGTATTAATATGTCATTTGTGTTTTCTTAAACGATTTCGTAAGCCTACTTACTGAATCGTTTTTTGCAATAGAAGGATACCTAATATGAAGAAAAATGTCATTTTTCTACTGCTCGCCGATCTCATCTGGGGCGCAGCCTTTGTGGCACAGCGAACCGGCGGAGATGTTGTCGGAGCATACAGTTTCAACAGCATACGCAATATTATGGGATTTCTCGTGCTACTCCCGATATTGCTCATCGGTCGCAGAAGAAAGGCACAGCAGCCTCTCCAAACCGGGAAAATCATTCTCGGTGGCATCATCTGTGGCACCGCACTTTTCTTTGCAAGCAACTTGCAACAGCTTGGTATCACTATGGGTTCTTCCGTCGGCAAAGCAGGATTTCTGACAGCCTGCTATATTCTCCTGGTTCCGATTTTTGGATTGGTGCTCGGCAAGAAGACCCATTGGAATGTGCTGATAGGAGTATTCCTTGCCTTGATCGGCCTCTACTTTTTGTGCATGACAGAGGGTTCGTTCCGGGTACAGACTTCTGACATCTTACTCCTGCTCAGCGCGGTATCCTTTGCGGTACAGATTCTGGCCATTGACCATTTTGCACCGCAGGTCGACGCGATTTTTCTTTCCGCACTCGAGTTTCTCGTGTGTGGAATTGAATCGGCGATTCCTATGTTTTTGTTTGATATCGCACCGGCTCCGCAATCCTGGTTGCATGTTCTAGCCTCATGGGAGGCATGGATTCCGCTTTTGTATGCGGGAATCTGCTCATCGGGAATTGCATACACGCTGCAGACAGCAGGACAGCGTGGTCTTCATCCGACCGTCGCATCCCTGATTATGAGTCTGGAATCGGTATTTTCGATTCTGTTTGGATGGCTTTTATTGCACGAACGGTTATCCTCTCGCGAAATCGCCGGATGCATTACCATTTTTGTTGCAGTTACAATTGCGCAACTTGTACCAAGTGAAAAAGACCGGATTACAGAACCGGCATAAAATCTTCGGAATCAGCGCATACAAAGCCATCGATTCCGTTTGAGATTGCAGATAGAATCTGCATTGCTGCCTCATGACCGGATTGTGGGAATGAGACATAAAATAAATGAGTGATATGATGCTCACGCAAAAATGCATTGCTGAAATCATCGCGCAAATCGCATTCGATGGCTTCAATATCCATTGAGCATTTTTCACCGATGATTACTTCTAATACGCCGGCTTCAAGCCAGATTTCCACATCGAATTCGTGCGGAATCAGGGATTTGATTTCCGCAACAGAGAGCTCTGAAGCGGCCATGATGAACCATCCGCTTGTGATGGTGATTGTTTTCTTTTTTGATTTGTTTTTCATAATTTTGTACCACCCTTTGTAACCCGTAAATGATATTTTTATTGTAGCATAAAAACTGATTTATCGTGCATTATGCACTGACATTTGGTATACTTTTTAATGTATTAAGTAATTGGAGTACTACATGAGATATTTACGCATTGACCTGGTGTTTCCCGGCATGATGCTGGGCGCCGATGTCCTGGATTCGGAAGGGCGAATCTTAATTTCCGAAAATACAGCATTAACAGAACAATATATCGAGCGATTGATATCTCTCGGAATTCCGGCAGTCTATGTTGAAGACAAACTCTCTGCCGGCATCGATTTAAAGCCGCCGATCCCGCCGGTTCTTCGTTCCGCAGGATTAAGTGCTGTTCGAAACAAAGATATTGACACTTGTCGGCTTATCGCAAAGCAAATTGTAGACGAGATTATTGCAAACGGGTTCCACAGCCTGGATATGCAGGACCTGCGTACCTTTGATGATTACACATTCGCGCATTCCGTAAATGTAGCAGTTATGGCCTGTGTCATCGGTTTTGGTATGGAGATTCACAATGACCAGCTTGTAGATCTGGTATTTGCCGCCCTGTTGCATGATATCGGTAAGCTTGATCTTCCGGCAGAGTTATTAAACAAGCCGGATATCCTCACCAAAGAGGAATATGCGCTTGTCAAGACGCATCCAACACTTGCCTATGACATGATTTACGACCGTCTCGACATCTCTTCCAATGTGAAAAATGCGGTATTATGCCATCATGAAAATTATGACGGCAGCGGATATCCAAAAGGATTTGCGCAGGATGAAATTCCTTTCCTGGCACGCATTATTCATGTAGCAGATGTCTATGATGCCTTAACCAGCGAGCGTCCGTACAAACGCGCCTACTCGCCATATGCGGCCATTGAGATTTTAAAAGGCGGCGCCGGCACAATTTTTGACCCGGCAATTGTAGATGCATTTTTGAAATATATCCCAATCTATCCGAAGGGAACCGAAATTCATCTGTCAGACGGCACTGTCGGTATTGTCATCGAGAATTCCGAGGAACACAATCATCGTCCGATTATCCGCTGCATGGAAGACTTTGCAGAGATTGATTTGAGTTCTGCAGAATATCAGGATATCATCATCACACAGCCAAGCGCGCAGGATTATCTGGATTTGATTGAGGAAGAAGAACACCGCAGAGAAATGACCTCACCGCTGACGCGGTATCGCATTATGGTTGTGGATTATACCGGAGATTCCTTCCGTGAAATCTCCGAAAAACTTGGTTATCTCTATGAATTCCAGTGGGTCAAGAACGAAAAGCTCGCAGAGGGATATATTCAGCGAGACGGAAGACCGGACATGTTGCTGGTCGACATTGACGGACTTGAGATGTCCAAGGAATCCAACCAGCTGTTGGTAAATCTCCACATTCTCGAAGAGATTCCCGTCATCGTACTCGGCGGATACCGCGACACCACAAGCATTATGCATTTCCGCAGTCTCGGCATTCAGAATTATGTACTCAAGCCGTTTAATATCATTTATTTACAATCCGAAATTCGCAATAAATTGCGTATGTTTTCATAAAAAAGCCCGGCAGCTGCCGGGCTTTTACTTTTTAACCGTTCTTCATTTCTTTTAACAGGGTCTTCATCAGATTGCGTGTCTGCGGTGAAAGCCTCGGATAGCTGAGCAGAATCTTCAGCGCGTTCCCGAAGCGCAGATTGTTGATGTCATCAATCCTTGTAATCCCGTTATTTTTCAACACATCAAACATCTCTGTGATGACCATTTCACGCTCCTCAACCGGAACCGATTCGACCAGGGTATTGAATACTTTGGAGGATTTTTCGGAGAATTCGCTCGCCGCTTGCCCCCGTGCAATCCCGGTCGCTGTCATTTGCCAATTGTCACATTCATGCTGCGCAAACCCGGTCTCATAACTGCGAATCATCTGTCTGTCCCCATATGATGCATGATTGAGATTTCCGATCACGCAGTCTTCCGGCACAAAACTTTTCATGCGGCTTTCAAGCTCCCGATATCCCTCTTCCGTCTCAATTGGATAGGCAAAGCCCGGCGCATCAAACAGATACAATGCTTTGATTTTGCGTCGCAGTTGCGCCGGCAGTCTGCAACTTGCATATACCGCCTGCAAACCACCCTTGGAATGTCCGATGACCGTTACTTTCATAAAAGACCGATTTATGGCAGATTCCAGATAGTCCTTACATTGAAGCAGCCCCGGCGCATCATAGCGATAGAGATAAATAAAATTCTCTTTCCAGGACAACATCGAGTGATCCGTTCCCGGGAAAGCCACGATACTGTGAAAACGCGACAGCCGGAATGTAACCGCATAGACGGTTTTCTCCTGTATTTCGTCGATATCGCGCAAATAACGGCCGATTCGCACTTTCCGGTAGCGAATACTGTCTGCCATCTCAAAGAGGGCTTTTTCGCGCATATGCGCCTGCTGATCCCCCTGTGGATAGTATTTGTCCCTGTATCGCGCAGCGGCCTCCGAAAGCAGCGGCCAGTCTTCACAAAGTCCCGTATAATCCAGATACGAAATCATGGAAAAGGCCACATAATCCGCTTCGTTCCAGGCCATCTTTGAAGTTGGAATGTCTTTTCGATACCTCAAATAGGTAAGGATATTCTCCATTTATTTTTTCACTTTCTTCCAATGCGCATACAATGTAATATTCTTGGTATTGTAGATGCGGCTTGCCTTTGTAATCTTGCTGCCGCCCTTTTTCTTGGTATACCAGCCGGTAAATTTGTATCCCGTACGCTTCGGTGTCGGAAGCTTGCCATATTTGCCACCGTTTCTATACTTTTTGGATTTGGTGGATACTTTTCCCCCGTTTGCATGGAATTTGACTGTATAGACCTTGCCCTTCCATCGTGCATACAGCATCATCGGCTGCTTGGCTGTGATCTTCGTCTTCGAAGTCACCTTGGTTCCTTTCGACTTCTTGGTATACCAGCCCACAAATGTATAGCCGGTACGCTTCGGAGTTGGAAGCGGACCAAAGGTATATCCGGTTGCACCAACCGTGCCCTGCTGTGTCATCTTGCCGCCACAGGCATCAAATCCGATAAAAATGGCAGAGCTGTCTGCCGCCTTTGACTTACTGATTGTGCTCTCTTCCACAAAGACAATACGGCTGGACTGAATTTCTTTATAAGATGACTCCCACATGCCCTGGAAATATCGATGCCCACCGAACTTTAATGCAACAGCGCTACCGTTGTATGTCTTGGTCGGCGTTGCCTTTTTTGCGAAAGCGGTATTGGCAACGGAATAAGTCATTTTCATCTTGGAGAAGTCGACAGGTCCATCGTAATTTATCACCGGTTTTTTCATTGCAAAATAATAATTGCCCTTTGAATTCTTTGCGACTTTCACTTGCAATGCCGGCAGACGCAACGCATACTGTTTCTTTTGCACCGTCTTTGCCAGCGGCACATGGGAAGTATTCAGCCATGACGGATAATTGTCATCCGTATGGCTCTCGTAACTTACAATGTCATCCTGACAGATTCTTTCGATTTCATCAATGGTCGTATTATAAAACAAGCGCAGAATCAAACCGGAAACATCATCATCCCAGGTTGCATCCACGACATACCATTTGCCGCCGATATAGACCTCATTCCATACATGATTGCCGCCCTCACTTTCATCAGAAGGCATACAAAACGCATAGCAATTGACAATATCAAAATAGCTGAGCATCGCCACCATCGCTTTGGTATATCCTGCGCATACCGTCTTGTGTGAAGCGATAATGCTATAAATGCTCTGGTTCATATCCACATAATCGTACGAAACCAGATCACACAGATAATCATGGATTTCCATCTCCACAGCAAACTGCTGCTTCACATTGGATGAAGAATAATTCGGAACCGTCTTCTCGATGTCATGCACCCAGCTGTTCAGGAAATAGCGCAATTTTTCTTTTCCTGCTTTCAGCTTTGCTTTGGTTCCAAAATTATCATAAACCAGCAGCATTGCCACACCGCTGTCTACCGAAAAAATACTGGTATCCAGGAAAAAATATTGCGGATTTGCATATCCAAACAGGAAAACCACCTGTTCCGCCTGTGCTTCATTGATGGTGTAATAATCAACACGTTGTGTCATATAATAGACATCACTGCCGTCCTGTGTTTTGATTGGCGCCGTTTTTCCAAGCAGCAGATTCATGCAGACACGGTCAAGTTCCCTCCAGAGCGCTCTCTGGTTGCTGTTCAAAACCTTTTTGTAATAATAATCTGTTGTAAATTGTTTCCAATAGGCCTGCTCTGTTTTCTGGTCATATCGGGCTTCAAACGATTCCTGTTTGTAAGCCTGCGTCACCTTTGGTGCTTTCAGATGCAGGTTGGTTGGAGTTGCCAGACCGGTGTGCAGTTCATGCGCAACCATCGGTTCCCTCTCTTGTGCCTGCGCCGGAACCACCGGAAATGCAAGCGTTGCGATCAACAGACCACACAATAGTTTTTTCATGATTCTTTTCATAATAAACTCCCGTCCTTTACTTTTTTATTTTTACGGATTTCTTTGCACTCCATGATCCGTAAATTTTCTTGCCGGTTGAGTCAGTTTTGTATGCGCGCACCTGGAAATAATATGTCTTTCCTTTTTTCAGACTCTTAAAGGTGCGGCTGAGCGTAGAGGCACTCAATGTCACCGTCTTTGCGCCCTTCATATTGCTGACCGTCGCGTAGCGAATCTGATATCCTTTTGCCCCGCTCACGGACTTAATGGTCACAACCGCCTTTCTGGTCGCTTTGTTGACAACTTTTGCGATTGTCCCCTTTGCCACGGTCACTTTCTGCCAATGCGCATACAGCGTCGTCGTTTTTGTAATCTTTACTACAGAGTTTGCTGTAACCTTCGTGCCGCCTGTTTTGGCCGTATACCATCCGAGGAAGGTGTATCCTGCGCGTGTAGCCTTCGGAAGCGTGCCGTATTTTGCAAGATAGGTAACCGTCTTGGAAGCACTTGACGATTTCCCACCATTGCCATTGAACTGCAATTTATAAGAATTGACCTTCCAATGTGCATAATAGGTTGCAGCTCCTGTGACAAGTGTGTCGACTGATACCTTGGTTCCTCCGGACTTTGCTGTATACCATCCGAGGAAGGTATATCCCGTGCGCGTCGGAGTCGGGAGTTCAGAAAGTGCAGTATCATATTCGCATTGTCTGCTTCGACTTGCTGTTGCAAGTGTACCCCCGTTCGGATCAAACGAGATGGTATATTTCACGGTTTTCCACCTTGCGATTAATTCCGTGCAAGGCAGCGATACCGGTGAAGAAGACAAACACTCTGCAAGGGTTTCATTCAATTCTTCCGGCGTATCATACACATCCTCGGAATTATACATGGAATTTCCCCATGCAACAACTTCATATCCCAGCTCTTGCAGTGTTGGAATTGTAACCTCCGTGGCAGTCAGCGGAACCTCAATGAATTGATCGCTTTTGCGATGCTCATATCCGCCATTCAAGAAAAATAAGATTGACCCTGTTCTGTAATAGCGGTCATCGAGACAGACAATTCGACTGTCCCTAGTATTATCCTCACCATCGCACCACATTGCAAAAAGCTTTTGATTTGCAGATAAATCATATGTAAGTTGCGCATTCGAATTCATGATACTCATATCACTTTGCGCAGGCTTTTGTGTCGCGGCACTGTCCTGCCATGCGTAATATGCATCTCCCCTGGTTTTGATTGTAACCTGAATATGTTCCAGTGTCCCATGCGCCTCAAATTTTGGTGCTGCCAGACGATATTGCACTGCAGTCGACCACTCACCTTCTGCCTCTGGCACAAGACTTGCCGGCAGGTATTCCGGATATGCATCCTCTGTATGCGTGCTATCGTTAAGCTTTTCATTGGTTGTATTCAAATATGTCCTGTTAATATAAGTATCGCCGTTTGAATCGTCCCAGGTAGCATCCAGTACATACCAATTTTCGCCGATTTCCACCTCATTCCAGACATGCCCGCTACTAAAAACCACACAATTGGTAATTCCGTAATAACTCAGCAGCGCAGTCATCGATTTCGCATATCCTGCGCATACTCCATAATGGTCAAACAAAACCGAAATCATACTCTGGTTATACCACTCATCTGTATAACTATAATCATACGAAATTTCATCACAAACCAGATCATGAATCTCTACTTCTACATCGAATTGTTCCTCAGACGATGCATTTAACGCATCATAATCCGGGAAAGTCATTGCGATATCTTCAGTCCACTTTTGGAGCATGGAGGCAAAATGTTCCGTCACCATACTTCTCGTCTGTCCATTGCCAAATGGTGTATATAAAATAATTGTCATCTGACTCGGAGTATTCGAAAACCAGTTGCTCAGGAAATAATATTGCGGATTGGAATAAGTAAACAACTCAATGACCTGCTCTGTTTCCAATTCCGTCAGCTCATTGGCTGTCACCGGTTGCAACAAATAATGCTCATTTCTGCTGTCATATAAAATATAAGCGCTATTTTCGTTGAGCAGGATATCCATACATTCCACATCAAGCTGATCCCAGGCCTGCTTTTGTGCCTCACTCAGCTGCGTATAATAATAATTGGAAGAGTAGCGCTTCCACTGCGTCGCCTGCGCATCCGAGCGGTAGCTGCGCTTCCGATATCCGGACGTCTGCTCGAGATGATCAAAGTCGACATTTACACGCACCGGACCCTGATAGCCACCTGTTTTTTGTTCTGTTGTATCTTCTGTCTGTTCCTGCTCGCCTGCAAAGAGCTGCATCTGTGGCAGCGCGGTCGCCACCATCGTCATGGCCAGTCCTAGTGCGAGCAAGCGCTTTTTCAATTTCTTCATCTATTTTCCATCCTATTCTGACGATTCATCAAAGTGTCTCATATCTTATTTTACAATGAGAGCCCTTCAGATGCAATCACTCATATTTGTCACATACCATCCACACCACCATATACCTGTCAGCCTCTCAGCCTCCCCGCCGCCGCGCTCTGCCTGTCGGCGCACACACACGGCTTTCGAAAGCAAGATTCTCAGTAAAGCCGCGCACCGCATCTTTGATTGAGGCTGTTCTTTCAACTATTTGCACTTCTCCCGCACAGTCTTTTCTACGCAAACACACAACCATTTGTAGAACTTTCCTGGGCCATATAGACCGGTTGAGGAACATCGTTGGAAGTGCGCTTAGTAAAACAGAAGCCGATTTTGCGAAGCACTCGATACGAGCCGCCATGGACGGCGGCGAGAGTCGAAGGCGTCCCGGACGGACGCTCTGAGACGGTGTCGAGCGCTCAAAACCGGCTTCGTGGTTTTACTTAGCAAGCGGACAGTGTTCCTCAACCGGTCTATATGGACAGGAAAGCGATACGAAACACAATAAGGTGTTTGCGACGAAAAGACAGTTTGTCGAAGTGCAAAATCGGTGAAAGGACAGCCTCTTGAAGCGCTGCTTACGGCTTTGGAGAATCTAAGCTTTCTCGCCTACCGTATGTGCGCCGACAGGCAGAGTGCGGCGGCGGGAAGGCTGAAGGGCTGAGAGGTAATAGGCATAAGGAGGATGGTATGTGACAAAAAACCCACCGCATCGCGAAGTGCGATCGGTGGGTAAAAGATTAAGACTCGTGATAAATTTTGCGAACGGTTTCGACTTTGATGGTGTTGGTGTTTCCGGTCTTGCCACCAACCTGGCCACCGGTCAGGACCACATTGTCTCCGATCTTTAAATCGAGGATTCGTGTCGCATGCATCATGGCATGGAAGAATAAGACATCGATGGATTCGTATTCCTCGCATAATACAGGGATGACGCCCCAGGAAAGCGCGAGCTTGCGATATACCTTCGGGGAAGTTGTCGCACCGATGATCTGAATCGGGCTGCGGAAGCGGCTGATCATGCGCGCTGTGATACCGCTAACTGAATTTACGACAATGCATTTTGCTTCCACATCAATTGCCATCTGACAGGTTGCATGCGAGATCGCATCGAGAATATTGCGGTTGACGAACTCCGTATTCTTGAAACGGTTGTCATAATGAATATGCTCTTCTGTATATTCTGCGACCTCGGCCATGGTACGAACTGCTTCCACCGGGTATTTTCCCTGTGCAGATTCGCCGGAAAGCATAATTGCGGAGGCACCGTCATAAACTGCATTCGCCACATCCGAGATTTCCGCGCGCGTCGGACGCACATTGGTAATCATGGACTCAAGCATCTCGGTTGCAATGATTACGCGCTTTCCGAGAAGACGACATTTCTGGACGATTTCTTTTTGGATTGCAGGCACTTCCATAAATGGAATTTCTACGCCGAGGTCCCCTCTTGCAACCATAATGCCATCAACCACTTCCGAAATCTCTTCGATATTTTCTACGCCGGAGCGATTCTCAATCTTTGCAATAATATCGATGCTTTCTCCGCCATGCGCATTCAGGAATTCTCTCAAATCCAAAGCATCCTGCTTGGTAGAAACAAAGGATGCCGCAACATAATCCACATCCTGCTCAATTCCAAACAACAGGTCCTTCTTGTCCTGCTCGCTCAAATAAGCATTGCTCAATACTTTTCCCGGGAAATTCATGCTCTTCTTGTCCGAAAGCACGCCACCTGCTTCCACGGTGGTAAATACTTCATTTCCCTTGATTTTGTTTACCTTGCAGACAACCAGACCGTTGTTTACCAATACGGTATCGCCAACTTTTAGATCTTTTGCAAAATCCTTATAGCTGACGGATACGCGTGTTTCATCCCCTTCTACCGCGTCGGTAGTGAAAACGAATTCCTGCCCCTCTGCAACGGTTACTTTGTGCTCTTTGAAGGTTCCGATACGGTATTCCGGTCCCTTGGTATCTAACATAATTGCGATTGGAAGTCCCATTTCCTCCCGCACTTTGCGAATCATCTTAATTTTTCCCAACTGTTCTTCATGGTCTCCATGAGAAAAATTTAAACGGGCAACATTCAGCCCCGCCTCACACATCTGACGAAAAATCTTCTCATCCGAACTTGCCGGTCCAATCGTACAAATAATCTTCGTTTTTCTCATAATATTTTCCTCTTTCTAGTCTCTTTTCATTCCTGTTTTTCCAATTTATTATACATGATTCTTTTGAATTTCTCTACTTATTCCAAGCAAAACAATCCTTGACTCATTCAAAAAAGGATGTGAAATATTCACATCCTTTTTGCACTACTCTGCTTTGATATATTGGATTACTTCCACTTTCGTGGAAAGAATTGAAAACAGACAGCTCAGATAAACCGCCATAAAACTTGCAGATATCGCATAAATGAGCAGACTGTATGCGGTGATATGTATCACCCATGTATCATGCATGACCCAAACATAAAATATTTTGACACCACCAAGAATTGCCATCGAAATCGCAAATGCCAGCAATATGTCACTCAAAAATACAATCAATGACTCCAACAGAAACTGTTTAATGATTTGCATTTTGCTTGCACCCAATGCCCGCTTGACCGCAATCTCATATTTTCTTTTTGCAAGGGAATTCATATAGCAACCGACCATATTGATCCCAAGAATTAGGATTAACATGATTGTGATGACCATTTTTGAATCGATTGCGCGGATTATTTCTTTTTTCATTTCCTCCTTTTCGTCGTAAACAGAGGAATACCGAAGTCCAAGATCACGCGTATAGGCCTCGATTTCCTGCTGATGCGGGGAATAGATAATCATTGTGCGATTGTTTTTCTCCCAGTCACGAAATGTCTTCTCTGACACAAACGCATTTACATAACAATAATCTATGCCATCGTCGTGCATAACAGCAGATGTATCGCTCCAATCCTTCATCACTCCGGTGACCTTTAATCGCTTTCCTGCCACATCCAGATAGTCTTTTTCGCCCACTTGATCCATGATATCCGAAAGTGTCTTGCAGATGATGATCTCATTCTCGCCCACAGAAAAGGACTTTTCTCCATCCAGCATCTCTGCGCGCTCTCCCAGACTCCAGTAATACGCCCAAATATGATTTGGAATAACCTGCACTTCCAGGTTAATTCTGGCATCTTCAAATTGATGATCATAGAGCGAGATGCCCTGTATCTGTTCCGTACAATAATAATGCGTATCCGACATTTGCTCTATCTTATTTTTGAGCAAACGCTCTTTGGCTTCATCAGACCGATCAAAACCAGCCGTTGATATATAGTGCGATTCATGCATGATATGTTTGTACTTATTAAATATTATGGAATCATCCAATATCATATATACGCCAATTGCAGTAAATGTCAGCAAAACCGTAATCGACAAAAGGAGATATGTTTTGCGATGATTCCAAATCTGACTCAATGCTTCTTTCAGCATATGCTCAATTTCCCGTCTTTTAAATAAATTTTTTCATCTGCATAATCTGCAACTGCTTCATCATGTGTAATCAATACAATTCCTCGCCCGTTTCGATGCTCGTGCAAAAGGATTTCCATGACAGCATCTCGGTTATGCGTATCAAGATTTCCGGTCGGCTCATCCGCTACAATCAGAGAGGGATTCAGAATCAACGACCTTGCAATTGCAACACGCTGCTTCTCCCCACCGCTCAGAGCAAATGTCCCTTTCTCCAACAGATGCGAAATTTCCAGCCGATCCACAATGGAAGAAATATAGGTATCGATTTCAGCCTGTTTCATTCCTGCATACATTGCGGGTAAAATAATATTTTCATAACAGGTCTTTTCCGGAATCAGATTATACGATTGATAAATAAATCCAATATAATTACGTCGCAAAAGATAATAATCTTTTCCCGGCTCTATCTTTTGTTGATTAAACAAATATTCTCCCGCATCATATCCTTCAATCAACCCGAGAATATTCATCAGAGTCGATTTACCGGATCCGGATTTGCCACAGATTGAAATGAAACTGGTATTGTCAATCCGTAGCGACACGCCGTTTAAGACACTCTGGCTGCCGTATCCTTTTTTGATGTTGCGGAGTTCTATTTCAATATCCTTGATTTTCTTCATCCTGGTCTACCACATCCGCATATCCGGAATCACAATACATGCCTTCTTCAATTCCATCGCCGGAAACGCAGACATATTTTTCATCCGCATATCCGAGTTTCACTTCTTCTTCTGATACAAATTTGCCATTCTCATCAACAATGCGTACATAATAGCTGTTTCCTCTTTGATAAACGCAATTTTTCTCTACCGTTAACGCATCATGATAAACAGTTCCGGTATAGAGCGTATAATTCGTAAGTTCCTGTCCATAAATCATATGCATATCTTCCGGCATGGAAAGTATCATATGAAACATCCCATCGGTAATCATTTTTGATTTTTTGACAATTTCAAATGTGTCGCCCTGTTCATTTTGGAATTTTTTTCCACTAATCACCCCATATTTATCTGCAGGCAAATCCAGTTCCAAAACCAGCTGGTCAATATCCAGACAGGTAAGTGTAATCTTATCGCCATATTCAATGTCGGTGATTTCGCCATCAAATTCCGCAGTTGTCCCATCATCTGCAATGAGCTGTCCGTTACTAATCTCATCTCCGACCTTGCACAAGAGTTTCGCGCGATTGTTCACAGTAATATCACGATATGTAATAGATGACGCTTTCAGATCTACAACATAATATTCGTACATTTCCTGCCGTTCAATCGTCACCGCCTCTCCATACGAGCTGACTTCAAAGGAAAACTCCGTATCCTCTGCGTAGCTTTGCTTCTCAATATTAGAGATGACAATCACACCAATCATTGGAATCAGATACAGGAGAACTGCCAAAAATACAAGAATCGCTTTTCCTATTTTATTCATATTGCTCCTTATATCCAAATTTATTTAAATACATATTCAATATATCGATATGATCCACATCATATGCATATAATTCATATGGTGTTAGTGTATAAGCTTTTGCAATAATCAGGATATTCAGCTCGCCACTCGTGTCTTTGCAGCGATATCCTACATCCAGCGTAAACGCATAATATCCACCGATTTGTTTCGTTAATTCTTCCATTTCGCCAATTGCGTGAATGCTCACGGTTGAATGCGGTGGAATCACAATCGATTCACCCTCTTGATACTTGACATTCATCGAAGTCCCATCGCTGTCCCAGGACACTTCCGCTTCTTTTAGCTTTACGGAACCCGGTCCGGAAATAGAGATTTTGTCAATGGTCAGCTCCTCCTCATCTGTAACAATGCACTCTTCCACAGACGAATCAAAATAACCTTCGCGCGTTGGTGTCAAAGGAATATAATCCAATCCACCGATTTTTTGAAATGCACTATGTTCCCCAGCCAGTAGTCTACCTATGTGACTATGTAAACGCTCGTTAAAGTCAAATCGAATGGAACCAATATCAAAGGAATAATGCTCATTCTTATATTTGACATCCATCGTTGTTATTTCATAATTCAAATTGTCCGCATAGGACTCATCTAACATATTAAGATGTACATTGACATCATAATGATAAAAAGCAGGAATATTTCGTGCCTCTAACAGTTCCTGGAAACCATCAAGTGGGATTTTATCTGAATAATCGCCAAAATGTGATAACCCAATTCCATTATAGGCGCATAAAAGGGCATAACCGAAATTCTTGCTTTCAGTTGGAGACTGTTCAAAAACAGTCACTTCATACTTAATATCACTATCAAAGGAGACCTCAATTTGATTCACATCAAGTTCTTCCAGCGAATAGAGCGACACTTCAAAATTTTGTGAAAAATATTCATCGGTAAAAACCAAATCACAATTTCTTAAATCGGTTAAAATTGTTTGATGATATTCCGGTGTAATAATCGCGCTTTCTGCTTCAGTTGTTGGAACATCTGATACAGTATTTTTTTCACTTTCATCTATATTTTTTGCACATGCACACAACAAACTTGCTACCGATACGATTATAATTCCTTTTTTTATCCTATTTCGCATAATTATGTTCATACCTTCCTGAAGTCTGTGGATCTTTTTTTACTTCCAAGGTTAGTTTATCAAATGTCTTTTTTTATCACAAGGTAACTTTTTTTAGTTAGGTGTCGTTTTTTTATACAACAAGAAAGCTATCGCGCGAGTGCGCATCCATAGCGGAGCGCTTTTTTTGATATAGGAATTGCGGAGAAATTTCCTATATCAAAAAAAAAGCCGTATGACGCTGAACTTTAGCGTCATACGACCTTTGTAGGAATGAGAGTGAGGAGGCTCGAACTCCCGACAACTTGATTAAAAGTCAAGTGCTCTTCCAACTGAGCTACACTCCCATATGAACAGGGCTAGTTGGATTCGAACCAACGAAATGCAGGAATCAAAATCCTGTGCCTTACCGCTTGGCGATAGCCCTTTAAAGTACCAACCGGCTATAATCGGCACTTCCATGCTAAAAATAGCAAAGGGTGGATACTGGGATTCGAACCCAGGGCCTCCAGAGCCACAATCTGGCGCGCTAACCAACTGCGCTATACCCACCATATTATTCTACTGAATGTGCCCGAAGGGATTCGAACCCCCGACCCACGGCTTAGAAGGCCGTTGCTCTATCCAGCTGAGCTACGGACACATGCGCTTCCAACCGCGTGCTGTTGATGATAAAATACATCAAGTATCCGCTTTTGAAAAACGAAAGCGGGTGATGGGAATCGAACCCACGTATCCAGCTTGGAAGGCTGGTGTTCTACCATTGAACTACACCCGCATGTCGAAAGCTATGAAATTTAAAATTGCTGAATCGGGGTGACAGGATTCGAACCTGCGACCCCCTGGTCCCAAACCAGGTACTCTAGCCAAACTGAGCCACACCCCGATGTACTCCGCATCACTGCTTCCCCGTGACGCAAGTAATATAATACATTCAATCGCTCTGAATGTCAACAACTTTTTTAAAAAAAAATCAATTTTTTTTCATGGTTTCTTTCA
This sequence comes from Agathobacter ruminis, assembly GCF_002735305.1. Lineage (GTDB taxonomy): Bacteria > Bacillota > Clostridia > Lachnospirales > Lachnospiraceae > Roseburia > Roseburia ruminis. The sequence goes on from NZ_PDYG01000056.1 coordinate 33,912, forward strand.
GCATGTCTCTCATCGCGCGTAAAGCCTTGCCGCGGTGGCTGATTTCGTTCTTTTCCTCAGCCGAAATTGCAGCCGAAGAGCAATCATATCCATCCGGGACAAAGATTGGATCATATCCAAATCCATTCTCTCCATCTGCCTGAAATCCAATCGTCCCTTCCATCGTTTGTCGTGTCACAAGCACTTTCTTATCCGGAAGAACCGCTGCAATCGCGCAGACAAATCGCGCGGTACGCTGCTCCTTTGTGGTTCCCTCCAGGCGATCCAGAATTGCCTGATTCTTGATGGTATAGCTGGTATCCTCACCCATGTATCGTGCAGAATAAATTCCCGGTTCCTTGTTCAGATAATCGACTTCCAGCCCGGAATCATCTGCCAAAACAATGGCATCCGTATGCTCAGCAATGGTACGCGCCTTGATTGTGGCATTTTCTTCAAACGAAGTGCCATCTTCCACGATATCGACGAGAATGCCCTCTTCCTTCATGGAAACCACTTCCACATCCATATCTTTCATAATCTCTCGCACTTCACGCAGCTTGTCCTTATTTCCTGTTGCAAATACAATCTTTGTCATGTGTTAAAATCCTTCCTCAAATGCCTGCACCATTGCATTGTAAATTGCGCGGGCGGCTTTCTTTTGATATTCCGGTGTAACCAGTTTATTAAATTCATCGCGGTTGGTCATATATCCGATTTCAACCAGCGCAACCGGGCATTCGGCCGTTCGGATGATATACTTGCTATCGCCCTCAACCAGTCCGCGTCGATTGCTGCCCAATTCTTTCAGCAAGTGATTCAAACACAATTCCGCGAATCGTTTGCTGTTATGTTCTGCATTGTCTGATTGACTGTATAATACACTTGTACCATTGATATAGCTCCAATGGTCCGATTGGTAGGCATTGTTATGCACACTGATAAACAGGTCCGCATGTGCCGCATTGGCCAGACGCGCACGATCCTGCAGGCTCACATCCCACTCGTTTAAACGGGTATAATATACGCCAATATTCAGGTCGCTGGCATCCAGCAGTTTCTTTAACTGAAGCACAATTGCAAGATTCAGTTCAGCCTCATCCACCCCGGCCATCGTCGCTCCCCCCTTTGCTCCGGTACCATGTCCGGCATCCACCACAATCACCTTGTCATAGATATCATGCGGATCCACAAAAGTCAGATAGACGCTTCCCTTTTCAAATTGATGTTCCACTTCGTACAGACGGCTCATCTGAATCGCCATCACACCGACTCCATCCTCGGTATAATAACCGATTGAAGAAATGGTATCACTACTGCCCTGCAGACTGTATTCAGAAAAATAGTCTGCGCAGGTTGTCGGAAATTTCACATATACCGTCTGCTCGAGATAATGATTCTCAACTGTCACTGCCGGTCCTGCGACGTCGTCCGGCAATTCCATCTTTAATTTTCCCTGTAATTCTTCCCGGTTCTCCACAACCGTTTCCGGCGCTTTGCTGTTTGCGAGCTGTTTTGTCCCCGGCGAAGATTCATCCTCCAAGTCTTCTACCACCGAATAGCTCATCTGAATCATAGGATAATAGTGCAAAAAGATAAATGTTGCAATCATGACACCCAGAATCACTACCGAAGACCATCGTAATATTTTCTTTTCTATCATCGATCATTTGTAAAAGCCTTGATGCACAAATTGCAATCCTGCTTTTCCTTTACATTGATGAAGGTCTTGCCATTATAGCTGATATAACCTTCTCCATCTTTTAAATCTACATCCTGCAATGCCTCATTGCCGGAATCATATTCGATTGCCAGCGGATGCAGGCTGTCAGGCGTCGAGATATATAATAGCACCGCATACTCGTCTCCCTCATTTACCGGAACAGGATGCTCAAAATCAATGGTATAATAACCGGCCTGTTCCAGGGATCCTGCGGCTACTTTTATTGCATTAGAAAAGCTTGCAGTATTCTTAAAATCCGATACCACATACAATTCATATTTGGAATTGGCACCTGTCGCATAAAATGATGCGGCAGCCACTTCCTCATCATGTTTTGCCGTAAACACATTGGCCCCGTAAATGGATTCCTTTTCATATCCAATCTTGCCTACCCATCCACACAGATCGCTCTGATAGATATGATCATAGTTGTCTACAGACTCCAAACGACTGTAGACCACATTGTGTGTTCCGATATTGGTATCATAATAGGATACATAAAATATGCCTTTATCCCCAAAGTTTTCGCCCCAGCTGTTCTGGCAGATAAATGCGCCATCTCCCTCGAGGTGCGTATTAAAATTTTCTTTTGGATAATTGTCATCCCATCCGATAATAACGACATCATGATTCGGTTTTCTGGTACCGATATAGCAGTAAGATGCCGTAGCGCGATTGTAGTTATCATCGCTTGCATAAGCGCTTTGAATGGTGCTGTAGAGGGAGCTCTGCACACCTCCGTAAAGGAATACCGCCTTTTTGATGGCCTCATAATCCTTTCCGTCAATCACGCGCATTTCCTGCACATGTGCAACCGGTTTGAGCTTCGTATCGGTCTTGGCATCTCCGTATGGATCATCCTTTTCATAGACCGGTCCCTGCCATGCAGCCAGATAAGCCATTCCCATGGTATAATCACCACCATCATACAAATTCACATGATAGGAGTTTGCCAATACCATATGGTCTACAGAAAAAGTACTGTTCTTTTCCGGCAAAAGCGATGATTCCAGTGCAGAAACGGCCGCAAATCCCCAACATGTTCCGTATTGTAGCTGATTGCGCACAGACGAAATCCGCTCGCGCTCACGCAAATCATACTTTGCCGGAAACATCGAACTACTGTCGGAAGAATCCGCAGTCACATATTGGTTATCTGCCATATCAAAATTAGATGTATAATCCAGTAAATCCGACAGGTCATTCAGCGCCAGATAAAACTGCTCATCCTTTTTCACAAGTGGTGTCGAAAGATCCACACGCTTGCCGTTGACATCCGCCTGCTGGTCGCCCAGCGTAAAGGAAACCACATAATCATGCTTTTCTACCAGAACCGTCTTCTCGCGATACACATGGATGCTGCAGTTCATCGAATCACGCAGAATCCGGATTGGCACCATAATATTGCGGTGGCTGTCCATATAGATATCCATGGATACATTGCTGAATTCATGATTATCAATCAGGACGCGCAAATTACCCGCATTGACAGATTCTGCCACCAGCGGATCCCATACTTCCGGTTGCAGATTTCCGCCTCGGAAATCACTCAGTGAAGAGGCATCAATCGTCGTAATATAAAATTTTCCAAAGAACAGTAATCCAAGGATTACCAGAAAAAATAAATATCTCTTTGCAAATTTCATGGTCTATTTTCTCTTCGGTGGTTTCGGTCCCATAAACTGATAGAAATAAGTCTTAATCATACCATTATAAATCTTACGGTTCTTGTCTGCCTTGCGGCCGACATATTTTTCCGCATCTTCATAACTCGTAATCATATACATCGACCAGGAATCCAGTCCTCTGTATACATCTCCAATCTGGGTATACAAATACGGCAGGTCTTCCTTATCTTCCAATCGCTCTCCATATGGAGGATTGGTAATGATGAATCCATATTTTTTCGGATGTCGCAAATCTGCAACTGCTCTCTGCTGAAAATGAATCAGATGGTCTACGCCTGCCCGCTGTGCATTTTCGCGTGCGGCTTTTACCACTTCCCCATCGATATCATATCCCTGAATATCCACATCGACATCCGTATTGATCTGATCACGCGCTTCCTCGACGGTATCATACCACAATTGTCGCTCGATCAGATTCGTCCATTGCTCTGCCGTAAAATCACGATTCATTCCCGGTGCGATATTGGCAGCCATCATCGCTGCCTCAATCGGAAACGTACCGCTTCCGCAAAACGGATCGACCAGAATGCGATCTGCATGCCAAGGAGTCAGCATAATCAATGCAGCCGCCAGTGTCTCCGTAATCGGTGCACGACTGCTCAAGGTACGATATCCGCGCTTATGCAGCGAATCTCCGGAAGTATCCAGTGCCACTGTCACTTCATCTTTCATCAAAAAGATGCGTACGGGATATGGCGCACCATCTTCCGGAAACCAGTTCACATGATAATGTTGCTTCATGCGCTCAACCATCGCCTTTTTTGCGATAGACTGGATATCGGATGGCGAAAATAATTTGCTCTTAATCGAGGATGCTTTTGTCACCCAGAATTTGCCGTCCTGTGGGATATATTCCTCCCATGGAAGCGCTTTGATTCCTTCAAATAATTCGTCGAATGTCTCCGCATGGAATCTGCCCACCTGCAAAAGTACACGTTCTGCAGTCCGCAAAAATACATTTGCGCGGCATATTGCTTCCGCATCCCCTTCAAATGTAATGCGCCCGTCTTCAACGCGGGTAATCTCATATCCGAGATCATATATTTCTCTTTTTGTCACTGCCTCAAGTCCAAAATGACAAGGCACAATCAACTGAAATGTCTTCATATTTTCCTGTCTTTTCTATTTGCGCTTTCCTACACCGGACACAAAATATACCACAAATGCCGCCGCAAGCGTTGCAAGAATCATTGCAACAGATTCGACAATCCATCCATATGCCTTATAAATTGCATTCAGGATGTACATATGCGGATAATTCGGTCCGAGGAAAAACATATTGCTCGCTCCGCGCGATATGTCCTTTGTAACAAAATTGATCACAATCGCGATTACAGCTGCCAGGAGATACCATACTGCTGCCGGGCGGAATGCCTGTACGCTGCGACTCTTTGCACAGCTCATCATCAGATACAATGACAGCATCAGCAGAATCCCGTGCCATACGAGCGATTGAATCGTCAATAACAAGTAAGGATAAAATGAGCTTTCCGGAACAATCAAAGCTGCCGCCCCGCCCAGAAATCCAAATGTCATCAAAAATACATCGGCAGTATCACGCCCCTTTTTCATATGCGGATATGCCAAAGTCACATATAATGGAATGCTGCACAATTGCCACGGAAAATCCGACCATCCGTATGAGCCACGGACATGTGTCAGCAGACACTGTTTTAAAATTTCAAACAAAAGCAAAACAACCGAAAAAGTTGCAATCACACCGGCTCTGCTCGCGCCTGTCTTTGCAAACAAAAATGCCACCAGAATTGCCGACACTACAACAATGGCTGCAATTTCAAAATGTTCTATCGAATACGGCCTGATCTGATGCATCGGAATTGCAAGCAAATCCATTGTTTTCTCATAAAATTCCAACATTCTTTTGCTCCTTTATGCGTTCCACGCATCCACCTGGGCTGTCAGCCAAGCAATCCATTCATCAAAGCCTTCCCCGGTCTTCGCAGATACGAAAAAGATTTTTGCATCCGGATTCAGGTCATGGATATGTGAAATGACGGCCTCATCATCAAAATCAAAATATTCTCTGGTGTCAATTTTGTTAATCAATACTGCCTGGCACACTTCAAACATCAATGGATATTTCAATGGCTTGTCATCCCCTTCCGGAATAGAAAGGATGGCTACATTGCGTGATGCTCCGGTATCGGTTTCTGCCGGGCAAACCAGATTGCCTACATTCTCCAAAAAGAGCAGATCATATTGGCTGGTCTGAAATTCTTCGATTGCCTGTGCGGTCATCTCTGCATCCATCGCACATTCTCCACCGGTGTGAACCTGGATGGAGGCGACGCCGGCATCTGCCATGGTCTCGGCATCTACAGTCGCATCGATATCCGCTTCCATGACTCCAATCTTATATTTTCCGTTCAATTTTTCGATGGTTTTTAACAGGGTGGTCGTCTTTCCGGCTCCCGGTGATGCCATCAGGTTGACCATAAAGGTCTTGTCTTCTTTTAACTTTCTGCGCGTCTCCTCAGCAATTGCATCATTGATTGCATAAACGCTCTGATGTACTTCGATTACTTTCATATTCTCATCCGTTTCTTCTATAATTAATAGCTTTCATTATGAACAGTTGTTATATGAACTGTTTCAGCCCTGTCGTTTCAGATTTATGACTGCAGCCTGCGCACTTCCTCCGCAAGATACGCACACCACGCATCCACACCCTCTCCGGTCTTTGCCGAAATCGGGAATACTTTTGCCTGAGGATTTCTCTCATGCACATATTCTGTCACTTTATCCAGATCAAATGAAAATGCCGGTAAAGCATCCATCTTGTTGATCAATACCACAGAACATTTCTCGAATACCAATGGGTATTTCAACGGCTTGTCATGTCCTTCCGGCACCGATAAAATCACTACATTCAGCTGTGCGCCGGTATCAAACTCTGCAGGACATACGAGATTGCCCACATTTTCCAGGAAAACGACATCGAGATTCTCACAGCCGAGCGCACGCATCCCCTGTCGTGACATGTCTGCATCCAGGTGGCACATTCCTCCTGTATGAAGCTGCACGGCCGGAATTCCCGCATCCGCAATTTTCTTTGCGTCCACATCAGAATCAATATCTGCCTCCATCACGCCGACACGAAACTGATTCTTCAGTCCGCGGATGGTTGCCAGCAATGTGGTTGTCTTGCCGGATCCCGGCGATGACATCACATTTATATATACCAATTTCTTTTCCGTCAATTCTTTGCGAAGCACCTCTGCATCCGCATCATTGTCTTCCAAAATTGTCTTTTTTAAATCGATAATCCTGAATTATTCACGAGGGTAGGTCCTGCATAGGATCCCCACCCTCAGACATGTAATTTTATTATATCATAAAAACATGAATATCGTTAATATCTACTTTATAAAACATAATGAAATTACACAGGACCTATTAGACGCTGCCGGCAACGCAATCGCACCACACTATACCAATGCCATCTCCGCGGTCAAAAATCAAAAAAGAAAAGTGGAATTGTATTGCAGCGGAACCTTGTTAAAAAAATGCCTTCAGATTACTTCCGACGAGCAGTTTTGCATCGATGAAAATGGATGCCTTTCCTATCCGGACGGTTCAAGGAATTTTTGTCTTTCACACGCAAGGGATTATACGATTTTAGCCGTCTCCGATGATAAAAACATTCTTGGCGCTGACATCGAAGAAATCCCTGATAATCTTTCGGAAAAAGCAAGACATCATCGCGAAATCACAGCAAAGCGCGTACTCATACCTTCCTTACTTTCAGAATATTATGCAGCATCATTAGACGAGCCGGTTGTATTTTCCCGCCTATGGACCACCGTGGAAGCGGTATTAAAAGCTGATGGATCCGGCTTTTATAAAGATCCGCTCAAAAACCCAGAGCTGTTTGATACCTGGATTTGCAAACATATTAAGCTAGCGAACCACATGATTGCTGTTGCCATGAAAAATGACGACTTTACTTTGAAACTGAATCATATTGATTAAGAAATCAAATTTATAAAACAAATGCACACCCCCATCCGTTTATCAACAAATAGGGGTGTGCATTTTATTTGCAACATACTATTTTATAAAAGGAAACTTAACCCTTAACGCCTCCTAATGTCATTCCTCCAACAATATGTTTAGAAAGAATCAGGTAAACAATAATTACCGGGAAGATTGAGAACGCGATTGACATATATACGGCACCCATATCAAATGTTGCCCAGTCGGTATTACGAAGTTCTGCAATCAGAATTGGTAATGTTTTCTTTGTTTCCGTATCCAATACCAAAGTCGGTACGAAGAAGTTGTTCCAACTTCCTACGAAACAGAAAATAGCCTGAACGGCGATTGCCGGTTTCATAAGCGGAACGACCATGGTATTAAAAATTTTAAACTCACCGGCTCCATCAATTCTTGCTGCTTCAATTAAAGAAAGCGGAAGTGTGGAGTCCATATACTGTTTCATATAGAAGAAAGTAACCGGCGCTGCAATAGACGGAAGAATCAATGCCCAATGGCTATCTCTAAGTCCGATATTTCCAATCAACTGAATAAAACCAAGCGCAGATACCTGCGTAGGAATGGTCATAATCATAAGAATCAAGGTAAATACCGCTTTACGAGCCTTAAACTCATAAGCATGAATTGCATAAGCCGTCATGGAAGAGAAATATGTACAGAGAATTGCTGACATAGTTGCAACAAATAAACTGTTAAACATTCCTCGTACAATCGGGATTGGTCGATGAATCATGGTTTCCCAATTCTTCAACAAATACGTTCCCGGGACAATGGTAAAACCGGTTCCCAACTCACTGTTTGCTCTGGTTGCATTAATAAAAAGAATAAAGAACCAGATCAGACAGAAAAATGATAATAATATTAAAATGATATAGGCTATGGCTCTTCTTGTGTGAATTCCCAAACCTTTGCTTGTCGTATTGTTTTTCATCCTGTACTCCTTTCTACTTTACATTTTTCTCATTGCTTACTTTAAATACAATGAAACTGAGAATTCCTGTAATTAAGAACAAGAGAACAGAAACCGTTCCTGCAAGTCCAAAGTTCTTGCTATACAAGTGATTATTTAAGTACATAATCAATGTCATAGATGTTTCCATTGGATTTCCTTTTCCGTTTGTAAGGACACTAGGAACATCAAACATTTGTAATCCACCGATTAATGAAGTAATTACTACATATACTAAAATCGGCTTCAAAATCGGAAGTGTAATGCGGAAAAATTTCTGCGTGGATGTCGCACCATCTACTTCTGCCGCTTCATACAGGGAAGGATCAATTCCGAGCATTCCGGCCAACAAAAGCAAGGTTGTATTTCCAAACCACATTACAAAGTTCATTAATCCAACCAATCCTCTGGTTGCTGCGATATCATTCAAAAATGCAAATGGTTCTTTTAAAATATGAAGATTTACCAAAATAGAATTGACTGGTCCACCTTCAGAAAACAAAGTAAAGAATAACATTGCGAAAGCAGATGCCATGATCAAGTTCGGCAAATAGATAACTGTCTTAAAAAATCCTGATGCCTTAATGCTTAATCGTTTATCTGAAAACCAAGCTCCTAATAAAAGGGAGAAGAAAATCTGCGGAACGAAACCAAGTACCCACATAATCAGAGTATTTCTCGCATATTTCCAAATCAAACCTGATGTAATAATCGTCTTAAAATTTTCAATTCCAATAAAGTTTGGGCCAATCTGCTGGCGGCCTGAACGATAATTTTCAAAAAAGCTATTCCAAAATGTACCAAACAAAGGAATCAGCTGAAATACAATAAATGTTACAAAAAATGGAATCAAGAAAATGTAGCCCCAGCGATTATATTTAACCACATTGCTGCTTTTCTTCTTCTTCATAATTTTGCCTCCTCATTCTCTAAAAATGCGCCTGCCCGGCAACCAGGCAGGCGCTTAAAAGTTGCTTTTATTTCAGATAATTAAGACAAAATTATTCAGCCTTGATATCCGGATATTTAGCAGTAATCTTGTTGTAGAATGTCTGTAATGCTTCTTCGTAAGTTGCTTTTCCTGCGAAGTAGTCAGTCATAGCATTCTGGAATTCTTCGTTGCATCCCTGATCATATGCAGACTGGTTTGCAAGGCTTACAGAAGATACGCCTGAAGCGAAGATACCATATGGGTTCTGTCCGCCAAGGTACTTGTTTCCAAACTTCTCATCCTTTGCATACTTCTCCATGATGGTCTGGTCATTTACGAAGTCAGACTTCTCTTCTACGATCTTAGAAAGAACAGTAGGATCAGTAGTCATAGTCTTGATGATATCAGCAACTAAATCCTTGTTGTCGGTTCCGTTTGCTGCGCAGATCCAAGTTCCGCCCCAGAAGAATCCCTGTGGTCCCTGAGTAACAGCCCAGCCACCTGCTGAACCAACAGATCCATCCTGATCACATGACATTGAGAAATCGATGAACCAAGCCGGTCCAAAGTAGCAGAATACGTTAGCGGTATCTGTAAAGAATCCCTTCTTCCAGTCTTCCTGCCATAAGTTGTAAGAAGATGCTGAGTTAATCTGCTTCTTGTCTGCCTGCTCCTTGGTCATATCAACCCACTTCTTGATGTTAGGGTCGATGTTAATCTTTCCATCAACAACCCACTTAGAACTTACGTTGTTAGAGAATACACGGTAAGAATCAGTAGCACCTGCAGTCATAAAATATCCAGCTGCCTGCATCTTAGCAGCGGTCTCAGCGTACTTATCCCAGTCAGAAACTGCCTCCTGAACCTTTGCAGGATCATCGGTACCTAATACCTTCTTAGCGATTTCTCTGTTGTAAATCAATGCACCTGGGCAGCCCTGCCATGATGCACCCTTTAACTGACCATTTGAATCAGTTACAACATCCTTAGTGTACTGATACTGGTTAGCAAATACAGAATCGTCAAGTCCGAGTTCAGATAATGGAAGAGCATCTGGAGTATCAACATACTTTAATGCATAGTCAGCCTCGATGAGGAAGATATCTACCTTATCATCATCTTTTGCGGTAGCCTGATTATCAAGTGCCTCGTCCAACTTATTCTGATAAGCGTTGTCCTGGTTTGCTGTGATAACCCAGTTTACAGTTACATCTCCGATCTTACCGGTTGTGTCATCAACCTTCTCGTAATTCGGATAGTAAGCAACTACTCTCTCCTGCCACTCGGTGTTCCAAACATAAATGTTTAAAACATCTCCGCCGTCTTTTGCTTCGTTGTTGCTGCTAGCGTTGTTTGCCTTGTTTGTGTCGGTTGTCTTTCCACCGCAGCCAGCGAGTAAAGTTGTTGCCATTGCTGCACACAAAAGTGCGCTAATGAGTTTTCTTTTCATGAATGTTTACCTCCCTTGTTGTTTATAAAACTTTCATAAAAGATTTATTATTATCGCATTCGCAATAGTAATCGTAATTTATGATCGAGGTGCTGCTACCGATCCGCCCTCTCTGACTTCGCCAACAATGATATTTGGCTGAATGAGGGTCGTCTTTGGTTTCTCGATCAAATCAATTAATTGTTCTGCTGCCGTCGCTCCGATTGCGTCCATGTTCTGCGCCAATGTGGTCAGCTGCGGCAACATATGAAGTCCGATTTCAATTCCGTCATATCCGGCTACGGATATATCTTCCGGAATCCGAAGTCCTTTTTCCCGGATTGCGTTTATGCCTCCGATGCAGGCAAAATCATCAGGATAAAGAATACATGTCGGCGGTTCGTCGAGTTCCAGCAGACTGCGTGTTTCCCGATATGTCTCGTCCGTACTGCGGTAGGCCGCTTCACGAACATATTCATCCGGAACTGCAATTCCGTTTTCTTCGAGTGTCTTGTAAAAAGAAGACAATCGCGCCGAGGTTACCGCTGATGGCAAACCGTGAATATAAGCGATTTTGCGATGTCCTTTTCCGATCACATATCGGGTCAGCTGCTGCATGCCGCCGACATTGTCGGACATCACGGCAATTCTGTTATTAAATAAGTGGTCAATGGTGACTACCGGTACATCGCTGTTGACCAGTTCGATGATCTCCGGTTCCGAGAATTCCACACAGGCAATTACCACTCCGTCAAAATTGCGGTAACGCGCATGTTCAAGATAAGTCATCTTGCGATTCTGCATCCGTCCATTGTTAATAAATGTAATGTCATATCCGTGTGCTTCTGCCGTTCGTTTGAAACTGTCAAGCACATGATTGAAGAAGTCGTGTGTCAGTCCACTATGATTACCGTCGATAAACAGGACACCGATGTTATATGTTCTGTTTGTCTTCAGCGTCCGTGCCGCTGCATTTGGATGGTACCCCATCTCCTGTGCCATTTGCTGCACACGTGCTTTCGTATCAGCTCCAATATCTGTATGGTTGTTTAACGCCTTGCTGACGGTGGCAACCGATACCCCGCATGCTGAAGCAATATCCTTCAGTGAAACCATTTTTTAAACCTCTTTGTTGTGTCCGAAAAGGACTTCCTTAATCGTTTTCGCAATTTCAATATAATCCAGAACCGCAATTCCCGCAATGTACTTTAGTACTATTTTTCGTCATATTAACCAACTTTGGTGTCTTTATACAAATTTTGATAATCATTTTTATCAATTTTTCCCGATAACATTTCTGTTTCTTCTATTATAGGCAACTTTTCACTCCCCACTTTGGAAGTATTTCTGCCAAAATATGCGAAAATTACTATTGCATTCCTTCAAAAACCACGATATAATGCGGATATACGATAACTTAATCGTTTTCGTAAATATAGGAGGATCTCAATGAAGTACGGATATTTTGACGACAACAACAAAGAATATGTAATCACATCTCCGAAGACTCCACTGCCTTGGATCAACTATTTAGGATGCAATGAATTCTTTAGTCTGATTTCAAACACCTGTGGTGGATACTCTTTTTACAAAGATGCCAAGCTTCTTCGTTTGACCAGATATCGTTACAACGATAGTCCGCTGGATACAAACGGAAAGTATTTTTACATTAAAGACGGGGATACCGTTTGGAATCCAGGTTGGCAGCCAACCAAAACACCGCTCGACGCTTATGAGTGTCGCCATGGAATCGGATATAGCCGCTTCATGGGAGCAAAAAATGGCGTAACCGCAAAGATTCTGGCTTTTGTGCCAATGAATGACACCTGCGAATTGCAGCAGCTTGTCATCACCAATGACTCTTCCGAGGAAAAACAGTTATCTGTTTTCTCTTATGTGGAATGGTGTCTGTGGAATGCCGATGACGATATGAAAAACTTCCAGCGTAACTTAAGCATCGGAGAAGTTGAAGTAATCGGTTCCACCATTTATCACAAAACCGAGTATCGTGAGCGCCGTAATCATTTCGCGGTATATTCTGTAAATACAGATATCGATGGTTTCGATACCAGCCGTGATGATTTCCTTGGAGCATACAACGGACCGGACAAGCCGGATGTCGTATTAAACGGCCAGGCTACCAATTCTATTGCAAGCGGATGGAGTCCGATTGCATCACATCAGATTAACATCAAACTCGCACCGGGCGAATCCAGATCATTTGTATTTGTATTGGGCTATTGCGAGAATCCGCAGGATCTCAAATTCGAGTCACTGAATGTTGTAAACAAGGCTCCTGCAAAAGCTTTACTTGACAAATATCGCACAGATGCCGATGTAGAAAAGGCATTTGCCGAATTAAACGAATATTGGGATGGACTTCTTTCCCGTTACCATCTCGAATCCAACAATGATAAGGTCAACCGAATGGTCAACATTTGGAACCAGTATCAGTGTATGGTTACCTTCAATATGTCACGCTCGGCTTCATACTACGAATCCGGTATCGGTCGCGGAATGGGATTCCGTGATTCCTGCCAGGATCTGCTGGGCTTTGTACATTTGATTCCGGAACGCGCCAGAGAAAGAATCATTGATATTGCTTCAACACAGTTCGAAGACGGAAGTGCCTACCATCAATATCAACCTCTGACCAAAAAAGGCAATTCCGACATCGGAAGCGGTTTCAATGACGACCCGCTCTGGCTCATCGCCGGAACCAGCGCTTATGTGCGCGAGACCGGAGACCTTTCAATCCTGAATGAGTCTGTACCGTATGACAATGACGAGTCAAAGGCAACTACCCTGATGGAACACTTAAAGCGTTCATTCGACTACATTGTCAACCACAAGGGACCACACAATCTTCCATTGATCGGTCGTGCCGACTGGAACGATTGTTTGAACTTAAACTGCTTCTCCGAGCATCCGGGTGAGTCATTCCAGACATTCGGTCCAAGCGAAGGACCTGTTGCGGAATCTGTATTCATCGCCGGCATGTTTGTAAAATACGGAGAGGAATATGCACAGCTTTGCGAACAGCTCAATATGACCGACGAAGCAGCTTATGCACGCGCACAGGTTGAAGACATGGTCAATGCTGTTATGATTTCCGGATGGGATGGTTCATGGTTTGTCCGTGCATATGATGCATATGGCAACAAAATCGGTTCCCGCGAATGCGAAGAAGGACAGATTTATATCGAGTCCAACGGATTCTGTTCACTTGCCGGAATCGGTATGGCGGAAGGCCTGCCACGCAAGGCACTTGATTCTGTAAAAGAGCGTCTCGATACCAAATACGGCGTGATGATTTTGCAGCCGGCTTATACCAAATATCACCTCGAGCTCGGCGAAATTTCATCTTACCCGCCTGGATACAAAGAGAATGCCGGAATCTTCTGTCACAACAATCCATGGGTTTCCATCGCAGAAACAACCATCGGACGTGGCGATCGCGCATTCGAAGTTTACAAGAAGACCTGTCCTGCATATATCGAGGATATCAGCGAGATTCATCGCACTGAGCCATATGTATATTCACAGATGGTTGCCGGTGCAGATGCACCTAGACATGGTGAAGCGAAGAACAGCTGGTTGACCGGAACTGCTGCATGGACATTTGTTAACATTTCCCAGTACATTCTCGGACTTTATCCGACACACAGCGGTCTTTCCATCGATCCTTGTATTCCAAAGGATTTTGGAGACTTTACGCTGACCAGAAAATTCCGTGAAGGTACCTACAACATCAAAGTCACCAATCCTTCCCATGTGGAAAAGGGTGTACGCGCTCTGGTTGTTGACGGCGTGACTGTAGACGGAACTGTCATTCCATACGAAGCCGGCAAGAAGACATACAATGTCGAAGTCGTAATGGGCTAAACTAGTTACACACTAATTTTCTTTTTTCATATTCCCAATCCTTTTTTAAGAGCTGACATTCTATGTCAGCTCTTTTCATTTGCAATATGCTATAATGGAAGCGATAAAGGAGGTTTCTATGAGAGTCGATCTGCATACGCACTCAACCGCATCCGACGGCCAGTACCGCCCTCGTGAGCTGGTAAAAATGGCAAAGGAACACAATCTAAGTCTTTACGCACTCACAGATCATGACACAATAGATGGCATTGCGGAGGCGCGCCTGGCTGCCCTGCAATATGATGTCAATTTTATTCCTGGCATTGAAATCAGCACTCAGCTCGGAGAAGAGATTCATATCCTCGGACTCCGGATTGACGAAACAACGCCTGCGCTGATACAAGCCTGCGAAGAATATAAAAAAAGCCGCCTGAGCCGCGGTCAAAGAATCATTGATTATTTGAACAGTCTGGGCATCCCCATCACGCGAAATGATCTGCCGGAAAAGAATGACGGTTCGCTTGGGCGCCCGCATTTTGCACAATATCTGCAGCAAAACGGCTTTGTCCGGACACGGCAGGAAGCTTTTGACCGGTATTTGAACACGCCCGCTTTTCATGCTGCCACAGACCGTAAGAAACCGACTCCTCAGGAGGCCATCTCACTCATTCACAGTGCGGGAGGCAAGGCATTTCTGGCGCATCCCGGGCTTTTAAAAATGGGAAAACGATGGCAGGAAAGTCTGATTGTCGAGTTGTGTGAAGCGGGGCTTGACGGGTTGGAAGTGTATTATTTTAAACATACAAAAAACCAGGTCGCCTTTTACAGACGCCTGGCCATTCAAAATCATTTGTTATGCAGTTGTGGATCCGATTTTCACGGGGAATCCGTCAAACCCGATGTCCCGTTTGGCATGGAAATCGATGCTGACATCTTATAAATCAAATATATCTCGGAATTGACATAGGCGCAGCGCTTTTCCCATGACATGGAGCCTAGTCCAAAGATTGTATTTCCAATCGAGAATGTGCTTCCCTTCTCCATTCCGTAATCATCGTCCGGTGCCTCCTCTATGGTCGCGCCGGTTCTTTTTATTTTTTCAATCATCCGCCCCTGTAACGGAGCATTGATCTGCAGGATTGCGCCTTTTCCGTAATTACACAATTGCATCAGACGATTCGTCATATACAAATCCAATTTGATATCCGCCGTCTGAATTCGGGCCTGTTCCTCTGACTGACGCATCCATTCCGTAACCTGATAGAACAATGCCGGATTGTACAACACTGCTGCCGCCGCGACAGGTTCGGTAACTTCTGCATAATCCTCCGTTGCAAACCAACTGACATTACGCCGTCCGACATGCTGATACAGACGATCCAGATGCGCTTTGGCATGTTCTGTTTTTGCACGATTGGCAAGGGTACAGATGTGGTGCTTTGCAGTCTTATGATGCGCCATCAGCGCCTCAAAACAGTCCTCCAGATGTGATACCGTCCCTGTCTCTGCGGGATTGCCCTGTTCGTCCATCTGAACAAGCAGAGCGTGTTGCTCGAATACCGCAATCTGACCATCCGCGACCAGAAAGTCCATGTGTAGGCAGTCAAACAGCCTCCATGGCGCCCATATATGAAATCGTGCATAGTCACAGATTGTTACATTTGACATGGAAAGCAGACATTGAATATACTGTTTCCCGCTTCTACTCAGACGGATATGCTTCGCATCCAACAGAATGCGCACATGAATCCCCTTGGTTGCTGCAGTATAGAGTGCAGCCAGCATCACATTGCCGACATTGTTGTCCTCAAATGTACTCGCAACAATATGGATGCTCGTCCGCGCATGATCAATCAGGCGCAGATATTCCGCAAATGATTCCTCTGCGTCCTTTAGGATGCGTATGCGCAAATTGCATTCCCCATCCAGATCCTTTTTCTTTTGTAATTCCTTTGGAATTGCCTTGCGCCGCAGCAGCGGAGCGACCAGTAGATAGCAATATACCAAAACAATAAGCGCTGCCAGAATCCATTTCATCTCTGTCACCGGTATCTTTGTCTATTCCAATGTTGTATCGTAATGCGCACGCTCTCCGCCGATGTATTTCGGGCGGACTCTTGCTGCCACAATATGTGCACTTCCGATCTCATGATGCTCCAGACGAACCGGAACCGCAACTTTTTTCAGATGCATTCCAATCAGGGTATCACCGATATCAATGCCCGCATCCGCTTTGATTTCCTCTACTGCAACAGGATGTGCAAATGTCTTGTATGCAGTTGTGCCGAATGATCCACCGGCCTTTGGCTGTGGTACCACATTGACAATTTCCGCAAACGGAACCGCTTCCTGCTCGATAATAATTGCACGGTTCAGATGTTCACAGCACTGTGCAGCCAAATAAATGCCCTTTTCGCATGTCACTTCATAAATGCCGCCAAAGACTGCCTGTGCCACTTCCAGATTGGAATTGCTTCCGATTTTATCTCCGCAGACTTCTGATGAGGAACATCCCACCACCAGAATCTGTCCTTTTTTTAAATTTGCTTTTTCGCAGATTTCTCTCGTAACAGCTTCTGCCTGTTTCTTGATTTCTTCGTACATTGTGCTACTCCTATCTCTTGTTCTCACAACTTCTAATCATAGCACAATCCCGCATAATTTCAAGATTTATCGGGAAAGTCCGCCGTCTAAAGCGAGTGAAAACTCCTCCGGAAGGAAACGCGGGCAAACATTTTCTTTGGTTGCGATCACGGATGATGCGAGTCGTGTACCGATGGTGCAAGACTCCGCCAGATCCTTGCCATAGGTCAGACCGACAGCCACACCTGCAAAGAATGCATCTCCGCATCCGGTCGTATCTACCACAGTTACTTTTTGCGGTGGGCAAATGCCATGATTTCCCTCACCGTCAGCCCATACAGCGCCTCTTTCTCCCATTGTCACAATCATCTTCGGAATCTGTGAGAGCAAGAGCTTTCTGGTCAGAATCTCTGCCATTTCTTCCGGCATTTTCTCGCTGTAATCCTCCGAAAACAAAATGCCCGACTCCTCGAGATTGCACACCACGCAATCTGTCTTTTTCAACAAGTCCCTGCGCTCCACTGCAATCGACATATTGGATACGATTGCATATACCTTTTTTTGATATTTCTCTGCCAGCTGAAAAATCGTCTTCAAAATTGATGCTTCCATGTCAATTTCCACGACAATGCTATCCGCATCCCGCACAATCTCGTCGCCATGTTCTTCAAATATCCTGCCGATTTCACTCAGATCCGGCCGTTTGGATACCGATGCCACGACATCTCCGCCATTATCAAAGACCGCCAGCCAGGTGCCAAGTCCATTCTCTGTCCTGCGCACATAGGTTGTATCGATCTTGTGTCTTTTTAATTTGCTGAGTACATCATCCGAAATACCCGTGTGATCCACGACACTGACAAAGGTCGGTTTCAGCTCGATATTTGCAATGTCCTCCGCCACATTTCTACATACACCTCCATGCACCTGCAGGACACGTCCGACATTGCGTCCTCCCGGAATAAATTTTGTATCCGGATATCCCTTTATGTCTACAAATACTGCTCCAACAACTACAATTCCCATTCTTCTTCCTCCTGTTTGAGCCCATATTGTAACACAATTTCCGCATCCCGTAAACTCTGCCGCATCTTACCGAAATCCGCATCAAAAAAGGACCGCAGACTGTCGGTCCTTTCCGTTTTTTATTTGATTCGAATCTCGACAACAGATGCTGCCGGAAGTGTCACGGTCAGATGATTTCCATTTATCTGCAATGCCGTAAATTTTGTCTCTGTGAGGTTTTCCGGCGCCTCAAAAGTATTATGGGTATGAACATCATCTGCGGTTACAATATTGGCTTCCACAAGCTCATATGCGTTCTTTTCGGTCAAGGTGATTTCCAGTCTGTTCTCCTCTGTCGCAGAAAGATTGTTTAATGTAATCGTAATGATTCCGTCTTTGCGCGAAACAGATTCGTTGACAGCAGGAACCTTCCATTCATCCACTCCGATCTCTGACACATCGCTCAACTCAGATGCAAGCAGTTGCGCGCCCTGATGATGGCGATACATATGGAACACATGATAGGTTGGTGTCTTGATCATTTGCTCGCCTTCTGTCAAAATTACCGACTGCAGCACATTGACAAGCTGTGCGATGCAGGCCAGACGCACACGGTCGGAATGTTTGTTGAAAATATTCAGGGTAACACCTGCCACGAGCGCATCGCGCAATGTATTTTGCTGATACAAAAATCCCGGATTGGTTCCCGGCTCCACGGTATACCATGTGCCCCACTCATCCACAGCCAATCCGACTTTTTTGTCCGGATCATACTGGTCGATGATGGCGCTGTGACGGCGAATCAGGGTATCCATAAAGAGCGCTTTGCTCATGGTCTTGTACCATCCCTCTTCATTGAAATCGGTCGCACTGCCCTTGATATCCCATCCTTCCGGAAATACATAATGGTGCAATGAAATCAGATCCATAAATCCATGATGTTCTGCCGGTGTATGCTCAAAACAGGTTTTCATGACACGCTCTGTCCAATGATAATCATCGACATTCGGTCCGCAACAAATCTTTTTGATTGGCTGGTCTGCGTTATAATTGCGCACATAAGTCTGATATCTGCGATATTCATTCGCATAATAATCCGGTGTCATATTGCCGCCGCAGCCCCAGTTCTCATTTCCCACGCCGAAATAATCCACTTTCCACGGTGCCTCATGTCCGTTTGCCTTGCGCAGGTCGGCCATCGGAGAAACCCCTTCAAAGGTCATATATTCTACCCATTCGCTCATCTCCTGCACCGTTCCGCTGCCCAGATTGCCATTGACATAAGTCTTGCATCCAAGTTGGCGACACAGTTCCATAAATTCATGGGTTCCAAAGCTGTTGTCTTCCACTACCCCGCCCCAGTGGGTATTGATCATCTTCTTGCGGGTTGCCTTGTCGCCGATACCGTCTCTCCAATGATATTCATCCGCGAAGCATCCTCCCGGCCAGCGCAATACCGGAATGTTGATTGCCTTCAAAGCCTCAACCACATCCGTACGCATTCCGTTTGTATTCGGAATATCCGAATGCTCCCCCACATATAAACCTTCATAAATACAGCGGCCCAGATGCTCCGAAAAATGTCCGTAAATTTCCGGTGCAATTGTGCTCAGTTCTTTCGCATCATTGATAACTAATTTTGCCATAATAAAAAATTAGATCCCCCTTCTGTTTTTCTAATTCATTTTTACCAACAAGCTCATTGAAAAGATATATATTTCTTGCTCTATCCTTTTGAATAATTGCGAAACCTACCAATGTTTATCCGGACATTTGCTCACCGGACTGAGGGCGCGCAATTCCACATAGCATCCACATGCCATGCAGGTTCCCGCATTGAGTTTTTCACAATTCTTGCACTCTGCCAGACGCCTTTCGTAAACCGGCGTGTCTACGCGGTCTTCCATCCGAATCGCTTCTTTGTATTTTTCTATCATCGCCGCATCTGCCTCTGCCATTTCTCGCATCAGGCATTTTTTGCAAAAGCGTTTCTTTTCCTGCTCCATCCCTTTTTCGCAATCCTGTTCCTAGAATAATAAGAATTTGATTTCTCCGAAGAATTCGCGCAACAGATTGTTAGGCAAATAGGTTGCCGGAGAATATGCTGCGATTCCGGTCACATTGGTCAGTCCTTTTTTCTTTGCCGTCTGCAGCGCACGGAACACGTGAAAATCATTGGTCACCAGTCCAACGGAACTGTTCGGTCTGATCATTCTCATGCTGTTAGAGACATTCTGCTCCGTGGTCTTCGAATCCGGTTCCTCCAGAATCCGCGCATCCGAGATCCCGCGCTCCCGCAGATAATCTCCCATCACATAAGCCTCCGGCATCGGCTCATTCTTTCCCTGTCCGCCGGAGACAATGCATACCGTATCCGGATTGTCCTCCAAATATTTGATTGCCGCATCCAGGCGGTATCGCAGAATCGGGCTTGGTCCACTGTCCGAAACCTGTGCCCCAAGCACAATGATATAATCCAGCCCTTCCTGCCCCTTATCGTTCAGATGGGAAATCACAAAGCCTTCCACCACCACCATAATACAGACAAAGACTGCAACCATCGCAAGAAAGATCCCCTTGACGGCCGCCGGCAATTTCTGCCACAGACAAATGCGGACCGCAATTGCAAAAAATGCAAAAACAATTCCGATTCCTATCCATACAATAAAAAATCCTGTTCCGCTGCCCAAGGCCCGTACCATAAGTCCGTAAGCAACGCAGACCACTGCCAGAACCGCATACAGCGCCAACAGGATTCCTCTTTTTTTCGACTGATTATGTTCCATTTTATTTCTTCTCCCTTCTACTATCCTCTTCTGATTTTTTCCATGTCCGTTTTTATGCCCATTCCCGGTCTTTTTGCTATGTCCGCTTCTTGTATCGTGTGCGTGCAAGCCACGCCTGATCAATCAGTTTGCTTTCATCTTTGAACCGGATGTTCAAATGAACACCGCGATCATACGGTTTGATTTCCTCAATGATTCCTTTGCCGTATTTCGGGTGTTCGATTTCTTCCCCGACTGCATATTGTATCACACGCCTGCGCTTGTCCTCATACATCTGCTCCTGTGAGCGTCTGTCCTTGAGCACATAATTTTTGTCCGCATGCGGATTGTAGAGTGCCTTCTCATAATCATGCTTCTTCAGCCCCTCTCCAATCCGGTAAAACTCAGTCGGCGCCGCACCCACCAGCGAACAGCAATATTTCCATGCACTGCCGTGCTTGCCCGGCTGCCACAGGTGTTTCTGCGGAATCTCATAATGGTATTGCATATAATGCGCATACTCATGTGCATACAAATCAATTTTGTCCAAATGATGCATCGGATCCTTATTCATGAAACTGATAAAATACAAAGAAAATGTAAAATGCTCCTGCGTCATTTCGCTTTTCGGAGAATAAGATCCAAGTACATTTTCTTCAAACGAAAACTTAATCGGAACCTCCGCTCCATGCAAGCCGAATTCCCGGTCAAATTTGCGATACAAATTCTTAATCTCGCGCTGAAAATGCGGGATTTCTTTTTCCAAAAACTGTCTCTCTCTGATATCCATATATCTTCCGTCTCTTTGCTTCCAATTCTCTAACGCCCTCTATTATACCAAACTTTCGCCCCCATTCACAGTCCTCACTCACTCCGCATCCTCTTCTCTCTCTCCGCCCGTATGCTGCCTCCCCCTGCCTTCTCACAGGGCATTTGGAGGCAAGATTCTCAGCAAAGCCACACGCTGCTTCTTTGAATGAAGCTGTTCTTTCAACTTTTTGCACTTCTCCGGCACAGTCTTTTCCACGCAAACATCCAATCATTTGTAGTCCTTTCCTGGGCCATATAGACCGGTTCGGAACACAGTCCGCTTGCTAAGTAAAACGACGAAGCCGGTTTTGAGCGCTCGACACCGTCTCAGAGCGTCCATCCGGGACGCCATCGACTCTCACCGCCATCCGTGGCGGTTCGTATCGAGCGCGTCGCAAAATCGGCTTCTGTTTTACTAAGCGCACTTCCAACGATGTTCCTCTACCGGTCTATATGGCCCAGGAAAGAGATACAATCGTATCCAATATGTTTGCGTGGAAAAGACAGTTTGTCGAAGTGCAAAATCGGTGAAAGGACAGCCTCTTGAAGCAGCGCGTACGGCTTTGGAGAATCTAAGCCTCCTCGCCTATCGTGTGAAGGCAGGGGAGGCAGCGCATGGACGGAGGGAGACTAAATAGGATTGGGAGCAGAGACGAGTGATAGGAGAGAAACAGTGAAAGGGATGCGTAAAGAGCGAAAGTTTTGCTTTACTTTCTCGAACATCCGTTCTATAATACTTGTACACAGAAAGGAGGACATGTCATGCAGCCAATCGCTGTCGATGTCATCTGCCAGCACACCCGAGACGGGGAACTGATCCCGCTACGAATCCGCCTGCTGGACGAAGACGGCATCTATCAAATCCATAAAATCCACGAATACCAGCTGCTCACACATCAAGGCACACATACCACTGCAGACGGCGTTTATATCACCGATTGCACCCTTATTTTTGTATGCAAAATTATCCTCCTCGGCCAGCTCAAACTCATTCGACTCTATTATGAGCCTGACAAAAAGATATGGAGGATGACCGCGTAATGCTCATGCGACATTTTATCAGATTGAAGACACCAGTAAATCCAACTAAACATTGCCAATTTCCACTATCTTGTTATAATTAGCCTAGAAAAGATGCGATTACACATCTATTGGAGTCTCACTTCCATTAAAGGTGAACGATGTTATTAGGATTTCGCCCCTATAAGCGCGAAAATTTGTAATCACAATGGAGCAGGCTTATGCTTGCTCCATTTTTTTATGGAGACCAACTATATCTATGAAAAATAGATAATTCGTGGAATTTCATCCATAAATAAGAATAACCAATCAATATTGATTGGTTATCCTTTGCCTTATTTTTTTATTAACTTATGTCTTTGATAAGTTGCAACCACATTTGCAAAATCCTGATGTCTTTTTGCCTCTTCTGCAATCTCATTTCATCTGCGATCGATCTAACAGAATAGGATTGCTATTTTAACAATAGCAATCCTATTGCTTTTCTGTTATCATTTTAAGAAAGATTACGATCGGAGGAGAGCGCATGGTTTATGGTGTAATTGACAAGGAGAGCTGCCGCTATTATACCTATCTCAAATCTGTTCTCGACGCTATTGAAAACAGGCAGGTTGAGTACAATTGGCTGATTACAGATACCGAAATCGTTGCCCATAACAGCAGATTAGATGCACTCAATACGAGTGTGCATTGGAAGCACGAAGACGGAAAGCCGATAGCGATTTCTGCACCAGATTACTACTTTCTATCCGGAGAAGAACTTACAAAAATTATTTCGGAAGACGATTCTCAATGGATTTGGGGTGTCCTTTCCGGATTTGAAAAAAGTATTCCGCTTGATGAGATTCTGAAATATCCGCTTCCGGAGTCAAATGGATATGAAGGCTTTTGGAAAAATCCTCCCTCCATTCAGCATCCTCTTGCAACGATGGAAATCGTGCCATGGGACAGTTCATGCGTCCTTCTTCTCAGCACAAATAAAGAAGTCGTTGAGAAATTCAAAAAAGTGTTCCAAAAGTGCCAAGATTTAAGTGCGTATAATTCACAATAAACTGACGTTACGAAATTTAACGATACCCTTTTTTATTGAAATAGCAATCTTTTATCATGAAAAAGCATCCACTTTGTGGATGCTTTTTCATGTAATAACGTGCGTGAGAGGGTAAAGCGGAAGTAGAAAAAGGTCCGGTGGACCTTTTTCCCGCTGAACCGACCGAAGGGCTTGCTTTCAATGTCCTGAGATCGAACCCGTTCGAATCATCCGCGGTCGCTAGTGCGTGAGAGGTTGCGGTCGTCCTGTGGACGACGCTGCGAAGCAGCAGCAACGACCGTGCCAAAACCGACATCCGGCGGATGTCGGTTTTGGCACGACCGGAGTGGAACGTAGACCGGCAGGCGAGATCGAACCTATTCGAATCCGAACCGATACCCGTGCGTGAGAGGGTGAAGCGGAAGTAGAAAAAGGTCCGGTGGACCTTTTTCCCGCTGAACCGACCGAAGGGCTTGCTTGCAACGCCCTGAGATCGAACCCGTTCGAATCCGAACCGGAGGTTCGTTGCAAGAAAAAAGCAGGACATTTACTGTCCTGCTTTTTCTTGCAATTAACGTGCGTGAGAGGATTCGAACCCCCGACACCTTGGTCCGTAGCCAAGTGCTCTATCCAGCTGAGCTACACACACATATTTATTTTAACCTGTCTTGCGACAATGCCGGCGACCGGGGTCGAACCGGTACGATATCGCTACCACAGGATTTTAAGTCCTGCGCGTCTGCCAATTCCGCCACGCCGGCATACACTAAATTGTGTAAATGGGACCTACAGGGCTCGAACCTGTGACCCTCTGCTTGTAAGGCAGATGCTCTCCCAGCTGAGCTAAGATCCCAGAACATTTTCATTCAAACGACCCAGACGGGACTCGAACCCGTGACCTCCGCCGTGACAGGGCGGCGCTCTAACCAACTGAGCCACTAGGCCAACTTAAAGGATTATACCTTCAAAACTTCATACATTCACATCTCTTACAAACTTTAATGCCTAACCATTG
>NZ_PDYG01000057.1 GCF_002735305.1 Agathobacter ruminis
CACTTCATAAACCTTTTTCAAAATGGTTCATTCATCAAAAGACACATGTGTGATGCTCGCTTTTTACATATTGAAAACCTAAAATATTCGCAAAATTGTGAATGGGTTGCCGGGGTTATGGGGCGAGGATGTATAAAACAATACAGGCTGTGAAAATAAAACAAATAGCTTGTGTGGTCTAGTACTTTTTTGCTATAATAGGGACAAGAAAAGAATGAGGAGGTAACCAGATGGCATTGCACACATTTCAACCGTTTTCTTTGGATGAGATTGAAATAAATCCTTTCGTGAAGATTGGAAAAGATTGGGGACTTGTTTCTGCGGGAAACAAAGAGAATTATAATACGATGACTGTGTCATGGGGTGGCATGGGCATTATGTGGGGCAAAAAAGTATGTTTCATTTTTGTGCGTGAATCACGCCATACCAAGACCCTTTTGGATCAGGGCGAACTGTTTTCCGTTTCCTTTGTTGACG
This sequence comes from Agathobacter ruminis, assembly GCF_002735305.1. Lineage (GTDB taxonomy): Bacteria > Bacillota > Clostridia > Lachnospirales > Lachnospiraceae > Roseburia > Roseburia ruminis. The sequence continues at coordinate 478 of NZ_PDYG01000057.1, forward strand.
ACTCCTATCGTGATGCCTTGAATTATTGTGGCTCCCATTCGGGCAAAGACGAAGACAAATTCGAAAAAGCCGGTCTGACTCCGGCATTCAAGTTGAATACACCATATGTGGATGAGGCTAATTTTGTACTGATTTGTCATAAGATGGCAACCATTCCAATCAATCGGGAAACTTTTGATGATAATACATTAATACCAAGATGGTACGGCGATAAAGCGCCGGATCACAAAGATAATTTTCATACGATGTATATCGGTGAAATTATGGAGTCTATGGCTAGATAATAAAGGGTTGTCATATGACAACCCTTTATTTTTGCTTATTAGATTGCAGGGAATGTGAGTTCCTTGTACTTCTTGTATTTTTCCTGGACTGTTGCCTGATTCTCAAAGAATTCGATTCGTGTCTTAATGATTTCGTTCAAATGTTCAGCACGCGCTGAATTCTTGTTTCTGTCACGAATCAGTCCGTTTTCAGCAAGAACGAACTTCACCTTTCCGTCTTCGCCTCTCACCAGGTCTCCGCCTGCGCCGCAAACTGCACACTCGAAAGGCCACTGAATGCCATCCCAATGTGGTTCTCCACGGAAGATCAAACCGCTGTGGCAGTTCGGGCAAAGTCCCTGATCCGGATCTCCCAGCCAGCCGCGTTCTTCAACCGGTGTGTTGATTGCCTGAATCACGTGCTCTCCAACCTGATGTGCACGCGCAATCTGCTCATCTCTTAATAATACATTTCCCGGACGGCCGTTTCTGGTAGAAAGATATGCATCTACAACCTGTACAGACTGTGTGAACATGGTTGCACCAATTCCCTCAAGCGCAAGTGTCTGCCAATCATGGCAGGAACCGCCGACAGAAATGACACCAGCAACCGTATGTGGGTCCTCTTTGACATCTCCGATTTCAAGACGGAATGACAATTCATATGCCAAAAATCTTTGTGCAAATTTCAAATATAACGAACTTGGGGTCAAATCGTAGGTCGGTACACCAACAATGATACCGTTGCAGGTCTGCATCTCATTCACGATCTTGTCCATATCGTCCTTATCCTTAAGAACACATCCGTTGTACTTGTCCTGTTTTCCCATCTGAACATTTCCCATCTGCATGGTACAACCTTCACATCCGGTACAATGCTCGATATGATAATCAAACAAATTGATCATCTTTACTTCAGCTCCAGCTTCCTGGCATGCAAGAAGTGCTTCCTTTACAAGAATTTCGCTGTTGCCGTTTTTCCTACCGGCACAAATACCTAATACCTTCATTCATTTTCCTCCTATTGGTTCTCTCTCAAAACACGCACAATCAGACACCTATATTCATGTCTGTATACCGATTTCGTCAGGCAGAAAACGAGCATGATAAACCTGACTCTCATGAATTAATTTTAACATCCGGTCAAAAAAATGAATAGATTTGTACGTATTCCGATACATTCTATTATTGCATGCATCTATTACTTTTAGTAATATTAGATTGTCGTTTATTACATAAATGTATCCAAATCCGGAGGTTACAATGACACTAAATCAAATCAGATACTTTTTGACATTATCAGAATCGTTAAATTATACCGAAGCGGCAAAATGTCTTTTCATCACACAGCCTAATTTAAGTCGCCAGATACAGTCCATGGAAGAGGAACTGGGTTTCCAGCTGTTTGTGCGCAAAAACCGCAGCGTCACGCTTACTCCCGGCGGAGCGGTGCTTTTTCAAAAATTCCGAAAGCTGATGGAACAATATAATCAGGCTGTCGCAGAAGCCTACAATGCCAGCAAAGGCTATCGTGGAAGTCTGAATGTGGAAATCCTCGATGTCTATGACATTTCCAAACACTTTCCGGAGTTGCTGCGCAATGTACAATCTTCCGACTCCACACTGAATCTGAATCTCAGAAGAAGATCCTTGGGAGAACTCATTGCCGATTTGTATGACGGCTCCGCAGATTTGATCCTCACCTACGGGTTCTCCCTCTTTGATCAACCAAATTTAATTACCACAGACGTGGGAACCTTCGACTCCTGCATTATGCTAAATAAGCAACATCCCTTGGCTACAAAACCCGATTTATGCCTGGCGGATTTAAAAGATGAACTTTTTATTCAATTGAATCAAAGCATTTGTCCCGAAGGAGCACGGTATTTGAATGCGTTGCTGGATCATGCCGGCATTCATCCACCGATTAAGTTTGTGGATTCTATGAGCGATATCATGCTCTGGGTCGAAACGGGAGATGCGGTCTGCATCACCTCCAATGTCACAAATGAATGGGTGAATCCAAACGTGAATATCATACCTATCGACTCTGATGAAGCCAAAAATCATACGCTTACCTTCGCATGGTGCCGAAATAATTACAATCCGGCCATTGCAACCTTTATGGAGCAGGTTGAGCAGATTCTAACTGCTCAATCCAAATGAAATACTGTCATTCACTAAAAAAGGTCGTGCAAGTGAGCTGACCCCTCAAAGTTAGACTTTTTACGAGACGACTTCGGTCGTCTCGTTTTCTTTATGCAGCTAAAAGATGGAGCCTATATTGAACAGGACTCATCCATCCTAACTTTTCTTTTATTCGTTGTTCATTATAATACTTTATAAATCGTTCTATTTCCGCTTTTAATTCCTCATAGCTATAGTAAATAACGCCATAGTATATCTCTTGCTTAAGCAGACCGAAGAAATTCTCCATTACGGAATTATCTAGACAGTTACCCTTTCGAGACATGCTTTGAAATATTCGTTCTTCTTTTAGCCTGTGAGAGTACGCCTTCATCTGGTAAGCCCACCCCTGGTCAGAATGGAATGTTCGTCTATAAGGGCAGTCTGAAGTGATTTCAATAGCTTTATCCAAGGCATTCATTACATTCTTTGCTGAAGGTTTCTTATCGATGCCGTAACTTAGTATTTCTCCATTACACATATCCATAAATGGATCTAGATACAGCTTATGCATTGTCATATGTCCTTTGACATCAACTTCATAATACTTAAATTCAGTTGTATCCGTTGTGATTTTTTGATGGGGTATGTGCGTATTAAAGCGTCTGCGAATTCTGTTGGGTGCAACGGTACCAATCCTGCCCTTATACGAACTATATTTCCTACTTTTGCGTGTGTAGGATGTCACCTGCAAGCCAAGTTTTTGAACTATTCGTTGAACCTTCTTTTTGTTGATGAGATATCCCTGATTATGAAGCTCTCTATGTATTCTACGATATCCGTAATCCTTATTATTCTTACGGATTTCTTGGATTTTTTCTTCAAGTTCTTTGTCAGGATTTTCTCTATCAAATCGTTTTTGCCAATACATATATGTTGCTTTAGGCATGCCTGTATAAGAGAGAAGGTCTTTTAGTTTGAATTCTCGTCGGAGACTGTTGATGACGAGTGCCGTTCTCTCATTTTTGCCTCGTCCTCTAAACGCAGCCTCCTCAGTTCTTTTAAAAAGGCATTCTCAATTCTCAATTTAAGAAGTTCATCTTCTAGCTCTTTTACATGTTCTGCACTTGTATCAACAGAAGATTCTTCAACTGGTTTGTTTTGTGTATTGCCATCAGTTATTTTCAATGTTTTCTTTCGTCCCTTCTTGCGTGGTCTTAGGGCATCAGGACCAGCTGCTCGAAAGCGACTCACCCAGTTTGTAATCATACTTGGATTAGTAATTCCTTCTTGCAGAGCTAAATCTTGATACGAAATTTCACTTGATAGATATAACTCTACTACAGAAAGCTTCTTTTCAAAAGAGTATTTTTCTTGCTTACGAGAACGTAATAACCCTTCATCACCAAATTTATTATACATAGCAACCCATTCTTGAATTCTCGTCTTGCTAGAAATACCATATTGTTGTGCAAGATAGGTATAACCACCTTTTCCATTAAGGTAAGACATAACGACTTCCTTCTTAAATTCAAAGGAATATTTAGACATAAAAATACCGACCTCCAATCGTTAGATTTTTGGTCTAACTTTTGGGGGTCGGTACACAAGCACGACCTTTTATAATATTATTTATTTTTCTTACAGTTCTTCCAATTGTTCCAACAATGCATCCCCATCAAGGTTTAAATTCGCATCGTCTCCATCAAATCCGATTTTTAGTAAATATTTCTGATCCACCTCGTACACATAAATATATCTGCCGGAGCCAATATCCTTGGTCTCTCCCAAAGCATTCAGGACCTCTTCCCTGCTCATATCAGCAGTCAACTGTTCCACCTGATCCGAGGTGATTTGACAATACTTTGAATCTGAACTGCTTACCTGTACATCCTTTTGATTTTTAACAATGATAATTGCAGAAATCAAAATTGCCAGACAGGCCACAACTGCGACAGAAATCATTTGAGTTTTTCTTCCACCCATAATTTTCCTCCTATTTTTAAACTCCTATTACAATTAGATTTTAACACACTCCCCCAAAAAACAATATTAAAATTTACATGTGTAAACAATTTTATACATATTCGTTTATGGTTTTTCCTCTTGCATTTTGCTAAAATGTAAGCATCTTTTTATGGGAGGAATTAATATGAATCATTCGAAACTCTTTCAATTTGATTCCCAACTGTTAACAGACCTTGTTCTGCTTCTTTTGGGACTATTATCACTTGCTATTACCATTCTAATTATTGTACTGATTGTAAAAGCATTTAGGAAGTATCTAAACTCTTCCGGGTCTCGCACTAACCGAAAAATTGTAAAAAAGAATCTGGCTACAGTTCTAAAAGATGCACGAATAAACAAAGGATATACTCAGGAATTTGTTGCAGAAACACTCGGAATCAGTCGCCAGACATTATACAAATGGGAAAAAGGAACAGCTGAGCCAAACCTTTCTTTTCTCAGTGAACTTGCAAAATTATATGAGATAAATATGGAAACACTTATTTCATCTTGTAAATAGTGTCCTTCATAACCGTAACATAAAATCCCCCTACTATTAGTATTAGTCATAGTCTTTCTTTACCTTTTCAATAGGTTCGACTATGCT
>NZ_PDYG01000058.1 GCF_002735305.1 Agathobacter ruminis
TTTATTCAAAACATTTCTGTTTTAAAACATTTTTATTGACTTTCTTTAATAGTTAGTCTTTCTTTCCATCATTTACATATCCATTCTATCATATTTTGGAGCAGGTAAATATTATTTTATTTCATTTTCAATTTTGATTCCGTATTTTTTCAGGTTCACGCATCCATTTGTAACACACACATTTTCTGCCAACAGTCGCTCCTCCTGGACATTTTTGCCGCCAAAGACAAACTCCTTCGCAAGCTGCCCCTTCGCATTCACAACACGATGACATGGGATGTTTGCCGGATCCGGATTTTTGTGCAACGCATTCCCGACAGCTCTGGACATTCTCGGATTACCTGCCATCGCCGCCACCTGACCGTAAGTGGCCACACATCCCTTCGGAATCCGCTTCACCGCCTCATAAATCCGCTTTGTCGGCGTGTCTGCCACCTTATGATAACTCGCGTCAATGCAATCCAAAATCTGTTCTGTCTCCACAGTCCCGTCCAAAGCGATTGTCAGCCAGTTCTGTTTATTCATATGATATCCGGCCATATAACCTCGCACCTGCGCAATCATCGCAATAAAATCAGCATCCGCTTTTACATTAATGATATCAACCCAGTCGAGTAGCTCAGATTCCGCATTCTGATTCATATTCCAGATAGCCTGTACATGTTTACGCTTTACGCGAATGATAATCGCAAACCATTTCATGGTTTCCCTCTCTTTAAAAGTGATATCTTCCGGCCCATTGGCCCATGGACGCTCGACCAAAGGAGAATAGGTTCGTTCCATATATTCCATTACTTCTTCCTTTTGTGTTTTATCCATGATTCTGTGCTCCTTGTATCATCTTAATAACATTTACAGCAAATATCTCTTAATCATCGAATCAATGATTTGCGTCGTAATCGGATGATTCAATGATTCAAATGTCATCAGCAATGACTCGCCGGGATAATACCCGTTTGTCACATAACATTCTATTTTTTGAATATTATAATCCCAATAAGCAGCATCATCAACACGCCCAAAGTGTTCCCAAATATAAACTTTCCTTGTTTTCTTATTGAGTAAAGTGAAATCAGGATGGACATTTCCCATCCCCTTTAAATAATACCGCTGCTCATATCTATACGGAACTCCAAAATGACAAAGTCTCTCCGCAATCAACACTTCCGACTTCGAGCGCACCGTCTCCCCATTCGTTGTCGTATGAATCGGTCCTGTCGGCTGTGTTTTTCGTTCATATGGCTCTTCGATCCACTGCTTCGCATATTCATCATCTGTCATTTCATAAGGTCGAACCCAATTTTTCCTCAACTCCGGCAATTGCTCCCATTCATGAATAATCAGATTCGGATTATATTGCTTCTCAAACTGTTTCAACAGATCCAGCTGAAGCTGCATTTTACGAATCAATTTTGCTGCATATCCCTTTTGTGCAAGAATTGGTACCATTTGCCAGTTCTCTTTCCTGATATATTTCCCCACGTGGTGCTGATCTTCCTTTTCATTTTTCACCCAATAAAAAGCCACCGTTTTTGCACGCTTTTGAATTCTAAGTGATCCTTCCGGCGATTTTTTGATATCACTTTCCGCCTTTTGGATTGCAGCCTCTAATTTTTTTATCTGTTTTTCCAGCTCTCTTTTTATCTCCAGCATGATATTTCATCCTCCCTTCTACTACAATATATTTATGGTTAATCCCCCTTACAGCCAGTAAGGAATTATCCATCTTGTTGCTATTATTTTGTTTTTTATACTACATGGTCAATTTCTTCATTAACCTTTTTCGCTTTGTATGCACTTTTTGTGCAGACTTGCATCTAAATACAATCGGATTGGAATCTTTGTATGAGTTTTCTGCCGCTATACATATAAAGACTCTAATCGACATACAATATCTCAAAATGTCAAGACTCGCTCGCGAGTCTTGCGCGCCGGATTCTGGTCTGCTTCAGCAGACAAATTCCTGTCCGAATCCGTGCGCATCCTCGCGGAGCGTTTAA
>NZ_PDYG01000059.1 GCF_002735305.1 Agathobacter ruminis
AAAAGAGAAAAATGCATACGAAGAGCCCGGAATTAACAGTCCTCGTATGCACTGCAGTTTGAAATGTGCATACGAAAACCACCGAAAAAGCAGTCTTCGTATGCATGATCAAGAGAAAAATGCATACGAAGAGTCCAGAATCACCCCACTTCGTATGCAAGCCCCACTGGTGATTAAGAGTATCATCAAAAGATTGTAATAAATGGCAGTGATTTTAAGAATAATTCATGCTATAATCGGAAATAGATATGACATGACATATCAAGGCATGTTATATGCAATTAAGAAATATGGTTTTCATATATAATTGGGCAATCGCCCATTTATTCACTTTCTTAATTATCTTTTTGGTATCAAATTATTTCCCCATAAAACTGAATCATATTTAACTCAGTCGGAGAAATCCCCAACCTCTAAGCGTTAGCGTAGGTGGGGGTTATGACAAACTATACTCAGTCGGGGTACAAGCTCCGACTGAGT
>NZ_PDYG01000060.1 GCF_002735305.1 Agathobacter ruminis
TCTTGATCATCAATTAATTGATTATCAATCTTATCATGTATGAAGTTTTCAAGGTACAATATGCGGTGTGCTTGCGTAGCAAGGATACCGCCAAGTAATATCTCGACTTACGAAGTAAGGAGTGATATTACAGAAATCGTGTGCCTGCGAAGCAGGGATACGACCCTCGACTGATTATTTATCAGTCATTAGAAAACTTAATTGATTCTTTCATTTAAATTCTCTAATCACTGGT